>JACQDN010000008.1 GCA_016201105.1 Pseudomonadota bacterium
CACAATCGTTGTGTACGCTTCGCCATGGTCGTCGCCTTCCACAACGCAACACTCACTACCAGGCCGGCGCTACCCCTTACCTGGACCGGACTTTCACCGGTTGGATCGCGCCAGCTTCCCTGGCGCACCGGAGACGCGGAGCCGCGGAGATCGAGAAAATTCTTGAATCTAAAAAACTCCGTCATGGCCGCCCTTGTGGCGGCCACCCATGATCGCGATCGACTACGGTGATCCTGGGTTGGGACAAGCCCGGCCATGACGGTTTTGGGGTTCGGAATAAAAAACTCTTCTCCGCGTCTCCGCGCCTCCGCGTGAAATATTTTTCCTGGCGCCGTCATCCCGTCGTCACCACCCCAAAATCCAACGCATCCCTCTCCGGATCCGCTTTCGCCAGCTTCTCTCTCGCGCTCGCCACATACCGCGCCAGCACCCGCGATTGCTCGCCGCGATCCTGCGCACCGCGAAACACGTTGCGCCCGATCGCTTCCGCGAGCGCCGCTTCGTTCTTCGCCGCACTGTAGGCTTGCAAGCGTCCGTAGAACGCATCGCCCATCTTGGTCATGCGCCGGGACATGCCCATGTCGCCCGCACCCAATTCGCGCAAGGCTTCGTCGAAGGCGATGAAGAGCCTGTCGGTCAGGGCCTGCGCCAAATCGCGCTGGCCCTGGTTCGTGAGCCGCTCGAGCACCAGCCAGCCGTGCAGCGCCACCATGTCAAAACGTCCATCAACGGTGTCGGCCACGCCCAGCGCGGCGAAAAAGACCGGCTGGCGGGCAGCGGCGCTCAGCTCTTCGTAGAGCCGGGCGGCCGTGCGCTTCGCCTCGGCTCTGCGCCCCGATCCGCGTAAGGCGTTCAGCATTAAGGACAATCTCCGTGCGCCATGGCCTTGCAAGCCAGCCTTGGCAAGGCTAGCACATCGCCCTTGAGGGGCGACCCTTGGGGGGACAAGGAAACGGGGCGAAGAAACCGTGTCGAGGTCACTATTCACATGAAAATTCCGGCTCTCGTGACTGCCACGTCTTTGACGGCCCTGCTTCTCATCGGCTGCACGCCGGTGATCAGCCAACGCGGCTATCAGGTCGATCCCGTCACCGAAGCCTCGATCAGGATCGGCACCGACACCAAGACGACGGTGCAAACGCGCCTCGGCGATCCCTCCACCGAAGCCTCCTTCGGCGCGACGGCGTGGTACTACATTTCCTCCACCGAACGCCAAGTCGCCTTCTTCGATCCCACGGTCACGCAGCGCAAGATCCTCGCGCTCTATTTCGACAAGGACGGCAAGGTCACCGGTCTCAAGCACTTCGGCCTGCGCGACGGCCATGTCGTGTCGTTCGAATCGCGCGAAACGCCGACACCGGGCCGGGAAATCACATTCCTGCAGCAACTCTTCAACGCGACCCCCGGCGTGCCCATCGGCCAACCCGGCCAGCAAAACCCGGGGCAGTAGAACGCCATCTCCTCTCCCTCGGCCCCGCTGAAGCGGGGTAGAGGGAGTGAGATAAAAAAAGGCACGCGGCTCACACCGCGTGCCTTCTTTTTTCTAACGAACAATCACCCCAGCGTCGCCAATGTCGCCAGCAGCAGCAGCGCCACGATGTTGGTGATCTTGATCATCGGGTTCACGGCGGGACCGGCGGTGTCCTTGTAGGGATCGCCGACCGTGTCGCCGGTCACCGCCGCTTTGTGCGCGTCGGAGCCTTTGCCGCCGTAGTGGCCGTCTTCGATGTACTTCTTGGCATTGTCCCAGGCGCCGCCGCCGGACGTCATCGAGATCGCGACGAACAGGCCCGTCACGATCACGCCCATCAGCATCGCGCCCAGCGCCGCGAACCCATTGGCCTTGCCCGCGATGTATTGGACGATGAAGAACAGCACGATCGGCGACAGTACCGGCAACAGCGACGGCACGATCATCTCGCGGATCGCGGCCTTGGTGAGCAAGTCCACGGCGCGCGCGTAGTTCGGCTTCTGCGTGCCCTGCATGATGCCGGGCATTTCCTTGAACTGCCGGCGCACCTCTTCCACCACCGCGCCCGCCGCGCGGCCGACGGCCGTCATCGCCATGCCGCCGAAGAGAAACGGCAGCAGACCGCCGAGGAAGAGACCGACCACCACCCACGGATTGGCGAGGCTGAAATCCACCCCGCGCATGCCGCGTAAATACGGTGCCTGCACGGCGATGAAGTGCTTCAGGTCCTCGGTGTAAGCGGCGAAGAGCACCAGAGCGCCCAGGCCCGCCGAGCCGATGGCGTAACCCTTGGTCACCGCTTTGGTCGTGTTGCCGACGGCGTCGAGCGCGTCGGTCGTCTTGCGCACGTCGCCTTCGAGGCCCGCCATTTCGGCAATGCCGCCGGCGTTGTCGGTCACCGGACCGAACGCATCGAGCGCAACGACCATGCCGGCGAGCGACAGCATCGTGGACACCGCGATGGCGATGCCGAACAGGCCCGCCATGCCGTTTGCGAGGACGATGCCGACGCAAATGACCAGCGCGGGAAGCGCAGTGGATTCCATCGAGATGGCAAGGCCCTGGATGACGTTGGTGCCGTGGCCGGTGACGGAGGCTTTCGCGATCACGCTGACCGGGCGATAGCCGGTGCCGGTGTAATATTCGGTGATCCAGATGAGGGCACCGGTCACCAGCAGTCCAACCACGCCGCAGTAGAACAAATAGACGCCCGGAAAGGTGACGCCGGTGCTGGTCGTGATCACGGTCTTCAGACCGACGATCCATTCGGTGAGCGGCCACAGCGCGGCGAGCGAAAGCACACCGGTGGCGATGACGCCTTTATAAAGCGCGCCCATGATCGACTTCTTTTTGCCCAGGCGCACGAACATGGTGCCGAGGATCGAAGTGACGATGCAGGTGCCGGCGATCGTCAGCGGATAAAGCATCAGCGCATCGCGCAGGCCGTTGCTGAAGTAGATCGAGGCGAGAACCATCGTGGCGACCGTCGTCACCGCAAAGGTTTCGAACAGGTCGGCCGCCATGCCGGCGCAGTCGCCGACATTGTCGCCCACATTGTCGGCGATGGTGGCGGGATTGCGCGGGTCGTCTTCGGGAATGCCCGCTTCGACCTTGCCGACCATGTCGCCGCCCACGTCGGCGCCCTTGGTGAAGATGCCGCCGCCGAGACGGGCGAAGATCGAAATCAGCGAAGCACCGAAGCCGAGCGCGACCAGCGAATTGACGATGATGCGGCCCTGCTGGGGAACTTCAGGATCAAGACCGAGGCCGCCGCGCAGATAGGCGTAGTAGCCGGCAACGCCGATGAGACCGAGGCCGACAACGAGAAGGCCTGTCACCGCACCGGCGCGGAACGCAACCTGAAGACCAGCCGCCAAACCTTTGCGCGAAGCCTCCGCCGTGCGCACATTGGCGCGCACCGAGACGTTCATGCCGATGTAACCGGCGAGACCCGATAGCGTGGCGCCGATCACGTAACCTGCCGCCACCTGCCAGCCGAAGATAAAGAGTGCGATGATGAAGATGACCGCGCCGGCGATGGCGATCGTGCGGTATTGGCGATTGAGATAGGCGGCCGCCCCTTCCTGGATCGCGGCTGCGATCTCCTGCATGCGCGCGGTGCCCGCGCTGCGGCTGAGCACCCAGCGGACCGTCCACGCGCCGTAAAGCAGCGCGATCACGCCCGCTATCAATACAAGACCAAGCTCCAAGCTCATCGCCTCAGTTCCTTGCTATTTTTCGAAGATGTACGCGAAGCAGCGCGAAGGTTCGCGCCGCTCCCCCAAAACACGGCCCATAAAAGCAGACCACCTCGCGGGGAAGCCTCAAGGGCTGCCGCAAGGGCGGCGGAACATGCCAAAAGCGGGCGCGCGGCGCAACGATGGTTTTGGGCTGTTTTCGGCGCGAAAAACCGCACCCTGGAAGGGGTTGGGTATAGTCGCGGAGGCAATGTTAGCGGAGGAAACTTAGGCTGCTCCTACCCTCCCCTTGAGGGAGGGTCGAAAAATCCGCAAGCGTCAGCGAGTGGATTTTTCGGGGAGGGGTCATGTCGAGACCTCTCCGTGCATGCGCAAATGTCGGAGCCATAATCCCGCAAACCACGGCATGCCCCCTCCCCGAATTTGCTGCGCAAATTCGACCCTCCCTCAAGGGGAGGGTAGAAGATCAACTCGGCGAACCCTCGTGCATGGGGCTCATCTGGATGGTGACGAACTCGATGGTCAGCACCTTGGCGGCGCCCACGATTCGTTTGGCATCCGCCAGCAGGCGTGCCTTGAGCGATTCGGTGTCGACGGTCGCCGGGTCGTCCGGCTTGCCGATCGGTCTGGCGTTCACGTCGCGCACGAACGCGTCCTGGATGAACGCCAGTTTGGCGCGCACTTCGATGGCGTTGGCCGGCGACGTGGCGACAATCTTGCTCGAGACATAGGCGTAGGCGGTCAGGCGGTCGTTCACGATCACCGGCGCGATGAGATACGGCATCTCCACGCTGCTGCCGGGCGCGATTTTTTCTTCGCCCGCGGCGGGCGCGGCGGCGAGAAGAGCGAACAGGGCGGCGAAGACGGCGCGAACCATGCGCCAGCCTCGCAAAGCATGCCTAACGAAGTGCTAACGAAGGAGAAATGGGGAAGCAAAAACCGGAATCTCCCTCTCCCCCGCTTCAGCGGGGGAGAGGGTTGGGGTGAGGGGGTCTCCACGAGCTGCAGAGGGTGCGCGCTTGGTATCCGTATTACGTATCAACGATTGAGTTCAGTGCTCGAACTTGAACACCCCCTCACCCAGCCCTCTCCCCCGCTCCGCGGTGGAGAGGGAGAGCCTCATTATTTAGAAATGCGTATATCCCGTTCGGGAAACGGAAATCTCGTTCCCCACCGTATCCAACAACACCGCACCCTCCCCCGCTTCCACGCGCCCAATCTCCGTCACCGGCGTATTCGTCTGCGCCGCTGCCTGCATCACGGCGTCGCGCTGGGCTGCCGGTGCGGTGAAGGCGATTTCATAGTCGTCCCCGGCCGTCGCGGCACGAACGATCGCCGCCTGGTCTTTGCCCTGAACTTCGACCAACGAAGGCGACAGCGGAACGGCACTCGCCTCAATCGAAATTCGCACGCCCGAGGTTTGCGCAATGTGGCCGAGATCGGCGAGCAACCCGTCGGAGACATCGATGGTCGCACGCGCGAGTCCCCGCAAAGCCAGTCCGAGCGCAAGCCGCGGCTGAGGCAAGCGATAGCGAGACACCAACGCGTCGCGTGCCTTCTGCGGCGCCGTCTTCTCGCCTTTCAGCAGCGCAAGGCCCGCGCCCGCGTCGCCGATGCTGCCGCTGACAAACACCAGATCGCCCGGCTTGGCGCCGCTGCGTCTTGGAATCGTGCCGAGCGGCATCCAGCCGACCGCTGTCACCGAGACGGTTGTAGGACCGGACGTGGACGTCGTGTCGCCGCCTAGAAGCGAAATCGCGAAGACCTTCTGATCTTCCGCGAGCCCTTGCGCAAAGCGCGCGATCCATTCGGTTTGCGTTTGCGCGCTTAAACTTAGCGACAGCAGATAACCGGCGGGCTCCGCGCCCTTGGCCGCCAGATCGGAGAGATTGACCCTCAGCGCCTTGCGCGCGACCAGGTCCGCGGGATCGCCGGGAAGAAAATGCACGCCGGCAACGATGGCGTCGGTTTTCAGGATCAGTTCGTGGCCGGCGCGCGGCTGAACGCTCGCCACATCGTCTTTCAGACCGAACGCACCCGGATCCGTGGCCAAAGGCGCGAAGAATTTCGCGATGATCTCGAATTCGCCCATTCCCAATTTTTCGGGCGGACCCTTAGAACTGGAGCTCGTCATCGGGCGGGATCTCGCCGAATTCGGCGGCGCGTTTTCTGTGCGCCAGCTTGTCGAGCACGGCGTTCACGAAGGCAGGCTCGTCGGCGCTGAAGAAAGCGTGGCAGATGTCGACATATTCGTCGATGACGACCTTCGCCGGCACATCGCGGCGCGCGATCAATTCAAGTGCGCCCGCCCGCAGGATGGCGCGCAATATGGAGTCGATGCGCTGCAGCTTCCACCCCTCGGCCAGTCCGCGCGCCACCGAGCGGTCGATCTCGACCTGGTGATGCGGCACGCCGCGCACGATGGAGGCGAAGAACTCCTCATCGGGTTTTCCCGGCGACAATTCCGCCTCGTGGCCGAAACGATGGTCGAGGAATTCCTGGATCACTTCCTCGGCGTCGGAGCCGCTCAATTCCATCTGATAGATGGCCTGCACCGCGGCAAGCCGCGCCGCGTGACGGGCGTCGCCGCTGGACAGCTCGGGCGTGCGGGCGCTGGGCGCGATCATCGGTACGCTCCCAGCCGCATGCGCAAATTCACCAGCGCCAGACAGGCGCGCGCGGCATCCCCGCCCTTGTCGAGCCGGTCGCGCGCGGCACGTGCCAGGGCTTGCTCTTCGCTGTCGACCGTCAAAATGCCGTTGCCGACGCAGAGATGATGATGCACCCCCAGCTCCATCAGCCCGCGCGCGGATTCACCCGCCACGATCTCGAAATGGTAGGTCTCGCCGCGGATGACGCAGCCGAGCGCCACGAACCCGTCATAGCTCTTGCCCGCGCCCTCGCTCGCTTTCGCCGCGAAGAGAATGGCGGGCGGAATTTCGAGCGCACCGGGAACCGTAATGCGTTCGAAGCTGGCGCCGCCTATTTCCAGCGCGGCCATCGCGCCGTCCAGCATCATGTCGGCGATGTGGGCATAGAAGCGCGCTTCGACGATGAGAATATTCGGTTTCATGCGCTTCCTTTGCGGCCGCGGATCGGGTGCGTGCCCACGATGTTGAGGCCGTAACCGTCCAACGCCACCACTTTCTTCTCCGGCGTGTCGGTCAGAAGGATCATGTTCTTGATGCCGAGATCGATCAGGATCTGCGCGCCCACGCCGTATTCCTTCACCCGGCGGCGGTCGACGTCGTCTTCCACCCGGCGCAGGAGCACATCGGTGACGAAGGTCGGCTTGGTCTGGCGCAGCACCACGACGACGCCGCGGCCGGCTTCACCGATGATGCGCATGGCCGCGCCCAGCACGTCGTGCTCGTACTGCGCCCAATCCAGAATATCGCTGAACACGTTGATGGCGTGCATGCGCACCAGCACCGGCTCGGGCGTGGTGATGTCGCCCTTCACCAGCGCGATATGCTCGGCATATTCCATCGTGTTGACGTAGACCTTGAGCATCCAGTCGCCGCCGTTGTGGCTCTGGAACGGGGTCTCGATCGAACTCTGCACGAAATGGTCGTAGCGCCGGCGATAGGCGATGAGATCGGCGATGGTCCCGATCTTGAGATTGTGGAACTGCGCGAATTTCACCAGATCCGGCAGCCGCGCCATGGTGCCGTCGTCGTTCATGATCTCGCAGATGACGCCGGCGGGATAAAGACCTGCGAGGCGCGCGATATCGACGGCCGCTTCGGTATGCCCTGCCCGCACCAGCGCGCCGCCGTGTTTGGCGACGAGCGGAAAGACGTGGCCCGGCATGGTGATGTCGGTAGGACCTTTGGTCAGATCGATGGCGACGGAAATCGTGCGCGCCCGATCATGCGCGGAGATCCCGGTAGAGATTCCCTCTTTCGCTTCGATCGACACGGTGAATGCGGTTCCATGCGGCGTGCCGTTGAACTGCGTCATCATGGGGATCTTCAGTTCGTTGGCGCGTTCCTGCGTCAGCGAAAGGCAGATCAGGCCGCGGCCGTATTTCGCCATGAAGTTGACGGCGTCGGGCGTGCACATCTGCGCTGGGATGACGAGATCGCCCTCGTTCTCGCGGTCCTCGGCATCCACCAGGATGAACATCTTGCCGTTGCGCGCGTCTTCGATGACGTCTTCGATCTCGGCAATGTAATCGTGAAAGACCGACAGGGTCATTTGTTCACCAGCCGCGCCACGTAACGCGCCATCAGATCGACTTCCAGATTCACTTTGCTGCCCACTTTGATGTGGCCGAAGGTCGTCATCTTGGCGGTGTGGGGAATGATGTTGACGCCGAAGCGCGTGCCGTCGACTTCGTTCACCGTCAGCGAAATGCCGTCCAGCGCGATGGAGCCCTTGGGCGCGATGAATCGCGCCAGCGCCACCGGCGCCTGGAAGGTGACGCGGATGGACTCCCCTTCCGGTTTGACGCTCACCACTTCCGCCAGGCCGTCGACATGGCCGGTGACGATGTGGCCGCCCAATTCGTCGCCCACGCGCATGGGGCGTTCGAGGTTGACCTTGTCGCCTTTCTTCCACTTGCCCATCGTCGTCTTGGACAGCGTCTCCGCCGAGGCGGTGAAGGCGAACCAGCGGTCTTTGCCGTTGCCCTTGTCGGCCACCGTCATGCAGGCCCCGGAACAGGCGATCGAGGCGCCCATGTCGATCTCGCCCACGTCGTAGTTGGTGGCGACGACGACATGGAGGTCGCCGCGCTGCTCGACATGACGGACCTGGCCGACGTCGGTGATGATGCCCGAGAACATGAGGTCTTTCTAAGCTCTTACGGCGAAGCTTTCCAGAACGTCGGGGCCCAGCTTTCGGCTGCACAGATGCACGAAGCGCGACGTATTGCCCGCATCCAAGGCGGACAGTGCGTCAACCGTGCCATGGCCCTTGGCGCCCAGCACGGTGGGGCTGCGGAAGATTTCCAGCCGGTCGGCAATGCCGCGCTCCAGGAACGCGCTGTGTACCGTAGCGCCGCCTTCGACCAAAAGCCGTGTGACGCCGCGTAAGGCCAATGCGCGCAGCACTGCGAAGATGTCGGGCCTGCCGTGCACATCCGGCACGACTCTCGCGACATCGATTCCCAGCGCTTTGAGCGCATCGCCGCCCTCGCTCGTCGTGAAAACGATCGTGGGAACGTTCCTCGCCGAGCGAGCGAGTTTCGACGACTCTTTCAACTGCAGTTTGCCGTCGAGCACGATGCGGATCGGCGAGCGCCACTCCAAACCGTCGATGCGGCAGGTGAGATCGGGATCGTCGGCGAGCGCCGTGCCGATGCCGACGAGAATGGCGTCGTGCTGGGCGCGCAGCAGATGCCCGAAGCGCCGGGCCGCCTCGCCCGTGATCCATTTGTTTTCACCCAACTTGTTTTCACCCAACTTCGTTTCAGTGGGCGCCACGGCCGTCTTGCCGTCCGCGCTTTGCGCCACCTTGAGCGTGACGAGCGGGCGGTCCTCGCGAACCTTGAGGAAAAAACCTTCGTTCAGGCTGGCCGCTTCTTTTTCCATAACAGGTGTTATAATATAAATCCCGGCGTCGCGCAGCAGCGAAAATCCCTTTCCCTTCACGCGGGGATCGGGGTCTTCGACCGCCGCGACGACGCGCGCGATGCCGGCGGCGATCAACGCAGCCGCGCAAGGCGGCGTCTTGCCGTGATGGGAACAAGGCTCGAGCGTCACGTAAGCCGTGGCGCCGCGCGCCAGCGCGCCGGCCTGAGAAAGAGCCACGGTTTCCGCATGCGGCCGCCCGCCCGCTTGCGTCCACCCACGTCCCACCACCCGACCCCCCGGCGAAACGATCACACAGCCCACAGCCGGATTGGGCGCAACAGTCCCCAGCGCCCGCCGCGCCAGGCGGAGGGCGTGGCGCATGTGGCGAAGATCGGTTGGTTCAGCAGTCATTGTGCTAGCTTATGTCGTTTAAGAAGGCGAACCCAACTTTCGTCTTCGGGCCCTCGGAAATACAACAAGGGGCGCACGCGGAGCCGCGGAGACGCGGAGTTGAGTACGCTCCGTCGATGCTTGCATGTTGTCCCAAACATGTATCGGCGCGCAAAGCGCGCCAAGCCTTGCCTCGAGACATCATCGTGGTCTGAACGGCACAGTCTGTTCTCCGCGTCTCCGCAGCTCCGCGTGCCAATACTTCTTTTGCGGTGGCAGATGCGCCACTTGCGGATCAGTCCTTCTCCCCGCCCTCGAGCTCTCCGATGAGGTTCTCGAAGTCCTTCGTCTCGCGGAAATTCTTGTAGACCGAGGCGAAGCGCACATAGGCGACCTTGTCCAGGCTCTGCAGCGCCTGCATCACCAGCTCGCCGATCATGGCCGACTGGATTTCGTTTTCGCCCATGCTTTCCAGGCGCCGCACGATGCCGGTGATCATGCGATCGACCCGCTCGGGCTCGACGGGGCGCTTGCGCAGCGCGTTGGCAAGCGAACGTTCCAGCTTCTCGCGTTCGAACGGTTCGCGCCGCCCGTTCTTCTTCACCACCACCAGCTCGCGCAGCTGCACGCGCTCGAAGGTGGTGAAGCGCCCGCCGCAAGCCGGGCAATGGCGGCGGCGGCGGATGGCGGAATTGTCTTCGCTCGGACGGCTGTCCTTTACCTGGCTGTCGTCATGTCCGCAGAAAGGGCAGCGCATCTTTTATGTCTCGTGTGTGAGGATCAGGAATAGATGGGGAAGCGGGCGCAAAGTTCGCCGACGCGGCCGCGCACGCTGGCCTCGACGGCGGCATCGCCGTCTTCGCCGTGGCGCGCCACCGCTTCGACCACTTCCACGATCCATGTGGCGATGTCCTTGAACTCGCCCGGACCGAAACCGCGCGTCGTGCCGGCGGGTGAGCCAAGACGAATGCCGGAGGTGATCGCGGGCTTCTCGGTGTCGAACGGAATGGCGTTCTTGTTGGTGGTGATAAAGGCGCGGTCCAG
The DNA here is from genome assembly GCA_016201105.1 of Pseudomonadota bacterium. Taxonomy (GTDB): domain Bacteria; phylum Pseudomonadota; class Alphaproteobacteria; order Micropepsales; family Micropepsaceae; genus Rhizomicrobium. Next base: position 10,623 of record JACQDN010000008.1, read on the forward strand.
CGCCTTCTCGGCCGCGCGGCCCGTCGCTTTCTTCGGACGCAGATCGACCAGCATCACATGCGTGTCGGTACCGCCCGAAACGATGTCGAGACCCTGGGCGTGCAGCGCTTCGGCCAGCGCCTTCGCGTTCTCCACGACATTGCGCGCATAGATTTTGAATTCGGGCTTCAGCGCTTCGCCGAACGCAACCGCCTTCGCCGCGATGACATGCATCAAGGGGCCGCCCTGCAATCCGGGAAAGACGGCAGAGTTGATCTTCTTGCCGAGGTCTACGTCCTTGGAAAGGATCATGCCGCCGCGCGGACCACGCAGCGTCTTGTGCGTCGTCGTGGTGACGACGTGGGCATGTTCGAGCGGATTGGGATGCACGCCGCCCGCGACCAGACCGGCGAAATGCGCCATGTCGACCATGAAGATGGCGCCGACGGAATCGGCGATCTCGCGGAAGCGCTTGAAGTCGATGACGCGCGAATAGGCCGAGCCGCCGGCGATGATCAGCTTGGGCTTGTGCGCCTTCGCCGTGGCTTCGACTTCGTCCATGTCGATGCGGTGATCCTGCCGGCGTACGGTGTAGGAGACCGGCTTGAACCACTTGCCGGACTGATTGACGGGCGAGCCGTGCGTCAGATGTCCGCCAGCCGCGAGATCGAGCCCCATAAAGGTGTCGCCGGGCTGCATGAGCGCGAAAAACACGGCCTGATTCGCTTGCGCGCCGGAATGGGGCTGCACGTTGGCGAATTCGCAGTGGAAGAGGCGTTTGGCGCGATCGATGGCCAGTTCTTCGGCGACATCGACATATTCGCAGCCGCCATAATAGCGCCGTCCAGGATAGCCTTCGGCATATTTGTTTGTGAGTACGGAACCCTGGGCCTCGAGCACGGCGCGCGAGACGATGTTCTCCGAAGCGATCAGCTCGATCTTGTCCTGCTGGCGCCGAAGCTCGTCGCCGACGGCTTTGGCGACCTCGGGATCCGCCGCGGCCAGCCCGCGCGTGAAAAAGCCCTCGTTTCGCGACTGCGCCGCGTCTTTGACAGCTACCATGGCCACGCCTCACCGAGTGATTTTGCTTAAGGGGACGCCCAACAACGCCACACCTATCGCGCCCGTACCCCTATCCCTTTACCAAATCTAGCGCCAGACCCTAGCGGCTGAGTGCCGCCATCCCCAGCTTCGCGCGCGTTCATCTTTTGCACGGGAATTCGCCGCACTTCGCCTGAAGTGCTTATACGCCAACAAGCGATTCGAAGAGTACCTAATCCTCAATCGTAATATCCGCCATGCATAGAGAGGTGACAACTTATGCGTGCAGTATTTAATTCATGTTACCAAGTAAATCTCTCGAGCCCAGTTTCAATATTAATGCGGCCTTTTTGTATTCTATACTTTTGCCAACTCTTGTATGTCACCCCCCATGCATGTTGCGAATCCTTGCGTTTTGCGGCTTACTGCGCAAACTACAATTGAATTGCCGCAACACCGATTAGAGGCGTAATCAAATCCATGTTGAACGACACACACGTCAGCAAGTCGGACGAACTTCTCAAGCTCGCCACCGATATTGTTGCCGCCTATGTCAGCAATAATCCGATTCCTGTGGCAGAAGTTCCCGGCATGATCAAAAGCGTGCATTCCACGCTTGGCGGGCTGACATCCGCCGGGTCCTCGGATGGGCAAACTTCTCAGAAGCCCGCCGTGACGGTGAAGAAATCGATCACGCCGGAATACATCATCTGTCTGGAAGACGGCAAAAAGCTCAAAATGCTGAAGCGCTATCTGCGCTCCAATTACAGCCTGACGCCGGAAGAGTACCGCGCGAAATGGGGCCTGCCGGCCGACTATCCGATGGTCGCACCGAACTACGCGGCCCAGCGTTCGGAATTCGCCAAGAAGATCGGCTTGGGGCGCAATCCGCCGGCCACCAAAAGCCGCCGCCGCGGGTAACTTCTCGCAAAAAAAATATGCGAAACGGCGGGAGCAATTCCCGCCGTTTTTGCTTTTGGATGGCGATCCAAAAGAGAAGGAACGTGAAGGGTTCGCGCGGAGCCGCAGAGCCGCGGAGGACGCGGAATTCTTTTTCACTTCTCACCTCCCCAAAGCCGTCATGGCCGGGCTTGTCCCGGCCACCCAGGATCGCAATCGCCTACGGTGATCCTGGGTGGCCGGCATAAAGCCGGCCATGACGGATTGATTGGAGTGGAGAACGAAACCCTCTGCGGCTCTGCAGCTCCGCGCGAATCCTTCACGTTCCTTTCTTCTTCAAGACGTATTCGAGTTTGCGCACGGCGGCTTGGGCGAGCGTAGCCTGAGGCGCGGTGGCAGGACCGACGATGCTCGCTTCAATGCCGCTGGCGGCATGAATCGCCGTCGCCTTCACGGCGTTTCCCAGCACGACGAATTCGACATAAATCTCCGCGCCCGAAGTTTTATCGGACGACGCCACCGCCTTAAGCTGCGCGTTTGAGCCGGCGCGCCGTCCATACGACGTCGAGCGCGCGAACCAGTTCGTCCATCATTTCATCGGTATGGAACGGGCCCGGCGTGAAGCGCAGGCGCTCGGTGCCGCGCGGCACGGTGGGAAAATTGATCGGCTGCACATAGATGCCGTGTTCGGAGAGAAGTTCGTCCGATACGGCCTTGCACAGCACCGCATCGCCTACGAACAACGGCACAATATGGCTGGGTGAATCCATCGCCGGCAGCCCCGCCTCGGTCATCAAGCGCTTCAGCCGCGCGGCGCGTTCATGCAGCGCCTGGCGTTCGGCTTCGCTCTCTTTGAGATGGCGCACGCTGGCCAAAATGCCTCCCGCCAGCGAAGGCGCGATCGAGGTCGTGAAAATAAAGCCGGGCGCAAACGAGCGCACGCAATCGACGATCTCCGCCGACGCCGCGATGTAGCCCCCCATCACGCCGAACGCTTTGGCCAGCGTGCCTTCTACAATGTCGATGCGCCCCATGACGCCGTCGCGGGCCGCCACGCCTGCGCCACGCGGCCCGTAGAGGCCGACGCTGTGCACTTCGTCGATATAGGTCAGCGCGCCGTACTTGTCGGCGAGATCGCAAATGCTGGTGACGGGCGCGAAATGCCCGTCCATCGAATAGACAGCTTCGAACGCGATCAGCTTGGGTGCCGACGGATCGACGCTATTGAGCTGCGCTTCCAGGTCGGCCATGTCGTTGTGCTTGAAGATGCGCTTCTCGCCGCCGCCATGCTTGATGCCTTCGATCATCGAGGCGTGGTTCAGTTCATCGGAAAAGACGACCAGGCCGGGCAGAAGCTTCGCAAGCGTGGCCAGCGTGGCGTCGTTCGACACGAAACCGGACGTAAACAGCAGCGCCGCCTCCTTGCCGTGAAGATCGGCAAGTTCGGCTTCAAGTTCGACGTGATAGTGCGTGGTGCCCGAGATATTGCGCGTGCCGCCGGAGCCCGCGCCGGTCTGGTCGATGGCGGCGTGCATGGCCGCGATCACCTTGGGGTGCTGCCCCATGCAGAGATAGTCGTTGCTGCACCACACCGTGATCGGCTTCTTGGCGCCGCCGGCATGGAAATCGGCGGAAGGGTACTTGCCGCGGCGGCGCACCAGATCGGCGAAGACGCGGTAACGGCCCTCGCGCCTCAGCCCGGAAAGCGCGTCGCGCAACTTGGAACTATAGGGAAACGCCATCTGCCCTCGGCCTGCCATTGGGGTCCGCTTTTGGCAGCCCCTTTTTGCCACCCAGCTGGAGCGGCCTTCCAGCCACTCGTCAGCCTATCCCACACCAATGTGGGGATTTCCTTGCGAATTGTCACATTACATGGGCCAGAAATTCGCTTCTACCGTGCGGCCTGAATGCCCCAGGACTGCATTTGGGCCTTCACGTCGGGATCGAGTGCATAGGCAGCGTCCAGGTCCGCCTTGCCGCTGGCGCCATCCGATTTGCGCATGACGGCCAGTCCGCGGGTGAAAAGCGCCGTGGCCCGGTGGCCGGAATCCTTGAACCCGAGCTCCAGCGCCCGGTTCACGTCCGCGACCGCGTCGTCATAGTGACCAAGCTTGAGGCTGACGAAGGCCCGACCCGCGTAGAAATCGGCCTCTTTCGGTGAAAGCACGATCGCCTGGTTGCAGTCGGCGAGCGCTGCGTCCAGCGCCGTGCCGGCGGCGGCGCGTGCCCGGCAACGATTGCCATAGGCGGCACTGAGTTTGGGATCGATCGCGATGGCGGCACTATCGTCGTCGATGGCGGCTGCAAAGTTGCCCAGTTCGTAATCGAGACCGCCGCGATCGGCATGCGCATAGGCATTGTTGGGATCCAGACGCAATGCGCTGTCGAGGTCCGCAAGCGCTTCGGTCTTCTTGCCGCTGGTTCGCAGCGCCGAAGCTCTGAGCAGATGAGCATTGGGATCGCTGCCGTCGAGCGCGATTGCCTGGGTGTAGTCGGAAATCGCCCGCGCGCCGTCGAGCATGTAGCTGTAGGCGATGCCTCGCGAGAGAAGCGCGCCCGCATCGCCTGGGCTGAGCTTCAGCGCCTCGTCGTAGTCGGCGACGGCACCCGCATAGTCGCCGAGATTGCGTTTGGCGACACCGCGATAGCGATAAGCATCCGAATCCGGCTTCTGCTTCAGCCCCTGAGAGTAATCCGCGATGGCGCCTTTGAAATCACCGGCCTGCAACCGCGCGAACCCGCGCCGAAAGGCGATGCTGGCATCGTCCTTCTCCAGCGCCAGCGCTTGCGAATAATCGGCGATGGCGCGCTCGTACTGCGCGGCGGCAACGTAGAGAGCGCCGCGATTGAGATAGGCGCTCGTCTGTTTGGGATCGCGTTTGAGCGCTTCGGAGTAGCGCTCGATCGCGCCCTTCGGATTGCCGAGCTTGTTTGCCACGAGACCGAGATAGAACAGAACATCCGCCCGGTCTGGTGCCAGCCCCTGCGCGCGTACCAGATCGGCCGACGCCGTTTGATAGTCGCCTTCATGATAGAGCGCGACGCCACGCTGCAGATACGCTTCCGCATCGTTCGGCGCGTAGCGGATATCGTCTTTGCAGGCCGCGATGACGGCATCGAGCAGTACAGGATTCGACTGCGCGTCTATTTCGGTCCGGCAAATTTTATCGGGTGTCGGCCAAGTGGGCGGTGGTCCACCAAGACTAGCCAACTGCTGTCCGGCCAGCGCTGCTGCCAGACTCAAAGCTGCTATGGACATCTATCCTTCGCCCCGCGGCCCCTGCGGTTCTTGCCGTGCGGACGTATAGGTGAATCGCACCTCGTTTAAAACGAAAATATTCTTTCATTACGGGAACTTAGCTGGCAAGTGCGATGACCGCATTCACCGCCATCGCGATGATAAGCGTGTTGTAGAAAAAAGAAGCCACCGCATGCGCGAGCGTGACGCGGCGCATGACGGTCGTCGTCACCTGCACATCCGAAGTCTGCGCCGTCATGCCGATGACGAAGGAGAAATAGAGAAATTCCCACAAGCCGGGAGGTTCGGTCCCGGGGAAAATCAGGCCGCCGTGCGCGTTGCGCTTTGCTTTTACTGGCTGTCCGTAGAACAGGTTGGTGTAGTGAAACGCCGCCAGCGTGTGAAGCGTGAACCAGCCCAGCGGCACACCGGCAAGCGAGAGCAGCAGCGCAACGGGAGTCATATGCCGGCCGTTCAGCACATTGATGATCGCAACGCTGGAAACCGAGATCGCTGCCAGGACGATGGAGACAACGAGGAAGATGCCTTCGTCTTCGTGCTCGGCACGGGCTTTCAGATCATCCGTGGTGATGCCGAAAGCGTCGATGACCTTCATCGACAGATAAGCGAAGAAGAAAAGATCGCCGGACGCGACCAGACGCAGAGAGACCGTCATGTCGCGCAGCAGGAAGAATGTGGCGATACCGGCGATTGTCGAGACGTAAAACAGTCCGTGATGGCGAAGATGGCGCGCCAGCGATCCCAAACGATGCTCCTGTCCGCACGCTGCGGCTCATAGGTGGCATGAGTCGCGGCGAGGTCAGGAGAAAATCTTGACTTTAGAGCCGGAAGCGGACCTGGTCGATCCAGAAGCGTTCCAGGCGGTGCAGCGCCACGTTCATCGTCTCCAGATCATGGCCCGCCACATTGCCGACCGCTTCGAGCGAACCCAAGTGCCGCTCGAACAGCTCGCGCAACATGTCGCGCACCGCTTCGCCTTTGCGCGTCAAGCGCACCAGCACTGAGCGGCGATCGATCTCCGATCGCTCGTGGTGGACGTAACCGGATTCCACCAGCTTTTTCAGATTGTAGGAGACGTTGGAGCCCAGGTAGTGGCCGCGCGTGCGCAATTCGCCCGCCGTCAACTCCTGATCGCCCACGTTGAAAAGCAGCAGCGCCTGCACGCTGTTGATTTCGCGCTCGTCCCTGCGATCGAGCTCGTCCTTGATCACGTCCAGCAGCTGACGATGCAGCCGCTCCACGAGATTGAGGGTTTCCAGATAATGTTTCGCAATACCGGAATGCGCTCCTTCGAGCGCAGCCGCGACTTGCGGTTTCGCCAATGCCGTCATCGTCTTCCCCCCGCTTTTGCGCAGAGGCCCACCTGTTTTATTGATTTAAAGACTAGACGTTGTCGTCTTAAGACCTCGTAAATTTCTCACGCTTGTCCGCGCAACATGCGAATGATGCCGGAGAAATCGACACCGGAATGACCTTTTGCGGCAAACAAAGCGTAAAGTTGTGCCGCTTCGGCACCGAGCGGTGTCGCAGCTCCAGCCGACTGGGCGGCGGCTTGCGCCAACTTCAAGTCCTTGAGCATCAACGCGGTGGCAAAGCCGCCCGTGTAGTCGCGATTGGAGGGTGCGGTGGGCACCGGTCCCGGCACGGGACAATAGGTGGTGAGAGACCAGCATTGGCCCGACGAGGTGGAGGCGATGTCGAAGAGCTTCTGCGGATCGAGGCCGAGCTTTTCGCCCAGCACGAAAGCTTCGCAAGTGCCGATCATGGAGATGGCAAGCAGCATGTTGTTGCAGATCTTCGCGGCCTGCCCGGCGCCGGCGCCGCCGGCGAGCACGACCTTCTTGCCCATCTTTTCAAGAACGGGTTTGGCGCGCGCAAACGCCTCATCGCTGCCGCCGCACATGAAGGTGAGAGTACCCGCTTCCGCGCCGCCGACACCGCCGGAGACCGGCGCGTCGAGAAACGCAAAGCCCGCCTTTTCCGCCGCCGCGTGCACGGCACGCGCGGAGTCGATGTCGATGGTGGAAGAGTCGATCAGCAGCGTGCCTTTCTTGGCGCTGGAAAGCACTCCGCCTTCCTCGAGATAGACGCCGCGCACATGCTGGCCCGCGGGAAGCATGGTGACGACAATCTCAGCACCGTTCACCGCATCGCGCGCGCTCGACGCACCCGTGGCCCCCGCATCCACCACAGGCTTGAGCACGGCCGCGCTCATGTCGAAGGCTCGGACAGCGTGTCCGGCCTTCACCAGATTGCGCGCCATCGGCCCGCCCATATTGCCTACGCCGATAAATGCGATCGTGCTCATAGCTTCAGTTCCTTCTCACCCAATGGCGCGAAATAGGCGTCGACATCCGCGTCTTTCACGGCCGCGAGTTCGGCCGGTTTCCACTTCGGCGCGCCGTCCTTGTCGATGATGGTGGCGCGCACGCCTTCATAGAAATCATGTCCGGCGACGATGCGATGCACCATGCGGTATTCCATGCGCATGCAATCGTCGAATTCGAGTTTGGCGCCTTCGCGGATCTGGCGATAGGCGACCTTGAGGCTGGTCGGTGATTTGGTGCGAATGGTGGACGCCGTCGCACTCGCCCAGTCCGAACCTTCGCGGTCGAGCCGCTCCAATATGCCTTCCACCGACGACGCGGAAAAAATCCGGTCGATGGTCGGGCGCAGCGCCGCCAGCGGTGCTGGAGCAGTGCCGCCGGCAAAGGAACGCAGAACGTCTTCGGCTTTCTCGCCCTTGCTCATCCGCTCGATCAGTGCCCCGTGATGCGCCAGCGGAAGAAAGGCGTTGGCCACGCCGACATAGAGAGAGTCTTCGAGCTTCAACCGCGCGCCGGTGAGTGCCAGATACATGCCGGTCTGGCCCGGACAGCGCGGCAGGAAATAGCTGCCGCCGACATCGGGAAACAGGCCGATGCCGGTTTCCGGCATGGCAAAGACAATGCCCTCGGACGCGATGCGCAAACTACCGTTCACCGACACGCCGACGCCGCCGCCCATATCGATGCCGTGGATCAACGCCACATAAGGTTTGGGATAGTGCTTGATGGTGGCGTCGAGAATGTATTCGTCGCGATAGAAGTTGAGTGCGTAGGGCGTCTTGTTCAACCCGGATTCGTAAAGCGAGCGAATGTCGCCGCCGGCGCAGAAAGCGCGCTCGCCGGCGCCGCGAATGACAACGGCTTTGATCGAGGCGTCGGTTTTCCAGGCGTCGAGCTGGCCCTGCATCGATAGCGCCATCCCGTGCGTCAACGCATTCAGCGCCTTGGCACGGTTGAGCGTGATTAGCCCGACGCTGCCGCGTTGTTCGAAGAGAACGTGAGGTTCTTCAGACATGCGCCGCCACCGCATCACCTCCCCCTCGTGGGGAGGTCGAAAAATCCGAAGCGCAGCGAAGGGTTTTTCGGGTTGGGGGAAGTGGTGGGGTGAGCGCTCTATTCTTCGACGCTTCCCCCCACCCGAAATTTGCTTTGCAAATTTCGACCTCCCCACGAGGGGGAGGTGATGCCAGAGAATTTCTCACTGTCTGAACATCTCTCTGGAAATAATCACCCGCATGATTTCGTTCGTGCCTTCCAAAATTTGATGTACGCGCAGATCGCGCACATGCCGCTCGGCGGGGAAATCCTTGAGGTAGCCGTAACCGCCGTGCAGCTGCAGCGCATCGTTGGCGATCTTGAAGCCGATGTCGCTGGCAAAGCGCTTGGCCATGGCGCATTGCATGGTGGCGCGCGGCAATCTCTTGTCCAGCGCGTCGGCCGCGCTGCGGATCATCAGCCGTGCCGCCTCCAATTCCGTCGCCATGTCAGCGAGCTTGAACTGCGTCGCCTGAAAGTCCGCGATGGCGCGGCCGAACTGCTTGCGGTCGGCCACATAGGCCTTGGCTTCATCCAAGGCCGCGCGCGCCGTGCCCACCGAACAGGCGCCGATATTGATGCGACCGCCATCCAAACCCATCATGGCGATGCGAAAGCCCTCGCCTTCCGCGCCGATCCGGTTGGCGACCGGCACGCGGCAATCTTCGAAGATCACTTGTGCGGTGGGTTGGCTGTTCCAGCCCATCTTGCGCTCCTTCTTTCCAAAGGAGAGTCCCGGCGTGCCCTTCTCCACCACGACGCAGGAGATGCCTTTGGGCCCGTCTTCGCCCGTGCGCACCATGCAGACATAGATGTCCGAAGTGCCGGCGCCCGAAATGAAGGCCTTGCTGCCGTTCAGCACATAGTGATCGCCCTCTTTCACCGCCCGTGTCTTGAGATTGGCGGCATCGGAGCCCGCGCCCGGCTCCGTGAGGCAATAGCTTGCGATCTTTTCCATCGTGGTGAGTTTGGGCAGAAAGCGCTTGCGCTGCTCGTCGCCGCCGAAGCGGTCGATCATCCACGACGCCATGTTATGAATGGAGAGGAAGGCGGCCGTAGAAGTGCAGCCCGCAGACAGCTCCTCGAAGATGATCGCGGCATCGAGGCGCGACATTTCCGATCCCCCCACATCGTTCTTCACATAGATGCTGGCAAAGCCGAGTGCGGCGGCCTCGCGCATGACCGCGACGGGAAAAATCTCTTTCTCGTCCCACTCCGCCGCATGCGGCGCGAGCCTTTCGGCGGCGAAACGGCGCGCGGCATCTTCGACGGCACGCTGGTCTTCGGTCAGGGCGAAATCCATGGATGTTTCTCTCGGTTCGCGGGGGAGGTCTTAGCGCCCGGCCGCTAGCCTTGCAAAGCTGAATTGGGTAGACCGTTCCCTCCTTGCCGGAGCCGTCACAATGGGTCCAACACCAAGCTTTCCAAGCCTGCGCATGCGCCGCTTGAGACGCCACGACTGGGCCCGCCGGCTGGTGGCCGAGCACACCCTCTCGCCCGCCGATTTCATCTGGCCGCTATTCCCGATCGACGGCCAGAATCGCCGTGAACCGGTCGGTTCCATGCCGGGCGTCGAACGCCTTTCCGTCGACCAGATCGTGCGCGCCGCAGAAGAAGCGATGACGCTGGGCATTCCCGTGGTGGCGCTCTTTCCCTACACCGATCCCGCATTGAAGACGCCGGACGGGCGCGAAGCGCTGAACCCCTCCAATGTCATCTGCCGGGCTGTGCGCGCGATCAAAAAGGCCGTGCCGGATATAGGCGTGCTCTGCGACGTCGCGCTCGATCCTTACACCAGCCACGGTCATGACGGCGTCATCGTCGACGACGATGTGGCCAACGACGAAACGCTCGAAGTCCTCACCAAGCAGGCGCTCGTCCAAGCGGAAGCCGGCTGCGATATCATTGCGCCCTCCGACATGATGGACGGCCGCGTCGGGGCGATCCGCACGGGATTGGAGGCCGCGGGATTGAAGAACACGCTCATCATGAGCTACGCGGCGAAATATGCGTCCGCCTTCTACGGTCCCTATCGCGACGCCGTCGGTTCGGCCAAGGCGCTGATCGGCGACAAGCGCACCTATCAAATGGATCCGGCCAACAGCGATGAAGCGATGCGCGAAGTGGCGCTCGACATTGCCGAGGGCGCCGACATGGTGATGGTGAAGCCGGGCATGCCCTATCTCGACATGGTGCGCCGGGTGAAGGACGAATTCCGCATGCCCACATTCGTCTACCAGGTGTCGGGCGAGTATTCGATGCTGATGGCAGCCATCGAGCGCGGCTGGATGGAGCGCGACCGCGTGATTCTGGAAAGCCTGATGGGCTTCAAGCGCGCCGGCGCCAACGGGGTGCTCACCTATTTCGCGCGCGACGCAGCAAAATTGCTCAAAAACCGCTGAAGGATTGCCGCCTCACTTCGCCGTGAAGCAAGCTTCTCAAGCAAGCGTGAAGGGAAAAAGGGCTTTCGCCACCGGTATCTGCTTGCGTCGATCCGATAGTCTTCGCAAACTTAAGGCGAACACTTTAAGGGGTTTCCCATGCGTGTTGCTCTTATCGCAGCGGTGTATGCGCTTTGTCTTTCTTCAGTTCCTGTGCTGGCCGACGAACCAGTGACAACGACAACCTCCGGCGTTCCGGACGCAGAGCACATTCCAGTCAACAACCCAGCCTCACAGGTGGTTTGTCTCAGACGTATCCATGAAGGTACGGTGACGAATGCCGTCGACTGTAGGACGCAAAGAACTTGGGATCGCATTCGCAGAGAAAATCAACAGGCGGTTTCGATCATGCAGTTGCGTAGCTTGACGGCGCGAGGAATGTGATCGCGCTTCTGTGTGTGACTTGACCTGTTGTTGAATCAATTTGGCCTCGAGTCTAAGCGCTGTTTACACAGTGGTTGACGCGTGTCTCCGGCTTAGAAGGGCAATCGGATGCCAGTCTATTGGCGCTTCCGACGATGGAGCGGAGCCGGCATCTGGGAAGCGGTCACCACGGCCTTGCTCAGGGATGACCGACCACGCCCGTCACAGCCAGGCTTCGACACGGAGGGCCTCGCGAACAAGATTTTGGCCGTTCGTGGGGCGGGTCTATCTATAAAGTTCATTGTCTCAGCCCGAGGAGTCCCGCTCGTTTTCCGCTCATGCCCGGCGAAGTGGCGGACTCGAATTCGCGAGCCAATTAGGGAAAAAACGCTATAACTTCATATCTTTTTGCTCTTGCGTCCTTTCGCCTGAGCACCCGCAGGCGCGTTCTTTTTCAATTTTGTCCGATTGTAGTCAATGGCGGTACGGACGAGATTTTTGAGAGCGCGCGCATTGATCTTATCGCCCTCGAAAAGATCGATCGATCGCCGCGCGTTGCCGTCGAGGCCCGCGTTGAAGAGCTTGTAAGGATCCGGGAGCTTCGCCCCGTGGGAAAAGGTAACCTTCACCTTCTCTTTGTGGGCATTGGCGACCGCGATCATTCCGTCGCGAGACCACACCGGGCTTCCCATCCACTTCCATTCCTCGACGATCTCCCGGTCGGCCTCGCGGATGCTCTTGCGGATGCCGGCGAGCGTTTTGCCGCGCCAGTCCGTGAGCTTTGCGATCAGCTGGTCGATACGCTCCGATGGATTCATGGTTGCCTCGAATTCTGTCCGTTTCGTGCGGCCACAGTTTCTTTCTAGTTTTCCGCGGGAACGATGATGCGTTTGCCGAACCACATGCGGCGGAAAAGGCCGTCCTTCAGCACAATCTGATGGTAGAGCGCGGCGCAGATATGGCCTGCGATCAATATGGCGAGCAGCGTAGCAAGGACCGCATGGGCCTGGAACGTGGGGAACACGGCGAACGTGCCGGGCAGAGGTTTGCCATTGGGCGCGAACGCGCTGCTGATCAGGAACCCGGTGAAGAATCCGGTGGCGATCATCAAGAACACGATCGCGTACAAACTGGTGTGCGCAATCGAGGCCAGCCGGTCGAGCAGGGACGAACCGGTCGTCGCCGTTGCCGGGCGGGTGCTCCGGAAACAGATGGTGACGCGCAGGGTCATCAAGGCGAGCACGAACATTCCGCCCGCCATGTGCAACTTCAAGATATCGAGTTTCGCCGGATCGCTGTTGGGCATATTCGCAAGGACGAAGAAGCCGAGGCACAGAAGCCCAACGATCATCAGCGCGATCAGCCAATGCAGAGCGACAAGCACGGGCTGGTAGCGCGAGGCGACGGCGCGGCTCACGGCAGGCCACCCACTACACGCTCGAGGCCTGCGAGGAATTTCTGCCAGCCGACCTTGGCGCCCCCGTAGGCCTGCGGCTGATCCCGCCGAAAGCCCGTCTGCTCCATGCGCAGGTGGGTGCCCGTCCTCGTTGGCGTGAGAGTGAAGGTCACCACACTCCCCAGATTGTAGATCGCATCGTCGTGCACATAATTCCAGGTGTAGGACAGCGTTCTGTTCGGCTCGATGGTGAGGACCTCGCAGTCCAACACGCCGCCCCAGTCTCCGCGAAGCTTGAA
>JACQDN010000071.1 GCA_016201105.1 Pseudomonadota bacterium
CCACCCTCCCTCACATGAGGGTTAGGTAGTCAAGCTAGTGGATAGCAACAAGTTTGCAGCTTTGTTTGCCCGCGAAGGATCGCCTTTTCGTCCCGACCAGAGTTTGGAGCAGCGCCGCGCGCAGGCGCGGTCAAGGATGGCGCAGCCACCGGCGAAGCCGGCGCGGAACGCGTCCTTGACGGTGCCGAGCACGGCGCGAAGCTTTCAAGGTCGAGACGAGGTTGCTCTGTTTCGTCGATCCTGGGCAGGAGTGCGAGCCCTTTATGAAAGCAGCCTGACGCTGCATCACCTCACATCCGGTCGCCGCACTGGCGGCGATACCACAATCCTTCATGCTTGAAGTCGTCGGGCTCGGCAGATGGAGACCAATCTCGGAGAGCGGCATTGCCAGCCATAGGAGGGTACGGTCCATCCACCCGGATCGACGAAGCTGATCGGGCCTCGTCGAGTGCGTTTGTTCTGCCTTAAGTGGTTTTCAACTGAGCTCCTTCGGGCACCAGGCCTTCGCCGACATAGTGCCACAGTGCCACCACAAGCTTGCGCGCCAGAGCAACGATGGCGATGCGCCGCACGCGGCCGCGCGCCTGGCCGACACGCTCGACGAACCATCGGCTGAACTGCGATTGCGGCTGATGGCGCAGCCATAACCAAGCCAGTTCGATCATCGTCCGCCGCAAGCGTGGATTGCCGGCCTTGGAGATGCCTTGCTCGCGCCTCAGGCTGCCGCTCTGCCACGGTGTCGGTGCAAGTCCGGCATAGGCCGCCAGCTGTCTTCGGTTGGCGAAGTCCCGGTAGAACCCTTCCAGCCACAGCGTGGCGGCAAATTCCGGACCGATGCCTTTGAGCCTGAGAAGCAGCGCGGCTGTTTGGTTCTGCGCCACCTGCTCGGCGCGTTCGGCTTCGAGCTTCTTGATCTGGGTCATCAGGATTTCGAGGCGTTCGAGCATGCGCTCGATCTCGCTCTTCAGCCTGGCCGGCATAGCTCGCCCGTCGCCGGTCTGAAGCCGTTGCAGCCTCTTGTGCCGGTCGCGCTTGAGCGGATCGTAGAGGCAGATCCCCTGGCTGGCCAAAAGACCGCGGATGCGATTGCTCAACCGCGTGCGTTCTTTGATCAGGCTCTGGCGCTCGCGCGTCAGACGCCGGCGGTCCTCTTCTTCGGCACTGGGCGGGCGCACCATCGAACACACGCGCGGCTCGCCACGCAGCCATGCCAGCAATGTCCGCAGCAAGGCCTCCACGTCGATCTTGTCGCTCTTGGCGCGCCGCGCACGGCGCGATACCGCGATCGAAGCCGCATCCACCACATGGCTTTCGATCCCATGAGCTTTCAGAAGACGATCCAGCCAAAAACCGTCCAGCCCGGCCTCCTGGATCGTGATCAGCCTCATCGCCTCGCCACACGCTTTCTCCGCATGGGCTCGAAGCCGCTGTAAAAGCGCCAAAAGGCCCGGCCCGTCACCCGCTTCCAGGCGGTGTTTCGACATCTTCTCGCTGCCCGGCGACAGCGATGCCACCAGCCATTGCGAACAACTCAGTTCCAACGATACGCAGATTGCGCCATCATGCGTGCGGATGGCGGCCGCTTGAGTGTGTGACATGGGGTACCTCCTACGGTCGTGCGTGTGAGGCTCGCCAGTCTGCTACCAAATCAGGTCGCCATCCACGCCCTCATAGAATCTCGGGAGGGTAGTTTCGGCCGTCACGCCGTGGCGAATTCGTCGTCGAGGGCGTAGCCGGCGGAGCGGACGGTGCGGATGGGATCGCGGCTGTTTTCGATGTTGAGCGCCTTGCGCAGGCGCCCGACATGGACGTCGACTGTGCGCGCTTCGACGTAGACGTCCGAACCCCATACCGCATCCAGCAACTGCTCGCGGGAAAACACCCGGCCGGGATGCTGGATGAGATGATCCAGCAATTTGAACTCGGTGGGACCGAGATGAATATCGTGTCCGCCGCGGCGCACACGGTGGGCGCCGCGATCCATTTCGATGTCGCCGATGCGCACGATGTCGTCGGCGAGGCCGGGACGGATACGCCGCATGACCGCGCGCAACCGCGCCAGAAGTTCGGTCATCGAGAAGGGCTTGGTGATGTAATCGTCGGCGCCGGTGTCGAGGCCGCGGATGCGGTCGGTCTCCTCGCCGCGCGCCGTCAGCATAATGATCGGCACGTTGCGGGTTTCCTGGCGCCCGCGCAGGCGGCGGCAGACTTCGATGCCGGAAAGCTGCGGCAGCATCCAATCGAGCACAATGAGATCGGGCCGTTCTTCGGCAGCGACAAGAAGAGCCTCCTCGCCGTCCACCGCTTCCAGCACGCGATAGCCCTCACGTTCCAGATTGTAGCGCAGCAACGTGACGAGGGCGCTCTCGTCTTCGGCCACCAGAACAGTCGGCTTCAGCGTCATGTCTTGCGCTCGAAATGCACGGTGGTGGAGCTGGTGACGTCGGCCTTGGGCCGATCGGTCGCCAGATGCCCGCCCGTCACCATGTGATAGACGGTCTCGGCGATGTTGGTGGCGTGGTCGCCGCTGCGTTCGATGTTCTTGGCGATGAAGAGAAGATGCGTGCACAGCCCGATCGTGCGCGGATCTTCCATCATATAAGTGAGAAGTTCTCGGAATAGGCTGTTGTAGATTTCGTCGATTTCGCCGTCGTTGCGCCACACCACTTCGGCGCCGCTCGCATCGCGGTCGGAGTAGGAATCGAGCACCAACTTCAACTGGGCCTGCGCTGCGCGCCCCATCCGGGCTAAAGATTGAGTCAGCCGGATCGGCGGCTCGCTATTGAGCACCAGCGCGCGCTTGCCGATGTTCTTGGCCAGATCGCCGATGCGTTCGAGTTCGCCGGCGATCTTGATCGCCGCCAAGGTTTCGCGCAGATCGATCGCCATGGGCTGGCGAAGCGCGAGAAGCTTCAAGGCCTGTTCTTCGATGGATTGTTGCAGCTGATCGATGCGGCCGTCACCGGCGATGGCTTTTTCCGCCAGCGCGGAATCGCGACGCGCGATCGCTTCGATGGCGTCGGCCAACTGGGCTTCGGTGAGGCCGCCCATTTGGGCCACACTCGTTGTCAGCGTTTCAAGCTGCTCGGAGAACGCTTTGACGATGTGATCGGTCATTTCGAGTCTTTCGCGGCTCGGGATGCTGCTCATGGACTTTTCCTGCCTAACTGCCGACGGCCACGGCTATGCGACAGTTTTATAACAGTTCTGTGACAGAGAGGGGATCCTTCGGGGCTCCCCCGGATCAAGTCCGGGGTCGCACCTCAGGATGACGACTGGTCGGCTCCCGTCATGGTGAGGTGCGCCGCGGAGCGGCGCCCCGAACCATCGCACCTCGGGATGACGCGACCGGGGAGCTCGTCATGCTGAGGTGCGCCGCGCAGCAGCGCCCCGAAGCATCAGCCGACCGACGGCAGATAGATGGTGAAAGTGCTGCCTTCGCCGGGCTGGCTGTCGATCTGCAGCCGCCCGCGATGCCGGTTCACGATGTGCTTCACGATGGCAAGCCCAAGGCCCGTGCCGCCTTTCTCGCGGCTACGCTTCACGTCCACGCGATAAAAACGCTCGGTCAGCCGCGAAATCGCTTCGCGCGGGATGCCCTCGCCGTCGTCGCGAATGCTGACCGCGAGCATCGATTCGGAGCCGCTGCGTCCAGCAACCGGCTGCGCCCCGGCGACGGAGGCGAGCTTGATCCAGACATGGCCGGACGGCTTTCCATATTTGATCGCGTTGTGGATCAGGTTCTGGAAGAGCTGCATGAGTTCGTCGTGTTCACCGATGACATCGGGAAGGCTGGGATCGGCCGAAATCTCGACCGTCACATGATCGGCCTTGGCGAGCGGGGCGAGCACGGCGGCGGCGCTGCGAACGACGGCTTCCACGTTCACGGCCCCGCGCGGCGGAACGTGCTCGTTCTGCTCGATACGCGTGAGCGAAAGCAGATCGTCGATCAGCCGGCGCATGCGGCCGGCTTCCACACTCATGATGTCCAGGAACTGTTCGCGGGCCTTTTCATCGTCTTTGGCGTGGCCGCGCAGCGTATCGATGAAGCCGGAGACCGCCGCCAAAGGCGTGCGCAATTCGTGGCTCGCATTGGCGACAAAATCGGCGCGCGCCATTTCCGAGCGTTTGATCGCAGTCATGTCGTGCAGCAACAGCGCGGTCAGACGCGGCGATTGCTCCGTGCGGGTGATGTAAGCCTGATACTGGCGCATCACCGGAACGTGAACGCTGAATTCGATGGTGGAGGACGCGCCGGTCTTCGTCGTGCGATCGATGGCTTGCAGCACCTCAGGCGTGCGAAGCACGGAAGACACGGGTTTGCGCGCGGCATCGGTGCCCACAGCAGAGCGCATTGCCTTGTTGGCGAAAAGCACGCGGCCGCCAGCGTCGATCAACATCAAAGGATCGGGCAATTGCTCGAAGATTTCGCCCGCCAGCGCCGGCAGAATGGCGAGGGAAGGATCGGTGCCATCGCTGGGTGACGTGATGGTGTGGCGGTTGGCGCGCGCGACGACAAAGGCGCCCAAGGCTGCGATTGCCGCAAGTGCGAAGATGAGCGCTATGCCGCTGCGGCCGGCAGTGTTTGCGAGCAGGCCGCCGATGGCAAAGGCTGCCGCGGCCGTCCACAACAGCCGACGGTAGTTTTGCCAATTGCGTGTGACGACGGCCACCTCAACACGCCCCTTGGTTGACGCAAGCCGCTACCTACCACAGATTTTGCGGCGACGAGCTATTCTGAAAATACGAACGACCGCTTTCGCGGCCCAGGGGATCCATGACAGCCAAGGCCACTGCACAGGAGCTTACCAGCCTTCGCACCAAACTTTTCTACGGCTTCGGATCGGTCGCCTACGGCGTCAAGGACAACGGCTTTCAGACAATTCTTCTTCCCTTTTACAACCTGGTTCTGCATCTGCCGCCGCAATGGGTTGGAGCAGCCATCGCGATCGCGCTGTTCTTCGACGCGTTCATCGATCCCATCATCGGTCACATCTCCGACAATCTGAACACCAGATGGGGCCGGCGCCATCCGCTGATGTATCTCGCCGCCCTGCCGGTCTCAATCAGCTATCTGCTGTTGTGGAATCCGCCGCATTGGTCGAAGGAGTGGCTGTTCGGTTATCTGATCGTCGTCGCCATTATCGTGCGCACCTTCATCACCTTCTACGAAATCCCCAGCTCCGCGCTCGTCCCCGAACTCACCGAGAAATATGACGAACGCACATCGTTCCTCAGCTACCGCGTGTTTTTCGCCTGGTATGGCGGCTTGGGGATGTCGGTGCTCGCTTTCATCATCTTCCTCACAAAAGACGCGACACACAAAGTGGGGCAGCTCAACGAAGCCGGTTACAGCCGCTACGGACTGACCGCGGCGATCGTGATGCTCTGCGCGATCCTGATTTCCGCCTGGGGCACGCACAAGTTCATTCCATTTTTCCGAAAACCGGAAACGCGACAGATGACGTTGGGCCAGTACGCTCTGGAGATGATCAAGACGCTCACCAACAGGGCATTCCTCGTCCTCTTCATAGCCGCGCTTTTCTTCAGTCTCGCGACCGGCCTGGTGTTCGCGTTGACGTTCTACATCAACACCTATT
Organism: Pseudomonadota bacterium; assembly: GCA_016201105.1. Taxonomy (GTDB): domain Bacteria; phylum Pseudomonadota; class Alphaproteobacteria; order Micropepsales; family Micropepsaceae; genus Rhizomicrobium. The sequence continues at coordinate 5,601 of JACQDN010000071.1, forward strand.
TCTGGCTGCTGCCGAGCAGCACCCTCGGTGTCCTGACTTTGGCAACATTCATCGCCGTGTTCTTTTCCTTCGTAATCGCGGTGCCGCTTTCCAAGCGCTTCGGTAAAAAGGAATCCGCGATCGGGATGTTCGCACTGGGCGCCGCGATTTCCGTCCTGCCGCTCGTGCTGGGGCTGATGGGTGTACTGTCGCCCGGAGCCTCATACCTCGTGCCGCTGCTGTTCGTTTTCGCAGCCGTCGGCGGATCGCTTACGATCGGCAGCTCGATCATGATCGTCTCCATGATCGCCGATGTGGTGGAGGACAGTGAGCTGAGGACGGGCCGGCGCTCCGAAGGGCTATTCTTCGCCGGCAACAGTTTCATTCAGAAGTCGGCGTCCGGACTTGGCCTGTTCGGCTCGGGCCTGGTTCTGTGGGTGGTAGGTTTTCCCGTCGATGCGAAACCGGGCGCGGTCGATCCTGCGATCGTGCACAATTTCGCGCTTACCTATCTGGTGATCGTCCTGGTTCTCTACGGCATCGGTTTCTTGATCCTCGGCCAGTTCCCCATCTCGCGGGCCAGCCATGAAGAGAATGTGCGAAGGCTGGCCGGCGAAGTGGCGGTGGCGGGAGAGGGGCCACCGGCGCCGACGGTTTGAACCCACCCTCCCTCGGGAGGGTCGAAGCGCGCAGCGCTTCGGGGAGGATTTGGAAGGAGAGTCGACCTGCGATTTTCCGTCCGCGTCCTCCCCGAAAAACTCACTCGCTGGCGCTCGCGAATTTTTCGACCCTCCCAAGGGAGGGTGGGTTTAGCCTGCAAAAATCTTCTTCAATTCCGTCTTGAGGATTTTGCCGCTGGCGTTGCGCGGCAGGGTTTCGGGCCAGAACACGACCTTCACCGGCACCTTGAAGGCGGCGAGCTTGCCGGCGACGAACTGGCGAAGCTCTTCTTCGGTCGTGTGCATGCCGGGCTTGAGATGCACCACCGCGCCGGGCTCTTCGCCCAGCGTCTTGTGCGGCACGGCGACGAGGGCCGCATCCATCACGGCGGGATGTTCGTAGAGGACGTTCTCCACTTCGATGCAGTAGATGTTCTCGCCGCCGCGGATCAGCATGTCCTTGGCGCGGTCGATGATGAAGCAGAAGCCTTCGTCGTCGAGACGCGCGAGATCGCCGGTCTTCACCCAGCCGTCCTCGAAGGTGGCGGCGGTGGCTTCCGGCTTGTTCCAATAGCCTTTGACGATGTTGGGACCGCGGGCCCACAGCTCGCCCACTTCGCCGATGGGCAATTCCTTGTCGCCTTCGATCGACATGATCTTGAGATCGCAAACGGCCACGGCCGGGCCGCAGGACGACGGGCGGTTCTCGTAATCTTCCGCCGAATGGGTTGTGCAGGTGGCCGAGGTTTCCGTCATACCCCAGCCGTTGCCGGGCAGCGATTTGGGGAAGGTCTCGACGATCTTCTTCACCAGCTCCGGCGCCGACGGTGCACCGCCATAGGCGACGCTTTCGAGCGAGGAGAGATCGTATTTCGCGCGCGCAGGATGCTCGATCAACTGCCAGGCGATGGTCGGCACGCCGCCTGCGCTGTTGATCTTCTCGCGCTCGATCAGCTGCATGGCGACTTCGGGGTCCCATTTGCGCATCAGCACGATCTTGCCGCCAGCGATCAGCGTGGGGTTGAGAACGGCGAAGCAACCGGTGGCGTGAAAGAACGGCACCGACAGCAGCGTGCAGCGCTGCGGTGCGGTGAACGGATCGAGCACGGGAACGTCTTCGCCGCGACGCAGGAAATTTCGCGCGATCGCCGAACCGGAGGCGAAGATGTTCGAATTCATGTTGCGGTGGGTACCGAGGGCGCCCTTCGGCTTTCCCGTCGTGCCGGAGGTGTAGAGGATCGTCGCGTCGTCATCGGTGTCGAGCTTCACATCCGGCATCACGGCATCGGGCAATTTCATCCAGTCGTTGACCAGGCCCAGCACGTCTTCAAGACGCTTGACGATCGGATTGGGCAAATCATCGGCATAGCGGCTGACATAGACGCGTTTGAGATCGGGACAATTCACAAGATGTTCGGCGATGCGCTCCAGGCGCTCCGCATCGACGATCGCGACACTCGATCCCGAATCGACGAGGCCATATTCCAATTCCGGTCCCGTCCACCATGCGTTCAGCGGGGTCACGATGGCGCCGATGATCGCCGCGCCGTAAAACGCGACCGGCCATTCGGGAAGGTTGCGCATGATGACGGCGACGCGGTCACCTTTCTCCACGCCTTGCTTTTGCAGTTCCTGGGCGAAGGCGATCGTGGCGCGGAAGAAACTCTCAAACGTCGTGCGATCGTTCTCATAGACGATCAAGTCGCGTTGCCCGTACACGCGGCTTACCGCCAGCACTTCGCGCATCGTCGGCGGCGCGTTCTTCCACACCCGCGTCTTCACCCCGCGGATCATCACTTCATCCATTTCGAAGCGCGAGCCGGGTGCGGTGAGCGCCCGATGGGCTTCGGCCAGCGACATCGCCGGCCAATGTGGTTTCCTGTTCGCCTCGTTCATGATGCTCGACCTGCTATTTCCAATATTGGTTTCGTTAAACGCTTTGTCGCCCATAGGGAATGCAGCACGTGGACGCGCTTGAAGGCGCCGTGCGGCGAACGCCCTCTACAGCGCGTCGATGGACAGCGCCCGCGCCGCCCATTCCTGTTTGAGCTCCTCGGCGATGTCTGGAAAGCGGTCTTTCGCGGCCTGGCGCACCTTGGGCAGGTGATAGGACGGGAAGAGATCGTTGTCGGGGCGGAAGTCGCGCAGCAGCTGCTTGGCTACCGTGATCTTGTGCACTTCGGTGGGGCCGTCGGCGATACCCATCACCATCGAGCCGATCAGCATGCCGGAGAAGGGCATCTCATTGGAGACGCCGAGCGCACCGTGGATGTGCATCGCGCGTTTGACGATGTCGTGATAGACCTTCGGCATTGCCACTTTTACGCCGGCGATGTCTTTCCTTACTTTGCGATAGTCCTTGTATTTGTCGATCTTCCAGGCGGTCTGCAGCACCAGCAGGCGGAACTGCTCCAGCTCGATCCAGGAATCGGCGATCTGCTCCTGCACCATCTGATAGTCGCCGATGCGTCCGTCGCGCGTAGTGCGCGATACCGCGCGCTGGCACATCAGATCGAGCGCCTTCTTGCACTGACCGACCGTGCGCATGGCATGATGCACGCGCCCGCCACCAAGACGGGTCTGGCCAATGACGAAAGCGGCGCCGCGTTCGCCGAGGAGCGCATCGTAGGGCACGCGCACGTTGGAGTAGCGCATATAACCTTCGCTGCCGCCGCGTTCGGTGCCGACGCCGACATAGCGGATCACTTCGACACCCTTGGTCTTGCGCGGCACGAGAAACATGCTCATGCGCCTGTAGGGATCCTTGTGATCGGGATCGGTGACGGCATAGACCACCAGAACTTCGGCGCTGCGCGCGCCCGAAGTGAACCACTTTTCGCCGTTGATCACCCATGCGTTGCCGTCGAGCACGGCGCTCGTCTTGAAGGCGAGCGGATCGGAGCCGCCTTGCGGCTCCGTCATCGAAAAGCCCGAGGTGATCTCGTTGTTCAGCAGCGGCCAGAGATATTTCTTCTTCTGCTCTTCGCTGCCGTAATGGGCGATGATTTCCGCATTGCCGGTATCGGGCGCCTGACAGCCGAACACGACGGGCGCAAGTCCGACGCGGCCGAGCCGCTCGTTCATCAGCGCGAGCTTGATCTGGCCATAGCCCTGGCCACCGAGCTCGGGCCCGAGGTGGCAGGCCCACAGCCCCATTTCTTTCACTTTGGCTTGAAGGGGGCGGATGGCCTTCTGGTAGGTCTTCGACTTGGGCCCGGCATACCCCACGCCGAGCTGTGAAATCGGTTCGACCTGGTCGTCCAGAAAACGGTCGATCCAGTCGAGTTTTTTCTGAAATTCCGGGTCGGTTTCGAAATCCCAGGCCATTTGCGCGTCTCCCGATATCTATTGGCAAAAAGGTTAGCCGCGCGGTAGCACACCTAGCAAATCACCTCCCCCTCGACGCGAGGCGGGCGGTGTGGGTTAGACTTGTACCAGCGCTATCCCACTGGAGCCCAGTATGACCAAAGCGGAATCCGTCGGCCTTTCCTCCTCCCGCCTCGCAACGCTCGATCGCGTGATGAAGGAGCGTTACGTCGATAATGGACTGCTGCCCGGCTTCATCACCCAAATCTGCCGCGGCGGCGAAGTGGTGCACACCGGGCTCGTCGGCAAGATGGACCTCGAGCGCAACAAACCGATGCGCGAGGACGCGCTCTTCCGCATTTATTCCATGACCAAGCCGATCACGGCGGTAGCGTTGATGATGCTGGTGGAGGAAGGAAAGCTCGGCCTCGACGACGACGTGCACGTGCACATTCCGTCGTGGAAGAATCTGCGCGTCTATGCGAGCGGCGTGCCGAGCCTGGTGCAGAACACGGCGGGCCAGTTCATCACCGTGCCGCCCAAGCGGCGCATGAAGGTCGTGGACCTCGTCACGCACACATCCGGACTGACCTACGGCTTCATGACACGCACGGCGGTCGATGCGGCGTATCGTCATTTGAAGCTGGGCGATTTCCAGACGCCGGGCGGGCTCGATGCCTTCATCGAGCAGCTGGCAAACCTGCCGCTCGATTTCTCGCCAGGCGAGCATTGGAACTACTCGGTTTCTATCGACGTGATGGGATATCTGGTACAGAAACTTTCCGGGCAGACCTTCGGCGAATTCCTGCGCACGCGGCTGTTCGAGCCGCTCGGCATGAAAGACACTTCGTTTTCGGTGCCGGCGTCCAAGCTCGAGCGCTTTGCCTCCTGCTACATGCCCAAGAAGGGCGGCGGGCTGGAGCTACAGGACGACGCCGGCAAATCGACTTATGCCGAACCGCCGAAACTGGAATCCGGCGGCGGCGGGCTCGTCTCCACCACGCATGATTACATGCGCTTCTGCCGCATGATGCTGGGCGGCGGCACGCTGGACGGTGTCCATATTCTTTCGCCCAAGACCGTCGACATGTTCAGCCTCAATCTGCTGCCGGGCGGCAAATTGCTGACGGACATGGTGGCGGGCGAAGGTCTCTTCAGCGAAGCGGGTTATGCCGGAATTGGATTCTCGATCGGTTGCGGGGTGACGATGGATCCAAGCCTGACCCGCGTTCCGGGAACGCCCGGCGAATTCTTCTGGGGCGGTGCCGCCTCGACCGCGTTCTGGATCGATCCGAAAGAAGACCTCGCCGTCGTCTTCATGACGCAGGTGATGGGCACCGATGCGCGCCTGACGCTGAGGCGCGATCTGCGCACGCTGGCGTATTCCGCTTTCACCAGCTGACGGCTGCGCAACAGGAATGCTCGACGACGAACGCGCAATCGGCGCGGTGATCGAAGCCATGTACGCGATGATCTCCGGAACGAAAGGTGCGCGCGACTGGTCGCTGCAGAGCAAGATCTTCCATCCGTCCGCGCGGCAGATGCGCACCGGCGTCGATAGCGACGGCAAGTCCTGGATCAAGATCATGTCGCTCTCGGACTACGAGGCCGATGTGACGCCGTGGTTCATGCAAACCGATTTCTACGAAGTGGAAATCGCGCGCAAAGTGCAGATCTTCGGTAATATCGCGCAAGCCTGGAGCGCTTATGAGGCGCGCCATGCACCCGACGGCGCGCCGGAGCGGCGCGGGATCAATTCCATCCAACTTTATCGCGGCGGCGGCGGAGACTGAAAAATCGTTTCCATGATCTGGGACAACGAACGGCCGGGACTGCGCATCCCGGCGATCCAGTCATAGGCCGTATGGGCTTGAATGCGCTCGTCAGCGCCCGTTCTTGTGCGCCCAGCGCCGTTCGATCCAGGTCACACCGCCAAGGGTGACGGCAAACGCCACCAAGGCCAGGATGACGACCAAGACATAAATCTCTTCGCCCGTGCTCATCGATTGCCCTCAAGCTGTTGTCGATGAGTTTTCGCAGGACTGCGAAGAGCATTCCTTGATGCAAATCAGAAAACAAAAAAGGCCGCCCGAAGGCGGCCTTTGATCTGGGCCCCCCGCCTTCGCGGGAGCAATTTCTTCCGCGCCATGCGCGGAAGAAATTGGTTGCGGGGCTAGGATTTGAACCTAGGACCTTCAGGTTATGAGCCTGACGAGCTACCGGACTGCTCCACCCCGCGAAACTGGAATTCATGACGCCGGCGCGTCGAAGGTGGGCGGATATAGGCCATAGGTCAGGCCCTGTCCACCCCCGGAAAAACATAGTTCTTCCCGATAGATAGGTACATGTCTTGCCCTTTCAAACTCGCTTATGCTGATACTCTCAAGGGCAACCCAACTGGGGCGGGGAGGGGTACATGTTCATCGGCCATTACGGACCGGCGTTCGGCGCGAAAGCGGCGCTGCGCACCATTCCGCTTTGGGTGCTGTTCATCGCGGTGCAGTGGCTGGATGTGTGCTGGTCGATCCTAGTGCTGCTCGGCGTCGAGAAGGTGCGCATCACGCCGGGGTTCACGCAAGGTAGCCCACTCGATCTCTACTTCATGCCCTACACGCATGGGTTGATCGGCGCGCTTATCTTGTCGGCGGTCTATGGCGCGATCGTCGCGCTATTTATGCAGGAGCGAAAAGCCTACGCATTTCTCATCGCCGCCGCCGCGGTGTTCTCTCATTGGATTCTCGACTTCGTCGTTCATGTGCAGGATCTGCCGCTATGGGACAATTCGATGAAAGTCGGTCTCGGTTTGTGGCGCTGGGTCTGGATCAGTCTGCCGCTAGAATTGCTGACGTTGTTCGCCGGCGCGTGGCTCTACGTGAAATTCGTGCCGGCGCGGCGCGGGGGAAATATTTGGCTATGGGGCTTCGTCGTCGCGATGGCGGCGGTTGAATTTTACGGCAAATTCGGCCCGCCTCCCACTTCGCCCTCCGCCGAAGCCGAGACAGCATTAACGGCGTATCTGGTGCTGGCGGCTCTGGCAGCCTTTGTCGATTTGACGCGCGCGAAGCGTGAAATTGCACATCCGTAACGCTTTCGCGAGCGAGTTCCAATTGTGATGACGAAATGCTTGATTGCGCGTTATAGTTTGTATCTGGACGGGGCCAATTTGATCATGCATAGGCGGCGCTAATGCAGCCCCGGATACTTGCGCTCAAATCGGCGAATCCACCCTACGAAATCGGCCAAGAGGACGCGGCGAAACGCGCAGTCAATCTGTTCGCCGGCCGCAAGGACATCGAACGCTTGATGCCGATTTTCGTGAACACGGGAATCGAAAGGCGCTATTCCTGCGTTCCCATCGACTGGTATCTCGAGCCGCATGGCTGGACCGACCGCACCAAGCTCTTCGTGGACAATGCCGTAACGCTTCTGGAAAAAGTGGCAACGGCGCTTTTGACCGAAGCAAACTTGAGCAAGAACGACATCGACGCGATCGTGGTGGCTTCGACGACGGGCGTGGCGACGCCAAGCCTGGATGCGCTGGTCGTGGAACGCATGCAGTTGCGCCGCGACGTTCAGCGCCTTCCCATCTTCGGACTTGGTTGCGCGGGCGGCGTCGTGGGGCTTACGCGCGCCGCGCAAATGGCCAAGGCCAATCCCGGCAGCAGAGTTCTGTTTCTCGTCGTCGAGCTCTGTGCGCTCACCTTTCGCAAGGACGATCTCTCAAAAAGCAATGTCGTGGCCGCGGCCTTGTTCGGCGACGGCGCGGCGGGCGCCATTCTTTCGACCAAAGGCGAAGGCCCCGCGCTCATCGCCCATGGCGAACACACCTGGCCCCAGTCGCTCGACATCATGGGTTGGGAGGTGAAGGAGGACGGCTTCAAGGCCGTTTTCTCCCAGAGCATTCCCTCACTCGTCGCCAACGAATACGAGCCCGTGCTGTACGCCTTCCTGCAAAAAAACGATCTGAAACTTTCGGACATCGATCGCTTTGCCTGCCATCCCGGCGGCGCCAAAGTGCTCGATGCGCTGGAAATCGCGTTCAAGATGGAACCGGGCGGGCTCAAGGAAAGCCGCGACGTGCTGCGCGATTGCGGCAACATGTCCGCCGCGACCGCGATGTTCGTGCTGGAGCGCATGAACTGGCGGGCAAAAGACCGGCGCACGCTGCTGACGGCGCTCGGCCCCGGTTTCTCGGCCGTCTTTGCCGTGCTGCAAGGATGATCGCTTTTGCCTATTTCCTCATCGGACTGCTCACGCTGCAGCGCCTGCTGGAGCTTTATCACTCCAACCGCAATACCAGAGCCTTGCTGGCGCGCGGTGCAAAAGAGCATGGGCATGCGCACTATCCCCTGATCGTCGCGTTGCATGTTTGCTGGCTGGCATCCCTGCTGCTCCTGGTGTCGCATCCCTTCGTAATGCACTGGTGGGCGCTGGGTCTGTTCGTGCTGTTTCAGGCACTGCGGATCTGGATGCTGATCAGCCTGGGCCCCTATTTCACGACCCGGATCATCACCCTGGAGGGTGAGCCGCTGGTCAAGCGCGGGCCCTACCGCTTCATGCGGCACCCCAATTACCTTGTCGTGGTGGGCGAGATCGCGAGCATGCCGCTGGCCTTGGGCGAAACCGCCGTCGCCATCGTATTCTCGCTTCTCAACGCGGGCTTGCTTGCCTGGCGAATTCGGGCGGAAAATGCGGCCCTCGCTTCGCGCCGGCAGCTCTCGCCGGACACCGCCACAAACCGCTAGATTTTCTCAGCCATATCCAAAGGGGCCCTCTTACGATCATGTCGACCGCGAAAGCATGGGCCGGCTTCATCGCCATGTGCGTCGGCATGTTCATGGCCATCCTCGACATCCAGGTGGTGGCAAGCTCGCTCACCTTCATCCAGGGCGCGCTGAACATTCCTTCCGACATGACGTCTTGGATTCAGACCGCCTACCTGATCGCCGAAGTCGTCGCCATTCCACTGACAGGCTGGCTGACGCGGGCGATGTCTCTGCGCTGGATGTTCGTGGCGGCGACCGCCGGTTTCACGCTGGCGAGTATCGGTTGCTCGCTTTCCACCAGCGCCGAAGAACTCATTGCCATCCGCGTAGTACAGGGGTTCTGCGGCGGCATGCTCATTCCGGCCGTGTTCACTTCGGCTTTCACGATTTTGCCGGAACGCCATCGTGTGGTGGCGACGGTATTTGCCGGCGTTTTCGCGATGATCGCGCCGACCGCGGGACCGGCCGTGGGCGGCTATCTGACCGAGACCTATTCCTGGCACTGGATCTTCCTCATCAACGTTATCCCAGGCGTCTTGGTGACTCTCGCCGTCGCCGGTTTTATCGAGACGGGGAAAGCGGAATGGAAGTTCTTCCGGCAGATCGACTACGGCACCATTGCGCTCGCCGCCGCATTCCTCGCCGCTCTGGAATTGCTGCTGAAGGAAGGGCCCAAGCACAATTGGCAGGGCAATGAAGTTCTCGAACTGGCGGTGGCCTGCGTCGTCTGCGGAGCGATCGGCTTCATCCTGTGCATGCGACGGCCCTACCCTTTTGTAGACCTGCGGCGCTTCAAGAATTTGAATTTCTCGCTTGGCTGCGGGCTGAGTTTCATCCTCGGCATCGGTCTTTACGGTTCGACATACATTCTGGCCGTTTTTCTGGGCATCGTGCGGGGGCATACGCCGTTGGAAATAGGCAAAGTGATGATGGTGTCCGGAGCCGTGCAACTGATCGCGGCGCCGGTCGCCGCGGTTCTGGAAACCCGCATCGATGCGCGCGTACTTGTAGGTGTCGGCTATGGCCTGTTCTGCGCGGGCCTGCTCTCCAACGGTTTCCAGACCTTCCACACCGATTTCGGCGGCTTGTTCTGGCCGCAAGTCTTTCGCGGGGCGAGCGTGATGCTTTGCATTTTGCCGGCGACGCGTCTGGCGCTCGACGGCTGGCCGGCAAAAGATCTTCCGGACGCGAGCGGCCTGTTCAACCTCATGCGCAATCTCGGCGGCGCCATCGGTATCGCATTGATCGACACCATCCTGGAGCAGCGCACCAAAGATCACGCGGTTGCCATCGGCGAGGCCCTCAAGCAGGGAAGCCGGGTGGTGGCGCGCGAGGTGGGACTGCCGTTGCAAATGTTCCACGACACGCCGATGCCGCCGATGGACACCTTCACGCGGCTTTCAATGGAACCGCTGGTCACCCGCGCGGCTCTCGTACGCTCGTTCAACGAAGCCTGGCTTCTCATCGGAATCCTGTTTGCGATTTCTCTGCTGGCTTTGCCTTTCGTGAAGGGCAAACCGTGGCGGCCCAACGGCGTGGCCGCCGAATAGTCTTCGTTTGCGAACGCCGCCTCGCGTTCACGACGTACCGAACGAACCAGTGACCCGAGCGCCGGATCGCGAACGAGAAACGCCGCGAGAGATCCTCGCGGCGTTGGGCATTTCAATGGTTGGGACTAACCGGGCTCCTTGCCCTTGTGCGGTTTGCGGACAAGTTGCGGCTCGATATAGGCCACCGGCTTGGCCGGATTGAGCGGTTTGTTCTTGTCCGCCTTCGGTTTCTTCTTTTCCTTGTTGCTGCGTTGTTCGCGATTGGCCATGGCGATGCTCCATTTGCGACGGCGCGGTCGGCGCGCTTTGAGTCTGTGGGCGAATTCTAGATCAAGATTCGCACGGTTTGAATCCGTCCCGCCCCCTTGGGCCGGCTGTTTTCAGGTGGTCCGGGCGATCCGGCACGTGGCTGCCCCGCCAAGAAAGTCATGGCCCGCAGCGCATAAACCCATGTTCTGCAGTAGGATGGCCGCCCGGAGGACACTGGGTTCTTCCACTTCGAAAAAGGACAGGCCATGGCGAAGAAAAGTTCGGACTCCGTCTATCGCATCACCGAGATCATCGGAACGAGCAAAACGTCCTGGGAGGACGCGGCCAAGAAGGCCGTTCAAACCGCCTCCAAGACGCTGCGCGATCTCAGAGTCGCCGAGATCGGCAAGCTCGATATGACGATTGAGGGCGGCAAGGTCACTGCCTATCGCGCGCGCGTGCAGCTGTCGTTCAAATATGAAGGTTAGATTTTCAGTCCGAGTTCGATTGGAAAACAAGTACGCATCCGGTGAAGACCGCGGGGTAATCAGGCCGCGGCTGCGAGATGCTCCGTTTTCCAATTCCAGGGCAGAAGCTCGTTGATCCGCCGTGCGGGATGATCCGGCAGCCGCGTGAGCAGGTCGGCGAGCCAGGCTTGCGGGTCGACGTCGTTGAGCTTGGCAGAGTTGACGAGCGTGTACATTGCGGCGGCGCGGTTTCCGCCATCGTCGGATCCGGCGAAGGTCCAGTTGTGGCGGCCGACGGCGACGGCCCGGATTTCCCGCTCGGCGGCATTGTTGGACATGCAAAGCCGCCCGTCATCGAGGAAACGGGTGAGTTGAGCCCATCGCTTGAGGCTGTAGTCGATGGCCTTGGCAGGATCGCCTTTGGACGAGAGTTTGGCGCGCCGGCCTCGCAACCAGGACTCCAGTTCGTCAATGAGTGGCCGGCTGCGCTCGTTGCGGACGAGCGCGCGCTGCGCCGGTGAATGTCCATTGATCTCGCGCTCGATGGCGAAGAGCGCGTCGATGCGGGTCACCGCCTCGGCGGCGATGGGCGATTTCTGCAGCCGCACCAGATCGAAGAACTTGCGCCTGGCATGGGCCCAGCACGCTTGCTCGACGATCGGGCCCGGTTTGCGGGCCGGCTCATAGAGCTTGGCAAAACCGGCATAGGCGTCGGCCTGCATAAGTCCCTGATAGCTCGCAAGGTGGGTTTGGGGATGCTCTCCGGCGCGGTCGCGTGAATAGAAGAACGCGACCGCAGGCGGAGCGATGCCGCCGAAGGGCCGGTCGTCGCGCACGTAATCCCACAGCCGCCCAGTGCGGCACTTGTTCTTGGCCAGCACCTTCACCGGCGTGTCGTCGGCATGAATGCGCTCGGCGGCGAAGACATGCGCCTTGATGGCATCGCCGATCGGCATCAGCGTGGCGGCACAAGCACCAACCCAGTCAGCAAGGGTGGAGACGCTGAGCTCGATGCCTTCGTCGGCGTATGCATCGCTCTGCCGGTTGAGCGGCAGGTGCAGCGCGTACTTGGAGAACAGCACCTGGGCGAGAAGATTGGGCCCGGCGCGGCCGCGGCTGATCGGGTGCGATGGTGCCGGCGGCTGGCTGATCTTCTCGCAGGCCCTACACGAGAACTTCTCGCGCACATGCTGGATCACCTTCCAGCGGCGCGGAATCACTTCCAGCGTCTCGGTGACATCCTCGCCGATCTTGCGCAGGTTCGTGCCGCCGCAACACGAGCACGAGGCCGCTGCCGGCTCGACGACGCGCTCGCGCGGCAAGTTCTCCGGCAGCGGCCCTCTGACGGGCCGCCTGCGCTCGAAGGCGGCAACGACTATCTTCTTCTCGTTGGCCGCCATGGCCGCCAGCTGGGCCTTGGCTTCGCTTTGCGATGCCGTTTCCTCCATCTCGGCGAGAGCGAGTTCGAGCTGCTCCAAATATGCGCTGCGTTCGGAGGACTGTCCGTATTGTTCGTGCTTGAGTTTGGCGATCAGGTACTTCTGCTTCTCGACCAGGAGCGCCAGCGCGTGCGCCTCGGCTTCGGCATTGCGCGCCTTGGCTTGCGCTTCCAGCACCATCTGCTTCAGCGCCGTTATGTCATTGGGGAGCGAATCGCTGCGCGCCATACGCAAATCGAATCACAGTGCTCGTCGCGATGCGATTGCTGGCGACTTCGCACGAGTCAGCGTGCCGCACGAAGCAGTGGATAATTATCCGGCAAGCTCCGGTTGCCAGGTGCGCTGTGGCGCTCGCCAGTCGATGCCTTCGAGCAGGTAGCCCAGTTGCGCCGGCGTGATCGTCACCGCCTCGCCGACAGTGGTTGGCCAGATGAACTTACCCTTCTCCAGCCGCTTGGAGAACAGGCACATGCCCTGTCCGTCATGCCACAACAGCTTGATCAGGTCGCCGCGCTTGCCGCGAAAGGCAAAGAGATGGCCGCAATGCGGATCGCGCTTCAGCGTCTTCTGGACACGCAGTGCAAGACCGTCGAAGCCCTTGCGCATGTCCGTATGTCCTGCCGCGATCCACACATGCGCACCTGTCGGGACCGGAATCATGCGGTCCTGAGCGCCTCGACCACCCGCTTCAACGCGTCGCCATCCACATCCCGGCCGACGATCACGCGATGGCCCGATGCGAGCACGATCTCAATGGCGTCGTGTGTCGGCACTGACGATGTCTGCAATGCGAGCGGCGCCGGAAGTGCCACGGGTATGAAGCCCGTCTCACAAGCCCGCGCCTGAGACGATCGCTTCGGGCCGGCGCCGAATTGCTTGCGCCAGCGAAACACCAACCCGGACGCAACCCCGTGCTTGCGTGCCACCCGAGAGACCGGCGCCGACCGCGTCTCGGCCACAATCGCAAGCTTCTCCTCGCGCGTGCGCCGTCGGCGTGTATCCAAAACAATCCGAGCGTCGTCACCAAGTCCAGACATAGGGACAGCACCAGTTCTTATGCGTGACGAATGTCACCCAGAACTCACCATCCTCGGCACCGTCTTCAAATCCGCAAGGCGGTCGTCACCGGATGCGTACGTTCTTGCCAAATCAAAGACGGGCCAGAACCGATACGCAGAAACGTTGAGCGAGGGACTATCTGCCGAGGAGCGCACACGCATCTCCTTCCTCACCCCCCGAAGCACTTCCCGACTACATCGCCTCACTCGCTCCGCCGCCCAAACCAACCGAACGCATCGTGAAGGGGTACAAGGTTGTTGTGGAACAATCGGTCGGAACACCGAAGAAATGAAAGCGCGTCGTGAAGCGGTCGCGCGACTCATTGCGAAGTCGCTTAAGACTCATAGGACTGCTTAGGAGCCGGATATCTTAGCAAGAAGGGGAAAACATCAATGCACAACTCACATAGTGCCGAGGAGTACGAGCGACGTCACGTCGGCGATTCCTTCCACCACTACCTCGCGACACAGCAGATTATTTCAATCATGTCGGCGGTCACCTTCTTAGCGCTCATTACTTTTGTCTTCGATGGGCGCCTTGAAAACAAGTATGTGGTCAATGTCGCATTTCGTGCTGACCTTTTTGACTGCTTCATCTTCATGTTGACGTTTGCAGAATTGTGCCTCGTCACGGCCATAGTTGGATTCCACGCGACGGCCACAGAGGTATACGAAGAATGGGGAATCTTCTTTCCGGCTCGCAATACAAGGCGACGGATTGCATCTCTCAGTCTCACATGCGGTGTGTATTCGGTCCAGTTGGCGCTTGGGCTTGCGCTACTGATGAGCGGTCACTGGGCTTCTGCAGCGCTCAATATTCCCGCGCTCTTAGCATGGCCGTATTTTATTAGCCGGATCACGGAGCATCGCAGAAAATCTCGCGCACGAGAGAACGACGCAAAATAGATATACTTGCGTTGGCGAGCTTAGCTAGTGAGATAACTTCCATTCCAGAAAACGCAGTAGAGCCCTCCGTTTGTAGAGCGGCTCGCACTTGCCCTTCTCCCAATTGAGAATCGTCTCCTCCGACACACCAATGCGCTTGGCCGCTTCCGCCTGAGTCAGCCCGGGTATCAGGCGCTGGTTTCTGATGCGCTCTGCGAGGGTTTTTGGTTCCGGGAACGGGTCATAGCCGAGGAAGGAGATGATAGCGGGATAGAAGCGAGCTTCAGGAGTTGCTCGTCCTGTCTCCCAACTCTGCACTGTCGCCTCAGCGACCCCGAATCGATTCGCCAAATCTCTCTGCAAGAGTTTGATACCAAGTCGCTGCCGCCTAAGGGCTGGCCCAATACCCTCGGGAACCTTTAAGGCATTGACCCGCCTCACATTTAGTTGGAGCGGCACTCCTGCCGCTAAAAGGCGTCCACAGAGCCTGAAAGCGTTGAGGGAGCGTTAAGACATCCAAACTAATACTAGCCAAACCGGCGGCAATCCCTAGGCCGGCCGGGACGCCAAGTAGATCGATTGGACGCGTGGGGCGTTTGGAGAGTCAAGCATGGATGCGAAGGCCAAAACCGTACTGATCGTGGAGGATAACGAGCTCAATATGAAGCTCTTCCACGACCTGCTTGACGCGCACGGCTATCAGATCCTTCAGACGAAGGACGGGATGGAGGCGCTCGATATCGCGCGCGAACACCGCCCGGATCTGATTCTCATGGACATCCAGCTTCCGGAAGTCTCCGGGCTCGAAGTCACGAAGTGGCTGAAGGAAGACGATTCGCTGAAATCGATCCCGGTTGTCGCCGTCACCGCGTTCGCGATGAAGGGCGACGAAGAGGTGATCCGCCAGGGTGGCTGCGAAGCTTACATCTCCAAGCCGATTTCCGTGACGAGCTTTCTAGAAACTGTTCGCCGCTTCATCGGGTAAGTCATGACCGCGCGCGTTCTGGTCGTCGACGATATCCTGTCCAACGTCAAGCTTCTTGAAGCGAAGCTGTCGGCCGAATATTTCGAAGTCATCACCGCGTATAACGGCCTTGAAGCGCTCGCCAAGATGGACGAACACGAGCCCGACATCGTTCTGCTCGACGTGATGATGCCCGGCATGGACGGCTTCGAAGTGTGCCGCCGCATCAAAAAGAATTCCAAAACCGCGCATGTCCCGGTCGTGATGGTGACCGCGTTGGATCAGCCCAGCGATCGCGTAGCGGGTCTCGAAGCCGGCGCCGACGATTTCCTCACCAAGCCGGTGGACGATTCCGCGTTGTTCGCGCGCGTGCGCAGCCTGGTGCGCCTGAAGATGATGACGGACGAACTCCGCCTGCGCGAAGCGACGGGGCAAAGCATGGGTCTTATCGATCCGGCGGAAACGCTAGCCGATGCCGCGCCCACGGGCCGCATTCTCGTCATCGAGGATCGCCCGGAATCGGTGGCATGGTTCGCGTCGGCCCTGCAGCCCGACAACGACATGGCGTCCGTCGACATGTTCGAGGAAGCGCTGGTGCGCGTGCGCGGCGGCGACTTCGATCTCATTGTGGTAAGCCTCGGCTTGCGCGGCTTCGACGGCCTGCGTCTTTGTTCGCAGCTCCGCTCGCTTCCGGAAGGGCGCAACGTTCCCATTCTCGTCGTTGTCAGCGAAGGCGACCGCCGCAAGCTCACCCAGGCGCTGGAAATGGGCGTGAACGACTACCTCACGCGCCCCGTCGACAAGAACGAACTCATTGCCCGTGTCCGCACCCAGCTCCGCAAAAAGCGGTATTCCGACAAGCTGCGCCACAACATGCAGCTGTCGCTGGAAATGGCCATCACCGACCAGCTGACCGGACTGCACAACCGGCGTTACATGAGCCGGCATCTCGACATGCTGATCTCGGGTGCGCACAAGTCGAGCAAGCCGCTCGCCTTTCTCATCATGGACATCGACCACTTCAAGGCGGTCAACGATACTTACGGCCACGATACGGGAGACGAAGTTTTGCGCGAATTTGCCGGTCGTATCTCGGCGAACGTGCGCGGTATCGATCTGGCCTGCCGCTATGGCGGCGAGGAGTTCGTCGTGGTCATGCCCGATACCGACCCCGAATACGCCTATACGGTGGCCGAGCGGCTGCGCCGGGAAGTGGAGGCCAATCCCTTCGCCATCAGCCGCGATCCGCACAAGCTAAACATCACCATCAGCATCGGCATCGCGGCGTCCGATACCGCTTCGGATTCCGCCGAGGCGCTACTGCATCGCGCCGATCAGGCGCTCTATCGCGCCAAGCGCGAAGGGCGCAACCGCGTCATCGCCGACGCGGCGTAGAACCGGCTAGCCCGCAGCGGCTAACTCCGCCGTCCGATCGATCACTTTGACGATGGTTTCGGGATCCTGCGCGCCGGAGATCAAATATTTGTTGGCGAAGATGAAAGTGGGCACGCCGGAGATTCCCATCTCATGGGCCAATGCGTCTTCGCGTTCGACGATGCTGCGGTCCGCCTCCTGAGACAGCAGATCGGCCACGAGTGCCGTGTCCATCCCTGCAGCTTCGGCCACCGACAAAAGCACGCCGCGATTGCCGACATCCTTGCCTTCTTCAAAATAGGCCTTGAACAGAAGTTCGACGACTTGGTCCTGCGCGCCCGCGCTTTCCGCCCAGCGGATCAGTCGGTGGGAATCGAGCGTGTTGGGCGTGCGCGCGATCCTGTCGAAGGCAAAAGCGATCTTCTCGCTCGTGCCTGCAGCGCGGATGGCCTCGCCCATGGCTTGGGTGCGCGGGCTATCGCCGAATTTGGCTCGCAAATAGGCCTTGCGGTCTATGCCTTCCACCGGAACTGTCGGATCGAGCCGATAGGCGCGCCAGCGCACGTCGAAGTCGATGGCAGGGCGCATTTCCAGTGCGCGTTCCAGCCGGCGCTTGCCGATAAAGCACCAGGGACAAACCGTGTCGGAAACCACATCAATCTGCATAATGTGAAATTAGTTAGGAGAGGGCGCTTATGCAATTCGATCTGACCGGTAAGACCGCTTTTGTGACAGGTGCAACCAGCGGTTTGGGACAGCACTTCGCCAGATTGCTGGCGCGTGCCGGCGCCAATGTTGCCGTCGCCGGCCGCCGCGCCGACCGTCTGCAAGGGCTGGAGAACGAGTTGACCGGCAGCGGCGGCCGCTGCGCCACCGTCGTGCTTGACGTCACCAAGGCCGAAGCGCTGGCGCCGGCTCTCGACCAAGCCGAAGCAAGGTTCGGCGCGATCGATATCCTGGTGAACAATGCAGGCATGAACGTTCAGGGGCTCGTCGTCGAACAGAGCGTGGCGGATTTCGATGCCGTGATGAACACCAATCTGCGCGCGCCGTTTCTGCTGGCGCAGGAAGTGGGACGGCGGATGATCGCGCGAAAGAAAGGCGGACGCATCATCAATCTCGGCTCCATCGGCAGTTTCCGCGTGCTGCCGGGCCTGGCTGCCTACTGCATTTCAAAGGCGGGCCTTGCGATGATGACGCAATGTCTCGCGCGTGAATGGGCGAGATACGACATCAACGTCAACGCCATCTGTCCCGGATATATCGAGACCGAGCTCAACGGCGCCTGGTTCAACAGCGATCAAGGACAAGCGCAAATCCGCTCGTTCCCAAAGCGGCGGCTTGAGAAAGAAGAAGACCTCGACGGATTGTTCCTGCTGCTGGCGTCCGATGCGTCCCGCGCGATCACGGGTTCGATTATCGCAATCGACGAGGCCCAGTCGCTTTAGAGGAATGCGTCAGGTTGATGGGAACCGTGACGCTGTTCGTTTCCGCGACTATTTTCACTTGTATTGCGCCATAGTGCGGCAGAGGCGCGTTCAGCATTGCCCGAACCGGAAGGATCGCCTGGATCACCATGGCGCGGCCCGTGGGCGGTGTCGCGAGAAACTCGACGACGAGCGTATCGGATTCCGGAATCCAGGCCTGCTTCATGCGCAAATGCGGACGCTCCCATCCGCCGCTACGCACCGCGCCGGTCGCGGTGATGACCAGCATGCGGTTTTCCACCACGGCCGTTGCGTGGTCGACTTTGTAGATGAGCTTCGTGCCCGCTGCCGAGGCCGGCGCTGCGTAAAGCGCAACAATTGCGAGCAGAACGGCGGTTGCAAGGCGGCGCATGGCGGGCGTCTGTTTACCTGATTTCCCACGCCAGCTAAGAGGGAAATGAGGCGCAATTGAGATGAGGATTGTCATGGGTCCATTGCAGGGAATTAGGGTCGTCGAATTTGCCGGTATCGGCCCCGGACCATTCTGCGCCATGCTCCTTTCCGACATGGGGGCGGAGGTCATCCGTATCGACCGCAAAGGCGGCCGCTCGCCGCACAAGACGGAAGTGGGCATGCGCGGCCGCAGGGCGGTCGCGCTCGACATGAAGAAGCCCGAAGGCGTCGAAGCCGCACTCAAGCTGATTGGCAAAGCCGATGCGCTGATCGAGGGCTTTCGGCCCGGCGTGATGGAGCGTCTCGGCGTCGGTCCGGATGTGTGTCTCAAACGCAATCCGAAACTCGTCTATGGCCGCATGACGGGGTGGGGCCAGTTCGGTCCCCTGGCCAACGCCGCCGGTCACGACATCAATTACATCGCTCTTACCGGCGCTCTGCACGCGATCGGCTTGGCAGGCGGCAAGCCTGTTCCACCGCTCAATCTGGTCGGCGATTTCGGCGGCGGCGCTCTCTATCTGGCGTTCGGCGTGGTTTGCGGATTGGTCGAAGCCAAACGTTCCGGCCAAGGTCAGGTGGTCGATGCCGCGATGACCGATGGTGCCTCGTCGCTCATGGCGATGTTCTACGGCATGACGGCTTCGGGCGTGTGGCAGGATACGCGCGGCGTGAACCTCCTGGACTCGGGTGCGCATTTCTACGGCGCCTATGAAACCAAAGACGGAAAATTCATCGCGCTGGGATCGATCGAACCGCAATTCTACAAGGAGCTCGTCGAGAAGGCGCACCTTTCGGATCCCGAATTCGCCGCCCAGATGGATCGCAATGCCTGGCCGTTGCTCAAGGAAAAACTCGCCGCCGTTATCAAGACGAAGACGCGCGATGAGTGGGATGCGATCATGCTGGGCACGGATATTTGTTACGCGCCGGTGCTCTCGCTCGCCGAAGCGCCCAAGCATCCGCACAACGTCGCGCGCAAAACCTTCGTGGAGGTGGACGGCGTCGTGCAACCCGCGCCGGCGCCGCGCTTCAGCCGCACGGTTCCCGAAGTGCAAGGCCCGCCGCAAGCCGCGGACAATCCGGCGTCGCTAAGTGCATGGGGGTTTTCGAAAGCCGAAATCGACGCGCTGCAAAGCGTGGGTGCAATCTGAAAGATGAGCACGCTTCCAGGCACCGCCGCGCGCCGGCGCGTTTATCTGATGCGCCATGGTCACGTGGACTATCTCTCCAAAGCGGTCGTAGAAAGCGGAGCGATTCATGCCGTCTCGCTGACGCCGCGCGGGCGCTTGCAAGCAGAAGCTGCAGGCCGCGCTTTTCAACATGTGGTTTTCGATCGCGCGATCTGCTCGGGTTATCCCAGAACGCGCGAGACGGCGGAATTGGTGCTGAGCTGCCTGCCGGCCCCTCCGGCGCTCGAAATCGAACCGGCCCTTGTCGAAGTCCAGGGCGGCGGCAAGGCTCCCAAAGTAAAAAGTCGCGCCGAACTCATCGAACAGATGAATTCCTATTTTTCGCGCGCCCATGAGCCAGGTGCGGCGAATTTCTCGGGCGGAGAATTGTTTGCCGATGCGCAGGCACGGGCGGTCACTGCCGTGGAGAAACTGCTGCGCGAGAAGGATTGGCACACGATCCTCGTCGTCGCCCATGAAGGCATCAATCGCTTGGTGCTGAGTTGGGCGACCGGCGCCGGCCTTCGCGCCATGAGCGCCTTTCAACAGGATACCGGCTGCATCAATGTCCTGGACTTCGATCTTGCCGAAGACGGCAGCATCGCGCGGCCGATCATCAAGGCCGTCAACCTCACGCCGTACAACTATCTCAAGCACGGCATGAATCTGACGAGCCTGGAAGCGATCTTCGAGCGCGACGCGAACGAACGCGAGCCGGACTAGATATCCAGCTCGCACCAAACCGGAACGTGGTCCGACGGACGCTCGCCGGCGCGCACTTCTTTGTCGATACCGCTTGTCTTCAAGTGATCGGCGGCCTGCGGCGAAAGCAGGATGTGATCGATGTGGATGCCGTGGTTCTTGCGCCAGGCACCGTCCTGGTAGTCCCAGAATGTATAGAGCCCTTTCTCGGCGTGGCAGGCTTTGATTGCGTCGGTGTATCCGAGATTTTCGACGCGCCGGAGCGCCGCGCGCGACTCCGGCTGGTAGAGGGCGTCATTTGTCCAAACTTTCGGATCCCAGCAATCATACGGCATGGGAATGACGTTGTAGTCGCCCATCAACGCGGTCGGTTCCTCCTCCCTGAGCAGCTCTTGCGCGTGAACGTCGAAACGGTCGAGCCAGGAAAGTTTGTAGGTGAACTTCTCCGTGCCGATGGGATTGCCGTTGGGCGCGTAGATCGAGGCCACGCGCACGACGCCCTTTTTTCCCGGAACCACCGCTTCGATGTAGCGGGCGTGATCGTCGCTGTCGTCGCCGCCGGGAAGGCGTGGCGTTACGTCTTCCATCGGCCGCTTGGAGAGGATCGCGACCCCGTTGTAGCTCTTTTGTCCGTGTACGGCGCAATTATACCCAAGCGCCTCAAACGCCTCGGCGGGAAAGCTTTCGTCAGTAGTCTTGATTTCCTGCATGCACAGCACGTCGGGCTGAGCCTCTTTCAGCCAGGCAACGGCCGCGTCGAGACGCGCTTTGATGGAATTCACGTTCCAGGTGGCGATTTTCATAGGACCTATCACCCTCCCCTTGAGGGAGGGTCGAAATTTGCGAAGCGCAGCGTAGCAAATTTCGGGGAGGGGTCATGCCGTGACACACAAAATCACTCGCTCGGCCGAAAATTGTTCGCTTGTTTTCGAGGGCGCGGCATGACCCCTCCCCGAACGATTTCGCTTCGCTCAATCGTTCGACCCTCCCTCAGGGGGAGGGTTGGCTCTCTAAACCGAAAAACTCGTGCCACAGCCACAAGACGAGGTGGCGTTGGGATTGTTGACTTTGAAAGCGGCACCGATGAGATCGTCCACGAAGTCGATCTCCGCGCCCTTGAGAAAATCGAGCGAGACGGCGTCCACCAGCACCACGGCCCCGTCACGCTCGATCACGAGATCGTCGTCGGCGCGGGCATCGTCGAGTGCGAAATTGTACTGAAATCCGGAGCAACCCCCACCGGTCACCGCGACGCGCAGCATCACCGGCGCCGGTTCCGCCTTCAGGATCTCGGCGATTCTCTTGGCGGCGCGGGCTGAAACGCGGACGGGGACGGCTGTTTCAACGCTCATAATGCCTTATGTAGGCGCGGTGAGCGCCGAAGCAAAGCCCGAGGCCTTGAAACAGGCCCAAACACCGGCAGGCCGCCTGACCGGGTTGCTGTTCGAAGCACCGGGGAAACTCGCGCCTTTTGCGACACAGCCGTCCGAAAGCCGGGGTCGCTTTCATCGCGAAAACGAAAGCCCAACACGCACCTGTTACCAGCGCGACCGTGACCGCATCGTTCATTCGACGGCGTTTCGCCGGCTTAAGCACAAGACCCAGGTCTTTGTGCAAGACGAGGGCGACTACTACCGCACGCGGATGACACATTCGCTCGAAGTCGCGCAGATCGCGCGCTCCCTGGCCCGCGTGTTGGCTGTCGATGAGGATCTGGCGGAAGCCGTGGCGTTGTCCCACGACCTTGGCCACACGCCGTTCGGCCATGCGGGCGAAGAGGCCTTGAACGCCGTTACCGCTAAGTTCGGCGGTTTCGACCACAACGCGCACGCGCTCAGGCTGGTGACCAGGCTCGAGCACCGCTATGCCGATTTCGACGGTCTCAATCTCACGTGGGAGACTTTGGAGGGGCTGGTGAAGCACAATGGTCCCCTGCCGGCGCAGGGCGGGAAACCGCTGCCTGGCCCGATTGCCTCCTTCGATGCGCGCTGGACTCTCGATCTTGGAAGCTGGCCTGGACTGGAAGCCCAGCTTGCCGCGCTCGCCGACGATATCGCCTATGTGAACCACGACATCGACGACGGATTGCGGGCGCGGCTTTTCTCGGTAGCCGATTTGGCGCAAGCGCCGCTGGCGGGAGCCTGCGTCAAAGAGATCGCGTCGCGCTACGGCGACCTCGAACTCGGCCGGCTCATCGGGGAAATCGTCCGTAGACTGATGAGTGCGCTGATCGGCGACCTGCTGGCGGAGACGCGCGCGCGGATTGAGGGCACCAAGCCCAAGTCGGTCGGCGACGTGCGCGCCCACAAGGCTGCCATGGCGTCTCTTTCCTCAAACATGTCCGGGGAACTCGCGGCGCTGAAGAAATTCCTTTTCGAGCGGATGTATCGCCATCCCCGCGTCATGGCAGCCATGGGCAGCGCCAAGGGTGCGGTGACAAGGCTGTTCGAGGCGTTTACGGCCGACCCGAACTTGCTTCCCGCCGACTGGGCGAAGGGGTGCGGTGCTCCGGGCGATGCGCGCACGGTCTCAGTGGTGCGCGACTATATTGCCGGTATGACGGACCGCTACGTGGTGCTGGAATATGCCCGTGTATTCCACACCGAAATCTCGCTTTGACGGCTTGCCGCCGTGATTCGGCCAGCTTCGGGTGCTAGATTCATGGGTACGTTCAGATTCGGCGAGGGGCCGAGAAAACTTCATGGCCAAGTACGAACGTAGCGTCTATGAGCCGTCCGACGACGATGTGTTCGACGGAGCGGAAGACGAGGACGACGAGGGTGGGTCGCGCCTCTCGCTTCTGATCGTTATCGGCTTGCTGGTGGTATTCGCCTTCGCTGGCGTGGTTTGGCTTGCCTACAACCAGGGCATCAAGCAGGGCCGCGAAGATGCACCGCGCATCATCACGGCGCAGAGCGGGCCCGTGCGCGAAACACCGACCCAAGATGTTGCCAACGAGACGCCCTACAAGGGCCTCAAAATCTATGAACAGCCGGCGCCCGACGACGCAGCGAGCGAGGAAGACGCCACGCCGCCGCCGACGCAAACAAAGCCCGCGCCGCCAACGCCCGCCCAAACCGAGATGACGGCGCCCGCCCAAACCAAGACCGCAGCCGCCGCAGAAACAGTGAAGCCGGCGCAGTTGCAACCGATGAAGCCCGCGCCCCTGAAACCGTCGCTGACCGAGACCAGGCCGCCACCCGTGGTGGAGAAGCCGGCGCCGACTGTCAGCAAACCGCCGGAAACGGAAACGCCGGCCGCGACACCACCCGCTCCCGCGCCGGCTGTGAAAACGGCATCGGCGGGAACTGGGGCCTTTGTCCTGCAAATCGGCGCCTATAAATCCCAAGCCGACGCGACGGCGGCGTGGCGCTCCTATCAGGCGAAACATCCGGTAGTGGCCGGATCGGCCAGCGACGTCATGAAGGTGGATTTGGGCGCCAAGGGCACTTGGTATCGCCTACGCATCGGTTCGTTCGACAGTAAGGCCGCAGCGGCAGCGATGTGCCAGAAGTTGAAGGCTGACGGGGGCGATTGCCTGACGGCGAAGCGCTGAGAGAAGCTGCCGAGAGAGTGGGGGGATAGCATGCGGTCGCGCGCGATCTACGGCTGCGCCGGAACGGAACTGTCGCCGGATGAGCGCAGCTTCTTTAAGGACACGCAGCCTTGGGGCTTCATCGTGTTCGCGCGGAACATCCTCACCAAACCGCAACTGACCAGGCTCGTGCAGTCGCTGCGCGAAACCGTGAACGATCCCAAAGCGCCGGTGTTGGTCGATCAGGAAGGAGGGCGGGTCGCGCGTTTGCGGCCGCCGCAATGGAAGTCTCGACCTGCCGCGCGCCTGTTTGGTGAGCTTCACGAGCGCGATGCGGAAGCGGCCCGCGAGGCGGTCTATCTCAACGCCCGCCTGATCGCGCATGATCTGCGTGACGTTGGCATCAATGTCGACTGCACGCCCGTCCTGGACGTTCCCGTGGAAGGCGCAAGCGACGTCATCGGCGATCGTGCCTATGCCAAGGATCCGGCGCTGATCATCGAGCTTGGCCGCCATGTGATTGAAGGCATGCTGGAGGGCGGCGTGCTTCCCGTCATGAAGCATATTCCCGGCCATGGCCGGGCCACCGCGGACAGCCATATGGCTCTGCCGCGCGTCTCTACTTCGGCGGAAGAGCTCAGCGCGACGGATTTTGTGACCTTCCGCAGCCTCAACCACTGCCCGCTCGCGATGACGGCGCATGTCGTCTACGAAGCGATCGATGCACAGCGCCCGGCGACCACAAGCCCCAAAGTGATTCGCGACGTGATTCGCGGAGAAATCGGATTCGACGGTGTCCTGTTATGCGACGATTTGTCGATGAATGCCCTTTCGGGAGCGCTTTCCGTGCGGACGAAGGCTGCGCTATTCGCCGGTTGCGATATAGTGCTCCATTGCAACGGCAAGCTCGAGGAAATGCGCGAAGTGGCAGGCGAGGTGAAACCTCTGGAAGGTGTGCCGCGCAAGCGGGTCGAAGCCGCGATGGCGCATCTGGCCCAAGAGACTGACGGGTTCGACGCCGCGGCCGCGGATGCGCATCTGGCCGAGCTTCTTGGAGTGCTCGCGTGAGCGAAGAGAGCGACGAATTCGGCGAAATGGAGGCCATTCAGGCGGCGCCCGAAGAGGCGCTGTTCGTGACCGTCGACGGTTTCGAAGGGCCTCTCGATCTTCTGTTGACGCTAGCGCGCAATCAGAAGGTCGATATCGCGAAGATCTCAATTCTGAAGCTCGCCGATCAATACCTGGAATTCGTCGAGAACACGAAGCGGCGCAATCTGGAACTCGCTGCGGACTACCTGGTGATGGCGGCTTGGCTCGCTTATCTCAAGTCGCGGCTCATTTTGCCTCAGCCCCCTGGCGTGGAAGGCGAACCGACCGCCGACGAAATGGCGGCGCGCCTGCGTTGGCGCCTGCAACGCCTGGACGCGATGCGCGAAACCGGCGCGCGTCTCATGGCGCGCGACCGCTTGGGACGCGAAGTCTTCGAGCGCGGCGCACCGGAACCGGTCAATGTCGTCAAGCTTCGGACACAGACCGATACGCTTTATGACCTGCTCACCGCTTATGCGACCCAGCGCTTGAAGAAGGTGAAGGGACAAAATTACCGGCTCAAACAAATTCCGGTTCTGGCGATCGAAGAGGCCCGCGAACGGCTGGAGCGCATGCTCGGCCGCATCGGCGATTGGAGCGCGTTGTCGCGACTCATCCCGTTCGAATGGTCCGGCGGTGGACGCCGCCGCTCGGCGCTTGCGAGTACGCTGCTCGCATGCCTAGAACTGGCGCGTGACGGCAAGGTCGAGATTCGCCAGCTGAAACCGTTTGACGAGATCTATGTGAAAGACCGCGTCGCACTCGGGCCCGTGGAGGCCGTAACATGAACCGCGTCATACGCCTGAGAGAACTGAAAGCGGAAGTCGAGGCGGAAATTGTACCTGAGAGCGAGTCGAGCGATATGCCGTCCCCGGCCGTGAATCCGGAACATCTGCGCATGATGGAAGCGTTGCTGTTTGCCGCCTCCGAGCCGCTGGACGCGAAAGCGCTGTCTACATCGCTGCCCGAGGGCGCCAATGTGCCCATGCTGCTGGCCGAGCTTCAACGCATCTATGAGAAGCGCGGGGTAACCCTGGTTTGCGTCGCGGAAAAATGGCAGTTCCGGACGGCGCCCGATTTGGCTTTCCTGCTGCGCGAGGAGCGCCCCGAACAACGCCGCCTCTCGCGCGCCGCGATCGAGACCCTGGCCATTATCGCCTATCACCAGCCCGTCACTCGGGCCGAGATCGAAGATATCCGTGGCGTGATGCTGTCCAAGGGCACCGTGGACGTCCTGATGGAGGTGGGCTGGGTTAAAATTCGCGGCCGCAAGCGCACGCCAGGGCGCCCTGTGACCTACGGAACCACGGAAGCATTCCTCGTCCACTTCGGCCTGGAAAGCGTCACCCATCTGCCGGGAATGGACGAATTGAAAGCAGCGGGCTTCCTGGAGGCGTTGCCGCCCTCAGGCTTCGACGTGCCCACGCCCAGCGATCAGCTGGGCCCCGATGAGGATCCCTACGAGGGCGAGGGCGAAGCCGATTTGGCCACCGGCGGGCCGGATCCCAATTGAAGCTGCCAAACTAAGGCCGCCCAGCCGGAGCGTTGGCCAACCCATTCTTAACCGGCGTTAGGCACATTGGCCCCTTCAGCAGAGGCCGGCGTGCAGACCGATCGTTCCATCCGTTCTTTGAGCTTGCTTGGCGGGGCCTCAACCAGCCGGGTGCTCAACCTCGTCGCTATCGGCGCCAGGCACGACAAGAAACCTGACTACGCCAAGCGGCCGCTATTTCAGTCTTCTGTGCTCAACCGGTCGATCGTTCTCAAGCACCGCGTCCGCTCGGATGAAACCTATCTCTTTCCGGGTGCCAAGACGGTGGCGACGAAGATCATCGTGCCGTTCGAAGTCACCGATCTGCGCATGGGCGGGCACTCGTTCCTGGTGGATCAGCGCGGCTTCCGCGACACGGTTTCGGAGATCGGCAACCACGGCGACGCGTCCGCGGAGCACGACATCGACGTGCTTCGCTTGATCAATGCCATTCCGTCGCTCGATCCCTTTCTGCTGCGCGAACATTTGCGCGCGCACGATATCGACGTCGCAGAATGCTATTTCGACATTTCACCAGCCGACCGCCTTAAGATGTACGAATTCACCGCCGAGACCATCCAGCGGCTGATCGCGCTTGCGATGGGCGGCACGTCATCCGGCCATGAAGAAGACACGGCGAAACTGGTCTCGGCGCTGCTCTCCAACGAAGTGAACGAGCGGCTCGAGCCGCTGCGCGTGACCTTGATGATGGAAGGCGAGGATTTCAACGAGGGCATCTTCAGCTGGCGCGGCTTTCTCTACTACAAATGGTCGATGACGAACTTCTGGCCGGAAGTCGCTTCCGTCCTCAAGGAATTGCGCAGCATCAAGCTGGCCGGTCCGTTGGCGGGCGAGTATGCGTCGTGGACGGTATCTTCCAAGAAGCGGATCATCGAAGCGGTCCGCGAAGCCGGTATCGAAGTTGGCAATACGCTCAAGATCTACGACGATGCCTATGCCAATCTCGTCGAGCACAGAGAGCCCAAGGCCTTTCGCGATTTTCTTCTGGGTGCGCCCCGCATGTTTCTGAAACTGGGCGACAGGCTCGGTGCCATGTCGCATCTCACCAGTTTCTGGCGCTACCGCTTTCCGCCCGAGCGCGCCCTTAGGGTGGACGCCGAAGAACTGGTTGCGATCTTCCAGGATTTCGAAAGCAGTTTCGGCCTTCAGCCGCTGCCGTTGCAGAACGTCGCGTTCGTCTAGGCCTTGGCGGCTGACTTGCGCTCGCTGGGTTAGCGGGGCAGCCTTTTCCGGAAACGATAAACCCGGAAGCGCCATGGCCGAAATTGCGATGGGGGAATTGCCCCGTCATCACCGCGACAGGAAACCTAAAGATGCACCGGTCCTCACTCATCCGGAGGGCGGGCTGACTTGGTCGGAATTCGAAGACCGGACCAATCGCCGCGCCAGACTTTTAAGGGACGCGGGCGTGAAGGCGGGCGACTTCGTCACCTTATCTATCCCGAACGGCAACTCATTTTTCGAAAACACCTTTGCGATTTGGAAACTGGGCGCCACGCCCAACCCTGTTGCGAGCAAGCTTCCAGGCGGCGAATTCAAGGCGATTGTCGATCTGGTGAAGCCAAGCGTAGTGGTCGGCGCCGATCCATCGCTGCTGCCCGGCGCAAAGATCGTTTCCGCCGAAGCCGATTTGCAAGGTTATGATCCCTCGCCGGTGCGCGAGTTGCCGGCGAAGAACTGGAAGGGCATGACCAGCGGAGGTTCGACGGGCCGCCCCAAAGTCATCGTCGATCACAGGCCGGCGCAGTGGGATCCCGAGGCTCCTGGCTTCGGTCAGAAGATCGACGGCTGCGTGCTCAACCCGGGGCCGCTCTATCACAACGCACCGTTCGGACTGACGCATATCGCCCTGTTCTGCGGCAACCACATCGTCGGCATGCGCCGCTTCGATCCGGCCGAAGCGATGACGCTTATCCAGAGGCATCGCGTGAACTGGGTGAACTTTGTTCCCACCATGATGCATCGCATCTGGTCGCTGCCGGATCGCGAGCGCTTCGACACGTCCTCGCTGGAACAGGTCTGGCACATGGCCGCCCCAATGCCGCCGGCCCTGAAAGAGCAATGGATCGCTTGGCTCGGGGGCGAGCGCATTTGGGAATTGTACGGCGGCACCGAAGGGCAGGGCGCCACCATCCTCAACGGTATCGAATGGACGGCGAAGCGCGGTTCGGTTGGGCGCATTCAAGGCGAATCCAAGCTGCGCGTCGTCAATGAGGCGGGCCAGGACTGCAAGCCCGGCGAAATTGGAGAGATTTATTTTTGGGCCGCGGCGGGGCCGGGCTCGACCTATCACTATCTCGGTGCCGAACCGAAGAGCCGCGATGAGGGGTGGGAATCCATCGGCGATATCGGCTGGATGGACGAAGACGGCTACGTCTTCCTCGCCGACCGCCGCACCGATCTCATTTTGCGCGGCGGCGCCAATATCTATCCGGCCGAAGTCGAAGCGGCACTTTACGAGCACGCCGGTGTTGGAACCGCCGTCGTTGTCGGTGTGCCGGACCCCGATCTCGGCGCGCGCGTGCACGCCGTTGTGCAGCCCAAAGCAGGTGTGAAACTTACGCCATCGGATCTGCACGCCCACATGGCCGAAAAGCTCGCGCGCTACAAATGTCCGGAGAGCTATGAATTCTCCGGCGAAATGCTGCGCGACGATGCCGGCAAAGTGAGGCGCTCTCTGCTGCGCGCCGAACGCGCCAAATGGCTGGAAGAAGGCAAGGAGTTTCGGACGCGGCCTTGATAGGCCGTCAGTGCTTCAACTCGTTTTTTTGCCAGCGATCCAGATTGCGCAAGCCATCTTGAACGAACGGACTCTTTCGAAGCGCGGCGAAGAACAGATTCTGCAGCAGCGAGCCCGGAAACCGCAACGGCCTCTTGACGTGCAACAGAAGCACCGCGCGGTCCTCGTTCGTGCTGTTCCATACTTCGTGCGGGTTCATGTCGTCGAAGATGACCAAGCGGCCTTCCTGCCAGATCACGTCCTGTTCGCCGATCTGCATTCTGCATTGTTCGCGGTTTTCCGGAACAATCAGTCCCAGATGCGCCGTTAGAATCGCTTTGGTCGGACCTGTGTGGCGCGGCACATGGGCGCCCGCGAGCATCACGGAATAAAATGCCGTCAGGAGGCCGGGAATGCGATCCAGCAGACGTGCCGTCTCTGGGCAACGGGCGCAGTTGTCGTCGACGCGCAGACCGTAAGCCCACAGGAAATAAGACCGCCATTTGTCGTCCACGGCGATTTTGTGATGATCCGGGGAAAGCTCGCGAACGGACGGGATCGAAGAGGTATCCCGCAGAAACTGTCGTGCCTCGTCGCGGATGGGCCCCCAACCGTCTTCCAAATCCTTAGTCCAGGGAAAGAGTTCGTTGGGAATGATCTGGCGGTCCTCGATCGCAGTGAAACGCATGAAGACACTGTCGAGTATCGGCAACACGCGTTTTCCGGCGGCAATCACCGCCTCCCGGTCGAGCCTGAGCTGTGCCACGTGTGTTCCTCGGTGCTGGTGCCCCAGGAATCCAAATCTATCACGGCAGGCTTGGTTCCATGAGACCGGCGTGTGAAATTTGCAATGCGCACGGCGCCGGAGCTAAGCCCTTGTGGCAGAAGGCTTCGGGCGGTTACTCGTCGTCTTCGAGTTCGACGATGACTGCGTGGCCCTTTTCGAGTGCGATCGCCAATTTGCCGTCGCGCAAGGCAATGGCGTCATGGCCGAACACTTCGGCCCGCCAGCCGTGCAAGGCCGCAATGCCGTCGTCTTCGAACGCAGCAAGATTTTCGATATCGTCTACCGTCGCGATCAATCGCGGCGCGACATGAGCCTCTTCGGCTCTCAATCTGAGCAGTGTCTTCAAAAGATCGATGGCAGCGGGCACCGGCTCGTGCTTGCGGCGCGGCCTTTCCGGCTCGATGCCGTCCGGCGGAGGCGCGTGGCGGCCAGCTTCGATCGCATCCATCAAGTTCTTGCCGGCGCGCGACGAAGCGAACCCTCGCGGTATGGCGCGGATGCGTTCCAGATTCTCTGCGTTCTCCGGCGGATGAGCCGCGATCTCAAGCAGGGCTTCGTCCTTCAGCACGCGATTGCGGGGGACGTCCCGGGTCTGGGCTTCGCGTTCGCGCCAGGCGGCGATCGTTGCGAGCATTGCGAGAAATCGCTTGCTGGTGGTGCGGGCCTTCAGCCGCTTCCAGGCATCTTCAGGCGACAGGCGGTAGAGGGCGGGATCTTTCAGCGCCGAGATTTCTTCTTCCACCCAGCTTGCGCGGTGTCTGCGTTCGAGCTCGGACTTCAGCGCCTCATAGATCGTGCAAAGATGCGTCACGTCCGCGAGTGCGTATTCCAACTGGCGCTTGCTGAGGGGGCGGTGGCTCCAGTCTGTAAACCGCGCGGACTTGTCGATCTCGACTTTCGCCACCTTTCGCGCCAGCGTTTCGTAGGACGCCGCCTCGCCGAACCCGCACACCATCGCCGCGATTTGCGAGTCGAAAAGCGGATCGGGGATCACGCCGCCTTGATGATGAAAGATCTCGATGTCCTGCCTGGCCGCATGAAACACCTTCACGATATGCGGCGATTTCAGCAGCGTATAAAACGGCTTGAGGTCCATGCCGTCGGCAAGCGGATCGATGATCGCGCCGTGGCCGCCCGGCGCCGCCACCTGCATCAGGCAGAGCTTCGGCCAATAGGTCTGGTCGCGCATGAACTCGGTGTCGAGGGCGAGGTAAGGCGCGCCCTCAAGATCGGCCACGAGGGCCTTCAGCTCTTTGGTGGAATCCACAATCCGCATGACACGGCTATAACGGATTCGCGCCCCTCGCAGGGGCGGAATTCGCGGCTCACCGTATTTTCAGTGCGCGGACAGGCCCACCGTGCGGCCTCTGAATCCGGCCGCGTCGAAATAGCGGGCGCCATCCACCTGCTGGTAGTCGAGAACGGTCTTCTGGCCGTTCCGGGCGGGTTTGGACACTTGCCAGCCTCGCGTCACGGTTACCCCCTTGCCGCCCTTCAGAGCCTCCGTGGCGACGCGGCCCTTCAACCCGCCCTTGGGCGCGATGTTGAGCCCGAGGATGGCGGCCAAGGTGGGCGTGATATCGGCGTTGCTGACGGGCGCTGGATCGGCAAACCCTCTTTTGAAACTGGGCCCCAAGGCGGCCATGAAGTTGCGGGTATCGGCGCGGCTAAAGGTGCCGTGCATGCCTTGACCGGTCTGGAGTGAGGTATCGGCTACCTCGGCGGCGCACATCAGTGCCGGTTTGCAACCAGGAATCACGAACGAGCGGAAGCTCACGATGATCGTAGGTTGCGGCGTCAAGGCCGTTCCGTGCAGGTTGACGGCGCTGAGCGGCAGGGCGCCGGCGATTTCGCCCAGCGCATCGTTGGTGAAGATGCCGCTGACGTAATCCTCGCCGCTCAGGATGCGCACGATCTCTTGCGCCCGCGCGGTCTGGTTGGCGCCGAAGACATAGATGTGGTCGGAGCCGCCGTTCGACACCACGATCACTTCGGGGTTTGCAGGATCGCTGCCCAAATAGCCGTTGCCGGCGGAGGGATGCAGGCCGGACTTGTAGTCGACGCGCTTTTGCGTATTCGCGTCATAAAGCGGCAAGCCCAGTGCATCGGCGAGATCGATGGCGAGAAAGCCCGGAAACAGATCGCGTTCGGACGGCGGCGGCGGGGCGTTCTTGGTGTCCACCGCATCGAGCGGCGAGGGCGCGATCGCATACTGCGCCGAAGCGCTGGTCTTGCTGTGCTTGAAGATGGTCGAAAACCCGTGATCGGCGGTGACGAAGACGTCCGTCGAGGCGTCAAGGCCATCGGCTTTCAGGCCGTCAAGCAACCCCTGCAATATGTCGCTGGCATTGCGGATAGAGGCTTTCGCCGTCGCGCTGTTGATCCCGGGAATGAGCTTGCCGAGACTGTCCTTCGCGCTGTGCTGGGTGGCGTCGGGATCGCGCGACCAGAACACCAGCACGAACGGCTTGTTGGCCTGCTTGAATTTCGGCAGCACGATCTTGGTGACGATGGACAGCAGATATTTCTGCTGATCGACATTGGGAAAGGCGGTCTTGGGTGCGGTCGCGGGAATTCCGGACGCGCTCATGGCCGCAGCCAATTCCGCCGAGATCGGCAATCCGCTTGGCGTGCCGATGCTATCGTCGATGACGATCGTTGTCGTGCCGTCGCGCGCGGTCACGTCCTGGATCGCGGTCGGTCCGACCTTGCCGAATACGGCCGTCGAATAGCCTGCGCGCCGCGCTGCGGCGAGCAGAGACTCTTCATTGAGATAGTTGCCGGCAAAATGCTCGTTCATTTCGCCCAGAATCTTGTCCTGCTCCAGAAACGGCGTCATGGCGTTGCCGGCTTCCGGCGAAGGAAACCCGGTGTAGAGCTGATTGCCGAAATTACCGGTATCGCCGATGTAATGCCCTGTGGCGATGGCCGATGCGTTCACCGTCGTGATCGTGGGATAGAGCGAATGGCTGTTGGTGAAGTCCACGCCTTCGCGCTCGATGCGCGCCAGCGTCGGCGCGGTTTCGGGCGTCACGCTCACATAGCGAAGGCCGTCGGCGATAAAGAGCAGCACGTTGTGCGGCCCCGCCGCCGTTGCGGGAACAGCAAACAGCGTTGCCAAGACTGCGAACAGGCAGGCGGAAATGCGCGGCAGGCTCATGGAGATTCGATCCTTCAGGAATGCGCTGAGCATAAGGCTCCTTTGCAACATTTGTCGCCGCCAAATGCCTTGACCGGACACCCTGGAACCCGCCACATACGGCGCTTTTTTCTGGGGCGCAGACATGCACGCCTACCGCACCCATACCTGTGGCCAGCTTCGCAAGGAAGCCGTGGGCCAGCGCGTCCGGATTTCGGGCTGGGTGAACCGCCGGCGCGACCATGGCGGGCTGCTCTTCATCGACCTGCGCGACCATTACGGCATCACCCAATGCGTGGTGGAACCCGACGAAGCCGCGTTCGCCCAGGCCGACAGGTGCCGGTCCGAATGGGTGGTGACGATCACCGGTCCGGTGGTCGCGCGCACGCCCGATACCGTTAACAAGGAAAACCCAACGGGCGAGATCGAGATCCGCATCGAAGAGATTAATATCGAATCGATGGCCCAGGAGCTGCCGCTGCCGGTGTTCGGCGACATGGACTATCCGGAAGACACGCGCCTTAAGTATCGCTTTCTCGATCTGCGCCGCGAACGCATCCATAAGAACATCACCCTGCGCTCGAAGGTGATTTCGTCCATCCGCCGCCGCATGATCGAACAGGGCTTCACCGAATTCCAGACGCCGATCCTGACTGCGTCCTCGCCGGAAGGCGCGCGCGATTTTCTGGTGCCGTCGCGCATGCATCCGGGAAAGTTCTATGCGCTGCCGCAAGCGCCGCAGCAGTTCAAGCAGCTCATCATGGTGGCGGGCTTCGACCGTTACTTCCAGATCGCGCCGTGCTTTCGTGACGAGGACGCCCGTGCCGACCGCTCGCCGGGTGAGTTCTATCAACTCGACCTTGAGATGAGCTTCGTCACGCAAGACGACGTCTTCGCCGCGGTCGAGCCTGTTTTGCACGGCGTGTTCGAAGAATTCGCCAATGGCCGCGCCGTTTCGCCGGCGCCGTTCCCGCGCATCGCCTATGACGAGTCGATGCTGAAATACGGCGTCGACAAACCAGACCTGCGCAATCCCATCGTCATCGCCGATGTCAGCGAAGTGTTCGCTCGGGACGACGTTGAGTTTAAAGCGTTCAAAAACAAGACCGTAAGAGCTATTCCCGCCCCCGGCGCCGCCTCGCAGCCGCGCTCATTCTTCGACAAGCTGAACGATTGGGCGCGCGGCGAAATGAGCGCACCCGGTCTTGGCTACATCGTGTTTGAAGACGATGGCGGCAAGCTCGCAGGCAAGGGCCCGATTGCGAAGTTCATTCCGGAGCCGGCGCTGAGCGCCTTGGCGCAGAAGTCAGGAGTGAAGGCCGGCGATGCGTTGTTCTTCTCCGCAGACGCCAAGAAAGATCGCGCAGCCGCGTTGGCAGGTCAGGCGCGCATTCGTCTTGGGCGCGAGCTTGGGCTCATCAGGGAAGGCGAATTCAAGTTCTGCTGGATCGTCGATTTTCCCATGTATGAGTGGAATGAGGAGGAGAAGAAAATCGACTTCTCCCACAACCCGTTCTCCATGCCGCAATTCGACCGCGCCAAGTTCCTGGCGCTCGACCAGGCCGACAAAGACACGATCCTCGGCTTGAAAGCCTATCAGTACGACATCGTTTGCAACGGCCTCGAGCTTTCGTCGGGCGCCATCCGCAACCACGATCCCGATGTCATGCTGAAGGCGTTCGAGATCGCGGGCTATGCGCGCGAAGAAACTGAAACCAAGTTCGCCGGCATGCTGAACGCGTTCCGCTTTGGCGCGCCTCCGCACGGCGGCACGGCGCCCGGCATCGATCGCATCGTCATGCTCCTCGCCGGCGAGGAAAATCTGCGCGAAGTCACCATGTTTCCGATGAACCAGCAGGCGCAGGACCTGATGATGAACGCCCCCAGCGACGTGACGCAGAAGCAGCTGCGCGAACTTCACATCCGCGTGGTGCAGCCGGAAACCAAATAGCACCAATGGGCTGGATCGTCGATAACATCCGCTGGATCCTCATTCTGTCCGGCGTGTTGACGTGCTCGATGCTGGTGATGGCCGTCGCGCCGCGTTACGCCAATCGTGTCATTTTTGGCGAAGAAATCTCGCACGCCTCTCATGGGCTCGTGTCGCGCAGCTGGGGGGCGATGATCTTCGCTTCCGGCCTCATGCTCATTTATGCCGCGTACTACGCCGAAGCGCGGCTGCCCATTCTGCTCTATTCGATCGCAGGCAAGCTCGGTTTCGTAGTGTTGGTTCTGTCCAAACCGCACTTTCGCAAGCAGCGCGCGTTCACGATGGCGCTCGGCGATCTCGTCATCGTCGCGCTGCTGGCGTGGTATCTGATCTCGGCCGGTTAGGGACCGACAATCTGTACCGATTGCGTGGTGGGTGCTTTCTCGGCTTTCTGATTGAGCCGCAGCAGCTGCTCCACCAAAGCGATGACCTGCAGCGCCCGGTTCGAGCTTGATTGCGGGATGGAGAAAAGATGTTCGCCGTCTCGTACCCGAACGGCAGAGCGTCCACGCCAATCGTCGACGGCCACGGAGAAGAGCGAAATGGGCTTACACTTCGCTGGTTCGCAGTTGTTCTCGACTCTCAACGCGACTTTGCGCGCGCGATCCTCGTTCCAGGCGTCGTCAACAGCGTTCGGGTATTGGGCCCGCAACACTTCACCGAGGTAGTAGATCATGCTGTTCGGCGAGCGAAGCGATAATCCCAGCTGCTCTTTGGGTCGTTGACGCGCAGCGCTCTTGGGAAGGTCGGATTGAACGCTGCCAAGTTGTTGGAACGAAAGCATTTGCTCGCTCTCGCGATAGGCCTTGTATCCGTTCGACTCCTCATTCGTCAGGAGCAAAGCCATCATGTCGGCTGTTTTGGTCGTCTTTTGGATGGTCACACTGCGCTTGCCGGCAGCTTTGAGCGTGTAGTCATTGTCGTTGGCCTTCGTGATGGCATCGAGCAGAGGGCCGGTCAGCGGTCCCGGATGACCCAAACGAATGCCGTTGATCAGCGCCTCATTTGACTTGCTTGAATGAGCGCGAACTTGAAGCACGATGAGGCGGCCGACGAGTTCCTGAAAGCCGCTGAACAGGCAATCCTTGTCCGGCCGGTTGTCGAAAACGATTTGCGTCTGCGGCACAGCAGGCTTCTTCGTTGCTTTCCTCTCTTCCGTGTCGACCAAGATCTCTTCGTAATAGGGCTTAGTGCACGACGCCGGCCGCTTGGACAGGACATAACGGATGAACGCACACTGCTTCGCCGTTTCGCTGTTGTGTGCAAAATCATAAGTACCGCTTTTTTCGATGTCGCTCGCATTTTTGCAGATCGCATCCGATGAACGTTGGACGTGACTTATCGCAGCCTCGTTGCCGGAAATCCGTTCGACGAACAGATGCAGAAGCAGGTCCATCGGCCAATCCTGATCCTGAAAGAAGATCAGCGTATCGCCGTCGACAGAGGACATTACGGCACGGATGAAATCCTGATTGTCCTGCACCTCGATATCGAAGGAGGGCGTACCCGATATTTCCAACGACGGTGCGAAGGATTTCCAATCGCCGGAGCCAAGCGGGATGTCGGCCTTTAACGAGCCGGAGGCTTGGCCGTGCAGTCCGGAAAATCTGGTGTAGATAATGTCGTGGCGCATGCTGCCGCGGATGACGTTGAGCAGCAGGAGCTGATTGCTCGCCCGCGCTACCCCCTCGTTGTAGGCGACGGATGCATCGCCGATTCCTTTGGAAACCGCGCACCCCGTCAATGCAAGCAGCGCCAGTACCGTCGAAACGCGCCCCAATCGCCCCATGATCGCCCCCAAATCACTGCAGGTGATGAAAGTCTAGAAGCAACAGGCAGACCGGACAGGATTCACTGCGGCGCGCGCCCACCGAATCTGTGGATCGTTTGGAAAGGGTGAGTCCAACTTTAGTTTAGCTTCGACGGCAGCTCTTTGATGCTCTGATCGATCAGCGCGCCCGCGCGCTTTTCATCGATCCGGGTGGCGATGAGCTTCTCGGCGGCCGCCGCCGCGGCGTCCGCGGCGAGGGCACGGATTTCGGCGGTGGCCTGCGCTTCGGCCTGGGCAATTTTGTCTTGCGCCTGCTGGGCGCGGCGTTCGATCTGCGCGGTCAGCTGCGTGCGCGCTTCAGAAGCGAAACGTTCCGCTTCAGCCCTGGCTTCGGTGACGATGCTTTCGGCTTCCTTTTCGGCAGAAGCGGCCTTGCGCTTGTAGTCCGCGAGCAAGGCGGCGGCCTCTTCCCGCAGGCGCTTGGCCTCGTCCAACTCTTTGGAAATGGCGGCTGCGCGTTGATCGAGCAACCCTGCGATGAAGGCCGGCACGCGCTGCCACAGGAAAATGCCAACGACGATGACAAAGCCTAGGGCCACCCAAATTTCAGGATCGCGCAGGAATTCCATGACTCAGCTCCCGGCCACCGCGCGCACGGCGGCGGCAGCTTCTTCCGGCGATACTTTGTCACCCGTCAGACGCGCCACGATCTGGGCGGCGGCGTCCTGTGCTGCTTGCAGGACATGACCTTTGGCTTCGCTGCGGCTGGCGGCAATGCCGGCATCGGCTTTGGCCATGGCATCGTGCGCTTCGGCTTCGGCCTTCGCCTTGGCGCGCTCGATCTCGTCATTGATACGCTTGCGGTTTTCGTCGTCCATCGCGCGAGACCGCGCGCGGGCGGCAGCAAGCGCGGTGTCATAGGCGGCTGAAGCTGCGTCGGCCTCCTTGCGGTGCGCCTCCGCAGCCCCGAGATCGCTGGCGATCTTGTCCTTGCGCATGGCGATAGCGCCGCCGATGCGCGGCCCCGCCACGCGCCACAACACGACGAACAGAAAGACGAACGTGATCGCAAGCCAGAAGATCTGGCCCGGAAACGTCTCCGTCTTGAACGGCGGAAAGCCGGCGCCCTTGTGAGGCGCATGCGTCGTCGCGGTCGTGTGGGCGGGTTGCTGCATTACGTGAACAGGATGATGAGCGCGATCACCAAGCCGAACAGGCCCGTCGCTTCGCAAAGCGCAAAGCCGAGGAGCAGATTGGTGGTCTGGCTGGCGGCCGCGCCCGGATTGCGCAGAGCACCCGAGAGATAACTGCCGAATACATTGCCGATGCCGATGCCCGCGCCGACGAGCGCGATACAAGCAAGGCCCGCGCCGATCATTTTCGCTGCTGCGAGTTCCATAATCTAAATCCCTTCTTGGTCAGTTTGGTCAGTGATGGTCGTGGAGGTGGAGAGCTTCGTTGAGATAGATGCAGGTGAGGATCGCGAAGACGTAGGCCTGCAGGAACGCCACCAGCAATTCGAGCAGCATGATCGCAACGATGAGGAACATGGGCGCGATTGACAGCACCGAGAGCACGCCGCCTGCGCCGCCCAACAGAATCACGAAGCCCGCGAAAACCTGTAGCATCGTGTGACCCGCCAGCATGTTGGCGAAAAGACGGACGGAAAGGCTGATCGGACGCGTCAGGAAGGAAATGATCTCGATCGGTACCAGCAGCAGCAGCAGCAGGATCGGGGCCTTCGGGACGAACAGTTTGAGAAAACCCAGGCCATGCCGCGCGAAGCCGACGATCAGCACGGTCAGGATGACGACAGCCGCCAGCGAAAAGGTCACCGCGATCTGGCTCGTCACCGTGAACGATCCAGGGATCAGGCCCAGGAAATTCGAGAACAGCACGAAGATAAAAAGCGTGAACACGAACGGGAAAAACTTGAGCCCGTCATGCCCAGCCGCGGACTGGATCATGTTCGCGACAAATTCGTAGGACATCTCCGCCATCGATTGCGCGCGCGAGGGCACGAGGCGGTTCTTGGAAACGGAGAGCGTGAGGAAAAGCGAGGCGGCCGCCACGACGATACACATCAACAGCGACTGGTTGGTGAAGGAAACGTCGTAGCCGCCGATGTGCAGGGGCACGATCGGGTGAATCTCGAACTGCTCCATCGGATTCATAGCCACGGGATTCAACGCTCCTCTTCGTCGTCCTTCACAGAAGGCGCTGCGTTCATCGCGGCCGCCGACTGCTCATTCAACTCTTTCGCCGCATGCATCACATTGCGGATACCTGCCGCCGCGCCCAGCACAAAAAACACGATGAGGAAGACGGGGCGCGTGTGGATCGAAAACAGGCGCCCAAGCGCCCAATCAATGCCCCATCCCATTCCTCCGCCCACGAGGAGCCCTGA
Source organism: Pseudomonadota bacterium (assembly GCA_016201105.1). Lineage (GTDB taxonomy): Bacteria > Pseudomonadota > Alphaproteobacteria > Micropepsales > Micropepsaceae > Rhizomicrobium. Next base: position 45,037 of record JACQDN010000071.1, read on the forward strand.
CATCATCTCCGCGGCGAAACGGAACGCGATGCCCATCGAAGTGGGCGGGGAGGCCGGCGCCTTTGCCGACTCGCGCTGCCGCACTTCCTCCAGCCGCTTGCCCAGGCGCTTGAGGTCTTCCGGTTCGGGAGTGGTGTTGCTCATTCCCCGCCCGCTTGCCTTAAAAACCCGCGCGAACGCTGACCTTCGCGGCTCTGTCGAAGGCGCGCGGACCATAGGGTTGGGTCCCCATGGTGTCAAGAATACCAACTATCACTTAAGCTATTGATTTTATTATAGAAAACCTATTGCGGCGAAATGCGCGCGCAAGTTTCTGTCGCAGTTGCGAAATGCCTTATTCGGCCGCCGCGACGCGCTCGGCTTCGGCGAGTGTGACGGAGACGAGCTGGCTCACGCCACGCTCGGCCATAGTCACGCCGAATAGGCGATGCATGCGCGACATGGTCAGCGCGTGATGGGTGATGACGAGGAAGCGCGTGTCGGTAAGGCGCGTCATCTCGTCGAGCAGATTGCAGAAGCGCTCCACGTTGGCGTCGTCCAGCGGCGCGTCCACTTCGTCCAGCACGCAAACGGGCGCGGGGTTGACCATGAACACCGCCAGGATCAACGACAGCGCCGTCAACGCCTGCTCGCCGCCGGAGAGCAATGAGAGATTCTGCAGGCGTTTGCCGGGCGGACGGGCGAAGATTTCCAGGCCCGCTTCCAACGGATCTTCGGATTCGGTGAAGGTGAGTTTTGCTTCACCGCCGTCGAACAGCTTGGTGAACAGCGTCTGGAAATTCTTGTTCACTTTCTCGAAGGATTCCAGGAGGCGTTCGCGCCCCTCCCGGTTGAGGCTTTGGATGCCGCGGCGCAGCCGTTCGATGGCGCCCTGAAGATCGGCGCGGTCGCTCTGGAACGTCTGAAGCCGCTGCTCGTGTTCGTTGGCTTCTTCTTCGGCGCGAAGATTCACGCCGCCGAGCTGCTCGCGCTCGCGCTTCAATTTCTCGACACGGCCATCGGCATATTCCAGCGTCGGCAATTCTTCGCCTTCGCCGATATCAGCGTGCTGGGGCAATTCTTCCGGAGTTGCGTCGAGTTCATCGCCAATGCGCGCGCGCAATTCGCTCATGCGGTCGGAGGCTGCTTCCGACAGCGCCTGGGCCCGGGCGCGTTCTTCGCGTGCCGTGGCCAGCACGTTGTCTGCGGCCTTGGAGATCTTGTCGGCTTCAGCCAGTTTGTTCTCGGCTTCGGCGCGCGCGTCTCCCGCTTCGTTGCGCGCCGCCTCGGCTTTGCCGATCGCGTCGAGCAAGGCATTTCGCTTGACCGAAATGGCTTGCGGCACCGCTTCCAGCGCGACGAGTTCTTCGCGCATGGCGACGTGGCGGCGTTCCAGCTCGCAGATTTGCTCGCTTGCCGCGAGCTGGCGTGCTTGCCAGCGCGAACGCTCCTCACCCAAAGCGGCCAGCCGCGTGGCGCGCACTTCGCCTTCGCGAGTGAGACTGTCGACGGAGGCGCGCGCTTCGGCGTCGGTATTGCGCGCTTCGGCGGCGCCCGCGCGGGCTTGCGCCAGCGACTGGGTCAGTTCGATGCCGTCACCCAGATCGGCGAGGACTTCGCCGGCTTGGCGTTCGGATTCCAATGCGGTGTCGCGCGTGTCGCTGAGGCGGCGGATTTCCGCTTCCAGCGAAGCGAGTTGAGAGGCACGTTCCGCGGCGGCGCGGGCCGTCACCGCCGCCTTGCTTTGTGCCTCGATCAGCGTGTGATCGGCGTTGCGCTGGTTGGCTTCCGCGCTACGCGCGGCTTCGCGTGCGGCGACCGCCGTGCCCCGTGCCGCTGAATATTCGTTGAAGCGGACGGTGCGCGTTTCCTTTGCCGACGCGAGTTCGGTTTCGAGGGCCGCCAGACGATTGCGCTGCGCAAGGCGCACGGCGGCTGCCGACGGCGCATCGGCGGAAGCCGAATAGCCATCCCAACGCCAGAGATCGCCGCGCGGCGAGACCAGACGCTGGCCGGGCATCAATTTGGATTGCAGAACGGCGCCTTGATCGGGAAACACCACGCCGGTCATAGACAGCCGGCGTTCCAGCGCGGCCGGTGCTTTCACGAACAGGCTGAGCGGCTGCACTTTGTCGGGCAGAGGGGCTGCGTCGTGCAACTTGCCCAGGTCGCGCCAGTGATAGGGCGCCGCTTCGTCGGTCGGCGCGTTGATGTCATCGCCCAACGCCACCGCAAAAGCGGCTTCGTAGCCGGGCTGCACCGTGACGGCGTCGATCAGCGGCGGCCAAAGGTCCTGGCTTTCCGGGCGAAGCAAGTCCGACAGCGCCTTCGTCTCGGCGGAGAGGCGTTGGATTTCGCGTTCGATTTCTTCGAGGGGGCCGCGCGCGGCTTCTTCGGTCCGTTCGGCGGCTTCCAGATCGATACGCGATTTTTCCCAAGCGGCGCGGCGCGCATCGGCATCGGCGCGCGCGGCATTCGCGTGCGTTTCGGCTTCGCGCACATCGGGTGCCGCGGCCACAGCTTCCATGGCGAGATCGAGGCGCGCTTGGGCTTCGTTCAGCTGATGGATCGTGCTTTCGGCCAGCGCAGCGGCGACTTCGCGGGTGCGCTCGTTGCTGGTCTTGCGGGCGTGCCAATCGGCGAGCTCCGCGGTGAGCCGCTCAAGGGTGCGCTCGCGCTCGGCGAGCTTTTCGGCGAACGCGGCGGCATTGGCTTGCGCTTGTTCCAGAAACGCGCGCGCCTTCGCGCTCGCCGCTTCCAATTCGCCAGCTTCGCCCGAGAGCTTCTCGAGCGCCGCTTTTGCGTCCGCATCAAGCCCCTGTTCGCGGGCGCGGTCCTGTTCGGTTTGCGAAATGCGTTGGCGCAGCCGCTGGGCTTCATCGCGCGCACGCTGCTCTTCGGCATCGAGCGCCTCGCGCTCCACGACCAGACGATGCAGCGCGGCCATGCGTTCGGATTCGCGCTGGCGCAGCGGAGGAAGTGCAGCGGCGACTTCGGCTTGCGCCGTCGAGGCCACCGCGGCCTTGTCCGCAAACGCGGCAACGGCCGTCGTCGCGGAATTGAACGACTCTTCCGCCGTGCGTGCCTGCATCTCCGCCGCCGACCAGCGCAGATAGAGCGCCATGGCTTCGGCTTTGCGGATGAGACCGGAGAGATTCTTGTAGCGCGAAGCCTGGCGCGCCTGGCGCTTCAGATTTTGAAGCTGACCTTCGACTTCCTGAATGACGTCGTCCAAACGGCCGAGATTGGTTTCGGCCGCGCGCAAGCGAAGTTCAGCTTCGTGACGGCGCTGATGCAGGCCGCCGATGCCCGCGGCCTCCTCCAGAATGGCGCGGCGCGCGAGCGGCTTCTGGCTGATCAACAGACCGATCTGGCCCTGGCGCACGAAGGCGGTCGAGCCCGCGCCGGACGAGGCGTCGGCGAAGAAGATCTGCACGTCGCGCTGGCGTACGTCGCGGCCGTTGATGCGATAGACCGATCCGGCTTCACGCTCGATGCGCCGGGAAATCTCGATCGCTTCGAAGTCGTTGTAAGGCGACGGCGCGGTGCGGTCGGCATTGTCGACGTAGACAATGACTTCGGCGGTATTGCGCGAGGGACGCGCGGCGCTGCCGGCGAAGATCACATCGTCCATTTCGCTGCCGCGCACGGAGGTGGGCCGCGTTTCGCCCATCACCCAGCGCAGAGCGTCGAACAGATTGGACTTGCCGCAGCCGTTCGGGCCGACGATCGCCGTCAAACCCGGCTCGATGAAAAGCTCCGTCGGTTCTACGAACGACTTGAAGCCTGAAAGTCTAAGCCGGTTGAACTTCAACGAATGCGCGCCGCCCCGTCGCTTCTTCCACAGCGTGACTCGATAGAAGCAATCGAATCACGCTCCGGTTCTTTTATTGTCGCGCAATTTTGCGGCGAACCGGTATCCGCTTCGCCGAATTGCGCTCCTGGTCGCTTTTGCCGGCCTTAGTGTTTCTTGGCCAGCCTTTTGTCCACTTCGGCCTTGAGGTCTTCCCAGGGGAATTCGCCGCTGCGGACCAGTTCGCCGTCGAACAAGAAACTCGGCGTGCCGTGAATCTCGTACAGTGTCTGCGCGTCCTCGCCGGCTTTCTGCACTTCCGCCTGAACCTTCGGGTCGGCAATGCAGGCGTCCACCTTCTCAGCACTCATGCCCGCAATACGACCCATCTCCACGAGTGCCCCGTGGATGTCCTGGACGCCGTATTCCGGATCCCATTTGCTCTGATTCCGGAACAGCAGGTCAATGAATTGGAAATAATTATCCTTGGGTAAACAGCGCGCCATGCCTTCGGCGGCGATGTCGGCAGGATGCAGCGGAAAGACGCGGAAGATGTAGTAAACCTTGCCGGTATCGATGTATTCCGCCTTGAATTTCGGAAAGACCTCGGCGCTAAAGCGGGCACAGTGCGGGCAGACGGGAGCGGCATACTCGACGACCTGCAGAGGCGCGCTCTTGTTGCCAAGCGTATGTTCGCCCGCGGCAATCTTGATTGGGCCGGTGCCCGGCTGCGCACTGTCGCTGCCCGAATCACCCCAGATAACGAAATAGGCCACGACCGCCAGCGCGATGACCGCCGCTCCGACCACGCCATAGATCAATTGTTTCCGGTCCACGCGCTTGCTCCCAAGCAGTTCCGCTCTGCTTTTGGCAGAGCCCGGAGCGCCATTCAATGCGCGCCGTTCAATCCGTTGTCGTGCGGCGGCGGGCCTTGGCAAGCGCGAGAAGCGCGTCTTTCACGCCAGTGGGGCCCTCATAGGCGAGAGCGGGATCGCCGGGCGGCAAGGTTGCGGATTTGAAACGAAGCGGTCGCGGGCGCGTCGACCGCTCGAGCGGGCCTTGCACGAATCGCAGCTTGGCCACGGCCGGCCGCCCCAGATAGGCATTTATTCTTTCCGTCAAAGGCCTGGTCTCATGTTGCAGGAACAGGGACGCAGCCGGCTCGGCCTTGAGCGTGAGAATGCCGCCGGACGCCCCTTCGGTCAGCTTGAGAGGGCGGGCGAGGCGGGCCACTTCCGGCCCCACGATTTCATCCCAGCGCAACACCAAGGTGGGATCGCGAAAGCCCGCGCGCACGAACGCGGACGCCGCCGTCGCCATAGTTTCGCGTGATACCGCTTCGGGGCGGTTGCGCCGCGGCGGGGACGCGGATTCGTCGCTCTGTTTGTCGTCGCGCTTCTGCGCCATCTTGGGATTATGCCCGCACGCCCCGTCCCGAAGCAAAAGCGAAAATCGCAGCGCGTTCAGGATCGCGCCGCGCAATTGCTGGCTTGGTACGACCGCCATCGCCGCGTGTTGCCTTGGCGGGCGAAAGCGGGCGAACGCCAAGATCCTTATCGCGTGTGGCTGAGCGAAATCATGCTGCAGCAGACGACCGTCGCCGCTGTCGCATCCTATTACCGCGAATTTCTGAGACGCTGGCCGACGGTGAAGAAACTGGCCGCGGCGCCGCTCGACGATGTGCTCGCTGCCTGGGCGGGCCTCGGCTACTACGCGCGTGCGCGAAACCTGCACAAGGCGGCGAAGGTCGTTGCGGGGGAGTTCGGCGGCAAGTTTCCCGATACGGCGGAAGAGCTGCGCAAATTGCCCGGCATCGGGGCGTATACTTCCGGCGCCATCGCCGCGATCGCCTTCGACCGGCAGGAGGCCGCCATCGATGCCAATGCCGATCGCGTTCTCGCACGTCTTTACGCCATCGAGGAACCCGTCGCGAAGGCGAAGCCGCGGTTGCAGGCGTTGGGGCGCGCTTTGGTGCCGGAGAAACGGGCCGGCGATTTCGCGCAAGCCCTGATGGATCTTGGCGCCACGCTTTGCACGCCCAAGCGGCCGGCATGTCTCAGTTGTCCGTGGATCGAGGGATGCCAAGCGTGCAAACGCGGAATCCAGGAGCGATTGCCGATGAAAGGCCAAGAGCGCGTGCGGCCGATGAAGCGCGGCGCGGCCTTCGTCGCGCGCGATGCGACGGGTGCCGTGCTGCTGGTGAAGCGTCCCGAGAAAGGCCTGCTGGGCGCGATGATGCAGCCGCCGCTGGGACCGTGGACAGAGAAATTCCCGTCAACAAAAGAGGCGCTGCTGCAGGCGCCGTTTCGTGCGGACTGGAAGAAACGCGTGGGCGTGGTTCGTCACGGCTTCACGCATTTCGAACTGGAAATCGAAGTCTACGTCGCGCAGTTGAAGATGCGGCCTGCATTTGAAGGGCGCTGGGTCAACGATCTGTCCATTGCTCCGCTACCCACTATAATGCGAAAAATTCTCGATCATGGGACGAACAAGCTGCCAAAGCAGTCACCAGTGGAACCGTCTCGCGCCACAGTTACTTCCATTGAAACTCCAGACGGTCGGTAGAAACCCACTGTGCGCAGATAGTTCACTATCCAGTGATCGCCAGACATCTTTGCGGTCCAATAGGATTCATCCCTGAATTGTTTTTCTTGGAATGCTCGGAAATCAGCCGCGCATTTGTTCATTGCAATGTGGATTGCCTGCTTTGGTGTCGTGACCGATTGGGTGGGCCAAGATTGGCACGCGGCAAGCACTATTAGCGCGGTCATGACGGCGCCACTCGCCCGACGGAGGGCACAACACGAATTAGCGAAGCTTTTCTCATGAAGCACCATTCGTGCAGATAAGCCCGACTCAATCGGCTTCGATGACGACCAAGCAGTCGCCCGTCTTCCCATCGTTCTTCGCCACATGGACGGACACGATATCCTTGAAGAAAACGACCCAATGGTCTTTCTCCAGACGTGCACCCCAATCGGCAGGATTGCGTGTCCTCTCCCCGAGGGTGTTGTCGCATGCGTTTACGCCAATACGAATGGCGTCGGCTTCGGTTTTTACGACATCGGATTCAAGAACGGGATCGCCGCTTGGAACGTCAGGCGCGCAGGCACTAACCAGCAGCGATAGCGCTGCGACAGCGCAGGCAATGTTCTTCATGGGTGCTTACGCCAAGTCCGTGCGCAGGCGTTGGCGCAGCACGTCGATGGAGACGAGCGAACCTTTGTGCTCGTAGTGCCAAAACGTCCAGCCGTTGCAGGCTTCCAAGCCTTGCACATGCGCGGCGATACGGTGGATGGAGCCGGAGGCATCCGAACAAACAAGGGAGCCGTCCGCGCGCACCTTCGCAGCATGGCGTCTTGCCGGCCCATGCAACACCGTGCCCGGCGGCAAAAGCCCGCGCTCGACGACCCAGCCGAACGGAATCCGCGGTTCGGCGCGTTTGGACTTGGTGACTTCTATGGCGTCGTCGTTCGCCGGCGCCACCCGCGCAATTCGCTTGCGTGCGACGTCCGCATATTTGTGGTCGCGCTCCAGCCCGATGAAGTGACGGCCCAGCCGTTTCGCCACCGCACCCGTCGTGCCGGAGCCGAAGAAGGGATCGAGCACCACATCGCCCGGCCTGGTGGAGGCAAGGATCACGCGATGCAGCAGCGCTTCAGGCTTCTGCGTGGAATGCGCCTTGCCGCCGTCTTCATCCTTCAAGCGTTCATGACCGGAGCAGATCGGCAGCGTCCAGTCGGAACGCATCTGCAATTCGTCGTTCAGCGATTTCATCGCTTCGTAGTTGAAGGTGTAGCTCTTCTGCTTTTGGCTCTTGGTGGCCCAGATCAGCGTCTCATGCGCGTTGGTGAAGCGTTTGCCGCGGAAGTTCGGCATCGGGTTGGTCTTGCGCCAGATCACGTCGTTCATGATCCAGAAGCCGAGATCCTGCAGAATCGTACCGACACGGAAGATGTTGTGATAGGAGCCGATCACCCACAGCGCGCCGGTGTCGGACAGGACGTGGCGTGCCGCGCCCAGCCAGTCGCGCGTGAAGCGGTCGTATTCCGCAAAGCTGCCGAACTGGTCCCAGTGGTCGTCGACGGCATCGACTTTGGAATTGTCGGGACGACGCAGATCGCCTTGCAGCTGAAGATTGTAGGGCGGATCGGCGAAGATGAGATCGGCGCAGCCGGCCGGAAGGCTCCGCATGGTTTCAATGCAGTCGCCTTCGATGACGCAATCGACGGTGTGTTCAAGTTGTCTGCTTTGCAGCATGCACGCCCCAGATATCCACAGCGGAGCGGCACACTGATTCGGCGGAGTCCACAGGTCAAGAGTCTGCGGAATCAAAGTCTTAGATAATCGACCAAAATTGAGTCCACCGGATTCTGTGGATACAAGATGTTGTGGACCGGTGCGAAGCTGCGGCGGTGGTGCACAGTCGGCCCCAGTCGCGTGAGCGCCGCAAGATGTTCTTCGGTCGGATAGCCCTTGTTCGCATTCCAGCGGTAACCGGGATGCTGCTCATGCAAAATCAGCATCATGCGGTCGCGGGTGACCTTGGCGATGATCGAGGCCGCCGCGATGGAAACGGAGCGCGCGTCGCCGTCGACGAGCGTGTCGCACCGGCAGGGCAGGGCGGGCGCATCGTTGCCGTCGACCAGCGCGAACATCGGCGCGGTCGCGAGCGCGCGCACCGCCCGTGCCATGGCGAGGTGGGTCGCCTGGCGGATATTGATCAGATCGATTTCATCGACCGTCGCTTCGCCGACACCGACCACCGCGCATTCCACGATGCGCGCATAGGCCTGTTCGCGCGCATCCGCCGTCATTTGTTTGGAGTCGTTCAGACCCTTGGGGATCCGCTTGCGGTCCAGAATGACGGCTGCGGCAATTACCGGACCTGCCAGCGGGCCGCGTCCGGCTTCGTCGACGCCGGCGACCGGGCCGGCCATCGTTTTCAGAACGCGGGATTCGTAGATGTAATGCGGCATATCCCGATATTGTCAGAACGCGCGTGGAATCGAGAACAGGTTGCGGCTGACTATCCACAGCCAAGAATAATGCCGTGCGACGTCTTGGAAATGCCTTGCATGCCTTGGATTACAAAACCGGCGCGTTCGGCGGCCGCGCAGGCGTCGGCGATTTCGTTGTTGCCCCGGCTGATCGGATTGGGCAGCGATTTCGCGACGCTTTTGGAATAGCGGCGCCGAAGAACGAGCACGAAGCGCCCATTGGGAGAAAGAAGACCACGCAGTTTCGCCAGCGTTTCTTCCGGCGTAGGCCAGAATTGAAAGCAGTGCAGCGCGGCAATGGCGTCGAACTGGCCTTGCGCGGGGATTGCGCTGTCGTCGCCCAGTTTGAGATCCAATTCGGCTTTCTTGCGGTAGCGCCGCAGACGTTGGCGCGCCGTCTCAAACATCAGTTCCGACGGATCGACGCCGACGACCTTGCTCACGTTGAGATTGTGGATGGCGAGTTGCAGCAGATGGCCGGTGCCGAAACCGATCTCCAGAATGGATTTGGGCTGAACGGGACGCAGCTTGTCGATCGTCCAGCGATAGGCGCGTTGATTGAGGCGCGCCATGAGCCATCCGAACACGCGTCCGACACGTCCACTTGGCCGCATGGGCTGAGGGAGTTTGTCGCTCATGGGAGATCGTGCGTGGCGTCTGGTCTTTTCAGCACGCGGCTAATATCGCATGGATCGCGCGCGGATGAGAACGCATGATCGACATAGCGCAAAAACTCGGGAACGCCTTCGCAGCAATCGCTATTGGTTTGTTTCTCTTGCCAGTTCTGGCTCCTATCATTTTGTTGGTTGTGGGCTGCGCCATCTGGGGAGTGTGCGTTTAGGCAAACTTTGGTGACAGAAATATCACGCTAAGTCCGATCAATCGCGCAATGCCTGGAGCGCTGCCGCCGAAAACACCAAGGCCGCCAAGGTCAGCGCTACCGGCAATGACGTGTCGAGCGAAAGAACTTGCTGCTGCAGCATTTTTCCAAAATCGGTGAAGGGGAGCAGCGCCAGCGCTGCCGCAACGCCTGCGCCCATCACGAGGGCTTCGTTGCGGGCGCGGCGGATCCGCGCTTCGGCAATGCGCGACACGACTTTTGCCGTGAATCCGTCATCGGGCATATCGCTCGGCGGTTCACGCAGCAGAGCTTCCAGATCGCTCATGCGATTTTCCTCTCATCAGGCAAACGCAACATCGCGTCGAGCCGGTCGCGGCCCCGCGCGACATGGGACTTCAGCGTGCCGAGCGGCAGATTCAAAATCTTCGCGGCTTCCTCATGGGAATATCCGTAGGCAAAGCACATGGTGAGCGCGGCCCGCTCTGCGAGGGATAGCTTTTCCATGGCGCGCTCCAGATCAAGCTTGATCTCCGGCGCCGGATCGAGTGTCTGTTCCGGCGCGTCATCGATGGCTTCCAGTTTGCGGCGGCGCGCTTCCATCAACAAGCGCGAATAAGCGATGCTGTAGAGCCAGCTGGCGAATTTTCCATCGCCGCGGTATTGGGCGATCTTGCGGAACGCTTCCAGGAAGGTCTCTTGCGCCAGATCATCGCTCAGCGCGCGATCGCCCCGCGTCAGGCGCAACAAAAGCGCGCGCAGCTTTCCCTGATGCAGGCGCACGAGTCCTGCGAAAGCTGCGGCGTCATGCGACGCCACGGCCTGCGCGACAAGAGCGCGTTCGTCCATGGAGTAGGATCAATCTTTGGGCGGTGGCGGCCTGTCGAAGAAGGCGCTGATGAAATGCCCGAGGCCGATCATGAAGGGAAAGATGCCGGCCAGCGCGATCCAACCCGGCCCGATGCGCACGCCGTTGGCGAAGCCGCCCATCATGCCTGAGAGAAACACGAAGATGGCGATGCCGATGCACATCAGAATGATGCCGGACCGGAAGCCGCCGCGCCCGCCGCGGTAGCGATAGCGCACGTCGTGGAAGATTTCCGGCGGAATCGGTTGGCCCTTTTCAGCAAGAATCTGCAGGGTGCGATTGCGATGCGCGCTTTCGAGATAGCGCGCAATGATGCTGACCACGGCAATGGTGCCGATGACGATCCAGAAAATCATGGTTGCGCCCATAGGATGATCGAAGCTGAACATTTATACCCCTTCTGCCGGAAGGCTGCGATTTCCCTTCATAGATGCAGGAAAGTGGGCGTTTGGATGCAGAGGGCTCAAAATAAAGCGAGTTGCGATCCAACAGCCAACGGACGCTTGAATTTGCTCAGCAAAAGGGGCCTGGAATCCTGGTTCAGCCCTAGTTTCTTCACTGCCAGACGAAAGCGCTGCGCGATCATGTCGGCATAAGGCCCGGTGCCGCGCATGCGGGTGTGCCACTGGCTGTCATAGTCCTTGCCGCCGCGCATGGAGCGCACCAGCGACATCACATGGCGGGAGCGGTCGGGTACGTTCGTCTCCAGCCATTCGCGGAACAGATCCTTGATCTCCAGCGGCAGGCGCAAGAGGACATAGCCTGCGCTCTTCGCCCCCATCGCGGCGGCTTGCGCCAGCACGTTCTCCAGCTCTTCGTCATTGAGCGCCGGGATCACCGGCGCGAACATCACGGCGGTAGGAATGCCCGCTTCGGCCAGCGTCTTGATCGCCGCGAGGCGTTTGGGCGGCGTCGCCGCACGCGGTTCCATGACGCGGGCAAGCTGCCGGTCGAGCGTGGTGACCGAAAGCGCCACCTTCGCCAGGCCTTGCTCGGCCATCGCCGCGAGGATGTCGATGTCCCGCGTGATGAGCGCGGATTTCGTCACGATGCCGACGGGGTGGCGGAATTCGTGCAGCACTTCCAGAATGGAGCGCATGATGCGCATGCGCTTTTCCGTCGGCTGATAGGGATCGGTGTTGGTGCCGATGGCAATGACTTTGGGCACATAGGCCGGATTGGAGAGTTCCTTGCGCAGAAGCTCGGCCGCGTTCGGCTTCATGAACAGTTTGGATTCGAAGTCCGCGCCCGGCGAAAGTCCTAGATAGGCGTGCGTCGGCCGCGCGAAGCAATAGATGCAGCCGTGCTCGCAACCCTTGTAGGGATTGATCGACTGCGAAAAGGAAATGTCCGGCGAATTGTTGCGGGTGATGATCGTGCGCGAGGAATCGATCATCAGCTCTGTTTTGAGCGGCGGCGGCTCGTCGTCCTCTACGTTCCAGCCGTCGTCAACGAGGACACGCTGTTGCTTCTCAAAACGTCCGGACGCGTTGGAGACAGCGCCCCGTCCGTTGAGGGCGCGTTTGTCGGCGGTGAGATCGAGGACGGTGGTCATCCTTGGAATCTGGGTCAGATGAGAGAACAAAGCAAGAACAAAATAGAGAAAGTCTTACACAACCTATTGAGGTTACAGGACTAAAACGCTCAAGCAGCTGTGGCGTTCTGAAGGGGTGAGGAGAATGTGGCGAGCTCGTCCAGAAACCCGCGCCAAGCCTCGTCCATGGCTGGCGACCAACCGCTACCCGCGAGGTCTTTCAGCGTCTCGGCCAGCGCGCCGAAGAAAGTCCCAAACATTTCACGCGGCACGCCATAGCCTTCATGGGTGACGACTTCGCATTGGATGAAGTTGGCTGCGTAGCTGCCCGGACCAAGAAAATCGAAAATGGAGTCGATCACGCGAAAAAGCATCTCGCCGCGAATGGCGCCGGTAGTATCGCGTACGAACAGCGCTTCCATCTCGGGGCATTGCGCGAAAAGTTTTGCATAGACCAGAGGCGTGATGTCGGCGCTGCGCCCTGCCGCGATCTCGAAGCTTTTCTCGATGAGGGCGGCGTCGATCGCTTGCGTCATCCGCCCGCCAGCGCATTGGTGACGATGACTTCGTCGCCGTCCCTCACATGATGGGTCGCCGCGTCTTTTGCCCGCACCAGCGTCCCTTCATGCAGGAAGACGATGTTGTGGCGGATGGCGCCGCGTTCGTCGCGGAAGTGCAGGCTCAGCGCCGGATGTTTGGCGGCGAGATCCAAGAGCAGGGCGCCGATGGTGGCGCCGTCTGCTTCGACGAATTTGTTGTCGCCCATCACGAACCGCAATACGGGGGGAAGCTGCACGCGCACTGTCACGTTACATAGGCCTCGACGCTGGTGATGCGCGGCAGGCCGCTGGCGATTTCGCTCCAGCTTTCGCCCAGATCACTGCTGCCATAGAGCGTGCCGCTCGCGGTGCCGAAATAAACCCCACTCTGCTGATCGGCCGCCAGCGCGCCGCGCAACACGGCGGTGAAGCAATTGGCGGGCAAGCCGTTCGTTTTCGCATCCCACCGCGCGCCGTCCTTGGTGCGATAGACCGCGAGCTGTCCGCCGCGGGGAAAGCGGAAATTGTCGCCGTCGAGCGGCACCACGAACACGTTGCCGGAGGCGCGGTCCATCACCGAGGGAAATCCGAAGGAGCAGTGATGGCCATCGGAAAGCTCGGTGACAGGAAGGCCGCCTTCGATCACTTTCCAGGTGTCGCCGCCGTCTTCGCTCTTGTGCACGCCGCGATGTTCCTGGCGAAAGAGCACGGACGCATTCGCCGGATCGTGCGTCACGCTGTGCACGCATTGTCCGGTGGAAGCAGGCGCGGATTCCACGGCCGGGTTCACCCCCTTGTTCTTGGGCGCCCAAGTCTTGCCGCCGTCGTCGGTGCGGAAGAAACCCGCCGCCGAAACACCCACCCACATGCGGTTGGGATTTTTCGCGTCGCTCAGGATCGTGTGCGCGCCAAGGCCGCCAAAACCGGGCGCCCAGCTGCCGCGGTTTGGCTGCTCGTTGAAGCCGTCGATCGGCTGCCAGCTTTCGCCGCGATCTCGGCTGACGAACAACCAGGCCTCGGATACGCCGGCATAGAGCGCACCGTGTGCGAAATGCAGCGTCCAGATCTGGTCGACGAAGCGTCCGCCGCCTTTGAGGATGCCGCCGAAATCCTCTTTGGCGACCAGACGATGGTGCTCGGGATTGCCGCGGTCCTCGGGGCGATAGCGCGGCGCCGCCGCAAGCTGCTTCCATTCCTTCATGTCGTCGCTGGTGAACAGCGCCACGCCGTAGTTCGGGCTGTTGACGGACGCGTAGACGCGGCCTTTGTCGTCGCGCACCGAGGCCGTCACCGGCCAGCCGCGCAACACAAACTCTTCGCTCCAGTTCTTGCGGTCCTTGCTGGTGATGACCGCGGCGCCTTTCGGTGTGCCGACGACGAGTGCGATGCTCATGAATCTGCCTCAGTGCAAAGACATTCTTCGAGAAATTAGCATATTGCCATCATTTGGGTCTCTGCAAAAACAGAGTTCCTCAAATCCCATATTGCGATGGGTTCCGGCCGTCGGCGACGATACGCTTTCGCAAGCGGTCGATGTACGCCAGGTCGTCTTTGTCGTTATCCCAGTAACTTCCGCCCGCGGTCACGACTGCTTCGCGCATCAGCCAAGCCTTTGTTTTGTTTACACCGTCGGACACCAGCATTTTGTGGAACAGATCGTCGGCAACGTCTCTGGTCACTTGATGCGTGTGATAAATCCAATCGTGGAATACCGACGCGCCCATGAAACGTGGATTGAATGGCGTACCGATGACTTGCCACGCCGGCCAAGGAATACTCGCTCCGTCAAACTGGAAAAACTTTGGCACGCGTATTGTTATTGTTTTGACCTGGGTGTCGTCGTCTTCAACGACTTCGTAAGCTTCCTGCAATTTGTTCGGGTCGGGTTTCAGGACCGGTAAGAGAATGAGGCTTGTCATCGTGGGCTCCGCCATGAAGTTGGAAGGCGTAGTATGCCTTGTCACCGGCGGCGTTCCGATGACAACTTGAATTTCTGCCGTGAATTAATGGTGGATATTCCGATGCTCGGGCACTTCGCCGCCGAACGTCTTGCGGCGAGTGTACCTCGTCATGCCAAATTTGCGCGCCGCTTCTGCAAAAACCTGCGGATCGCTGAATCGGATTCAAGGCCTATCGCGCGTTCGAAGGCCGCATCGGCTTCGCTTACGTTGCCAGCCCGGGCAAGAAGCTCCGCGCGCGTCGCCCAGTACGGCTGGTATCCCGCCAAGCGCGAGTCCGTCACGAATTCATCCAACGCTGAAAGTCCCGCGGTTGCTCCCATGGTCTCGGCAATCGCCACCGCGCGATTGATGGCGACTACCGGTGATTGAGTGATGTTCCACAAAGCTTCGTAGAGACGCTCGATAGCCACCCAATCAGTGCGGCCGGTCAGTCGGCGGACCGCGTGGGCCGACTGGACGGCGGCTTCCAGTTGATAGCGTCCGATTGCATGCATGGTGCTGGCGCGGTGCAACGATTGTTCGGCCTCTTCGATCATCGCTGTGTTCCAACGCGAGGGATCCTGCTCGCTGAGCGGCACGAAATCGCCAAGCGCGTTGCGGCGCGCCTCGCGCCTTGCTTCCGCGTGCAACATCAGCGCGATCAGACCGAGGGCTTCGGGCTCGTCCGGCAACAGCGAGACGACCAGTCGTCCCAGCCAGATTGCTTCTTCGGCGAGATTGCGGCGTCGAAGATCGGCGCCGGCCGGATCCGACCAGCCTTCGCTATAGGCGGCGTAGATCGCTTCCAGCACGGCATCGAGCCGCTCGCGCAAATCCGCGCGCTCCGGAACGCGGAAGGGGATATGCGCCTCGCGGATCTTGGTCTTCGCCCGCACCAATCGCTGGCTCATCGAGGATGGCGCGACGAGAAATGCCGAGGCGATGGTCGCCGCATCGAAGCCGAGCACCGTCTGCAGAATGAGCGGTGCGCGGATCGCGGCATCGATGGCGGGATGGGCGCAGGTGAACATCAGCGCCAGCCGGTCGTCGGGAATTTCGTTGTCGTTCGCGCTCGCCAGTTCGTCCGCCATCAGTTTCATATGGTCCGACGCATCTTCGCCGCGCCGACGCTTTCGGGCCGTATCGATGGATTTGCGCCGCGCAGCCGTCAGCAGCCAGGCTTCGGGATTGTCGGGCACGCCGTTTGCCGGCCAGTGCGCCAGGGCTGAGGCAAAGGCCTCCGACAACGCATCCTCAGCGCCGGCGACATCGCGCGTGCGGGCGGCGAGAAAGGCGACGAGCTTGCCATAGCTCCGGCGTGCGACGGATTCCGCCGTCTCGCGCGCACGCCCATCGCCTTCGCCAATATCCATGAACCTACTTGGAGCGCGGACCGATATGCGGGCCCGCCGAATGGCCCATGAAGTCGCGTTTGCCGATCTGCACGCCTTTGGCTCTGAGGATGTCATACGCCGTGACGACGTGAAAATAGAACTGCGGCAAGGCCCAATCGCGGAAATACTGATATCCATTCGATTTGAAGCCAAGATTTTCGATCAGCGGGAATTCGACGGCCCGATCGTCGGCGCCCTCGAACGACGCGGGCTTGGCGCCTTGCACCGCGGCGATCGTTCTTTCGATTCGCGCGCGATAGTCGGCCAGCGTCCTTTCCGTGTTCTCGTCGGATTTGATCTCTTGGCCCGACAGCCGCGCGGTCGCGTCTTTGGCGTGCATGCAAGCGATGTGGATTTGCCTGCCTAGAGGAAACATGTCGGGCGCCAGTCTTTCCTCCAGCAAGCTCTCGGGATCGATCTTCTTTTCCTTGGCGAACTCCACGCCCTTGTCGAGCACGGCCAGCAGATTGCGCAGCATCGGCACGAAGGTGTCGACGGCCATCGTCTGAAGCGAGATTTTCACGGTTGTTTCCTTTTCCGTTGATGGCCATCAATCATAGTCCGTCGCTGCCTACATCGCCCAGACCGGCCGGACTTCCACCACGCCGTGGCTGGCGGCCGGACAACGCGCGGCCCACGACAGGGCTGCATCCAGATCGCGAACATCGATCAGGAAATAGCCGCCCAGCTCTTCCTTGGTTTCGGCATAAGGACCGTTCAGCACGCGAGTCTTGCCATCCGCGATGCGCACGGTGGTTGAGTCGGCGGTGGGTCTGAGGCGATTGGACGAGACGAGCAAGCCATCCTTGCGCAACGCCTCGCCGAAAGCGGCATAGGCCGCCATCGCCTTTTGGGCATCGTCGGGTTTCATGGCGGCAAAGCCTTTGGGATCGGTATAGGCAAGCAGCATGTATTGCATGGCAGTCTCCTTCTTGGATCGACCGGCAAAGCGCGGTCACTCCAATGACGCGCAGCGTGGGCCGATTTCGACAGGGCCAGGAGAAATTTTGAACTTATTTTCGGTGCTCTTCCAACAGAGCATTATCACAACGGCTTGTCCCAATGCCGATTTTCTGCGAAAATACTCATTCGATGAGCAACGACCATGAATGATCTAGCCGATCTCTTCAAACTGAGTGCCGCTGAGCGGATCCAGCTTGCGGAGGATTTGTGGGACAGCGTTGCAGCCGATCCAAACGCGCTCCCGCCGTTCTCCGAAGCGCAGCAGGCGGAGATTAGGCGCCGGGTGTCCGAGCATTTGCGCAATCCGTCTTCGGCGAAAAGTTCGGACGCCGTTCGTGCAAAGCTTTGGTCCAAGATCGGATGAGACTTGCAAATTCGATTTCGTCCCGAAGCCGAAACGGAACTTCTTGACGCCGTCGATTGGTATGAAGCGCGCGCCCGCGGTTTAGGCGCAGAATTTCTTCGCGCTTTGGACGCGGTGTTGTCTGCAATTGATCGCTATCCGGAATCTTACCCCATCGTGTTCGACAACTTGCGCAGAGCCGTACTGCGACGTTTTCCCTATAGTGTGATCTATACGCTGGCGGATAAGGAGATTTTGATTGTCGCCTGCACTCACGGTGCCCGCGACCCCAAACGCTGGCAGTCACGCGGCTAAAAGTTCTGTGGGGTTATTTCTCCATCAGCCGCGGCATGATCTCGACGAAGTTGCAGGGGCGGTGGCGGATGTCGAGTTGCCATTTGAGGATCTCGTCCCAACCGTCTTTCACCGCGCCGGTCGAGCCGGGCAGGGCGAAGAGATAGGTCCCCTTGGCCACACCTGCGCAGGCGCGCGACTGAACCGTGGACGTGCCGATCTTCTGGAAACTCACTTGATGAAAAAGCACGGAAAAGCCGTCGATCTCTTTTTCAAACACCGACTTGAAGGCCTCCACCGTCACATCGCGGCCCGTGAGCCCTGTGCCGCCGGTGGAAATCACCACGTCGATCTTGGGATCGTCGATCCAGGCGCGCAGCTGCGCCGCGATGCGCGATTGATCGTCCTTCAGCAACGTGCGCGCCGCGAGTTTGTGACCTGCCGCTTCGATCCGCGCGGCCAGCGTATCGCCGGAAGTATCGTTCGAAGCGTCGCGCGTGTCGGAGACCGTCAACACCGCGATATTGACGGGAACGAAAGCGATGCTTTCGTCAATGCGTTGCAGCGGTGACATCGGTGACTTTCACGATTGGAACGCGCGGCACGGCCTTGCGCTGATCGTAAAGCGGCCAGTCACCGCGCGCGGTTTGATCCAGCGACGGCGTATCTTGGCCGAGCCGCCGTCCATACATCCAGTGATACATCATCACCCGCTTCACGTAATTGCGCGTCTGCGAAATCGGGATGCTTTCCATAAACAGCAGCGGATCGGCCTGGGTGCCGGGCTTCGACATCCAGCGCGTGAGATTGCCGGGACCGGCGTTGTACGATGCCGCAACCTCGACCAGGTTGCCGTTACAATCGTCCAGCAGTTCCATCAGATAAAGCTGGCCAAGATACATATTGTGCGCGGGATCGCCGAGGTCGCCCGCATTTCCTTGCGCCACGTGAGTCGCGGTGCCCGGCATCAACTGCATCAGCCCGCGCGCGCCGGCGTAGGATGTCTCATCCGGCTTGAAGCGGCTTTCGATGCGGGCGAAGGCGAGCACCAGCGAGGGATCGACGCGGTAGCCGCCTTCGGGAAGATAAACGGGGATGGGATAAAGCCCACTCAGCATCTCGCCGCGGGAGGCCGCGGTTTCGCTGGCGCGCAATTCCAGGTTCGGCAGTCCCATCTTCCGTGCCACCGCGGCATAGGTGCCGCCGAGTTTCAGATCGATGGCCGCGAGCGCGCGGTTCATTTCATTGGGCACCTCGTCGAGGCGTCCGACTTGCCACAGCGCCACCGCGCGGTGCGCGGCCGGTACCTGCATCAGCGCGAGAAAATTGCTTGCATCCAAATCGGGTTCGGCGAACGTGCTGCTTCCGGGCACGCCGAGCACGCGTTCCGCCAGGATTCCATAGAATGTGGGTTGCTCGCGCGCTGCCGCCGTCAGAAGCGAGACGATCTTCAGCGGCTGGCCCAGCGCACCATAAGCCCGCGCGGCCCAGAACGCCGCCTGTCCCCGCGTCCAGCTCGGTACGGAGCCGACTTGCGCCAAGGCTTCGAAGTCCTTCGCGGCGTCGGCATAGTTGCCCATGCGATAAGCGGCGAAACCGACATACCAATAAAGCAGCGGCGCTGACGCGGAACTGACTTGCGTGCTCCCATAATCGTAGGCCTGCTGATCCAATCCCTCGGCGATGTAGGAGGCGGCAACCTTCTGCACCAGCCGCGCGATGTCCGATGGCGGCGGCGGATCGTAGCCGACCAATCCTTGCACGATGGCCTGCGCTTCTGCGGGATTGCTATTGCGGATCGCGGCATCGACTTTCGGTTGGATGGCTCGCGCGCCGGCGGACGACAACGGCAGGTCGGGAATATCCGAATCCTCATAGCCGCCGCCGCGTTTGGCGAAGCCGGGAATACCCGCCACCGCGCTTCTGGATCTGCGTGCGCGCTTGGCGGCCAGATTGTAGATGCGGTTGGCAATGGAGAGATCGCCGAACTCGCGCAGCCAATCGTTCAGCAACGTGAGAGGCGTGCGCTTGGAATGGGGCGAGAGCGTATGTTCGGCGCGCACATAACCCATCAGCGAGGTGTCGCCGAGCTTGGCGACATCAGCATCGGCTTGCGCGAAATTGCCGGTGCGTTCGTCTTCAAAGATGGCGCGGTAGAGCCGAACATCTTCCGGCGACAGCACGCGGATGCGTGCGGAGGAAGCTCCACCGTCGTCGTTCGGCGGCAAGGCGGACTCCGCCAAAGCCATAGCCGGTGCGCAGATCAGCGCCACCGCGAGAAGGACGAGTTTCTTGGTTTTATGCACCCCAGCCCTTTTCCGGTCGGTTCGCTAGCGCCTTCGAAGCGGAAACTAATCGGCGTTGGGCGAAAGCTCAAGCAACCCCAAAGACTTAATCTTGTCCTCGATTGCTTGCAGGTCGCGCCAGGCGAGTTTCTTGTGCGCCGGCTGCCGCAGCAAATAGGCCGGGTGCAGGGTCGGCATCACGGGAACCATTTTTCCGTTCACGTGATATTCGAGCCATTTTCCCCTCAGCCGCATGATGCCGTCGGTGCGGCCGAGCACGTGGCGCGCCGAAACTGCGCCCAGCATGATCAGGATTTCCGGTTGTGCCAATTCGATATGGCGGCGCAGGAAGGGAAGGCACATCGCGGCTTCTTCGGGCGAAGGATCGCGATTGTCGGGCGGGCGCCAGTTGATGACGTTGGTGATGTAGGCGTTCTTGGTGCGGTCGAGCCCGATGGAGGCCAGCATCTTGTCGAGCAATTGCCCGGCACGCCCCACAAACGGTTTGCCGACGCGGTCTTCGTCGCGCCCCGGCGCTTCGCCGATGAACATGATGCGGTGCGCCGGGGTTCCGTCCGCGAACACCGTGGTGGTCGCCGATTTCTTAAGCGGACAGCCGTCGAACGATTCGAGCGCCGTCTTGAGTTCCACCAGCGAATTTGCCCCCGCCGCCAGCTCCATCGCGCGGCCGATGGGGTCGGAGGAACTTGTGGACGTGCTGAGTGCAGAGGTCGGCGTGACCCTCTTACCCTCCCCTTGAGGGAGGGTCGAAAATGCCGAAGGCATTTTCGGGGAGGGGGATGTCGACGGTGGCGCTGGCCCCCTCCCCGATCCGCCTTCGCCGAGGCTTCGGCGGACATCGTGACTCTCATGACCCACCGGAGCTTTAGCGTAGGCGGGAATTTGCTGCGCAAATTTCGACCCTCCCTCAAGGGGAGGGTTCGACCTCGCCGCAAACCGGTTGACCGGTTCGTCCAGCAACGCCTCGTCCGCACCGGCTTCGATGAGCCAGGCGAGGGTGGCGAGAGGGCTGCTTTTCATATCCGGCATGACCGGATCATAGCCCAGTTCCGGGCCCGTTATGCGCAATTGACCCCGCTCGCGGCGCCGTCCCATAAACCGTCCAGGGGATAAGTTCGGGATTGGATATGGCAGACGCCGACGTTCAGCGCGAAAGCATGGAATACGACGTGGTGATCGTGGGCGCGGGGCCGTCCGGCCTCGCCGCGGCGATCCGGCTGAAACAGAAAGCCGCGCAAGCGGGGCGCGAGATCAGCGTCTGCGTGCTGGAGAAGGGTTCCGAAGTCGGCGCGCACATTCTTTCCGGCGCCGTGATCGATCCCATCGGCATCAACGCCCTCATTCCCGACTGGAAGGAGAAGGGCGCGCCGATCGACACCGAAGTGACCGACGACCGTTTCTATTTCCTGGGCCCTGCCGGCAGCATCCGTCTTCCCAATTTCGCCATGCCGCCGCTGATGAGCAATCACGGCAATTACATCATCAGCCTCGGCAATCTCTGCCGCTGGCTTGCCACCCAGGCCGAAGCGCTCGGCGTGGAAATCTATCCGGGCTTTCCCGCCGCGCAGGTGAAGTATGGCGAGAAGGGCGAAGTACTCGGTGTCATCACCGGCGACATGGGCGTGGCGCGCGATGGCCACCACAAGGATTCCTACACGCCCGGCATGGAACTGCTCGGCAAGTACACGTTCTTCGCCGAAGGCGCGCGCGGTTCGCTCAGCAAGAAACTGATCGGCAAGTTCAACCTGCACAAGAACGGCGAACCGCAGAAATACGGCATCGGCCTCAAGGAGCTGTGGGAACTGCCGCCCGAGAAGCACAAGCGCGGGCTTGTATTTCATTCGATGGGTTGGCCGCTCGACAATCAGACCGGCGGCGGGGTGTTCATGTATCACTTCGGCGAGAACCTCTGCTCCATCGGCTTCGTCGTCCATCTCAATTATTCCAATCCCTATGTTTCGCCGTTCGACGAGTTCCAGCGCGCCAAAACCCATCCGCGCATTCGCGAGTATCTCGAAGGCGGAAAGCGGCTGGTTTACGGCGCGCGCGCGATGACCGAAGGCGGCTTGCAGTCCGTGCCGAAACTCGTGTTCCCCGGCGGCGCGCTGATCGGATGTTCCGCGGGCTTCATGAACGTGCCGCGCATCAAAGGCAGCCACAATGCCATCCTGACGGGCATCATGGCAGCGGATGCCGCGCTCGCCGCATTGGGAGAAGGTCGTTCTCACGACGAATTGACGGCCTATGAAGAGGCCTACGAGGAAAGCCCGGTCCACAAGGACCTGAAACGTGTACGAAACGTTAAGCCGCTGTGGTCGCGGCTCGGCACGATCATGGGCGTTCCCGCGGCGGCCATCGATATGTGGACGAACCAGCTGTTCGGCTTCAGCCTTCTGGGCACGCTGAGACACCGAAAAGCCGACTTCCAGACGCTGAAACCAGCCTCGAAATTCAAGCCTATTGCCTATCCGAAAGCTGACGGAAAGATCAGCTTCGACAAACTTTCGTCAGTATTTCTCTCGAATACTAACCACGAAGAGGATCAGCCCATCCATCTGGTGCTGAAAGATTCTTCAATTCCGATTAGGGTGAACCTTCCGGAATATGACGAGCCGGCGCAGCGCTACTGTCCGGCGGGCGTGTACGAGATTGTGCAGGAGGCATCGGGTCCGAGGTTTCAGATCAACGCGCAGAACTGCGTTCATTGCAAAACCTGCGACATCAAGGATCCGGCGCAGAACATCAACTGGGTAACGCCGGAAGGCGGGGGTGGTCCGAACTACCCCAATATGTGAAAGGGCTTGAAAGGTAAGTATCGGTGAAAAGAATTTCCGCCACGATGATCGGAGCCGCATTCGCATTGGCAGCCGCCAGCGCAAGCGCCACTACCTCCGCCGAGGACTTCAAGACGACGAGCACTTACGGCGACTATCTCGCCGCTCGTCATGCCGCCACCGAGCACGACATGGCGGATGCGTCGGAACTTTATCTTTCCGCGCTGAAGGACGATCCCACAAACACCGATCTTCAGGGCCGCGCCTTCTACTACACGCTTGCCGCCGGCAAGATCGAAGACACCATCGATCTGGCCGAGAGCATCATCAAGGCGAAGCCGAACGATCCCGCCGCGCGCCTCACCCTTGCGATCTACAACATGAGGCGGCGCGACTACTCCGAAGCGCGGACGCACATCGCGCAATCTTCCAAAGGTCCCTTCACCAGCTTGACGCTCATCCTGCTCGACGCCTGGGCCGCGGAAGGCGCCGGCGACACCGACACGGCGCTCAAGGATATCGATCAAGTGACCGCGCAGGGCGGCACCGCGCAACTGGCCGCCATTCACCGTGCGCTGCTGCTCGACTTCGCCGGCCGCACCGCCGAGGCCGACACGGCCTATCGCGCCGTGCTGTCGGACAACGCCGTCAATCCGCGCATCTTCGATTCCTACGGCCGCTTCCTGGAACGCAACGGACGCCAGCCCGAAGCCAAGCAGCTTTACGAGCAGAGTTTGAGCGAGAGTGCGCTTGAACCGATTGCAAGGCTTGGTCTCAAACGCATCGCCAACGGACACAAGCCCGATCCGCTGATCGAGGGACCCAATGACGGAGCCGGCGATGCATTGTTCGGAATGGCGGCAGCCCTTCCCGACAAGACAAGCACCGATATCGCGATCCTCTATCTCAGGCTCGCCCTCTATCTCTCGCCCGATCTCGATCTTGCGAAGATCATCCTCGCCGACAAATTCGAATCTTTGGAGAAGTACGAGGACGCGATTTCGGTCTATCGCGATATCGATCTGGACACGCCCTACGGACCGGCTGCCGCGGTGCAGGTCGCCGTCGACGAAGGCCGTCTCAACCAGAACGACAAGGCGATATCCGATCTCAAGGAGCTTTCCCGCGCGCGTCCCAACGACATCGCCGTGTGGACCGCGCTGGGCGATGCCTATCGCACCGCCGACAAGTGGCCCGAGGCGGCTGACGCCTACGACCGCGCGATCAAGACGCTCAAGACGCCTTCTGCGAACGACTGGCCGCTCTATTTTGCCCGCGGCGTGGCGCTGGAACGCGCCAAGACCTGGGATGCGGCGGAGGCCGACCTGCAAACGGCGTTGAAGCTGAGCCCCGATCAGCCCTCGGTGCTGAATTATCTGGGCTACACTTGGGTCGACCAGGGCAAGAACCTGCCGCAGGCGCTCGCGATGCTGGAGAAGGCGCGCCAGCTCAGTCCGTTCGACGGCTACATCATCGACAGCGTCGGCTGGGCCTATTACCGCCTCGGCAAATACGACATCGCGGTGAAGGCGCTGGAAGACGCCGTCCTGCTGGTGCCGGGCGATCCCACGATCAACGACCATCTGGGCGACGCCTATTGGAAAGCCGGCCGCAAGCTCGATGCGCATTTTCAGTGGAGCCATGCGCTGGCGTTCGGACCCGACGCAACCGAAAAACCCAAGATCGAAAAGAAGCTGCAAGACAGCATGAGCGTCGTGCAGAACAAGGGCGGCTGATCACAATCGTTGCTGAGGGGCCGATGCTGCGCGTCTTTGCGCCCGCGAAGATCAACCTTTTTCTTCACGTCGGCGACAGGCGCAGCGACGGCTATCACGAGCTGGAAAGTCTGGCCGTCTTCGCCGACGTCGGCGACACGCTGAAATTCGAACCCGCGGATACGCTGTCCCTCGCCGTGGAAGGTCCGTTTGCCGCAAGTCTCGCCGGCGAAGCGGACAATCTGGTTCTGCGCACCGCGCGCGGAGTGGCGCAAATTGCGCAGCGCGCACTGCCGCGCAAAATCACGCTCACGAAGAATTTGCCCGTGGCGGCCGGTGTCGGCGGAGGCTCTTCCGATGCGGCGGCGACATTGCGCGCCCTCCTGTTGCAATGGGAGGGCGATCAAGTCGTGCTCGACGATTTCGTGGCGCTCGCGAGCGAGCTGGGCTCCGACGTTCCAGTCTGCTTCTTCGGACAATCCTCCTGGATGGCGGGCAGGGGAGACGACATGGCGCGAGCGTCCGTGCCGCCGCTTCATGCCGTTTTGGTCAATCCCGGTGTTTCCATCGCCACCCGCGATGTTTTCGCGGAGCTTCGGGAACGCACCGGCATCGGCGCCGGCGAATGGCCTGAGCGGTTCGAAACCGCGCAAAGCCTTTTCGATTTCCTGCGCACCACCAAAAACGATCTTGAAGCACCGGCGCTTGGACTCGCGCCGCAAATCGGCGAAGCACTGCGGACCTTGCGTTCAGTAGCCGGCATCGAGCTGGCGCGCATGTCCGGCAGCGGCGCGACCTGTTTCGGGCTCTTCCCGAATGAAGCCATGGCAAAAAACGCTGCAGCTTCGATCGCGGCGTCGCGTCCCAATTGGTGGGTGAAGTCAGCGCAACTCGCGCCGAAAGATCCCGAAGATTAGCGCGCGTTCAGAAAAGACTTTTCCAAACTCAAAATCCGTCATCGCCCGGCTTGTCCGGGCGACCCATCTTTTCTTGTGGGCACAAGAAGATGGGTCACCCGGACCTCGCTATCGCTCGGCCGGGTGATGACGAGTTTTGGTTGAATGATTCGGGCAAATCCAAATCGGCTCTAATACCCGCGGCCGACGCAGAATTCGGCGACGTCAATAAGTTCGCCGCGAATGTCGGAGGGCGGCAGCGCCGCCAGCGCCTGGCAGGCTTCGTCTGCATAATGCTGCGCGCGCGCCCGTGTCTCGTCGATGGCGCCGCTCTGTTCCACATAGTGGATGGCGCGCTTCAGATCGCCTTCGTGCTGCGGGCCGGTTTCGATGGTGCGCGTCCAGAAGCGCCGCGCCTCTTCGTCGGCGCGCTGGAAGGCGAGGATTACCGGCAGCGTCACCTTGGCTTCGCGGAAATCATCGCCGACCGATTTGCCCATCTGGGCCTGACGTCCGGAATAATCGAGCGCATCGTCCACCAGCTGGAAGGCAATGCCGAGATTATGGCCGTAGCTGCGCAAGGCATCGCTCAGCTTGCGCGAGTGAGCGGAGATCATCGCGCCTGCTTCCCCGGCCGCGGAGAACAGCGCCGCGGTTTTGGCTGTGATCACGCGCAGATAATCGGATTCCGTGGTGCCGAGATTGCTCGAGGATTTGAGCTGCATCACTTCGCCTTCGGCGATGACGGCCGAGGCGCCGGCAAGCACGTCGAGCACGGCGATGTCGCCCGCTTCCACCATCAGTTGGAAGGCGCGGCTGAAGAGGAAATCGCCCACCAGCACGCTCGGCTTGTTGCCCCACACGACATTGGCGGCAATCTTGCCGCGGCGAAGCGTGCTCAAATCGACCACGTCGTCGTGCAACAGCGTGGCGGTGTGAATGAATTCGACCGCCGCGGCCAATCTGATGTGGGCCGCGCCCTGATAACCGCCCAGGCGTGCAGCGGCGAGCGTCAGGAGCGGACGCAACCTCTTGCCGCCGGAATCGATCAGATGTTTGGCGAGATCGGGGATCAACGCGACGGTGCTGCCGAGGCGATCGTGGATGAGGCGGTCTGCCGCAGCCATATCCGTGGCCAGCAATGCATGCAGGCGATCGACGGGTGTCGCTTCTGCCCTGGCTTTCGATACCGGTGCTGCGACCATATCCACGTGCTTCTTGCCGCCTGCTTGGACCCGGGCGACATTAGTCGGGCGGAAAGCCCGGTCAAGCAGACCTAACGCCGCCACCCTCGGATATAGTTGGGCACGATGCAGGAAGTCCTCAAGACCAACAATCCCGTGGAGCTGAGCTTCGCGGAAGCCGTTCTTAAGGATGCGGGAATCGCATCGTTCACATTCGACACGAACATGAGTGTGATGGAGGGCGGCGTGGTCATTTTGCCACGCCGGTTGATGGTCGCTGACGAACATGTAAATCGCGCCAAGGCGGTGCTCGCCGAAGCCTTCGCAGCCGATGCGCGTTTCCCGTGAACGCTGTCACCGAAGATCGTTTTCTCGACGGTCGCGTGATCGTTTGTCAGCCGGCGCACGGGTTTCGCTCCGGCCTGGATGCGGTGATGTTGGCCGCGGCAATTCCGGCACGGGCGAATGACGATGTTTTGGAGCTTGGTGCGGGGGCGGGCGTTGCGAGCCTTTGCCTCGCCGCGCGGATCGAGCGCTGCAAGGTGACCGGCGTCGAGATCGATCCTGATCTGGTGGAGATCGCGAGCGCAAACGCCGAAACGAACGGTGTGGATTCGCGCGCCCGGTTTGTCGAAGGCAATGTGTTCGATTTGCCGCGCGCGCTTCGCAAGAGTTTCGATCACGTGCTGTGCAACCCGCCGTTTCACGGCGATGAGGGACAGCGTTCGCCGCATGTGTCGCGCCGGCGAGCCAAACACGATGAGGGTTCTCTGGCGCAATGGCTTGAAACGGGTCTCAAACGGACGGTCTCGAACGGGACGTTCAGCGCGATCGTCCGCGCCGATCGATTGGCCGAAACGCTTGCAGCGCTTCCTGAAAGCGGCGTCACAGTTCTTCCGCTCTGGCCGAAAGCGGGCGAGGCGGCCAAACGTGTCATCGTTCAAGTGAGAAAAGGTACGCGTGCCCCGCTTACGTTGCTGCCGGGCTTGGTGTTGCACGAAGGCGGCGGCTATACGAAGGAAGCCGAGGCGATCCTGCGCGGCTGCGGCGGACTGGATATGGGCAAGGGCACGCGATGAGCCGGATCTTCGGAAAGGTTTGCCAGAACGGCTATGTCGTGCGCGACATCGACGCGGCGCTGAAGCATTGGACGGAGGTGCTGGGCGTCGGCCCGTTCTACTACATCGAACGCGTGAAGATGGACTGGTTTCGCTATGGCGGGCGGCCGTCCGAAGCGGAAGTCAGCATCGCGCTCGCCAATACTGGCGATCTTCAGATCGAACTCATCCAGCAGCGCAACGACGCGCCCTCGATGTATCGCGACTTTCTCAATGCCGGCCGCGAAGGTCTGCAGCATATGTCTTATTGGACGACGGACTATGAGAAAGACTTCACCCGATTCCTGAACCTTGGTTATCGCATCGGGCAGGAGGGCCAGATCGGCGGAGAGCAGGGACGCTTCGCCTATTTTGCCACCGAGACCCATCCCGGCACCGTGATCGAGATCTCCGACATCAGTGGCTCCAAGGGCGCCTTCTTCGAGAAGATCCGACGCGAGGCGCAGACCTGGGACGGCTCGCGGCCGATCCGCCCGGTGCGGGGATGAAGATCCGTCCGCTGGGTGTTTTTCTGATCGCGATCTTCTTCGTCCTCGCGACGTTGATTCTCATCGGCGTTGGCACGGCCTTGACGGTGCCAGGCACGCCGCTCGACGTCATCTGGATGCTGAGGCCGGATCGCCGCGCTTTGTTGATGCCTCACCGCGAATGGCTCGGCCCGTTTTTTCTTGCGCTATCGCTCGCCATGGCCGCGGCGTCGCTGGGTTGTTTCTCGCATCGCAAATGGGGCTGGTGGCTGGCTGTGTCGATTTTCGCGGCGAATGGCCTGGGCGATGCAGCGCAGCTCCTGATGGGGCATGTCCTCGAAGGTCTCGTCGGTATTGCTGCCGCGGGCGCAATCCTTTTCTATCTCGCGCGCCCGAAAGTGCGGGGGGCGTTCCGTTGACGCCGCTCAACTGCCACAATGCGCACGCCTGTCCACGTTCGGACGTTCAGCTCCCGTTCATCGTACAACTCTATGTCTTGATCTCACCTTGCAAAGCAGGCCAATGAACAATTCGTCCGCGCTCACCAAGGTCCCCGCGGTCACGCTCGCTTTCTGGATCGTGAAAATCCTTGCCACCACGCTGGGCGAAACCGGCGGCGACACGGTGTCGATGACGATGAACTTGGGCTATCTGGTCGGCACCGCGATCTTCGCGATAGCTCTGGTCTTGCTGGTCGTACTGCAGATTGTCGCCAAGAAATTTCATCCCTTTCTCTATTGGCTGACGATCATTGCCTCCACGACCGCCGGCACGACCATGGCGGATTTCGCCGACCGCTCGCTCGGCATCGGCTATCCCGGCGGATCGATCCTGCTTTTTGCGCTGGTGATGGCTTCGCTGGCGGTCTGGTATCGGTCGGAAGGGACGGTGTCGGTACAGACCGTGAGTACGCCGAAGGTGGAAGCGTTCTACTGGTTGACCATTACCTTTTCGCAGACCCTCGGCACCGCGCTGGGCGATTGGATCGCCGATGCCGGTCTTGGCTACGAGGGCGGCGCGCTTGTGTTCGGAGCGCTGTTGGCTGTGGTTGCAGCATTTTATTATTGGAGCCGCATCTCGCACGTGGTGCTGTTTTGGGCCGCCTTCATCTTGACGCGGCCGCTGGGCGCGACCGTGGGAGACTTCTTCGACAAGCCGATCGACAAAGGCGGGCTGAATGTCAGCAGGCCGATCGCGTCGGCGATACTCGGGGCCATCATTGTCGCTTGCATCGTTATTTTCCCGCAGCGAGCCGGAAACCATCCGGGCAAAACCGTGTCGGTTTGACGTCGCGCCGATACGGGACGCAATCGAGACAAACTCAAGACAGAGTTCGCCGTTAAGGCCTTTATGGCATTTCCAAAACGTGGGCGGCTTGTTGTGGGAGCGGACGGACTGTAGCTTCCCGGCCCGTTTCAAGAAGCGTGCGAATCGTGGCCGACGCCAAGCCCAAACGCCTGACTTTTCAGGACCTGATCCTGACGCTCCAGAATTACTGGGCGGCGCAGGGCTGCCTCATTCTGCAGCCTTACGACGATCAGATGGGCGCGGGCACTTTCCACCCGGCGACCACCTTGCGCGCGCTAGGCCCGCGGCCGTGGCGGGCGGCCTATGTGCAGCCGAGCCGCCGTCCCAAGGACGGCCGCTATGGCGAAAATCCGAACCGCCTGCAGCACTATTATCAGTATCAGGTGATCCTGAAGCCGGCGCCGAAGAACGTGCTCGATCTTTATCTCGGCAGCATCAAGGCGATCGGTCTCGATCCGGCGCTGCACGACATCCGCTTCGTGGAAGACGATTGGGAAAGCCCGACGCTGGGGGCCTGGGGGTTGGGCTGGGAAGTGTGGTGCGACGGGATGGAGATCACCCAGTTCACCTATTTCCAGCAGGTGGGCGGCGTCGATTGCGATCCGGTGTCGGCGGAAATCACCTACGGCCTCGAACGTCTCGCGATGTACGTGCAGAACGTCGAGTTTGTGTACGACCTCGCGTTCAACGAGCACTTCCGTTACGGCGAAGTGTTCCATCAGAACGAGATCGAACAATCAGCGTTCAATTTCGAATTGGCGGACACTGAGATCCTGTTCCAGCACTTCAAAGATGCCGAGAAGCAATGCCAGGCGTTGCTGGGCGGCAACAAGAAGATGGCGCTGCCGGCTTACGACCAGTGCATCAAGGCCAGCCACGCCTTCAATCTGCTCGACGCGCGCGGCGTGATTTCGGTGACGGAACGTGCCGCCTATATCGGCCGCGTGCGCGCGCTCGCCAAAGCCTGCTGCGAAGCCTGGCTTCAGTCGCCCCAAGGCGCTTACACGCCGAGGTATGGCTGATGGGTCGTTTTATGAACCTCATTTGTCATCCCGGCCAAGCATTGCGCAGCAATGCGCGAGCCGGGACCCATGGTGACAACGTCAGGGTGGGTCCCAGATTGTCGCTGCGCGCCATCCGGGATGACAGTCGTGTTTTGAAGGTCGATCACGATGGCTGATCTTCTCCTCGAACTTTTCAGCGAAGAAATTCCTGCGCGCATGCAGGGGCAGGCGGCGGCCGATCTCGAACGTCTTGTCGTCGGCGCGCTCTCCGATCGCGGGCTGATGTTCGAAGGCGTGAAAGGCTTCGCCGGGCCGCGCCGCCTTACGCTGGCGATCACCGGATTGCCCGCGAAACAGCCCGACGTGAAGGAAGAAAAGAAAGGCCCGCGCGTCGGCGCTCCGGAGAAAGCCATTGAAGGTTTTCTGCGCTCGGTGGGCATTACGCTCGCGCAGTGCCAGAAGCAGAATGACGGCAAGGGCGAGTTCTACGTCGCGGTGATCGACCGCAAGGGCAGGGCGACGGCCGAGGTGCTGGCGGAAGTTCTGCCGGAGGCCTTCGCGAAGCTGCCGTGGCCTAAGAGCATGCGCTTCCCGAACAGCGCGGTGCGCTGGGTGCGTCCACTGCATTCCATCGTTTGCACATTGGACGGCGAGGTCGTGGCGTTCGAATTCGCCGGGGTGAAAAGCGGCAACACGACGCTCGGGCATCGCTTTCTCTCGTCCGGCGCGCTCGAAGTGCGCCGCTTCGAGGATTACGAGAGGAAGCTGCGCGACGCGCATGTCGTGCTGGATGCGGCAGAGCGCAAGGAGATTATCCTTCACGAGGTGAAGCAGAAGGCCTTCGCGCTCGGGCTTGAGTTGATCGAGGACCAGGGACTTCTGGAGGAAGTCGCAGGATTGGCCGAATGGCCCGTCGTGCTGATCGGCAAGATCGAAGACCAATTCATGGACGTCCCGCCGGAGATCCTGCAGACCTCCATGCGCGTACATCAAAAGTACTTCTCGCTGCGCGATCCCAAGACCGGCAAGCTCGCGAACCGTTTCGCGCTGGTTTCCAACATGGTTTCGATCGACGGCGGCAAGGAGATCGTCGCCGGCAACGAACGCGTGCTGCGCGCGCGGCTCTCGGACGCCAAGTTCTTCTGGGACCAGGACAGGAAGCGCACGCTGGAAAGCCGGGTCGACGATCTCAAGGCCATCGTCTTCCACGCCAAGCTCGGCACGCAGTATGAGAGGGTGGAGCGCATCGAGGAACTGGCGGGCGAGATCGCAAAAAAAATCGGCGGCGATCCGGCAAAAGCTCGGCGCGCGGCACGCCTTTGTAAAGCGGACCTGACCACTGGCGTGGTCGGCGAATTTCCCGAACTGCAAGGC
The DNA here is from genome assembly GCA_016201105.1 of Pseudomonadota bacterium. Lineage (GTDB taxonomy): Bacteria > Pseudomonadota > Alphaproteobacteria > Micropepsales > Micropepsaceae > Rhizomicrobium. The sequence goes on from JACQDN010000071.1 coordinate 76,668, forward strand.
GTGATGGGAAAATACTATGCCCTGCACGACGGAGAGAATTCGGACGTCGTCGCTGCCCTTCAAGATCACTACGGGCCGTTGGGCCGTACTCCGACTTCACAGAATGCGGTCACCAACTCGGTTGCGCTTGCCGACAAGTGGGACACGATCTCCAATTTCTTCAAGATTGGAGAAAAGCCCACCGGCTCCGGCGACCCTTATGCGATCCGACGCGCTGCGCTGGGGGTCGTCAAAATCATCCTCGATCGGCGCTTTCGCCTTCCCATTGCGACATTGCCTCGGTACTCGAACGAGATCATGGGTTTCTTCGCGGAGAGATTAAAAGTCGCTCTACGCGAAAGCGGAATCCGGCACGATTTGATCGATGCGGTCTTTAGCTTGGGTAACGAGACCGATCTCGTCCGGTTGGTGGATCGTGTCGATGCTCTTCAAAAGTTCCTGAAGACTGACGATGGCGCCAACCTCCTGGTTGCTTATCGCCGTGCCGCCAACATCCTCAAGGCGGAGGAGAAGAAGGATAGGACCCCGTATGAGGGCGAGCCCGATCCGGAATTGCTGACACTTGCTGAAGAAAAAGCACTCTTTGTGGAGATGGCGACGGCATCCGAACTGATCCGCGCGGAAATCGAACGTGAGCGGTTCGTGGACGCCATGGGCGTCATGGCGCGGCTGCGCAAGCCGGTCGATGCGTTCTTCGACAAGGTCACCGTCAACGACAAGGACGCAAATCTGCGCAAGAACCGTCTGCTGCTGCTCTCTCGCCTGCGCGCGACGCTCCATCTCGTCGCCGATTTTTCGAAGATCGAAGGATAGTTCCACCCTCTCTTGGGAGGGTCGAAAATTCGAGCGACAGCGAGGATTCTCGGGGAGGATCAGGAAAGGTGAACTCCTGTCGGCATCCTCCCCGAAATCGCTTCGCGATTTCGACCCTCCCTTGGGAGGGTGGATCCAGCTAAGCCCGCTCCGTCGTCGGGTCGATCATCTTTTTCACTTCGGTGATCTTGGTGGCGGGAAAGCCGCTCTTCTCGGCGTGTTTGCGGATGACCGCTTCGTCCTTGGCGAGGTAGACGCAGAACGTCTTGTTCTCGGCGACATAGCTCTCCTGCCATTGGATGTCGGGCGCCAGTTCGCGCAGCACTTCGTTGGATTTTGCGGCCGCACCGCGCAGCTGCTCGCGTTCGAATGAACCTACGGCAGGGATGTCGCGCTCGATGATGAATTTACGCAAAGCCATTGTGTTCTCCATAAGCAGTGGGTGAATGCCCCTACGAATGCCCGACAACCGGATCGCATTCTAGTTCAGCTTTTGAACCGTCGGCCAGAAAAATAACGCCCACATCGCGATCGCGGTGAAATTGCTGAGCGCGAAGAACACCAGGCGGTGACGGACATTGTTGTAGGTGATGTGCACCAGCGTGTGCAGCGCGCGCAGCACCACATAGATCCATGCGATATTCAAAAACAGCGCATCAACTCTGCCGCTCACGAATAGTATCAGGCAGATGACATAAAACAGAACCGGCATCTCCAGCAGATTCATGTAAGCGCGATTGGGGATCGACACCGACCCGGGCACATTGGCGGATTCGCCGTATTTGAAATCGTCGGCCGTAATCTTGCCGGCAAAGCCTGCCGCGAACCGGCGTATGGGTATCAGAACCAGCACGAAGAAGGTGAGTGCCGCCAGCGCCCCCATGGGCTGGAATATCAGGTCTTGTTGCATGGTCGATCCCCCCGAAACCGTTCTTTCGCGCGAGACGTTACCGCAATTGTGGATGCGGCGCTGTTGTAGGTGGTGGCTGTGCGGAGCCCATGACAGATTGTGCGAAGCAGCATCGCTGACCGGCTCGCATGTCGTTGACCGGCCATGACGGGGTTCAGATGGCAAAATGGGTTTATGCATTCGGCAGAGGCAGCGCCGAAGGCAAAGCGGAGATGAAAAACCTGCTCGGCGGCAAGGGCGCGAACCTTGCCGAAATGAGCAATCTCGGCCTTCCGGTGCCGCCCGGCTTCACCATCACCACCGAAGTCTGCACCCATTTCTACAAGAACGGTTCGTCCTATCCTGCCGATCTGAAGCCTGCGCTCGAAGCGGCCGTGGTGCGCATCGGCGAGCTTGCCGGCGCCACGCTTGGGGATCCAAAAAGACCTCTGCTCGTCTCGGTACGTTCGGGCGCGCGTGCCTCCATGCCGGGCATGATGGATACCGTGCTCAACCTCGGCCTCAACCCCGCCACCGCCGAGGGGCTTGCCGCGCTCAGCAACAATCCGCGCTTTGCGTATGATTCCTATCGCCGCTTCATTCACATGTATTCGAACGTCGTGCTCGGGCTTGAGCATCACGCCTTCGAAGAAATTCTGGAAACGGAAAAAGAATCCAAAGGCGTCGAGCTCGATACCGAGCTGGATGCCGCGGATTTGAAACGCGTCGCGCAGCTCTACAAGGACGAAGTCAAAAAACAGCTGGGCCGGCCGTTCCCCGATGACGTGCACGAGCAGCTGTGGGGCGCGATCGGCGCGGTGTTCGGTTCTTGGCAAAGCCCGCGCGCCAAAACCTATCGCCGCTTGCACAACATTCCCGAAGATTGGGGTACTGCCGTAAACGTGCAGGCGATGGTGTTCGGCAATCGCGGCGATACGTCGGCGACCGGTGTTGCCTTTACCCGCGATCCTTCCACCGGCGAGCGCGTTCTCTACGGCGAGTTCCTGGTCAATGCGCAGGGCGAAGACGTCGTCGCGGGCATTCGCACGCCGCAGCCGATCTCCAAAGTCGTGCGCGAGCGCCAGAAGGGCAAGAAGCCTTCGATGGAAGAGGCGATGCCGGCTGCGTTCGCGGAACTCAATCGCATCGCCGAGCGGCTGGAATCCCACTACCGCGACATGCAAGACGTGGAATTCACGGTGCAGGATGGCAAGCTCTTCATGCTGCAGACCCGGAGTGGCAAGCGCACGGCGGAAGCGGCCCTCAAGATCGCGGTCGACATGGAGCGCGACGGGCTCATCGACAAGAAAACGGCCGTTGGCCGCGTCGAGCCCGCGGCGCTCGATCAACTGCTGCATCCCACACTCGATCCCGACGCGCCCAAGCAGGCGATTGCCTCGGGCCTTGCCGCCTCCCCGGGCGCCGCCACAGGCGAAGTCGCTTTCACCGCGGACGAGGCCGAGAAGCTCGCGGCGGACGGCCACGCCATCATCCTGGTGCGCACCGAGACCAGCCCCGAAGACATTCACGGCATGCATGCCGCCAAAGGCATTCTCACGGCGCGCGGTGGCATGACGAGCCACGCGGCCGTGGTGGCGCGCGGCATGGGACGGCCCTGCGTCTCGGGTGCCGGCATGATCAAGATCGATGCCGCGGCCGGCACGATGACGGCCGGCAATGTCGTCATCAAGCGCGGCGAGGTCATCACCATCGACGGTGCCAGCGGCCAGGTCTTCAAGGGCAAGGTGCCCATGCGCCAGCCCGAACTCACCGGCGATTTTGCAACCCTGATGAGCTGGGCCGATTCCATCCGTACACTGAAGATACGCACCAACGCCGATACGCCGCACGATGCACAAACCGCGCGCAAGTTCGGCGCCGAGGGCATCGGGCTTTGCCGCACCGAGCATATGTTTTTCGACGCGCAGCGCATCATCGCCGTGCGTCAGATGATCTTGGCCGACGACAAGAAGGAGCGCGAAGCGGCGCTTGCGAAACTCCTGCCGATGCAGCGCGGCGATTTCGTCGAAATCTTCAAGGTAATGGCGGGATTGCCCATCACCATCCGCTTGCTCGATCCGCCGCTGCACGAATTCCTGCCGCAGAAGGAAGAAGAGATCGCCGAAGTCGCCAAGGCGGCCGGCACCACGACGGCGAAACTGCGCGCGCGTGCGATCACGCTGCACGAAACCAACCCGATGCTGGGCCATCGCGGTTGCCGCCTGGGCATCACCTATCCCGAAATCTACGAAATGCAGGCGCGCGCCATTCTGGAAGCGGCACTGGAAGTGGAAGGGTCGGGCGGCAAGCCCGTTGAACTCGAGATCATGATCCCGCTCGTCGGCTTCAAGTCTGAATTGGACACGCTCAAAACCCGCATCGATGCGGTCGCCGAAGCGATCGAGGCCGAACGCGGAAAAGTACCGAAATACCTGATCGGAACGATGATCGAACTTCCCCGCGCCGCGCTGTGCGCCGGTGAAATCGCCGAGACCGCGGAATTCTTCTCGTTCGGTACCAACGATCTTACGCAAACCACTCTCGGCGTGAGCCGCGACGACGCCGGCACATTCCTCACCGAATATCTCGCCAAGAATCTGATCGCGCGCGATCCATTCGTCACTATCGATCGCGACGGCGTGGGCGAACTCATCCGCATGGCGGCGGAAAGAGGGCGCAAGACCAGAGCGAAATTGAAACTGGGAATCTGCGGCGAGCACGGCGGCGATCCGGATTCCATCCGCTTTTGTCATGAAGCGCGACTCGACTACGTGTCGTGTTCACCCTTCCGCGTGCCAATTGCGCGACTGTCTGCCGCACAGGCCGCGTTAACAATTGGCCACGAAACGGATTAGTCCGTATACTGACAACGTAGGAAAACACTGGATTTTCGATGTTTAAGTGACGCGTTGTCACGTTCATATTTTTTTTGATTTGACGATTCGATTTTTCGCGGGCACAAGGCGCGACCAATTCGGGGGTGGGAAAACTGTTTCGGAATTAACGACGACGTCAAAGCCGCACGCAATTCAGAAAGAGTGAGTAAGCCTCCAATGTCCTATCCAAGACGTGAAGTGTTGCGCCGATGCGATCGCATGCTCGCAGGCGCGTTCGTTGTGGTGCTCGCAACCGCGGGTACGGCGATGGCCTATAATCAGTACACGGATGAACCCGCGGTTTACGAAACGACCGTGATGCCCGCGAGCCCGGCCGCCGCGCTGGTGAAGCCGATGCAGGCTGCGCCTTCGCCCACCGAGCTTGCGATGATGGAGCTCCTGAAGGAGCGCAACTGCCTCGCCGAAGCGATGTATTACGAAGCGCGCGGCGAAGGCATTTCCGGGCAGAAGGCGATCGCGGAAGTGATCTTCCAGCGCATGCGCACGCGCGGTTATCCGGGCACTATCTGCGGGGTGGTCTATGAAGGCGCAAACCTTCACCGCAGCTGTCAGTTCTCGTTCACCTGCAACGGCGAGATGCGCCGAGCCAAGACCCAGCAGGCCTGGGCGGATGCCAAATATCTGGCGGCCGAAATCATGACGGGCGCCGAGCCGCTGAGCGATATGACGGGAAGGGCGACGTCGTTCCACGCCGTCAATGTGTCGCCGGACTGGTCGTATACGATGGTGAAGACGGCGCAGATCGGCAAACACATCTTCTATCGCCGCATGGCGAGCACGCACGAGATGTGAGTGTCAGTCGTCCTTCGGGGCCCGCCGTGCGGGCACCTCAGGATGACGCGCTCCTGATCTCGTCATGCTGAGGTGCGACCCCGGACTTGGTCCGGGGGAGCCCCGAAGCACGATGATCACTCGCTCCCAAACATCTGCAGCACCCGCTTCTGGATTCCCGCGCGCGTGCGCTTTGGCATCAGCGCTTTCATGATGTCGATCCAGCGGATGCCGGGCGGCACATACCAGTGCAATTGATCGCTGTGATAGGCCGACCACACACACTCGGCCACCGCTGAAGGCGGCGTCAGCTTGAACATGCCTTTCTTTGGCGCGTTCTCGTAGAACTCGTCTTCGCTTGGCGCGGGGCGATCGCCCGAACGGTTCGGCGTGCCGCGCAAAATCGGCGTGTCGATCAATCCCGGCAGCACGTCGGCCACGCGCACGCCGTGGCGCTTGAATTCGATGGAGAGCGCTTCGGTCAGCCCCTTCACGGCGTGCTTGGTCGCCGAATAAATCGCGATGCGCGGCATGCCGTAAGTCGCCGACGACGACGAGGTGATGAAGCACAGGGAATTGGGCGTCGCCTTCAAAAGCGGCAGCGCGCAATAGATGCTGGAGACGACGCCGATGAAATTCACCTGGATCACCCGCATCGCCGCTTCGTAAGGAACGTCCTCGAACCAGCCGCCTTCGCCGATGCCGGCGTTGGAGAACAGCAGATCCATCTTGCCGCCGGTTTCTTCGGCGAAGGCCGTGATGGCGCCGTCGAAATCCTTCTTGTCGGTGACGTCGAGGCGGCGGATCAGGCAATTGTCGCTGCCCAGCTCCTGTTCCAGTGTCTTGAGCCCGTCGACATTCACGTCGAAAGCGCCGACGAACCAGCCTTTGGTGAAAAAGAGCTTTGCCGTCTCGCGGCCCATGCCGCTTGCAGCCCCCGTGATGAAAATCGATTTGCGCCCGCGCGCTTTACCAGCCATGTCAGCCTCTTTGGATTGCTCGGGAGTGGATTGCAGAGCTGATAGAAGATCAGCTTTCCATCATCGCGCAAAGCTTGAGGACCGTGTTCCAGTTGCGCCCGGTGCCGCGGGTGCCCAGCGCGCGGTCGATCACGGCAGGCGTCAGCTTCGAAAGCCCGATGCCGTCGGGGAAAGCGATGTAGAGTGCGCTCTTGCCGCTGCGGAAGCTTTCACGGCCTTTGATCGCTGCCTGCAGCGCTTTCAGGCCTACCGGTGTTGCCGGCTCCTTCAATACCCACAACAGGAGATGACTGGGATCGTCTTTCGCTTCCTTGAGGAGCGGATTGGCCTTGGCGAGGGCGTGCCACTCCGCGGCCGTGCGCACGAAAAAATCGGTTGCGAGGCCAAGGGTCTTTGCCGCCGCGGCCTCGAACTGTCTTTCGATCGCCGTCGTCGCTTTCGCCGGTCCTTCGAAGACGATATTTCCCGAATTCAGAAGCGTCGCCGCGTTTCGATATTTCAGGCTGGTGGCAAGATCGCGCAGTTCCGCGGCGGCGACCTTTTTGTGGCCTCCGACGTTCACGCCTCTCAGCAGTGCAACGTAGATCGTCACGCGCTCAGAAATTCACCCGTCGCGAAACCGCGCCGTCGACCAGCAGATTCACACCCGTGGTGTAGGAAGACGCCGGGCTGGCAAGAAAGACCGCGGCGTTGGCGATTTCCTGCGGCGTCGCGCAGCGCCCGGTGGGATTGCGCGCGACAGCCTGCTTGAAGAAATCGGGGGAGTTCATTTCCACCATGTTCCACACGCCGCCCTTGAAATAGACCATGCCGGGCGAGACGACATTGGTGCGGATATTCCGCTTGGCGTGCTGGCGCGCGAGACCTTTGGCCATATGGATCAGCGCCGCCTTGATCGGTCCGTAGGAGCTGGCGTTGTCGGTTTCCGCCGCCGAGACCGAAGAAATGATGACGAAGGCCGCGTCGCCGTTCGTCTCGGCCGCTTTCTCGAGGAACGGGCGCGCGGCATCGAAGGCATTCACCGCGCCCAGCACGTCCAACTTGAAATTGGCTTCCCAGGACGCAGGATCGCCGCCTTGCGCCATCGCGCCGGCATTGGAGAACAGCATGTCGATGCCGCCGAGTTCGTTGCCCGCTTTCGCGATCCATCCCTTGAGCGCGTCGCCGTCGGTGATATCCACCGAAGCGCCGGTCGCCTTGACGCCTTTGTCTTTCAAGGCGGCGACGGCTTCGCTCACCTGATCGGCCTTGCGCGCACAGATGGCGACGTTTGCGCCTTCGCCGGCCAGGGTGTCGGCGATCGCCCGGCCGATGCCACGCGTCCCGCCGAGCACGACAGCTTTCTTGCCTTTGAGATGAAGGTCCATGGTCTCTCTCCAGAATTGTTCATGAGTACCTTAGGACCACGGCTTCAAAAATCCAGCGCGACATCCAGACTGGGTGCGGAGTGGGTAATGGCGCCGGAGGAGATGTAGTCGACGCCGGTTTCGGCGATGGCGCGCACGGTTGCCAGCGTGACGTTGCCGGACGCTTCCAGTACCGCGCGGCCCTTGGTGAGTGAGATAGCCTGTTTGAGTATCTCAGGCGGCATGTTGTCGAGCAGGATGGTGTCGACGCCGAGCGCCAGCGCGTCCTCGAGCTGCGCGAGCGAATCCACTTCCACCTCGATCTTGATCATGTGACCGGTCGCGGCGCGCACCCGCTCGATGGCCGGTTTGATGCCGCCAGCCGCGATGAGATGATTGTCCTTGATGAGAACCGCGTCATCCAGGCCGAAGCGGTGATTGAACCCGCCGCCGCAGCGCACGGCGTATTTCTCCAGCACGCGCAGGCCGGGCGTCGTCTTGCGCGTGCAGACGATGCGCGCCTTCGTGCCGTTCACCGCTTCGACAAGCGCCTGAGTCGCTGTCGCGATCCCGGAAAGATGTCCGGTGAAATTTAGCGCCACGCGTTCGCCGGTGAGGATGCCGCGTGCCGGGCCTTCGAGCGTGGCGAGCACGGTGCCCGCCTTGACCGTCGAGCCGTCGGGTATCTCGACATGAAATTGGATTGCAGAATCGACCAAGCGGAACGCGCATTCCGCCGTCAGCAGTCCCGCAATCGTACCTGCCTTGCGTGCGACCAGCCTGGCGCTGGCGCGCTTGTCGGAAGGAATCGTGAGCTCGCTGGTGATGTCGCCAGCGCGGCCGAGATCCTCTTCCAGCGCGCGCCGCACGATAGGTTCGATCAGAAGCGCATGCGGCGGATACGTGAAGGGCAGGGCGATGCTCAAACAACTCTCCCCTTGCCGCCTTCGCAAAAGCTACGGCGTGCCTTGAGCAATCTCCTTGCCACGCCGAAGCGAAGCGTAGGCGGGAGGGAGGGTCGAAATTTGCGAAGCAATTTTCGGGGAGGGGTCATGCTGAGCTCTTTGGGACGCGAACGAAATTTGGCGTGAATTTCAATTCAGGCGTCACGGCATGACCCCTCCCCGAAAAATTCTCGCAGGCTCGAATTTTTCGACCCTCCCTCAAGGGGAGGGTAAGAAGCAGCAATGCGTTCGGCTTCTCCGAGGGTCAGGAAAGAGCGAATTGCCTCTCGTGCGACTTGTGGATGATCACTGCGGAAATGCGCGCCGCGGCTCTCGTGGCGCACGAGCGCGCTCGCCGTCACCAGTTTGGCGGCGGCGATCATGTTGAGCAGGGCCGGTTCCGCCGCGCCTGCGCGCTCCACGCTGGCGATGGTGGAAAGCGCATTCTTCAAGCCCGCCTCGTCGCGCTCCAATCCGACGAACCGCGTCATCGCCTCGCGCAGCACTTTGGGCGGTGCCGGCGCATTGAACCGCTCGGGCACCGGCGCCTCGCCGCTGCCGCTGCGCGGCGTGATCGTGTCGCGCACGTCGTCGGCCGCGCGCGCACCGAAGACCAAAGTCTCCAGCAGCGAGTTCGAAGCAAGCCGGTTCGCCCCGTGCAATCCGGTGGACGCGCATTCGCCCACGGCCCAAAGGCCGTCAAGCGAGGAGCGCCCGCGCGCATCCGAAGCGATGCCGCCCATGTGATAGTGCGCGGCGGGCGCCACCGGGATCGGCTGCGTCGCCGGATCGACGCCCGCGCTCTTGCAAGCGGCATAGACGGTCGGGAAACGCTGTTCGAATTTCGCCCCGATCGCCTCTCGGCAATCCAGGAATGTGCGATGGCCATTGGCGATCTCGCGATGGATGGCGCGGGCCACGACATCGCGCGGCGCCAGTTCGGCATCGCCATGAATCGCAGGCATGAAGCGCCGCCCCGTCTCGTCGATGAGGATGGCGCCTTCGCCGCGCAAGGCTTCGGTGGCGAGCGGCGCCGGATCGCGTCCGATGGCGATCGCCGTGGGATGGAATTGGACGAATTCGGCATCGGCGATGAGCGCGCCGGCGCGTGCGGCCATGCCGAGGCCCTCGCCGCGCGACTCCAGCGGATTGGTGGTCACGGCGTAGAGCGCGCCGAGACCGCCGGTGGCAAAGATCACCGCCGGCGCGCGAAATAGCACCAGCCGCGCGTCGGCGCCGGTGCCGTAACGCGCGAACACGCCGGTGACGCGTCCGTTCTCCAGGGCCAGTTCGATGGCGTGATAGCCCTCGAGCAGCGTGATATGGGGCGTCGCCAATGCGCGCTCCGCCAGCACACGCGTGACTTCGGCGCCTGCGCGGTCGCCCTTCACATGCACGATGCGTTTTGCGGAATGCGCTGCTTCACGACCCAGCGCGAGAGAGCCATCGGCTTTGCGGTCGAAGGGCGCGCCGAAGCGAATGAGGTCTTCAATCCGTTCTGCCGCATCGCGGGCGACCAGCGAAACAATTTCGGGATCGCAGATGCCGGCGCCCGCCGCCATGGTGTCGGCGGCATGCGACTGCCAGCTGTCGCCTTCGCCGACCGCTGCCGCGATGCCCCCTTGTGCCCACGCACTCGAGCCGGAGGTGCCCGGCCTGGCACCCGCCAGAACGAGGGCAGGGTAGGGCGCGAGTTTCAGCGCGGTGAATAGCCCCGCCATGCCGGCGCCCAGAATCAGCGCGCCCTTGGCTTCGATGACGTTGTCGGCGCGGCGCATGGCTTAAGCGGCCGCGTGCGCGGTGGCAGGCTTGCCCACGGCCAGCATACGCATGACGGCTGCTTTCGCCCGTTCGGCGATCGCCGAATCGACCTTCACTTCGTAAGTCATGGTCTCAAGCGAATGCAGGATTTTGGGCAGTGTGATCCGCTTCATGTGCGGGCAGAGATTGCAGGGGCGGACGAATTCGACGTCGGGATATTCGACCGCCACGTTGTCGCTCATCGAGCATTCGGTGACCATGACGACGCGCTTGGGGCGATGCGTGCCGACATAGCCGATCATGGCCGATGTCGAACCCGAGAAATCGGATTCGGCCACCACTTCCGGAGGGCATTCTGGATGGCTGAGCACCACCACGCCGGGATTGGCTTGGCGATAGGAGCGGATTTCGGCGGCGGTGAAACGTTCGTGGACTTCGCAGGCGCCTTGCCAGGCGATGATTTTCACTTTTGTCAGCTTGGCGACGTTCAGCGCCAGAAATTTGTCGGGAATCATCAGCACGGTGTCGACGCCGCGTTCGCGCGCGATGTCTTCGACCACGGCAACGGCGTTCGACGACGTGCAGCACACGTCGCTTTCGGCCTTCACGTCCGCGGACGTGTTCACATAAGTGACGATCGGCAGGCCCGGATATTTCTGCTTCAGCAGGCGCACATCGGCGCCGGTGATCGAGGCCGCCAGCGAGCAGCCGGCGCGCAGATCGGGAATGAGAACCGTCTTGTCGGGCGATAGAATCTTCGACGTTTCGGCCATGAAATGAACGCCGGCCTGAACGATCACTCTTGCATCGGTCTTTGCCGCTTCGCGCGCCAGCTGCAGGCTGTCGCCGACGAAGTCCGCCACGCAATGGAAGATCTCAGGCGTCATGTAGTTATGCGCGAGGATGACGGCGTTCTTCTGCTTCTTGAGTTCATTGATCGCCTTCACATAAGGCGCATGGACCGGCCATTCGATCTCGGGAACGACATGAGAGACCTTCGTGTAAAGCTCGCGCGTCACGCGTCCGATTTCCGGCGTGTAGACAAGCTTGTCGGTTTCTTTTCCGACGCCTGAAAGTTCCAAGCCCATCATGGTCTCCCAATTAATACTCAAGTTGAGTATATATATAGGGCAAAAGAACCGGCCTTAAAGGCCGGGTGGGACGCAGAACAGTTATGCTAGCGATGAGTATAAATCGGTCAAGTGGATTCGTCTCTCGCGCTGCGGTTCCAATGCAGATTTCTCGACCGATTCGAATCCCTAAACGCAGAATTCTCTGTTCTAACAGTTGGTTAACATTGTTGCTTCAATGCCACTTCAGGCACCAATTCGCGACCAGATTCGGGCTAAATCCTTCGCGTTTGCGACAAAATCTTTTACACATAGGGCGGAAGCGGGGGGGACCCGCCGGTCTCTGTTGGAGGAATTCTCATGAAAGTGCGTACAGCTGTTCTCGGCGCGGTCAGCGCCCTCGCTTTGAGCGCCGTTTCGGCGACCGGCGCTTTGGCAACCGACTTCTCCGGCAATGTGAGCGGCGACTACGCCAATCTCAACACCGGTGGTTTCAACGCCAATATGTGGGGCGCGACTGGTTCAGGCGTGTTCGACGTCGACTCGGATTGGAATGTCGGTCTCGACGCCGCCTATCACAACCTCAATGCGTCGGGCGTCAGCGTCAATTCGTGGACCATCGACGGCAATGCGTTCTATCACGCCGCCCAAGGGCGTGCTGGCGTGGTGGTCGGTTACAATTCCAGCGATACCGGTGGTTTTGGCAACTTCCACGTGACCAACTACGGCGTCGCCGGCGACTGGTTTGCGGGCAAAATGTGGACGCTGTCCGCGAAAGCTGGCGCTTTCAACGGCAGCTTCAGTCTCAAGGGTTATTACGTCGGCGCCGCGGCCACGGCTTACGTGATGCCCGACCTCGGCCTCTCCGTCGCTTACGACTACACGCATTTCAACCACGGCCTCAACGAGAACGACTGGACGCTGCAGGGCGAGTGGCTTGTCAGCGAAGCGACCCCGATCTCCGTCTATGGCGGTTACCAAGGAACGACCATTCACGGTTTTGGAAGTACCAGCTTCAACACGTGGTTCGTCGGCCTGCGTTGGTACTGCAATGGCGACGGATCGACGACGTTGGTTGATCGCCAGCGCAACGGTACGCTCGGTTGGAGCGGCAGCTTCTCGCCGCTGATCACGAAACTGTTCTAAGTCGGTCTGAATCGAACAAATGGCGCCGCGCACCGAAAGGTGCGCGGCGCTTTTCTTTTGTTTTTGCCGTCCACTGCGCCGACACACAAGGTGTGCGCTCGGCTCAAACCACAGTGTCCGCCAGAAGCGGCTCGGTGCGATCCATGCGGACCCTGTGGACTCCTGGACAAATTCAAGTTCCTGAACGAAGAATTCTCTGTTTTAACAACTGGTTAAGAATGTTGCTTCTATGCCACTTCAGGAGGCAATTCGTGGCCGATAGGTGCCCACAACCCTCGCGTTTGTGAGAAAATCTCTTACACATGTGCCAAAGCGGGGGGGGCCCCGCCGGTCTCTTTTGGAGGAATTCTCATGAAAGTGCGTACAGCAATTCTTGGCGCGGTCAGCGCCCTCGCGTTGAGCGCGGTTCCGGCGCTCGCGAGCAATTTCTCGGGCACGTTGAGCGGCGACTACGCCAATGTCAGCGGCCTTGGTTCCAGCGCCAACATTTGGGGCGTGTCGGGCTCCGGCGTCTTCGACGTCGCCTCGAATTGGGCCATCGGTCTCGACGCCGGCTATCACAACTTCAACGGCTCGGGCTTCAACACCAATTTGTGGAATGTTTCCGGCAATGCGTTCTATCGCGCCGCGAATGGCCGTATCGGAGCGGTGCTCGGTTACGATTCTACCGACAATGGCATTTTTGGCAGCTTCCACACGACCAACTATGGCGGCGGCGGCGAGTGGTTTGCCAGCAATATGTTCACGTTGGCCGCGAAAGGTGGCGGCTTCAGCGGTGGCTTTGGTCTCAACGGTTACTATGCCGGCGGCGCGGTGACGGTCTACGCGATGCCCGACCTCGGTTTCTCAGCCAGCTACGACTACACGTCTTTTGGTCACGGCCTCCACGAAGACGATTGGTCGGTGCAGGGCGAGTGGCTGGTGTCTGAAGCGACGCCGATCTCCGTCTATGGCGGTTACCAGGGGTCGACTATTAACCTTTTTGGAAGCACCACCGCGAACACGTGGTTTGTCGGTCTGCGCTTGTACACCAACGGCGACGGCTCGATGACGTTGGTCGATCGTCAGCGCAACGGCACGCTCGGTTGGACGGGTAGCTTCTCACCGCTGCTGGGCAAGGTCCTCTAAGCGAGCGCAAGTCAAGAAAATCGCGCCGCGCGCCGAAAGGTGCGCGGCGCTTTTCTTTTGCTTTTGCGTTCAGCCGCGCCGGCCTCCGAGGCGCATGCCGGGCGCCGGACGCTCGCTCAAGACTTCCCGGCGGAAACGGAAGAGCTCGGCCGGGCGGCCGCGCGCGATTGGCGCGGTCTTTCCCGTGCCCTCCACCAGGCCTTGTTCTTCCACGAGGCGGCGGAAGTTCTGCTTGTGCAGGCGGATGCCTGAAATCGCCTCGACCGAGCGCTGCAATTCGAGCAGCGTGAAGGCCGGCGGCATCAGCTCGAACACGACGGGGCGGTATTTCATCTTGCCGCGCAGCCGCGCAATCGCGGTCGCCAAAATGCGGCGATGGTCAAACATCATGCTGGCGCCGAGCGGGGTTTCGGGGAGGGGACCTGCGAACGATCTCCCGTCACGCCGCGCTTCCTCGATCAGGCCCGCTTCATAGAGAAGTTCGTAGCGCTCCAGCGCGCGTTCCTCGTCCCACGCAAGACCGTCCAGCCCGAACGCCAGGCGGGCGCGATCGCGCCGCAGGTCGTTTTCGGAAGAGGACGAACTGCTCTTGGCAAAGCTCTTGAGCGCCGGTGCGATGACGCTCTCGATGATGGCGGGCTCGGCGCCACGCCAGTCTTCCCAGGGAAAATAGAGATACCAGTCCTGCCAGCGTGTATCGGGGGCCTTGAGTTCGCCGGCCTCGCGCGTCAGCGCCAGATAGCCGACCGAGACCACGCGCGGTCCCTCGCCGGGTTTCACCAGATGCCGGCCGCGGTCGCCGAAGGTGTAGAGCTGTTCGGCATAACCCAGATCGAGATAGGTCTGCTCCTTCACCCAGCTTCGCAGACCACCCTCCATGGTGCGATGGCCCAGCGGTTCGAACGGTCCGAAGGGCAGCGCGTCGAAACTTTTCTTGCGGTGAACCACGAGCACGCGCGGACGTTCGTCGGCAAGCGAAACAATGGCCGCGCTGAGGCCGATGCGAACGACGTTCTTTGCGCTAGCGTTGTTCATTTGACGCGCGCTATGAGCGGAAGCTCGACGCGTTTTCCCTCGGTGACGATGATGCCGCGTCCGATTTGATCGACAGCGCTCACCATGCGTCCGCCGCGGCCCAGGATGTCGTCGGCCAGGCGCACCATCAGCGGATTGGGACTGGCGTGCGGTGCGCGTTCGCGAATGGCGCGCGCAATTTCTATCTCCGCGCCTTTGCCGGCGCGGTCGCAAAGCAGGATATAGGCGGCCGCCGTCGAGCGGCTCACCCCGGCCCAGCAATGCACCAGCATCGGGCTTTGCGCGTCCCAGCCGCGGCCGAAATCGAGCAGCGCGTCGATATGGCTGTCGTGCGGCGGCGATTCGCCGGCCCATTCGTCGGCCACGTCGTTCATCGCCAGTTTGAGATGGCGGTCGGGTGCGATGCCTTCGGGGGTCTCGATCATGTGTTCCGGCGAGAGCAGCGTCACCAGATGCGACGGGCGATCGCTGCGGATCGTGTCTTCGATCGCGGACAGCGGGGTGACGAGGATCAGGGACATCTGCTGGAACTCCTGCCCCTAGCTAACCGAGGCGGGGCAGCAAGAAAAGGGCGGCCGCCGCCTGCTCTAAGCGGTTAAACGCTTGAAACGCCCCAAAAACTGCGCCTGCGCCTCGGGCGGTGAAAGCGCCACCAATTTGGGAAAGCGGGTGCCGCGCGGCGGGGCGCCGAAAAATTTGAGCGCTTCCTCGCGTTCGAATCCGGCGAGCTGCGTGGCTTCGTGAAACGCTGCGATGGAATCGGCTTTCTTGATGAGGATGAGCAGATCCGCCGACGGCTTGGCCGGCAAGCCGAAACGAATGTGTATGGCGGCGAGGAGGCGGAGTTCGAAATCTTTGTAGTCGATGCCGACGGCGGCTTTGAACGGGCTGATCAGGTCGCCGATCACATATTCCGAAGAATCGTGCAGCAGCGCCGTCAGCCGCGCCTCGTGGGAGAGCCGCGGTTTGAGTTCGGCCGCGATCCGCTCCACCAGCACGCAGTGCTGGGCGACGGAAAAGGAGTGTTCTCCCCGCGTCTGTCCGTTCCAGCGTGCCACCCGCGCCAGGCCATGGGCGATGTCTTCAATTTCCACGTCGAGCGGGGAGGGGTTGAGCAGATCCAGCCTGCGCCCGCTGAGCATGCGTTGCCAGGCGCGAGGCGTTTCTGTTCTGCGTGGTGCCATGGTTGAAAAAGTATCCTGGGGCGATGATTTACTCGATTGTCTGTAAATCTGAAAAGTCTGCTATCCGCAAAGCACCTTTCTTACAGCGGCAAGTCGTTTTCCCTATGTGCATTGCCAGAACATGCACACTTTCGGTGGATCGACGTTTCTTTGAATGAACAGATAGGCAACGCCGCCGTCACCGAAATTTGGGCCGCGCCCTACATGCGTCCGCCCCTCGAAGCCGTGCCTGTCTTTCGAGATCCAGTTCCGGCTCTCGATCGGCACCGTCAGGAAACTATAGGTGCTGTCGAGTTGACCCAGAAAAGTCCAGCCGAACTTTGGGGCTTCATCGGGGCTCTGAATCCAATACGGAACGCCGCCAAGCTTTGTCGAAGCTGTAGCTTTTGTGAGTACGCTTTCGTCGAGAGAAATAAGACTTTCCTCGGACATGAATCTGGAGGTTTCCTCGATCGTCAGACCATCATCCTTTTCGATCCAGCCAGCGATGATGACTTCATCATCGATTGGAGGATTGTCGGAAGGTAGCGGTGTAGCTGTGTTCTGCAGGATTTCACGATCAATGACGATACATGCGTTGGCGCCAGAGGTTGCTTCCCAGTCGGAGCACATGCCTGGATCATGATTGCAGTGGAATACGAACAGCGATCTGCCGTCTCGGCCGAGATCCAGCCGGTCGGGGTGATGGACGAATTGAGCAAGGAGCGACTGCGATTTTCCGCATTCCTCGCATTTGGGCCATAAGGCGTTCGGCAGGCCGAATGGAACGCCGCCGAGTCGCTCCGTCGCATTCGACCGCAATCCTGCAGTCTGCGGCCCTTCCGCAGTCCTCCGCCAGAAGCCAATGCGCTTTGGCACTTCAAGAGAGTTCGCGGCGCCGACCCTGATATCGGGCACGAAGTATCGCATAAACGACCCACGGCAGTTTGAGAGCGGGCGAATCTCTCGCCGGGCTGTAGGCGAAAATCAAGCTGTTATACGCTAGTCTTCGAAAGAATAGTCGGAGACGTCCAATGCCGCTTGTCAAAATCCTCGCACCCCTCACCGGCGGCACACGTGATGCGATTGTGCTGGCGAGCGCCTTTGCCGCCGCCAAGCCGTTCAATGCCCATGTCGTGGCGTTGTTCATTCGGCCCGATCCCACCGAGGCCATGCCGTTCTTCGGCGAAGGCGTGTCCGGTGTCGTGGTGCAGGAAATCGTCGATGTCGCCAAGGAAGCTGCTGACAAAGCGGCGGAGGACGCAAGAGCGGCGCTTGCCATCGTGGCGGGCGAAGCGGGTGTCACGATGACGGGCAAAATCGAAAAGCGCGACACGCCGACGGTGTCGTTTCACGACACGCAAGGCAACTTTGCCGATCAGGTGACGCGGTCCAGCCGCCTGTCGGATCTGGTGGTGTTCGGTCCGCTCAAGGAAGGCGACAAGCCGGGAATCGCGGAAGCCTTCGAGGCGGTCCTGCTGGAAACCGGCCGACCCGTCCTGCTCACGACGCAAATACCGTCCAAGGAATTCGCGCGCCGCGTCGCGATCGGTTGGGACGGCAGCACGACGTCTTCTCATGCGCTGACGGCCGCGCTGCCTTATCTCGAAAAAGCGGACTCGATCGAAATTCTCAGCATCAAACGCGGCAGCGAAGAGCCGAAGCCGTGTGACGAGGCCTGCGAATATCTGAAGCTGCGCGGGCTTGCCTCGAGCGCGCGGATGATCGATGCGGGCCAGCGTTCAGTCGGCGAAGTGCTGCTGGAAGCGGCCGTTCAGGGCGGGGCAGGGCTGCTCGTGCTCGGCGGCTACGGCCACAGCCGCCTGCGCGAATTCTTCGTCGGCGGCGTCACCAAGCACGTCGTCAACCGCGGCGAGATTCCGCTCTTCTTGGTACATTGACCGGTTCAGAAAAACCAGAACCGTGCCACCACCAGCAAGAGCACGATCGCGAGCGAAACCCGCACGGCGGTGTCGGAGGCGCGCGCTGACACGATGCTGGCGATGATGATGGCCGGAATGGAGCCGACCAGCAGCGACTTGAAGATATGCCAGTCAATGGTGCCGAGCATCGAATGACCCAAGCCCGCCACGAGCGTCAGCGGCACGGCATGGGCGATGTCGGAGCCGACAATCCGCCGTGCTTCCATCTTGGGATAGAGCATCACCAGCGCGGTGACGCCGACAGCGCCGGCGCCAACGGACGAGAGAGACACCAGAACCCCCAGTGTCGCGCCCACGATGATGGTCATATGGCGTACCAGCCACGGATTGAGATCGGGCATGCGCTGCGCGTACCAGCGCATCAAGGGCTTGCGGAACAGAAGCGAGAAAGCGGTGAACAGCAGCGCAAATCCCAGCACGTTGGTAATGAGATGCCGTGTCGCGTCGCTGTTGATCTGCAGAAGGTAAAGCGCCAGGACCGTGAGGGCCGTCGCGGGAACGCTGCCCATCGCCAAAAGTCCCACCACGCGCCATTCGATATTGCGGTGAAAGCCGTGGACGAGGGCGCCGCCCGATTTGGTGATCGAGGCGTAGAGAAGGTCGGTGCCCACCGCGACCGTGGGATTGATGCCGAACAGCAGGATCAGGATCGGCGTCATCAGCGAACCGCCGCCCACGCCTGTCATGCCGACGATGCCGCCGACCAGCACGCCGCACAGCACATAGAGAGGTTCGATGTTTTGGAAGAAGCTCATGGCTCTCGCGATCGAATGGAAGGGAAGCGGAGTCAGTTTTTCTTGAGAACGACGCTTCCGGCCGAATAGCCCGCGCCGAAGGAACACAGTACGCCCAGATCGCCGGCCTTGAGATCGGCGCTGTGCTTGTGAAAGGCAATGATGGAGCCGGCGGAGCTTGTGTTGCCGTACTCGTCGAGAATGATGGGGGCCTCGGCGCGCGTCGCTTCACGGCCCAGCACTTTTTTGGCGATCAATTCGTTCATGTTGATGTTGGCCTGATGCAGCCAGAGCCGCTTCAGATCGGCGGTCTTGATCCCCATATCGCCCAGATGTTCAAGCATGAATTGCGCTACCATCGGCACCACTTCCTTGAAGACCTTGCGGCCTTTCTGCGTAATGAGCTTGTCCGGCTTATTAACGCTTTCCGGGTCGAAACGGTTCATGGTGCCGAAATTGTTGCGGATGTTGTTGGAATATTCCGATTTGAGCCGCGTGCCGAGAATTTCCCAGCTGTTGTCGCCGTCGGCGGCTGCCGCGGGCTCCAGCAGTGCCGCCGTGCAGGCATCGCCGAAGATGAAGTGGGTTTCGCGGTCGCGAAGATTGAGGTGGCCGGTACAGATTTCCGGATTGATGCAGAGGATGGCCCGCGCGTTGCCCTGGCGGATCATGTCGGTCGCCACCTGAATGGCGAAGGTCGCAGACGAACAGCCCGTCAGCATGTCGAAACCGAAACCCTCGATCCCAAGTGCGTTCTGTACTTCGATGGCGATCTGCGGATAGGCGCGTTGCATGGTCGAGGCCGATACGATCACGCCGTCGACGTCGGCGGCGGTGCGATGCGCCTGCTCGAGGGCATCCCTCGCGGCGGCAACTGCTATCTCGGCGCTCAGGGAAATCTGATCGTCGGAGCGTTCCCTCAGGCGCGGACACATGATGTCCACGTCGAGCATACCCTCCTTTGCCATCACATGGCGCTGCCTGATTCCGGATGCTTTGACGATGAATTCATCGCTGGATTTGAGCATGGCATGCGTGGTGCCCGCGGCGATGGCGCCGGCATGCGCGTGGTTAAACCGGCGGACGTACTCGTTGTACGATTCCACCAACTCGGCATTGGTAATGACGTGCGGCGGAGCATAGAGCCCCGTTCCGCTGATGGCGATGCCTGCCAACGCGCGAACCCCTGATAGCTTGGCGAATAGGCTGAATTACGCGGCCGTCAAAGGCAAGTCCACCCGGTCAGTTAAGCTTTCTGAGGATGACGCTGCCTGCCGAATAGCCCGCGCCAAATGAGCACAGAAGCCCGGTATCGCCGTGCTTGAGGTCCGCGCTGTGCTTGTGGAAGGAGATGACGGAACCCGCCGAGCTCGTGTTGGCATATTCCTCCAGGATGTTGGGCGCCTCGCCGGGATGGGGATCGCGGCCCAGCACGCGCCGCGCGATCAAATCGTTCATCCCGATATTGGCCTGATGCAGCCACAGCCGTTTCAACTTCTCGGGCAGGATATTGTTTTCCCGCAGATGCTCGACGATGAGCTCGGCGACCATCGGCACCACTTCCTTGAAGACTTTGCGTCCCTCCTGGACGAAGAGTTTGTCGGGTTGGCCGATGCCTTCGGGGGCGGTGCGATTGAGGAAGCCGAAATTGTTGCGGATGTTGTTGGAGAACTTGGTCTTGAGTTTGGTGGAGACCACTTCCCAGGCATTGGCGCCTTGCGCCTGGTCGGCGCGCTCCACGACGAAAGCCGTGGCGACATCGCCGAAAATGAAATGACTGTCGCGGTCGCGGAAGTTCAGATGGCCGGAGCAAATTTCCGGATTGCAGACGATGATGGCGCGTGCGTTGCCGCGGGCCACCATATCGGCGGCAGCTTGCAAGCCGAAGGTCGCCGAAGAGCAGGCGACATTCATGTCGAAGCCGAATCCTTCGATTCCCAGTGCGTCCTGTACTTCGATCGCCATGGCCGGATAGGCGCGCTGCATGTTGGAGGCCGCAACGAGCACGCCGTCGATGTCGGCGGGCTTGCGATCCGCTGCCTTCAGCGCCTCGCGCGCGGCGATCACCGCCATTTCCGCGAGCAGCGAGATCTGTTCGTTGCCGCGTTCGGCAATGCGCGGACACATCACTTCGGGATCGAGGATGCCCGCTTTGTCCATCACATAGCGGCTCTTAATCCCGGAGGCTTTGACGATGAACTCGGTCGAGGATTCCGCCAGCGCCGGGATCTTGCCGGACGCAATGGCATCGGCATGGGCCTTGTTGTGGCGGCGGACATATTCGTTGAAGGAGGCGACAAGTTCTTCGTTGGAGATGGACTGCGGCGGGGTGAACAGGCCGGTTCCACTCAGCGCAATGGCGGTCACTGGCAAAGCTGCCCTTTGAGGTCGGATCGGAGGCTGCGGCACCCCTTCGCGAAACGCAAGCTTCGGGCGCTATCTCCCGGAAATTCCTCGCGAAATCCCTGAAAAAACTGTTGTGGAAGCCCTTGGCGAAGGGCCGTCTTGCGCGTAAGGAACCAAGCATGTCCGGTTCGGCTCTCGTGCTTTTTTCCGGTGGACAGGATTCCACCACCTGCCTGGCGTGGGCGCTCGCGCAGTTTTCTCACGTTGAAACCGTCGGTTTCGATTACGGCCAGCGCCACGCGAGCGAGATGCAAGCGCGGCCGAAAATCTTGAAGAGCCTGCACCGGAAATTTCCCCAGTGGAGCGCCAAGCTCAAGGACGATCACATTCTGCCCCTGGATATTTTCAAGGCGATCGGCGGCAACGCGCTGACCGAAGACATGAAGATCGAAGTGCGCGCCCAAGCGCTGCCCACCACCTTCGTGCCGGGACGCAACATCATGTTTTTGGCGGCGGCCGCCTCGCTCGCCTACCGGCGCGGCATCGTCGATCTCGTGGGCGGCATGTGCGAGACGGATTATTCCGGCTATCCCGATTGTCGCAACGACACCATCAAGGCGATGGAAGTCACGCTCGATCTCGCGCTCGAGAAAAAAATGGTGATCCATACTCCGCTGATGCACATCGACAAGAAAGAAACCTGGGATCTGGCGGAGAAGATTGGCGGGCGGGCCTTGGTGGAACTCGTCATCGAAGAGACGGTGAGCTGCTACGAAGGCGACCATAAGACGCGTCACGATTGGGGTTATGGCTGCGCAGCTTGTCCGGCTTGCGACCTGCGCGCCAAGGGCTTTGCCGGCTACATGCGGCCTTGAATCAAGCACGACAAGAGCCCCAACCACGGCGATGAGCTACTCGGTCAAGGAAATCTACTACACGCTGCAAGGCGAAGGCGCACGCACCGGGCGCGCGGCGGTGTTCTTGCGCTTTGCCGGCTGCAATCTGTGGACCGGGCAGGAGAAGGACCGCGCCAAAGCCGTCTGCCAATTCTGCGACACCGATTTCGCCGGCACGGACGGCCCCGGCGGCGGTGTGTTCAAGGACGCGCAGGCGTTGGCGAACGCGGTGGCCGATTGTTGGAATGCGAGCACTTATCAAAAAAATAAAACACATTCCCTCTCCCCCTCCGGGTGAGAGGGCCAGGGTGAGGGGGTGTCGACGGATGAGACTCTGCTTGAGAGCCCCCCTCACCCCAACCCTCTCCCCCTAAGGGGGAGAGGGAGAAGAGATTGTCCTTACGTCGTTTGCACAGGTGGTGAACCTTTGCTGCAGATGGACGAGACAGTGATCTCCACGCTGCACCAAAAAGGCTTTGAGATCGGCATCGAAACCAACGGCACGATGGAGCCGCCTTCGGGCATCGACTGGATCTGCGTCAGCCCCAAGGCCAATGCAGACCTGAAGCTGACGCGCGGCAACGAGTTGAAACTGATCTATCCGCAGGAAGGCGCGGCGCCGGAGCGCTATGCGGGGTTGCAGTTCGACAATTTCTTTTTGCAGCCGATGGACAGTCCGCGGCGCGCGGCCAATACCGAAGCCGCGACCGCCTATTGCCTCGCGCATCCGCAATGGCGCCTGAGCCTGCAGACCCACAAGCTGCTTGGTATTCGCTAGCGGTCAAAACCAGGCGCTTGAAACACTATCGCCACATTGCAACAGGGTCGAGGAGGCGTCCGCTTCTGACCTCGGGAGGCGAACCGCTACGGCAACACGTTCTCGACGACTTCGTAATGACGGACATTGGCGTCAAATTCGGTTAGCGCAGCGACGGCGCCGGGTTCAACGACAGCTTCGTCAATGTTCGCCCCGGCGAATGCCCTTATGGCACTCATCGACTCCCATCGCGTCAGCACGAGAAACTCAACTTTGTCATCGAGTTGGCGTCGGCTGAGATGCGCGCCAACGAATCCCGCCACATGGCGCAGTTCGGGGACGACCGTGTCATGGAAGTGCTTCGGATACGCCTCGGCTCGCGAAGGACTCGCACGCCCGCGCCATTCACGAATGATCACGCAACCACCTCTCGATCGTCATGTGAAGAGCCTTTCGCCAATATAGTCGCGGTGCCAATGCCGTTCCTTGGCGCGTAGCCAATAATCGGACATGGATACCAACTGTCTGATTTATCCACTAGGCAGGTTCCGCGTTGCGGATCGCCATCATCTCCTTGAAGGCAGGGCGCGCCTGGCAAGTTGCGATCCACGCCTTTACACGCGCAAACCGATCGAAGAGCTCCGGCGCGGCCTGCGCATATCGAAACACTTCGGCGCAATTGATGTCGGCCACAGTGAACCGGCCGCCCACCAAAGTGCCGCCTCTTTTGGCAAGCGCGGCATCGAGTACGCCAAACGGTTTCTGCAAAGCCGTTTTGCTCTTTTCGATCAGCGCGAGGTCGCGTTCGCCTTCGAGAAGTTGGCGCTGTTGCAAGATCGTCAGGGCGTGCGGTTCGCAATCGATCACCGCCCATAGCGACCACATGGTCATCAGCGCGTCTTCTTTGAGATCGTGCGGCGCCAGCGGTCCGCCGTGTTTCTTGGCGAGATAAAGCGTGATGGCAAGGGACTCGTGCAGCACAAAGCCGTCGTCGTCGATGGTGGGGATCAGGCCGTTCGGATTGACCTTGCGGAATTGCGCCGAAGACGTGTTGAGCCGGGTATCGGTTGTCGCATCGGCGAGCCGGTAGGCCTGGATGACCGGAATCTGTTCGTAAGCAATGCCGATTTCCTTCGCCAGCCAGATCATGCGCGAAGCGCGCGAGCGCGCCACGCCATAAAGCTTCAGGGTCATTTCCGTCTCTTTTGTTTGTCGATCATCATCTGAACGATGGGATGGAAGTGGCCCTTGTAGCGTTCCTGCACTGTGTCGAGCATCCAGTCGTTTTGCGTAAGTGTCTTGCGGCAATCACATGAACCGCAGCCACAACTGTCGCGGTCCCAGGTGTATTCGTCTTCGTCGAAATTCCAGGTGCCCTGGTCGAGCGTAATTTCCTCGCCGCCAGCGATACTCCGGCGCGCCACCATCGTCACTTCGTCGATCAGCCAGGCATTGGGATCGCAGGAATGGTTCAGGTTTTCGTCGAGGCTGGGATGTGGATCGTCGATTCTCAGTCCCAGATAGGTGTCGTCGGCGACAATCCACACCGAACGGGCCCGATAATCATCGCCATTGGCCTCAGCGGTGGAAATCATTTCGCCGCCGAATTCCATCAATTTCTCACCCGCCGCGATCGCTGCAGTCGCAAGAACGCCGGCGCCATGGATCTTCGAAGGGCCGCCAGCGAGCTTGGGGTTGATCCAGGAGCGCGCAAGATAGGTTTTCACAATTTTACAGTCCAGCGCCGCTTAGAGTTCAGATTTCTTTGTTGTGGCCGATCGCTATGCACAGGTTTGGAGGACGGCCGCCCTTCCTGCCAGTCGCAACCAGGCTCCTAGTGGGACTTGTTTGCATCCGGAATTTGATGCTGGTTGCTTGAACCCCCACTGGTACGGCCCAACGCGCAACTCTCAGGAAGACCCATCTGAAGCGAGGCAGGTGACGCTCCGGTTTGCACGTCCGTAACCTGCATCGTGCATTGTTTCCGGAATGGCGCGTCTTCGGTCACATTATAGGAATGGCCAACTTCCGCGATAAAACTCGCGCCGCCGCCGCCGCAGTCGGTCTGGTTCACTTGCACATAGAGCGTGGGTCCCAAGGTCGAATAGAAGTAGGTAGTGCTTGCGAGCACATACACGCGATGCCCGCCCGCGACGCGGGTGGACCTGCTGCTGGCTGTGAACCAGGACAGCTTGTCCAAATACTGAATGTTGCTGCAATCATCTGTTTGCGAGATGCCGTAGACCTGGGTTCCGGACACGCCAAATCCATTCTTGTAACCCTTGGTGAAGGTGATTTGCGCACTAGGCTCCGCGGTATCGCTGTTTGGAAGGGAATCTTCAGCGAGAAGCGGCGTTATGAGCATAGCGGTGAACGCAGCAGTGGCGACTATTCTGAGCATGTATCTCTCCTATGACAAATATCGCGGCATTCTTGTCGGCGCATGGTCCTGTCCAGTCTAAACTGAACTAACGCACTTCAGCCTATTCTTTTGCTTCGGAATCTTGGTCCTGAGATTGTCGAGCAGATCGCGCTTCATGCCGGCGGCGGACGGGTCGTTCCAAAGATTGCGCCATTGCAGTGGATCGTTCTTCAGATCGTAGAGCTCGCCCTCGCTGCCGTCATACATCGAAGATTTCCGATAGGCGGTGATGATCCAGCCGTCGCGGTAGATCGTCCGTAGACTGATGGTTTTGTTGTTGAAGTCGCAATCCCATTCGGTGAACACGGTTTCGCGCGTTCCGGCTTCGGCGGCGCTGAGCGGCAAGCTCCTGCCCTCCATCCAGTCGGCGGGATCGATGCCTGCGATGCGGCAGAACGTGGGCGCAAAATCGACTTGTCCCACCGGTGCCGAAATGGACGTGCTCGGCACGTTCGCCGAGGGCGCGGGCCGCCAGATCATCGGGAGCTGCATCAGGCTCGTCACATGATGCGGGCCTTTGAACAAGAGGCCGAAATCGCACTGGAATTCGCCGTGATCGGTTGTAAAGAGAACGTCGGTGTCGTTGTCCCAGCCGCGCTCCTTGATGCGCGCCATGACGCGGCCGACGGCTTCGTCGATCAGCTCGTTCTTCACATGCGTCAGCGCATCGATCTCGCGCAGCTGATCTTGCGTCAGCGACGCCGGCACCCAATCCGGCGGCGCCTCGAAGCACGTCGCCCCTTCGCCGGCCCACCATTCGCGCCAATGCCGTGGCTTGCCGGATAGAATCTCTTCGATTTTTTCACGGCTGCCGGGATAGCCGGCGGGAACCGGGATGTCGCGCCAATTCACCCGGTGAATTTCCTCTTCTGGTGGATCCCAGGGATGGTGTGGATCGGGAAAGCTCATCCACACGAACCAGTCGGCGTCCGCATCGAGAGAGTCGAGATAGGCGATGGTGCGCTCGCCCACCCAGTCGGTGTGATAGAGCCCGCGTGGCGTCTTGTTGTGCTTGACCTGCACGGCGCCCGTATCGCCTTCGCCGTAAGAGTTCTGCACCAGATCGCCGTTCAGCACGGGATAGAAATTGTCCGCGACCTCGGGATGGTTGTTCATCAGCCAGCGCGAATAGTGCAGCGGCCCGCGCGCGCCGTGCGCGGCCAGTTCCATATGATCGAAGCCGCGATGCGGCCCGAACTGGTTCATCGCACCGAGGCGGTTTTCGGTGAACTGGAGTTGGCGGTCGATGAAAGGCTCGAAGTGCGCTTTGCCGATGAGCGCCGTGCGGTAGCCCTTCTTGTCCTTGAGCAGCTTGGCCACGGAAGGCGCGTCCACCGGCAGCGGCACACCGTTCATCCATACGCCGTGGGTCGAAACATATTGCCCCGTGATCATGGTCGAGCGCGCCGGCATGCAGACGACGTTCTGCGCATGACAGCGGGTGTAGTTGATGCCGCTCTTGGCCAGGCCGTCGACGACGGGGGTGCGCGCGATCTTTCCGCCGTTCGCGCCGAGCGCATCGAAGCGCATCTGGTCGGTGGTGATGAAAAGAATTTTCCGCCCCATAACGTCCCCTAAAACCTCGTGATGAGTGAGTTGAGTTCCGGCCGCACGCGTTCTTCAAGCGCAACTGTGGGCGAACCTAGATAGATGAAGCCCGCGATCCGCTCGCCGGACTGCAGCCCGAGTTTTTCCTTCACGACCGCATCGTAGGCCGGCCACTCTGTGATCCAGTTGGCGACGAAGCCGAGCGCATGGGTGGCGATCAGGATGTTCTGGCAGCACGCGCCGGCAGACAGGATCTGCTCCCATTCCGGAATGGGGATCCCCTCGCGCACCCGGCTCACCACCGCCGCGACGGTCGGCGCGCGCAGGAAGCGATTGCGCTCGAATTCGAGCCGTTCGCTGCTGGGATCGGCCTCGACCTGCGGCAACCGCGCCGCCGCGATTTCCCCCAGCCGCGCCCGCGCCTCGCCCTCCAGAACGATGAATCGCCAGGGCGCCAGTTTGCCGTGATCGGGCACCCGGGCGCCTGCGGCCAGGATGGTCTGCAGCTGGCCTGCTGACGGGCCCGGTCCCGTCATCGCCTTGGCGGAGCCGGAGCGGCGGGAGAGCAGCAAATCCAGTGCCTGGGGCGCCGGCCGATTCAGGGAAACATGCGATTCCTTGGCTTCAACCATTTTCTAGGAGAGGGCACCCTATACCCGGGCTATGAGTTGCTATGATGGGGGTAAGACCTATCTAAGCAGTCAGGGCCTTTTGCAAGCCGGATGGGCCATGCGGACCGTGAGGGCGAGAGTTGGGGTCCAAATTTGGGCGTGAGTTGATGAGCGTCGACGACAACGATCCGGAAGTCCGCCGCGTCCGCCTTCAGGTGCGCGCCTTCCGGCAACATTTGACCTCGTATTTGACGGTTGTCGCGCTTCTGTTCGTGATCAATCTGCTCACGGGCGGGATCTGGGGCAGTCACTGGTGGTTCCAGTGGGTCGCCCTGGTCTGGGGAGTGTTTCTGGCCATGGAGGCCGTCACTCTCTTTGGGCATGATGTCTGTAAGGACTGGGAAAACCGGATGGTGGACCAGGTCATGGCGCGTCGCCGGGGCGAGCAGCCCAAGCAACCTGCGGCTCCCTCGAACTGGACGCCGCCGCAGCCGCCGCGGCCTTCGCCGCCGCCAAGCACATAAAGGGATTTGGAGAACAGGATGGCCGTCGTTCTATCGAAGTTGGATCTCTGCGATCCTATCTGGCAGGCGCTGCGCGTGCAGGCCGAGGAACTCGCGCACAACGAGCCGGCCCTTGCGAGCTTCGTGCACGCCACGATTCTCAAGCACGACCGTTTGGAAGACGCGCTCTCCTATCTGCTCGCCAACAAGATCGGCGGCGAAGAAGTGAGCCCCATGCTGGCGCGCGAGATATTCGAAGAAGCGATGAGCGGCGATCCGGCCATCGGCGATGCCGTGCGCGCCGATCTTTCCGCCATCTTCGAGCGCGATCCCGCCTGCCATTCCTATGCGCAAGCGTTCCTGTTCTTCAAAGGCTTTCACGCGCTTCAAACCTATCGCATCGCGCACTGGCTTTGGACGCAAGGACGCAAAGCCTTGTCCTATCTTCTGCAGAGCCGCGTCTCGGAGCTGTTCGCCGTCGACATTCATCCGGCCGCGCGCATCGGCCGCGGCATTTTCATGGATCACGCCACCGGGATCGTCATCGGCGAAACCGCCGTGGTGGAAGACGATGTCTCCATGCTGCATGCCGTGACGCTGGGCGGCACGGGCAAGGAGACGGGCGACCGCCATCCCAAGATCCGCCGTGGCGTGTTGCTGGCGGCTGGCGCCAAGGTTCTCGGCAACATCGAAGTCGGCGAGTATTCGCGCGTGGCGGCAGGCAGCGTGGTGCTCAAGCCGGTGCCCGCGCATTGCACGGTCGCGGGCGTGCCGGCGAAAGCGGTCGGCGATTGCAAGGATTGCGAGCGTCCCTCGCAAGACATGGCGCAAATCATCGAGACCAACGATTTCGCGATCTGAATTTGAATCAACCCTCCCTTGGGAGGGTCGAAATCGCAAAGCGATTTTGGGGAGGATTTGGAAGGAAAATCTGAGTCAACTCCGTCCTGATCCTCCCCGAAAAATTCACTCGCCGTCGCTCGCGAATTTTTCGACCCTCCCAAGGGAGGGTAGAGTCCTTAAACCGCATCCACAAGCTTGAACCACAGCAGCGCGGCGGTGATCAGCGGCTTGCGCAGCATCGTGCCACCGGGAAATTTCCGCGCCGGCACGCGGGCGAAGACGTCAAAGCGTTCAGGCTTACCCATTGCTTCTTCGGCCAGGAGCTTTCCACCCAGCGTCGCCAGCGCCACGCCTTGGCCCGAATAGCCGTGGGCGAAGGAGAGGCGCGACGACAATTTCCCAAAATGCGGCATGCGGGTGCGCGTGATACCCACCGTGCCGCGCCAGCCATATTCCGTCGGCACATTCGCCAGCAGCGGAAACACCTTCAGCATGCGAGGCCGCACAAGGCCTATGATGTCCTCGGGCGGATTCCAATAACTTTCTCGGCCGGCAAACAGGAGCCGGCCATCGGGGCTCTTGCGGTAGTAATCGAGCACGTGACGCGTGTCGGCGACGGCTGCGTCGCAAGCTAGAATTGTTTCGCCAAGCGGGAAGGGCAGCGGCGCGGTCGCGGTCACGAAGCTTTCGACATGACCGATGTAGGGCGCGAGTTGTGGCGCCAGCGCGGCGGAGAATGCGTCCGTCGCCAGCACGACGCGATCGGCGATGACCAAACCATCACGGCAACGCACATTTGCGCCGGAACGATCTTCATCGACGGCAAGGACGGGCGAGTTTTCAAAAATCGCAGCGCCGGCCTTTTCCGCCACCTGCGCAAGACCGCGCGCAAATTTCAGCGGATGAAGATGGCCACCGCCCCGGTCCATTCGCGCACCGGGATAGGCTGAAGTTCCCAGCTGCTGCGCGGTCTCCGCAGCGTCCATCATCCGCGTATTGTAGGCGTAGTCTCGCGCCAGATGTTCAGCGTCTCTGACGAGCGCTGCCAACGCCGCTCTGTCATGCGCCGCAATCGCGAGACCCGACTTCAAATCGCAATCGATGTCGTGCGTGGCAACGAGCGTGCGGACAAGTGACTTGGACTCTTCGGTCAAGCTCCACAGATCGCGCGCGTGCCCTTTGCCCAGCCAGGTTTCCAGTTCCGCTTGGTCCTTGCGAAGGCCGGTGTGGATTTGTCCGCCGTTGCGGCCGGAGGCGGCGAAGCCGGCCGTCTCAGCCTCCAGCACGACGACGCGAGCGCCAGCATGCGCCAGATGCAGAGCTGCGGACAGTCCCGTGTAGCCGGCGCCGATCACGCAAGCGTCCGCGCGAAGCGCTTCGCGTAGAGGTGGGCGCAGCGGCGCCGGCGAGGCGCTCTCGGCGTAGTAACCTTGCGGTCCGGGTGGAGGCATCTGGCTTTGCGAAGGTTTTGCCAGCCGATATAGCCGGTTTCATGAACGGAATCCCGCTTGACCGCGCGCCCTTTCGCATGTCACTTCACACGCAATCTTCTGGAGCTTGAGCCTTGACCCGCAGCGAAATCTGGCGCCTGGAAAAGTATCTCCGCAATCTTTTCCGGCTCGACACGATCACCATCGTCGAGCGGCCGAAGCAGGACGATTCCGTCGAGGTGCACATCAACGGCGAATTCATCGGCGTGCTGTTCAAGGACGAAGAAGACGGCGAAGTATCCTACGCCTTCAACATGGCGATCCTCGACATGGATCTCCCCGAGGCGCCGCCCTCGCGCGCTTGAGCGATGGTTGCAACAGTTGCGCCCTTGCTGTTGCCGCCGCTGCTTGCGGCGCCCATCGTATTCTACTTTTTTCGACATTGGATGCTGACGGCGCTCATCGTGCTGGCGCCGTTGCCGGCTGCTTTGGTCGGCATGGCCGTCAACTGGCAAGACTTTATCGGCCTGGGCTCGTTTGATTACTTCTCCGGGATGATTGTTGCCGGCCTGATGGCCGATGAATATGTGATCGCGTTTGCTGGCGGAGAGAGCAAACGTCTTTCGATGCGATCGGCCAATCGCCGTATTCTGCCCACTTTAGCCGCCTTTGCCATATCCGGCGTGATTACTTTGGTGTGGGTCGGCACGGCTGTTCCAGATGCGTGGTTGTTCCTGATGAGGATATTTGGCCTCGGATTGACTCTGACGTTTGTTTCCGTGGTGGGACTTATGCAGCTCAGCCAAGCGCTGAGTTACGACGAAGCGTTTATCGCACACACAAATCGCTTTCGGGAGAAAGCCGAGAGGTTGTTCGATCGTCTGTTGGTACTCACCCAGCCGCGGTGGGCATTTTCAATTTCAGGTATCGCGATCGTTCTGAGCGCCATCGCTCTCTTCGGATTCGGCCCAGATGTTTTGCAGAAATCCGTCTTTGGCAAAAACCTCTTTGCCGGTCCGATCCTGCTCGCGACACTCGTGGCCTGCATAGCAGCCACAGTGAGGAACTGGCGCGTGACGCTGGCTAGCGTGTTGGTTATGGCATGGGTAATTTTGATTCGATCGCCCTTTCCGCAGTTTCAACCGGAAACGGCGATCTTTGTTTTGTGCCTCGCTTCGCAAATTGCCATCTACGCACGAAGCGGGGACGAAATGATCATAGCGGTAGGACGCACCTTGACCCGTTCGGGCTTGGGTGTGGCCGCAATGGTGTCTGTTTTGATTCCATTTGTTGCAGCCGAACTCATCGAATTTCACGGCTTTGCGCACCCCATGGCTCGGACGACATTGGCGGCTGGGATGATCGATCTGCTCGCGGCCCTGGTCTTCCTCCCGTCCTTCGCCGTCGCCATCGAAACGCTGTGCCCGCGTCGGGAGACGCTGGAAGCGCGTTATCGCGTGCATTGAACTTTTTTTGCTGGAGCGCTGCTCAAATCCACCCTCCCCTTGAGGGAGGGTCGAAGCGCGAAGCGCTTCGGGGAGGGGTCATGCCGGGTTGCTGAAGATGGCCGCTCCAAATTCTGCGCTTGCATGAGAGGTCTCGGCCTGCCCCCTCCCCGAAATTCGCTCACGCTTCGCGCTCGCAAATTTCGACCCTCCCTCAAGGGGAGGGTAGGGATTCAACCTTCAGCTTTTCGGATGCCGGAATGATTGCGCCAACGTTTCGACGCCGGTAGCGATATCCTGCCAGCGCGACAGCAGCGCGCGTTTGAAGCGATAGCTGAGCGCCGCGCCCTTGGTGAGACGCACGTCGCGCAGGCAACTGGGATTGGCCACGTTCTGGCTGAAACGCACGCAGCGCATGACGATGGGTTTGCCGTTCATCTGGCCGACGAAAAGGTCCTCGCCGCGATAGCCGGAATCGTCGCGAAAGGTGAATTGCGTCAATCCAAACGGGCCGGCTTCGCCCTTGGGATCGACAACGTAGTTCAGATAAATGCGCTTGAGCCTGTCCGCCTCGCCGAGGTGCAGCGACTCTTGGCGTATCAGCATTTCGATCAGCGGAGAATCTGCCGAATTGTTCGAAAAGGTGCCGGAATCCCAACCGGAATAGCCGTGGAAATCCGGGAAGCTCGCGAACAAAGCGATTTCCCTGCGCGCGCCGCCCTGTCGGACGCTTTTGAACTTGATGTAGTTGCCCGGAATGGTCAGATCGAGACCGTTGACGCTCAGCGAGACGGGGTCGCTCGCATCGGTCGGCAGCGGGCGCTCCTCGATGAACGAGGTCGGAGCGGGCGCCAAATAGTAGAGCAGGAACAGCGCCGACAGCGCTGCCGTCACGACAAACACTGCGATCGGGACCAGCCATCCCGAATGTCGTTTGACGGTATCGTCGTATTCGCTCGCCATGCTCATCGATTCGCCGTGAATCGCCGTTCTTTCTACTAATACCCTTGATTGTGCCACCGGCATGCCACCTTGCGTCGCGCTCGCGGAAAATTTGGTGAACGTGGCAAAGAGGCCGAGATGATCTTAGGGGCGCCTCTGTGTTGGACGGAAATCGAACGTTTCACGTGAAGAGCGCTTCCTTAACCCTTGATCTGCCTCGTTTTGGCACATCCAGACGCGATTTTGGCTCATTTCCGCGGGCACAACGGCTGCAACACCCCGTCCGGAACCGGCGGGGATTAATCCTGTGTATCACGATGTCATGGTGGCGCTGTTCGCGCTGGCGGCCGGATTCACGGCCTCGGGGATTTTCGCCAACCTCTATCGTCTGGTTGCCTCCAAGCCGGAAACGACGATTGCCCGCATGGGCTACATCGCCGTCATGGTCGTGGCGGGGCCCAGCGTCCTGTTCGAGAACGCGGCCAAGGCCTGGCGCGAAAGCTCCTGCTCCGGCATGGCGTTCTGGCTTGCGGCAGCGATCGCCGGCTATTGGAGCCTCGCTATCGGGCTCATCATCCTTGCGTGTGGCGTTTCCTTCTAAAGCACCGTCAGCATGCTGGCGACGAGAGGGTGACGCACGATGTCCGTTTCGCCCATTCGCACGACGCAGATCTCCGATACGCGCTCGAGCCGGGACGCGATATCGCCCAGGCCCGAAAGCCCGCTCAGCAAGTCCGTCTGATCGGGATCGCCTGTCAGCACCATCGTCGAGCGCCAGCCCAGCCGCGTCAGCAGCATCTTGAGCTGGCCATAGGTGCAGTTCTGCGCTTCGTCGATCACCACGAAACAGTCGTTGAGCGTGCGGCCCCGCATATAGGCGACAGGCGCGATCTCGATCGAACCGTCGGCAAGCAGGGTCTTCAGCCGCTTGGTGCCGAGGCGCTCGGTGAGCGCGTCGTAGAGCGGGCGCAGATAGGGCGCGAGTTTGTCCTGCAGGTCGCCCGGCAGGAAGCCGAGGCTTTCGCCCGCCTCCACCGCCGGCCGCGACAGCACGATGCGACTGACACGGCCCGCTTCCAGCGCTTCGACCGCCTTGGCGATGGCGAGATAGGTTTTGCCGGTTCCGGCCGGTCCCAGCGACACGACGACGGAGCGCTCATCGATGGCGTCCATCAGCCGTTGCTGCAGCGGGCTCATCGCCCGGATGTTTTTTACATATTTGCGATCGCGCGCGTCGGCATCGAGCGGACTCCAGCCGCTGCCTGAGCCGGGAAAAAGCGGATGCACATTGGGTTCTTCACGGTAATGATGTTCACGAAGTTTACGACGCGCGGAACGCTTGGCCATGGATGCTCCTGGTCAATGACACAACGCAACGGAGTGGAGGGCAACGGATGGGAATTGAGTGCTGACAGGGTGCGCGGAGGTGTGTGCGTGCGAGCGATTGCCGGTGCTTGGCGCTCGTCTAAGGCATAAAGACTAGTGCAATCCTGCACTCGATCTGCCCCCTCGGGCTGAATTTGCGAATCAATCAGCCTGAAGTGAGCGTATCGTCTTTTGGAAAAAGCGTGTGTGAATTTTCTAACTGTGCAGGGCGGGAACAATGCGCCGCCCAAGCGCGAGGCCGAACAAAGCGATGAGCCATGCACCGAATCCCACCATGTGTTCCAACAGGAATTCGATGGCGCTGAGGGATGTGCTGAATTCGTCAAGGGAGTGTTTGTCCGTCAGT
This sequence comes from Pseudomonadota bacterium, assembly GCA_016201105.1. Taxonomy (GTDB): domain Bacteria; phylum Pseudomonadota; class Alphaproteobacteria; order Micropepsales; family Micropepsaceae; genus Rhizomicrobium. The sequence goes on from JACQDN010000071.1 coordinate 110,763, forward strand.
TCGACGACGGCGCCGGTCTTGTCGCCGAGTTTCTTGGCCATGGCGACATCGACTCCGTCGATGCGCACTTGTTCGGAACTCGAGCTGCGCACACGGTCGATCTTGTTCCGCAAGGCCGGGTTTGTGGACCAGCCCATGTAAGTTTGCAGGTCGGCATAGGATCGCGCGCGTTCGACGCTGCCGCTCTTCAAAATCGTTTCGATGCGCCGATCGATATCTTCGCTCGCCACATGGCGCCGGACCTCGCGCCGAATGGCTTCGTCTTGGCCGATCGGCAGACGAGCGCCGGTCGCGATGAGGACGCCAAGAAAGGCGAAGGTCAAGACCAAAAGGACAAAGGCGGGGTTGCGGAGAAACGGTTTCAAATGCGCACACTCTTCAATCACATCTCCCTCGTGGAGAGGTCGAAATTTGCGGAACGCAAATTTCGGGTGAGGGGAAGCCTAGACGCGCCACTTCCCCCTCACCCGATCCGCCTCCGCTAAAAGCTCCGGCGGACTTAGTGAGGTGCAAGACCCGCCGAACCCCGGACTTGATCCGGGGGTAGGCGGGAAAATCCTTCGCTACGCTGCGGATTTTTCGACCTCCCCACAAGGGCCCACAAGGGGGAGGTGATGCGCATCATATTGTCTTGACGCAGCAGTGATCGCTGCATAGCGATTTCAACTCAAGCATCTGTGAGGTTCGAGATGACGGTTTACGCGCTGGACGATATCGCTCCCGAATTTCCCGCGGGCGGGGAATATTGGGTGGCGCCCGATGCCGCTGTGATGGGCAAAGTGCGCCTGATGAAGCATGCCAGCGTCTGGTTTGGCGCCGTTCTGCGCGGCGACAACGATTGGATCGTCCTGGGTGAGAATTCCAACATCCAGGACAATTCCGTCGTCCACACCGATCCGGGCCAGCCCACCACCATCGGCGCCAACGTCACGGTAGGCCACAAAGTCATCCTGCATTCCACGACGATCGGCGACGGCACGCTGGTCGGCATGGGAGCGATCCTGCTCAACCGCTCCAGGATCGGTAAGAACTGTCTGATCGGCGCCGGCACGCTAATCGCCGAAGGAAAAGAGATTCCCGACAACTCGCTCGTACTGGGATCGCCGGGCCGCGTGATCAAACAACTCAGCGAGCAGCAGCTGATGATCTTGAAGATGTCGGCGGATGTCTATGTGAAGAACTATCAGCGCTTCCGCGCGGGCTTGAAGGAAATCGGCTAACCGGCTTTGCGTTTTGTCGCCGCCTCAGGCGTCTTCGTCCAAATGCGGCGGATGCGGGATTCCGCTTCCGGCGAGAAATTGAACCAGGCTGCTTTGTCATGCGAAGTGTCGATGACGAACAGCGTGTCCAATTTTCCGAGTTTCTGGATGAGCAGGTTCTTGAGGCCGGTGACGGTCAGTTCGCTCTGTACGATCCACATTTGCGGCAGGACTATGCAAACTTCAGCCTGGCGACGAAGCTCGTCTTCGATCCCGGCGATCGAACCTGATTTCATGTCGCTGATGACGACAAATCGGGTGAGCGCGCCGTCGTCTTCGTCGCTCTGCCGTCCGAATTTTTGTGACGCTTGGTCGTCTTGCTTTACCGGTTGAACGGTAGATGTCGCGGTGATCGTGGAAGGGGCTTGCGGAGCAAACTCGCTTGGTTTGAAGAAGGCGCTCAGCGCCGGTTCCAAGCTGGCGGGCCGGAACTGGGTGTCGCCCGGCTGGGCCACCAGCGAATGGGGCACAAGCCGTCCCTCCACGGCAAATGCTTCCATTTGCGGGGTCGAATACGGGCCATAGGCTTGGCCGGCGACGCTGACGATCCAGGCTTCCATCGGGGCTCGAGTCGGTGCTTTGGCCGCCTTGAGACTAAAATCAAATGGTTACCCAACGCTTGCTGTCGGGCTGGGTGCCGCCTTGCGGAACGGCGCGCCGAAGGCTGAAGTTCCTGAGGAATATCGCTGAAAATATGAGGAGAAGATCATGGCCGAACGGCAATTCTGCAAGGTGGAGCGCGAAGGGCATCTGACCGTCATCACGTTGAACCGTCCCGAAGTAATGAATGCCATCCATCCGCTCACCAGTTTCGAACTGGCCGGGGTATTCGACGAATTCGCCTCCGATCCCGAACAATGGGTGGGCATCGTCACGGGAGCGGGCGATCGCGCCTTCAGCGCCGGCAACGATCTCAAATACCAAGCGGGCGGCGGCAAGATGTCTTCGCCGCCAAGCGGGTTCGCCGGTCTTACGTCGCGCTTCGATCTCGACAAGCCGCTGATCGCGGCGGTGAACGGCATCGCCATGGGCGGCGGCTTCGAAATCGCGCTGGCCTGCGACATCATCGTGGCTTCGGACAAAGCCGTGTTCGCACTGCCCGAACCGCGCGTGGGTCTTGCGGCTCTCGCAGGCGGCCTGCATCGCCTGCCGCGCACCATCGGAGAGAAGCGCGCGCTCGGCATGATCCTCACCGGACGACGTGTGACGCCGCAGGAAGGATTGCAGCTCGGCTTCGTCAACGAAGTCGTCGCGCCCGGAGAGCTCATGACGGCCGCGCGCAAATGGGCCGTGCAGATTCTGGAATTGAGCCCGATGTCAGTGCGCGCGTCCAAACAGGCCGTCATTCGCGGCCTCGCCGAACCCTCGATCCAGGCCGCGATGAAGGCGCAAGTGACCTATCCGGCCGTCTCCGCCATGTTCAAAAGCGAAGACTTCGTCGAAGGCCCGATGGCGTTTGCACAGAAACGTGCACCGGCGTGGAGGGGCAAATGAGAGGTTGAATCACCTCTCCCTCGTGGAGAGGTCGAAATTTGCGAAGCAAATTTCGGGTGAGGGGTAAGAATAGAGCGCAGTTGGTGAGGCTTCCCCTCACCCGAAAAATCCTTCGGATTTTTCGACCTCCCCACCCGCCTACGCTTTGCCTCAGCGCGGCAAGAGCGTGCACAAGGCACGCCGTAGCTTTGGCGAAGGCGGCGAGGGGGAGGTGATGCACATTCAACCATCTCGCGCTTACATAAATCGCCAATCGCCGTAGCGGTCGCGACAAGCGGTGCCTTCGCGCCGGTATTCTTCGTCGTGGCGGTAGGAAACTTCATAGAAGTCACGGCAAACGCGGCCGTGGCGCCAGTACTCGCGCGTCGTCACAATGTAGCCGTGGTTGTGCCGGCCCTGCCATTCGCGCCGTTCGCCGACAGGTCCGTCGAAGTCGTCACGATAGGCGTTGAAGGCATAGGGACGATCGTCGCAATCGATGTCGCCGGCGATCTTGTTGCCTATCGCGCCGCCGATGAAGACGCCGCCGATGGTGGCGGCGACGTTGCCCGAACCTCTGCCGAACTGATTGCCGATTAACCCGCCCGCGATGGCGCCGATGATGGTGCCGGCCGTGCGGTTCTGGTCGCGGCAGTCGTCGCCATAGTAATAGTGCGCGCGAGCAGACGCGGGCGATGCAGCAAGGCCCATGGCGACCACCGAGGCCGAGGCGAGCATGGCTAACTTGTTGAACATCGATTCTCTCCTTTGTTGCTGAACAGCAGAATTCGGCCTTCCGGCTGAACCTTGGCTGAACGGAAATGGGCAAGCGGCCCGTGCTCGGGGCACATCCCGCCCAAGCTCTTCGGCACAACTCTTGGTCTATGGAATCGTTCCTCTGTGGCTCATCTGCCGTCGCTTTCTGAGGCAAATACATCACAGACCAGGGTGGCGACGCATGAGCCGCGATTGGCAGGACCATATTTTTGCCGCTATCAACAACGGTCGAATTCTTCCGAGCCAGCCATGAAATCCCCCAGCGCCGTCTTCGCAGCTATCGTGTTCGCCGCACTTCTGGCGTCTTGCGGAAGGAGCGATTCCCAAAAATCGCCGGCCGCTTTGGCAGAAAAAGAGGCCGTGCCGCTCGGGCAATTGTCCGCCGTCGTCAAGCCGCTTGCCTATCGTCTCACCTTGATCGTCGAACCGAAGAAGCCCCGCTTCAGCGGCCACACCGAAATCGACGTGAACTTTGCCAAGCCGCGGCGTTCTGTTTTTCTGCACGGGCTTGATATGCACGTCTCGCGCGTATCGCTGAAAACGAAGAAGGGAGCGACGATCGCAGGTCACTATGCGCAGGTCGATGAGTCCGGTGTTGCGCGCGTAATCTTCGACGATCAAGTGCCCGCTGGCCCGGCCACGCTGACGTTCGACTACGACGCGCCGTTCAACACTTCGCTGTCCGGTCTCTACAAAGTCATGGATGGCGGCGAAGCCTATGCCTTCACGCAGTTCGAAAGCACCGATGCGCGCCGCGCCTTTCCCTCGTTCGACGAGCCGGGATTCAAGACGCCATTCGACATCAAAGTGCTGGCGCCGGCCGGCGACAAGGTCGTATCGAATACGCCGATCGTTTCGCAGAGCAAGGCCGCCAACGGTTTGACCCGAGTCGTTTTCGAGCGCACCCGGCCGCTGCCGACCTATCTCGTCGCACTTGCCGTAGGCCCGCTCGACATCGTCGACGGCGGCGACATCCCTGCGAACGCCTATCGCAATCATCCCATCCATTTGCGCGGCGTGACGGCCAAGGGCAAGGGCCAGCAGATCCGCTATCAGCTCTCACTGACGCCCAAGATCGTCGAAGCCTTGGAGAACTATTTTTCCGTCGGCTATCCGTTCCAGAAGCTCGACATTCTCGCGGTGCCGGATTTCGCGGCCGGCGCGATGGAAAATGCCGGCGCCATCACCTTTCGTGAGCAGCTTCTATTGATGCCGGACAATGCGCCGCTCAACCAGCGCCGCAACGGCTTGGCCGTTCAGGCGCATGAACTGACCCATCAATGGTTCGGCGATCTCGTCACGCCCACCTGGTGGACGGATACCTGGCTCAACGAATCCTTCGCCAATTGGCTGGAGAACAAAGCGGCGGCCGTGGTGAAGCCGGATTGGGATTTCAGCCGCGAGGCCGTCGTGAATGGAACCACCGTGATGGATCTCGATGAACTCCCGTCCGCGCGCCAGATCCACCAGCCGATCAAGACCAATGACGACATCGAGAACGCTTTCGACAGCATCACCTATAACAAGGGCAATGCGGTGTTGGCGATGTTCGAGAGCTATCTCGGCGAAGATGCCATGCGCCGCGGCGTCCATGCCTATCTCACCCGCTTCGCGCTCCACAACGCGTTGGCGGACCAGTTCATCGGCACCATTGCAGAGACCACCGGTCATCCCGAAATCGTGGCGGCCTTCGACAGCTACCTCGATCAGCCGGGTATTCCCGACCTCAAAGTGAGCGTCACATGCACGCCGCAGACCGCTACGGCGCATGTCACCCAGAGTCTCTACGCCCCCATCGGGCGCATCGCGCCGAACAGAACCTGGCATGTGCCGATGTGTCTGAGCGTGCAGCCGGGCGGGGCAAAGACGTGCCAGCTGATCTCGGATGCTTCGGCGGATGTTGCGCTCGGCAGCAAATGTCCCACATCCGTCATGCCCAATGCGGGCGGTGGCGGTTACTATCGCTTTGCGCTGGAAGACAAAGCCTGGACGCCGCTGATCCAGAGCGCGCCCAGCATGACCGCGGCCGATCAGCTCACGCTCGTAAACGACGCGAACGCAGCGCTGCACGCCGGTCAGACGAGCGCGGCCAATCTCTTCTCCGCAATCGCGTTCACCGCGCCGACGGCGAAATTCGATCTGATCGACGCCGAGCGCAAGATGCTGCACAAGCTGCGAGCCAGTGTTCTGCCGGGCGACCTCGCGGCCTACCGAGCGTTCGTGAGCAAGCAATTCGGTCCGCGCCTTGCCGTGATCGGGCTCGCCGGCAATCCTGCCGAGCCGCCCACCAACGCGCTCGCGCGCGCCCATCTGGCTGAAGTGATGGTGGAGGAAGCACGCGATCCCGCCGTGATGGCGGCGCTCAGCCAAGCCGCCAACGCGTACTTGGACACCGGTGGGAAGAATCTCGGAGGCATCTCCAACGATCTGTTGCAGGAAGCGATGCGCGCGGGCGTGCTCTCGCAAGGCACCCCGTTCGCGGAACGGCTGCTGAGGACGTTCCTGAACTCGCACGACGAATATTTTCGCCGCAACATTGTTTATGCGCTTTCGGGATCGGAAGACCCCGCGTTCCTGAAAAAGTTCTTCGATACCGCGCTCACGCCGCAGATGCGGGTGGGCGAGCTGCGTTACATCTTTGCTTATCCGGCAGTGGAACCCGTGGCGTTGCCCGTCCTGTGGTCGTGGATGAAGGCGAACTACGATGGGCTGGTGCGGCGCGTTTCGATCTTCGGTATGTCGCGTTCGGTCAATATCGGCGGGGAAATGTGCACGCCGCAGATGAAGGCCGATCTCGACGCCTTCTTCGGCCCGAAGCTCAAGAAGCTTCCCGGCGCCGAGCGTCCTTATGCGCTTGCCAACGAAAAGATCGATCGCTGCGTTGCCTTCAAACAAATGAAGGGCGCCGAGGTCGAGGCGGCGCTGAAGGTGGCGGCCGGCATGAAGTAGCCTCGTCGGATCAGGCGGGTTTGCGCGCCACGATCTGCAGCACGCCCGGCGTGATCACCAGCGAGGCCGGATCAGACTCGTACTGCGCAAGAATGGTCTCGATGCGCTCGGCTTCACAGCGTGGGATCGTGCCGTTTTCTGCCATGACGTGCGCGTTGCTGCGCGCGAAGGTCGTGGGCCATTGCCAGACGAAATCGTCGGGGTGGGCCGCGAACACCACCGGCCGTACGCGTTCGATTTCCAATCCCAGATCGGAGAGAAGACGGGGCAAAGCGAGGCCGATATCCGGCTCGCCGCCGCTGGCGCGCCACGAGGCGATGATCTTGGCGACATAGGCTTCGAATTCGGCGTTGCGCGGCGCCAGATGCCACGAGGCGTAGTCGTAGTACTCGTGCAGCATCAACGCGCCGCCGGGCTTGAGCGCCCGCACCATGCCGCGCAACACTTGGGCGGGATCGGCGACGAAGGCGAGCACCCAACGGCACCAGATGCGATCAGCAGCGCCGGTCGGCCAGGCATAATCGAGCAGATCACTCTCGATCGCTTCGATGTTCGCAATTCCATAGGCTTTCGCGCGAACCTTCAGCGCCGTCACGAAGCGATGCGAGCGCTCCACCGCAAGGACGCGTCCGGCTTCACCGACAATTTCAGCAAGATCGGCGGCGGCATAGCCGGGACCGGCGCCCGCATCGATCACCGTCATGCCGTCGGTCAGACCCGCGAGCCGCCAGAATTCGAGCACCGACGGCCGCCACACCCGATGCTGCAACCCCAGCCGCTCAATCTCGGCGTCATGGGTGCCGATGACGTAGGACTTCTCTGGGGACTTCTCATCGCTCATGACTGGAGAATAACGCCCATCGCGCGAGAGCGAACCACCCGTTTCTTGCGAAGGAAACTAACGTCCCTTGAAATAGCAGGGCCGGAGATAGAGCCAGACCGTTGTTCCTCCAATGGCACCTGCAAGAACCCAGACAGTGTCCTGCATAGAGAAATGGCGCAAATGGGTAACAAGATCCGGCTGCACGGCCACCTGAATGATCTCGCCCGTCAAGGCGCCGCTCAGCAGATAGAACAGAACATTTCTGACGCGCACCCACAACAAGAGTGCGCCGAATATGGCTGTAGGAATTCCTGCAACAAGCGTCACCAAGAACGAGAGGGGCAGCCACATAATCGGAAGCGCCCAGATGGGTGGCCGAGCGACTTCACCGGGAAAGATGTAACTCAGAACCATCAGGGCGAGCGTCGTACTGAGCATTGCGATCGCAAGCGCGATGATGAAATGCCGCGACGGAAATGATGAAGTCGTCTCTTTCGAGTCGACCTCGCCCACTTTAATACGTCCTTGCCTTCGGGGGGATGTATTCGACTTCGTTGGAGAGTGTGTAGGTGTGCACCGGGCGGTAGTCGAGCTTGGCCCAGCCGGTCTTGGGATCGAGCCAGGCGAGTGTGTGCTTCATCCAGTTCGCATCGTCGCGGCCCGGGAAATCCTCGCGGGCATGGGCGCCGCGGCTTTCTTCGCGCGTCACCGCGCCTTCGATGGCGACGATCGCCTGCTGGATGAGGTTTTCGTATTCCAGCGTCTCGACCAGATCGCTGTTCCAGATCAGCGAGCGGTCGGTGACTTTGATATCGCCGATGGTTTTGTAGATCTCGTCGATGCGCTTGCGTCCCTTTTTGAGCGTCTCGCCGGTGCGGAACACGGCGGCGTCATCCTGCATCGCCCTCTGCATGGCGGCGCGCATCTGCGCCGTCGGCGTCTTGCCGTCGGCGTTGCGGTATCTATCAAGGCGCGCCAGCGCGTTGTCGCCGGCATCCTTGGCTAGGTCCGCGTGCTTGGAATTGGGTTCGATGGTCTTGACGCATTGCAGGCCCGCCGCCTTGCCGAACACGACGATATCGATCAGCGAGTTGGAGCCGAGCCGGTTGGCGCCGTGCACGGACACGCACGCCCCTTCGCCCACCGCCATCAATCCCGGCACCACCGTGTCGGGATTGCCGTCCTTCAGCGTGAGCGCTTCGCCCATGTAGTTCGTGGGAATGCCGCCCATGTTGTAGTGCACGGTCGGCAGCACCGGGATCGGCTCCTTGGTGACGTCGACGCCGGCGAAGATGCGCGCGCTTTCCGCGATGCCGGGCAGGCGTTCATGGATGATCTTGGGATCGAGATGGGAGAGATGCAGATAGATGTAATCCTTCAGCGGACCCACGCCGCGGCCCTCGCGGATCTCGATGGTCATGGCGCGTGAGACGACGTCGCGCGAGGCGAGATCCTTCGCGTTGGGCGCGTAACGCTCCATGAAGCGCTCGCCTTCGGAATTGGTGAGATAGCCGCCTTCGCCGCGCACCCCTTCGGTGATGAGAACGCCCGCGCCATAGACGCCCGTCGGATGGAATTGGATGAACTCCATATCCTGCAGCGGCAGGCCGGCGCGCAGCACCATGCCGTTGCCGTCGCCGGTGCAGGTGTGCGCCGAGGTGCAGGAGAAGTAGGCGCGGCCGTAGCCGCCGGTAGCGACGACAACGGTTTGCGCGCGGAAGCGATGCAGAGAGCCGTCATCGAGGCGCCATGCGGTCAAGCCCCGGCAGACACCGTTCTCCATGATGAGATCGAGCGCGACATATTCGATGAAAAAGTCGACGGCG
>JACQDN010000002.1:0-6514 GCA_016201105.1 Pseudomonadota bacterium
CGTTAAGCGTCGCGGGCACACCCCACACAAATTTCCTTTTGGCCAGCTTCACGTCGTGGGGACCGAGCCAAGGCTTTTTCAAGCGCGACGAATCCGAAGCGGACACATCGTTAACACCCTTCGTCCCCACGCTCGGAGTGCTCGACCTGCTCACTTCGTCGAGCCCGGTTGCGCAAAGGCACGTCGCCCCCTAAAGCCTCGTCCGAACGAGGGGAAGCAATGCGCGCTGCTGTCGCATCCGTCTGGGCAGTCATTCTCACGATCGCCTTCGTGCAACTGGCGAACGGCCTGCAAACCAGCCTGCTCGGTGTGAGAGCCGGTATCGAGAACTTTCCGCCCTGGACCATCGGTCTGGTGATGGCGAGCTACTACGTCGGCTACTCGATCGCACCTCTCGCAAGCCGCCAAATCATCGGCCGGGCCGGGCATGTCAACACAATGGCGGTTGGTACACTATTTGCTGCGATCGTGATCGTCGCGCACGCCTATCTCGTGGCGCCTTTGGCCTGGGCGGCGCTTCGCGCCGTCTCGGGATTTGCACTCTCGAGCCTCTATGTTGGTGCGGAGAGCTGGATCCACGACCGCGTCGAGAACGCCAATCGCGGACGCGTATTCAGCATCTACATGGTCATGCAAATGGTCGCCATGACCGCTGCACAGCTTTTGTTGAGCGTGGGAGATCCGCGCGCGGCGGTTTCCTTCATTTTCGCGGGCGTTTTGTTCGCCGCTTCCTTTGTCCCGTTGCTGTACGCCAGAAACTTCGCACCGGATCGTGTGCCACCCGCACCGTTCGGAGTATCGAAGCTATTTTCGGTCTCACCGTTGGGCGCCATCGCCACGGTGCTGGCGGGCGTCTCATGGTCGATCGTGTTCACGTTCGGACCCGTCTATGCACAACGTTCAGGGCTCGATTTGTTTCAGGTGAGCATCTTCATGGCGCTGGCGATGGCCGGCGGTGCGATCGTGCAATTTCCGATGGGTTGGCTTTCCGATGCGATCGGTCGGCGTCTGATTATTGCATTGATTTCAGCGGGTGGCATTGCGGTCTCGCTCGTCGGGATCTGGGCGGACGCTCATAGTGTGTTGGTGAAATATGTAGCGTCGTTTTTTGTCGGAGCACTGATTTTCCCGCTGTATGGCATCTCAGCCGCGCACACCAATGATACGGTATCCCCGCAAAACAGAGTTTCCGCGGCGGCAGGATTAGTGCTGCTGTTTGGATTCGGCTCGATTTTTGGCCCGCTGGCGAGCGGCGGAGCGATTTCGGCTTTGGGCGCGTCAGGATATTTCGTCGTTCTTGCTGCGACTATGACAGTGAGCTTGGCGGCCGCCGCCGTCGCTCGCTAGAGTGCAATGAGGACAGCGAGGAATCATGACCGAAAACGAAAAACCCATCGTAGTGCCCGTACCTGCTGCGACGATTTTGCTGCTTCGCGACGCACCTGGCGGGCTCGAGGTGTTCATGGTCAAGCGCCATCACCAGATCGATTTCGTGGCCGGCGCGCTGGTGTTTCCCGGCGGCAAAGCGTCGAAAGGCGATTTCGACACGGCACTCCAAGCCCATAGCGACGGCACCAAAGAGTGGAGCGCCGACATGCGCGCGCTCGGCGCCGCCGCCATCCGCGAAGCCTTCGAAGAATCCGGCATCCTCTTCGCGCGCGAAGAGGGCGCTGGCGAGCTGATCTCCTCGGCACGCGTCGAGGCACTCGCGCACTACCGCGAAAAATTGGAGAAGAAGGAAACCTCGCTGCTGGACATGTTGCGGGCGGAGAACTTGCGGCTGGCTTGCGACCAGCTCGCCCATTTCGCCCACTGGATCACGCCGCGCATGATGCCCAAGCGCTTCGACACGCACTTCTTTCTCGCGGTGGCGCCGCAGGGTCATGCGGGTCTGCATGACGGACGTGAGTCGGTGGACTCCATCTGGATCTCGCCGGAGACCGCGATCGCCGACCGCAAGCGCTGGAATGTGATCTTCCCCACCAAGCTCAATTTGATGAAGCTGGCGGAATCCAAGTCGCTCAATGAAGCGATTGTCACGGCGCGCGCGAAACCGCCGCTGACGGTGGAACCCTGGGTGGAAACGGGGCCTGAAGGCCAAATCCTGCGCATCCGCGACGACGCGGGCTATGCGCAGACGTCGACGACGATGAAGGAAGCGCTGTAGGCGCGAATATGAAGCGATCGATGAACGTGCATTGCCCGAAGCACTGGTCGGCGATTCTTGTTGCTATAGCAGCCATGAGCGTCACTTTTGTTCCTACGAAAGTTGGAGCGACGACCATGTCTCGACCCACGCAGCCCGCCGTCATTCGCGACGCCGTTGCTTCTGCGGACTGGATCTCAAAGGCGCTCCTGAGTTCCGGTTATCGCGCGGACTTTTCTCTGGAGAGTCTCAAAGAAATCGACCGATTTTTCGATGAGCAGGCCCCCGATGGAACTCCGAAGCCGGATGGCCTTCTTTCGCAAGACTTGGGCGCACGCATCTTTGCGCTGGGCTCATACGTAGGCGAAGTCATACGCCGCAAGACTGGTGGGCAATGGCATGGTGATGACGCTGACAAGGAAGCCGAGGTCAATATATCCGTGCAGCTCGATGACGGCACGATACGTTGGCCGGTCCAACGCGTCATGAAGCGATTCAGAAATGGACCGGAGGACGGCATCTGGGCATATGGCGTTCTGGCGCAAGAGGCGCCATCGTCAAAGCACTGACGTTTCTTCAAAGCAGGAGCGTATCGGTCGCAGCGTAGGTGAAACGCGAGAAGTTCAAGCGGGCTTCGCCAACACTTCATCCACCCGCACGTCCAGCTCCTTGATGAGCACGGCGGCGGTCTTGTCGGCTTTGTCTTTGATGTTCTGCTTCACGATCACGCGGATCGCGTTGACATGGGCGTCGATCAGGGCGAGCGGCGGATTGACCTTCTCGCTGTCGAGCAGTTTGCAGAGGATCGCGGCGACGCGCGCCACCAGCGGAAATTCGAACGTCAGCGCCTGGCCGCGCAGGTCGTGGCTGGCGCGATAGAGATCGCCGCACGTCTCCTTGCCCGGAGTGGCCGCGTAAGCGTCGCGGCAGGCGGAAAGCTTCGTCACGTCGGCTGCGATCCAGTCGGTGAATTCCGTCTTCAGCGTTTCGATCGCCTGCTCGGCGCGTTTGACCGCGGCCATGTCCAGGCCGCCGATCCCGCCGCCCATTTTGGCTTTGAGGATATTGGGCGGCATGAAGAGTTCGATGGGTTGCTGCTTGGCCATGCTGTTTTTTCCAGACCTATCCGGCGGCTGCCATGGAGTGTTGGGCGTTGTCCTGAGGCGCGGTGCGCCGCTCGGGCCCGCGGTATTCTTCTTTGTCGCGCCGGCGCCGGCATGGTCCGTAATAGACTTTGGTACGCACGAAGGGACGGGGATGTTCGATCACGGCGGTGAGCCGCGTGAGAATGCCTTTGACCGACACGGGCTTGGCGAGGAATTCCGTCACCCCGGCATCGCGCGCCTGACGCACGTGATCGATCTGGGTGTAGCCGGTGAGCATGATGATGGGCACGAAGGGATTGGGGCATCCGGCATTGGTGCGCACCATGTTGGTGAATTCGAGCCCTGTCATGCCTGTCAGCATCCAGTCGAGGACGATGACGTCGGGGTTCACATCGTGCAGCAGCGACCAGGCGAGCTCGGCGCTTTCCGCTTCAAAGATCTGGATCGTGCCGAAAGCCTGCAAAATCGTGACGACCAGCTTGCGCATGTGCTGGTTATCGTCCACGACGAGGACTTTCAAACGATCGAAACGATAGCCGCTCATGCTCTGGGCGCGGGGTTCTTCCCGCGTTTCCACACGTCTTCAGCGTTTGAGATTAGCTAACGGGATTTAATTGCCCGTGAATTTGGAGCGCAATCCGGCGAAGTAGGTCCATAGCGGCAGCGTAATGGACGGTTCGCCGCTAGATTGCGCGACCATCAAAGAATTTCCTAATCGAGGAACTGCTCGGCAAGGATTCGTTCATCAAGATTGTGCCCTTCATCGAACAGCATCGTCATGGCGATGCTGCGATCCTCGGCCACGTCCACGCCGATCACGTTGCGCACTTCCAGATCGTCGGCCACGGCGCTGACCGGGCGCTTCTCAGCTTCGCGGATTTCAAAGCGCGCGCGGGCCCGGCGCGGCAGCAGCGCGCCATGCCAGCGCCGGGGCCGGAAGGCGCTGATCGGAGTGATGGCGAGCAGGGCGGCATCGATCGGCAGGATCGGGCCATGCGCGGAGAGGTTGTAAGCGGTGCTGCCCGCAGGCGTGCAGATCAGTATGCCGTCGCAGATCAATTCGGCGATGCGCACCTTATCGTCGACGACGATGCGGATCTTGGCCGCCTGGCGCGTCTGGCGCAGCAGCGAGACTTCGTTGAAGGCGCGCGCCTCGGTCACTGTTCCGTCGGCTGCGGTGGCGCGCATCTTGAGGGGGTGGATTTCGGAAGGCTCCGCCGCCTGGAGCCGCGCGAGCAGGCCGCTCTCGCGATATTCGTTCATCAGGAAACCGACCGAGCCGAGATTCATCCCGTAAATCGGTTTTCCCTTGCCCAGAAAGCTGTGCAGCGTCTGCAGCATGAAACCGTCGCCGCCGAGCGCGACGATGACGTCGGCCTTCTCGGCGCCTGCATCGGCGTGCGCCTTGCGCATGACCGCGAGCGCTTCCTGCGCATCCGGCGACGTGGAGGCGACGAAATGAATGGCGCGCGTCAGGATCAGCCTCCGGTCAGAGACATATGCCGGGCAACCGCTGGAGCGCGGTGGCGGCGGTCGATCACGAAGTCATGGCCCTTGGGCTTGCGCGCGATGGCCGCCTCGATGGCAGCATTGAGCAGCGTGTCGTCGGAGGAAGCCCTCAGCGGCGCGCGCAGATCGGCCTCGTCGTTCTGGCCCAGGCACATGAAGAGCTGTCCGGTGCAGGTGAGCCGCACGCGGTTGCAGCTTTCGCAGAAATTGTGCGTCAGCGGCGTAATGAAGCCGAGGCGCCCGCCGGTTTCGGCGACCGTCACGTAACGGGCAGGGCCCCCAGTGCGATAGCCGCTGTCGGTCAGCGTGAAGCGCTCTTCCAGGCGGGCGCGAACCAGCGACAGCGGCAGATATTGCTCGACACGGTCACCGTCGATCTCGCCCATTGGCATGGTCTCGATCAGGGTGAAGTCCATCTTCCGGCCGTGCGCCCACGTCATCAGATCAACAATCTCGTCTTCGTTGACGCTCTTGAGTGCGACGGTGTTGATCTTGACGGCAAGGCCCGCCTCCAGCGCCGCATCGATCCCGGCCAGCACCTTGTTCAACTCGCCCCAGCGGGTGATCTGGCGAAATTTCGCGCGGTCGAGGGTGTCGAGGGAGACATTGATGCGCCGCACGCCGGCCGCATGAAGCTCGCGCGCGAAGCGCGAAAGTTGGCTGCCATTGGTGGTTAGCGTCAGCTCTTTCAGACCGTGCCCAATCTTGGAGCCCATGCGCTCGAAGAAACTCATCACATTGCGCCGGACCAGCGGCTCGCCGCCGGTGACGCGCAGCCGCTCCACGCCCTTAGCGATGAAGGCACCGCACAGCCGCTCCAGTTCCTCGAGCGTCAGCAGCTCCGCTTTGGGCAGGAACGTCATGTGTTCGGACATGCAGTAGACGCAGCGAAAATCGCAGCGGTCCGTCACCGAGACGCGCAGATAGCTGATGTGTCGGCCGAAGGGATCGATCATGGGGCTAGCCTAGAGGAATCCACCCTCCCTTGGGAGGGTCGATCCGCCTTCGCCGGGGCTACGGCGGACCCAGGTTAACTCCTGACCCGCCGAAGCTTGAGCGTAGGCGGGAAATTCGAGCGTAGCGAGAATTTTCGGGGAGGATCAGGAAGGACGTGCTCCTGCTCATTCCCACAAAGATTTTGCGAAAGAAGACTGGTGCATTTCCCGCATATTCTCCCCGAAATTCGCTGCGCGAATTTCGACCCTCCCGAGGGAGGGTAGATACGCTAAGCGGTGCGCAGGCGCGCCAGCGCTTCGGTTTTGGAGAATGTGCTAAAGACGGTGTCGACATCGCCGCGTTCGTCGGCGTTGATCGCCGGGCGCAGGCCCCGGGCCTGGCGCGACAAATTGAACACCGTGGAAAATACACATTTGTCGATGCCGACGGCGCGGCAGGCCAGCGCCACCGGCCTTGGGCCCGCTTCGTAGAGAATGCGGCGGATGCGTTCCATGTCCACATCGATCAGTTTGGCGAAGGCGATCTCGAAGAGGTCGACCTGGCCCTGATGCAGCACGCGCAACAGGAAACCCGCGCGCAACTGTCCGGCCGCCGCCAGTTTTTCCACCAGCTTGCGCGCGCTTTCGGCGGTGGGCGGCGGAGGCGAGGCTTGCACCGACTGCGCCGCCTGATCGATCGCAGCGGTCAGGTTTTCCGGTGCGATGCGATAGCTCTGGACGATATGCGTCTTCAGCGCGTCGCTCACCCAGCCGCACATTTGCGTCGCCAACGGGTTCGGCAGGTCCTCGCGGTGGAC
>JACQDN010000002.1:6519-32938 GCA_016201105.1 Pseudomonadota bacterium
AGCGTTTCGAACGTATTGCGGGCGATCTTGGCAGTGGCGTTGCGCACGAGCGCGACGAGCACGGACTCAACGTCGCTCTTGGCGAGTTCGTCGCTGACGGGCTCGCCGATATTGGGCCGCTCGGCGCAGGCGGTTTGATGGTCGGTACCGGCGGAAGGAAGAAGCGCCAGAAGCTGTTCGTCGGTGAGATGACGGCTGCGCAGGATGATGGGTCGGGCCACCTCGATGCGGTCGTCGACCAGCAGGAGGATGAGGTCAAGCGGCGCCTCGGCGTCGTCGGCCAGCTTTTCGGCGAGCGCGATGCGGATCGCCATTTCGACGTCGCGGGCGAGCCGCTGCAGGATTTCCCGCATCAGACCGCGCTCGCGATCGGAGAGCAGCGGGCCTTGCGTGCGATAGAGGGAGGCGACGGCCACATAGATATCGTCGCGGCTGGTGCCTTGCGGATTGGCCGCAAGCTGCATCAGCCTTCCCATGTCGTTCATGTCTAAAGCGCTTAGACCCACGGCCCCAAATCCGGCTTCAAGTTTCCGCTTGTGGCCGCGCCCCCCGCGACCGTCGTTCGGATGCTAGCGAAAATGGCGTTAACAGCGTGTTAATCTAACTATTCTGTGAAGGGACGATTCTCCTATGACGCCGGAAGCGCCTTTTCTTCTCGCCATCGACCAGGGCACCACCTCCAGCCGCGCCATCCTCTTCGACGCCGCGGCGAAGCCGGTCGCCAGCCACGCCATCGAGCTCAAACAGTTTTATCCCGACAATGGCTGGGTCGAGCATGACGCCGACGAGATCTGGCAAGCGACGCTGGCGTGCTGCCGGGTGGCGGCGAAAGGCATCGCGCCGTCCGAGATTGCGGCCATCGGCATCACCAATCAGCGCGAGACGACGGTGCTGTGGGACCGCAAGACCGGCGCGCCGCTGCATCACGCGATCGTGTGGCAGGACCGGCGCACGGCGGAACGCTGCCGCGTCCTGAAAGAGCAGGGCAGGGAAGCCGATGTTTCGGCGCGCACCGGACTGCTGCTCGATCCCTATTTCTCCGCGACCAAAGCGGAATGGTTGCTCGATCATGTTCCGGGTGCTCGCGCGCGTGCCGAGCGCGGCGAGTTGGCGTTCGGCACCATCGATACCTGGCTGATCTACAGGCTCACCGGCGGCGCGGTGCATGCCACCGACGTCACCAACGCCTCGCGCACCATGCTGCTCAATCTTTCGTCGCTGGCCTGGGATGCGCAGATGCTGAAGCTCTTCAACATTCCCAGCGCGATCCTGCCGGATGTGCGCGACAGCGCCGGCGACTTCGGCACGACGAAGACCGATCTGCTTGGCGCGCCCATCCCCATTCGCGGCGTGGCCGGCGATCAGCAAGCGGCATTGTTCGGTCAGGCCTGCTTCAAGCCGGGCGATGTGAAGTCGACATACGGCACCGGCTGTTTCGCGCTGGTGAACACCGGCAGCACGGCGCCCAAATCCGCGAACCGCTTGCTGGCGACGGCCGGCTACCGCGCCAAGGGACAAACTGCTTACGCCATCGAAGGCAGCATTTTCATCGCGGGCGCCGTCGTGCAATGGCTGCGCGACGCGCTCGGTGTCATCCGCAACGCGGGCGAAATCGAAGCCCTGGCGCGCACCGCCAAATCCGCGGATGGACTTTACTTCGTGCCCGCCTTCACCGGCCTCGGCGCGCCTTATTGGGATCCCAATGCGCGCGGCGCCATCCTCGGACTGACGCGCGATATGGGCGTCGCCGAAATCGCGCGCGCCGCCCTCGACGCGGTTTGCTATCAGACGCGCGATCTTCTGGATGCGATGGCGCGCGACATGCGCGCGTCCGGCCTCGGTCAACCTGCTGCCATCAAGGTGGACGGCGGCATGGTGCGCAACGACTGGTTCTGCCAACGGCTCGCCGATTTGACGGGCCTGCCGGTGGAGCGCCCCACCGTCACCGAAACCACAGCGTTGGGCGCGGCCTATCTGGCGGGGCTTGCGACAGGCGTGTTTCGCGACTTCTCCGATATCGCCAAAGGCTGGGCGCTCGAACGCCGCTTCGAGCCGGAAACCAGCGCGGCCACGCGCGACGGGCTTTATGAAGGCTGGACAAAGGCGGTAGGCCGCGTGCGCATTTGACAGTCTACGCCGCTGCAAGCCACTCTTTGTCATCCGCTATTTTCCTTGGGAGTCCGCCCATGAATGTCATGGAAAAAATGTCCGTTCGCATTCCGCCAGACCACAGAATCGAGTCGCTGGAAGGAAAAGTGAGCGCCGAGGAATGGCAGCTGCGCGTCGATCTCGCCGCCACCTACCGCCTCGTCGCGCTCTATGGCTGGGACGATATGATCTTCACTCACATCTCGGTGCGCATCCCCGGCCCCGAACACCACTTCCTTATCAATCCTTACGGCTTGCTGTTCGAAGAGATTACCGCGTCGAGCCTGGTGAAGATCGATATCGACGGCAACAAGGTTCAGGATTCTCCTTATCCGGTGAATCCCGCCGGCTTCACCATTCACAGCGCGCTGCACATGAACCGCGACGACGCGCACTGCATCATCCACCTGCACACGACCGACGGCGTCGCCGTTTCCGCGCAGGCCGACGGGCTTCTGCCGCTCGACCAGCACGCCATGATGATCTCCGGCGAAATCGCCTATCACGATTATGAAGGCGTGGCGCTGGATCTCGACGAGCGCGAGCGGCTGGTGCACGACATCGGCAACAAGAACGCGATGATCTTGCGCAATCACGGCACGCTGGCGCTGGGCCAAAGCTGTGCCGATGCCTTCATGCGCATGTTCTATCTGGAGCGCGCCTGTTCGATGCAGACGCGTGCGCTGGCGGGCGGCGCGAAACCGAACTGGCCGAACCAGGGTGTTCCTGAGAAGGCTGCGGCCCAGGGACAGATGGCGTTCAACGGCCTCATCGGTCCGATGGCTTGGCCGGCGCTGCTGCGCAAGCTGGACCGCATGGATACGAGTTACCGGCATTAAAAATTAAGCGTCATCACCCGGCTTGTCCGGGTGACCCATCTTCCTTTTTCAAACATAAGAAGATGGGTCGCCCGCATGAAGCGGGCGATGACGGAGTGTGGTGAAATAAGGGACTAAAAAATGAAATTCGGCATTGGGCAATCCGTCCGCCGGACGGAAGACATCCGCTTTATCACCGGCCAGGGCCAGTACACCGACGATCTGCGTTTCGACAAGGAAACGTTCGTCGCCTTTGCCCGCAGCCCGCACGCGCATGCGCGCATCGCCAAGATCGACATCGCCGACGCGAAAGCCGCGCCCGGTGTCGTCGACGTTCTCACGTGGAAAGACGTCGAAGCCTTCGGCGCGGGTCCGATGCCGTGCCTGGCGCCTTTGCGCAACCGCGACGGCACGCCGGTGCGACAATCGCCAAAACCGTTGCTGGCCAAAGACCGCGTGACGTTTGCGGGCGAAGCCGTCGCCATGGTGATCGCCGAGACTTACGCGCAAGCCAGCGACGCCGCCGAACTGGTGGACGTCGAATATGAGGAGCTTGGAGCTTCGGGAACGCTGGACTCCGCGGCCACCGGCACACAGATCTGGGAAAGCGCGCCGAACAACGAATGTTTCGATTGGGCGGCAGGCGATGAAGCCGTCGCCGCTGTCGCTTTCGGCAAGGCGGCTCATGTCGCGACCGTCGAGGTGGTGCAGAATCGCATCGCGCCCACATCGATGGAAACGCGCAACGCCATCGGCCTCTATGAGAAAGAAAAAGAGTTCTACACGCTCTATTCCGGCAATCAGGGTTCTGGCGGCTTGCGCGATCGCACACGTGAGATCTTGAACCTTCCTGCCGAAAAGCTGCGCGTCGTCACCACCGATGTCGGCGGCGGTTTCGGCATGAAGGGCTTCATGTATCCCGAACAGCCGCTGGTTCTGATCGCGGCTAAAAAAGTGAACCGTCCCGTGCGCTGGTCGTCCGATCGCACCGAAGCCTTCCTGACCGACGATCACGGCCGCGACATGAAGACGAAAGGCGAGCTTGCGCTGGACAACGACGGCAAGATCCTCGCGCTGCGCATCACCGGCACCGCCAACATGGGCGGCTATCTTTCGCAATTCGCGCCGTTCATCGCCACGCTGGCGGGCGGGCGTATCTTCGGCGGCGTCTATCGCGTGCCGACCGTGTTCGCGCACATCAAGGGCTACTATTCCAACAGCGGGCCGATCGACGCCTATCGCGGCGCCGGTCGTCCCGAGGCCGCTTACCTTATGGAGCGGCTGATGGATGTGGCCGCCATCAAGACCGGATTGGGTCGCGCCGAAATCCGCAAGCGCAACCTGCCGGGACCCAGCGAACTTCCGTTCAAGAACTGGACGGGCGTGTCGTTCGATTCCGGCAATTATCCCCACATGCTCGAAGAGAGCATGAAGCGCGCGGACGTAGAGGGTTTCGCTGCGCGCAAAAAACAATCCGAAGCGCGCGGCAAGAAGCGCGGCCTCGGCATCGCCTATTACGTCGAGATCACCTTCGCCGTCGGCAGCGAGCCGGCGCGTGTCGCCTTCACCGAGAACGGCGGCGTCGAACTGTTCGTGGGCACGCAGTCGAACGGGCAGGGTCATGAAACCGCCTTCGCGCAACTGGTCGCCGAAAAACTCGGCGTGCCGTTCGAATCCATCACGGTGAAGCAGGGCGACAGCGATTGGGTGAACGGCGGCGGCACCGGCGGTTCGCGCTCACTCAACATGGCGGGCGGCGCGCTGCTTGGCGCCTCCGACGAAGTCATCCGCAAAGGCAAGACGGCGGCGGGCCAGGTGATGCAGGCGGGAGGCAAGGACGTTTCCTTCGACGTGGTCGAAGGGACCGGGCGCTTCTGTGTCGCCGGCAGCGACCGTACCATGTCGGTCACCGAGCTTGCCGTCGCATTGAAACGCGACAAGGTGCCGGGTTTCGAAAACGGTCTCGACAGCGATGCGACCTTCAACGGCGCGGCGCCCACGTTCCCCAATGGCTGTCACGTCTGCGAAGTGGAAGTCGATCCCGACACCGGCAAGGTCGATCTCGTCTCCTACAGCGTGTTCGACGATTTCGGCCGCGTCATCAATCCCATGCTCGTGGCTGGCCAGGTGCATGGCGGCGTGGTGCAGGGCATCGGCCAGGCACTGTTGGAGAACGCGGTCTACGATGCGGAAACCGGTCAGCCATTGTCTGCCAGCTTCACCGACTACGCCATGCCGCGCGCCGACGATCTGCCCGACATCAAGTTCGCTTACGAGGAAATCCCGTGTAAGACGCACGAGATGGGCGCCAAAGGCTGCGGCGAAGCGGGAACGGTAGGCGCGCTGCCTGTCGTCATCAGCGCCATCGCCGATGCCATCGGCGTCGCCCACATCGACATGCCCGCCACGCCGGAGCGCGTGTGGCGGGCGCTGCACAAGAAGGCGGCGTAGCGCGCACGCCGACAGTCTCTCACCTCTCCAAAAAACAGGAATCTCCCTCTACCCCGCTTTAGCGGGGGAGAGGGCGGGGTGAGGGGGTGTCAAAGTTCGAGCACAAGTGTCAGCCGCGAAATCGCGACGCGAATACAACGCGCCTGTCTTCAAATCTTGAGGCGCGTTGAAACCCCCTCACCCTAACCTCTCCCCCGCTAAAGCGGGGTAGAGGGAAAGGTCGCGTGTGTTACTGCGCCGCCGTCGTCGGCGGTGTCGTTGCGGCCGGCGGTGTTGTCGTCGTGTTCGCAGCCGCAGGCGGTGTCGGGTTGGCGGCCATGTAGTCGGCGATCTTCTTCGTCAGCACGTCGCGCTCGTCGCAGCTCGACGGACAAAGTCGGGTCAGTTCGGCCAACTGCGCGTTGGCGGAATTCACATCCTTCAGCATCAGGTACAGTTCGCCCAGATATTCGTGCGCGCCCTTGTGATCGGGATCTTCGGTCAACGCCTTTTGATAGTAGACGAGCGAGTACCGGTAGTTGCCCGTCATGCGCTCGGTGAAGCCCAGATAGTTGAGGATGTCGGCGCTGTGCGGTCTTTCGAGCAGCGCATTCTGCAGATAGGGAATCGCGTCCGCATATTTTTCCTTGCGGATGAGCTTGCGTGCCTGGGAATAATCGTCGAGCTGCACGCCCGCGTTGTTGCCGTAGTTCGGCACGTTCATGCCGCCGCCGCCGCCACCCATGCTCCATGCCGGCACGGCGATGCCGAGTGCGGCCACGGCTGTCGCCGCCAAAAGAATTGATTTGCGCATGCTTATCCTCCCACCCAGTCGGGCAATCAGGCCGTCCCTCACGAGGGCCCCACTATAGCAGCAGACCCGCCCTTCGGCATGCCGCCTTGGGCATGGCTGACCCGGTGCTGAGCAGCCCTTCACGTTGACTTGATAAGGTCCGCCAGCCGAAAATCGGTCCATGGTTCATACCGACCTGCCGTCCGAAGACCAGCGCCCGGCCCGGCGCAAGCCCGAAAGCCTCGCCAAGCTGAAGAAGGCCGCGCGCAAGCTTTTCGTGGAACGCGGCTATCACGCGACACGCCCGCAGGATATCGCGCGCGAAGCGGGCCTGGGCCACGGCACCTTCTATCTGCATTTCCCCGACAAGCGCGCCTGCTTCCTCTCGTTCGTGGAAGATGCGCGCCAGGAGCTCGACGAACATATCCGTGCCCGCGTCGACCAGGGCCAGCCGCTGCAGACCCTTATCGCCAATACGCTGGCGGGCATCTTCGAATATTCGCAGAACCATCCCGGCGTGCTGAACGCGGCGATGACCGATGAAATCGTCATCGATGCCGAAGGGGTGCAGGCCACGCCTTTGTTGCAGCGCTGGGGTGCGGATTGGGCCGAGTTCGTGCGCGCGGCGGTCGCGCGCGGCGAAGTCTCCGTCGACTACGACCTCGATATCATCGGCCAAGCGATCTTGGGCGCCATCCATCAAGCCGGCAGCGAAGGCTTCCGCTCGGGGCGCAAACGCGAAGACGTCGTGAACAACCTCACCCGCTTTCTGGTGCGCGCGCTGAAAAATAAGTAAGTAAAAAGAATGGTTCACGCGGAGCCGCGGAGACGCGGAGCTGTTGGCGTTTTCGGCGCGTTCTTGTCGATCGGTTTTGCCCCATTTCCGGCGCGCTTCGCGCGCCAAACATTTTGACAACGTCCGGTCCAATTGAAGCGCGGATTGCTCGTACCCGCTCGGCGTCTCCGCGTGGGCCCTTCTTTTTTTGTTCGCTCGCGGACGCGCCAATTGACTCGCCCCTCTAACTGACAAATTATCAGCGACGCAGGACGCGCAGCAGACGCGCCGCCATTGGAGGGCCGCCATGTCCCGCTTGCTCTACAGCAAGGACGAGATCCTTGCCGATCATCCTTACGCCAAGGCGCATGTCGAAGCGGGCTATCGCCTGCATGGCGGCTTCGACGACAAGGGACATTACATCTCGCCGCGCACGCTTCATCGCTGGCCTGCGATCCATGCCTGGGGCAACGCGCTCAAGACACGCGGACACGATCTCGTCGATTCCTCGCAAGCGTTGATGGTGCGCGGCAGCTTTCCCACCACCGAGCAGCAGAAGTTTCTGCTCGATCAGGGCCTCGGACAGACGTTGTGGGATTCCTTGAGCGTCACCGGCGTCATTGAGGCGCGCGGCAAGAATCTGGCCGAAGCCACTGCGGCCGACTTCCAATCCATCGTCGTGGAAGACATTTCGCAAACCGCGACCGGCCATCTGAACAAGGGCCTGTTGCGCGCCCATGGCCTGGACGAAGGCGGCGATGCGTCGCGCGGCGAAGGCGGCCACGATGCGATGTGGTTCGCCGTGCGCGACATGCTGTTCGGCAAGCACGCTTATCCCCATGCCGTGGTTCCGGATTCCCTGGCACGCCCCGAGATGGGGCGTCTGATGCCGCAAATCCCGCCCGAGCATGAGCGCTGGATTCTGCTGCTGATGAATGTGCTGATGATCGAAGTGCGGGCCGAGAACTTTTTCAACTTCTGCACCGCGGTGATGCGCGATCCCAGAAACTTCCGCGACCGGCGCGACGTCGCCATGCACGCCGCCGATCTGGTGGATCGCATTCGCCAGGACGAAGCCCCGCATGTGGGCTATCTGACGGTGGTCGTTTCCGAGTTGCGCAGCTTCACCTTCAAGCTCGCGGACGGCTCGACCGTCAAAGGCGCCTCGTTCATCGATCCGGTGTGGCGCGGCATGGTGCAATGGCATTCCGTGGCCAATGTCGATTTCGCCCGCGAGCAGACGCGGCTGGAACTCGAAGGCCTGCTCGCCAAGAAGCCGAACGGCCAAGATCTCATCCGCCAATTCCACTCTCTCGAGCGCAAGGAAGCCGCATGATCAAGGAATTCAGAGGCAAGACCGCTTTCGTCACCGGCGGCGCCAGCGGCATCGGGCTGGGCATGGCGCGCGCGTTCGGCCGCGCGGGCATGAATGTGGTGGTCGCCGATATCGATAGGGACGCCGCCAAGGCCGCCGTCGAACGGCTCGCTTCGGAGCAGATCAAAGCCGTGCCGGTGATGTGCGACGTGGCCGAGCGCGCCGCGGTTCGCGCGGCGGCGCTGGAAGCGATCGCGGCGTTCGGGAAGATTCACATCGTCTGCAACAACGCCGGCGTCGCCGTCGGCGGTCAGATCGGCACGGTGCGCGAAAAAGACTGGGACTGGATTCTGGACGTCAATCTCAAAGGCGTCGTCTACGGCACGGAAGTTTTCACCCCGCTCATCAAGAGCCACGGCGAAGGCGGGCATTTCGTCAACACCGCCTCGATGGCGGGGATGATCGCGCCGCCGGGCATGGAGCCTTACACGGCAACGAAGTTTGCCGTGGTCGCCATGACCGAAGGCTGGGCGCAGCAGCTGGCGCCGTTCAACATCGGCGCGTCGGTTCTCTGCCCCGGCTTCGTGCGCACGCGTATCCATGAATCCGGCCGCGCGCGGCAGGACAAATATGGCGGGGAAGGTGAGGTCGATGCCCTGGGCAACGGCCCCGGCGATGCGGCGCAATTGGTGCTCGCAGGCATCGACCCCGACATCGTGGGCGAACGTGTCGTGGAAGCGGTGCGGGACGGCGAGCTCTACATATTCACTCATCCCATGTTCAAGGACTTCGTGGCCGCGCGCTTCGCGGGCATCATGGCGGCGTTCGATCATGCGAAAGACAGCAAGGCGCTCGCCAAAGTGAAGAACTGGCCGCCGATCAACGTGCCACAGGGGCAGAACTAACGGATGTGGAGCGTGGGAAGGCAAACTCACCGCTCGACGTTGAATGAAAAGGTTCACGCGGAGCCGCGGAGCCGCGGGCTCAACCGTGCTTCAATATCGCTTCCGTGGTTGCCCGGCGCGTTTCACGCGCCAAAATTTGTCAAACCCTCTCAGCAGAACATGCGCCGAAAGCACCAATCGTTCAGCGGCTCCGCGTCTCCGTGTGAATCGCTTCCTTTTTAGAGGAACCTGGTCATGAAATTCGGCATCTTCTACGAGCATCAGCTTCCCCGTCCGTGGAAAGAGGGCGATGAGCTGAAGCTGTTCCAGGACGCGCTGGACCAGGTGGAACTGGCGGACCGGCTCGGCATCGATCACGCCTGGGAAGTGGAGCATCACTTCTTGGAGGAATATTCGCATTCTTCCGCGCCCGAAGTGTTTCTCGCCGCCTGCTCGCAGCGCACCAAGACCATTCGCCTCGGCCACGGCATCGTGCTGATGCCGCCGGGCTACAATCATCCCGCCCGCGTCGCCGAGCGTATCGCCACCCTCGACCTCGTCTCGGGCGGCCGCGTGGAATTCGGCACTGGAGAGTCTTCCGCGCTTCTGGAACTGGGCGGTTATCGCGTGCCGGTCGAAAAGAAGCGCGAGATGTGGCGCGAGAGCGTCGAGCAGTGCCTCAATATGATGGTGATGAATCCCTATCCCGGATTCAAAGGGCAATATTTCGAAATGCCCTGCCGCAACATCGTGCCCAAGCCGGTGCAGAAGCCGCATCCGCCCGTGTGGGTGGCGTGCTCGAACCGCGAAACCATCAAGCTCGCGGCGCGTCTGGGCATCGGCGCGCTCACCTTTGCGTTTGTCGATCCCGCCGAAGCCAAGCAGTGGGTCGACGACTACTATCGCATCCTGAAAGAGGAGTGCGTGCCGATCGGTCACGCCGTCAATCCCAACATCTGCATGGTCACCGGCTTCTCGGTGCACAGAAACGGCGAGGAGGCGCGCCGCCGCGGCCTCGACGGTTTCAAGTTCTTCGGCTACGCGCTCGGCCATCACTACATCTTCGGCGAGCACAAGCCTGGTCGCACCGATATCTGGAAGGCCTTCGAAGGGGTGAAGGAGCAGCTCCCCTACAATGCCGGCGCCGGCGGCATCGGCACGCCCGATGAGATGCGCGCGCATATGCGCAAGTTCGCGGACTCCGGCGTCGATCAGGTTGCCTTCATCCAGCAGGGCGGGCGCAACAAGCACGAACATATCTGCGAAGCGCTCGAGCTGTTCGCGAA
The DNA here is from genome assembly GCA_016201105.1 of Pseudomonadota bacterium. Lineage (GTDB taxonomy): Bacteria > Pseudomonadota > Alphaproteobacteria > Micropepsales > Micropepsaceae > Rhizomicrobium. The sequence continues at coordinate 16,969 of JACQDN010000002.1, forward strand.
CGACGTGATGCCCGAGTTCAAGGCGAACGAAGCCGCGCGCCAGAAGAAAAAGATGGAAGAGCTCGCGCCCTACATCGAAAAGGCCTTCTCCCGCAAAGAGCGCATGAAGGAGCTGGCCGACGACGAGATCCCCAACGTGATTGCCCTCGGCCGCCAGATCACCCAGCAGCCAGCAACGCCGGAAGCGCAAGCCGCAGCCCGGCGCTTCTCCGAAGCCGGCGCGGTGCCGCTGACAGACCCCACCAAGAAAGCGCCCGCGGCGGAGTAATTTTCACCTCCCCCTCGCGGGGAGGTCGAAATTTGCGGAACGCAAATTTCGGGTGGGGGGAAGCCTCTCCGCTTGGCTCTTTGATGCCGCAAGGTGTCGAGACGTTTTGCGACAACTCCGACAAACTCTCGCGACGATTTTGGGTGAAGATAGCGTCGAGTTCAGTCGACGGTCGCGAAGCGTGAATAGGATCCGTGCTCGAACACTTCGCCAAAACACGACCAACGCCGAGCGCATTCTGTGGTCGTGTTTGCGGGAAACCAAATTGGCGGGGCTGCACTTTCGAAGGCAGGCACCGATCGGAAAGTACATCGCTGATTTTGCTTGCCATCAGGCCAAGATCGTTGTTGAGCTCGATGGCTCACAGCACGGCGAAGACAAGCGGGCGCAGTACGATGCGGCACGAACCGCGTTTCTGCAGTCGCGTGGCTACCAGGTACTTCGCTTCGGCAATCATGAAGTAGTGCGTGATCTTCATCGTGTGGTCGACAGCATCGTGACAGCGGCACAGATTCCACGCGATCAACGAAAGTGAACTCTTTTCACCTCCTTCTCGCGCGCCCTCGCGAGGAGGGCGAAAATTAGCAAATTTCGGGCGGGGGAGAAGCCTCAACGCGCTACTTAGCCGTATTTCTAGCGAGTGGAAGCTTCAGCACTTCCCCCCACCCGAAAAATCCTTCGCTGCGCTGCGGATTTTTCGACCTCCCCGCGAGGGGGAGGTGAAATTGCGATGATCGTTGCCCGGAGCCATGAGCGCCTTCTGTCCCTAACCCCTAGTACGCATTGGGCTAAAATTGGCCCACATCCGCTTGTAACTCGGCTAGAATTCCTATCAATTCCGCCCGCCTCAAACCTTTTCGGCCCCTGATGAACAAGCCCGTCGAACCCGCCGCCATATCCAGTGCCGCGCCCATCATGCGCGCCTTCGTCAAGGATGTGGCGCCTGCCTACATCGACCATGCCTGCATCGTGGCGGGCTTTGCGCCGCCGCCCGGCTCGCCCATCGGCGAAGGCATCGGCGCGGGCTTCTCTTATTGCGAGCTGCAATGCGGCTCCGGCCTGACGCCCACCCTGCTGGCCGCATCCAATCCGCTGGGCGATTTTCACGCCATCGATTCGCGCGCCAATCTTCTGGAGAGTGGGCGCGCCTTCGCCGACTCCGGCAAGATCCGCAACATCACCTTTCACGAAGCCAATATCGTGACGGCGACGGAAAAGGATCTGCCGCCGTTCGACTACATCGTCATCAACGGCATCTATTCATGGGTGCCGCTGCGCGAGCGCGGCGCCATCCTCAATTTCATCCGCAAGTTCCTGAAAACCGGCGGCGCGGTCTATGTGAACTACAATGCGCGCCCGGGCTGGAACAAACTCGATTCCTTCCGCCGCATCTTCCGCGAGGCCACCCGCGGGGTGCGCACCGAAACCAGGCAGCGCATCGACACCGCGCGCGACATCTACCGTATGCTGCTGGAGTTCAAGGCGCCCGCCATCGTGGCGAGCGGCATCACGGCCGCCCAGCTCGGCGAACTCGACAAGACGCCGCTCGACATTCTTGCCACCGACTATGCCAACGACTTCGCCGAACCGCTTTACGTGACGGAAGTGGCGTCGGACTTCTCGGTGATCGATTGCCATCTGGTGGGCTCGGTCGACATGGTGGATTCCGCCGCGGTCCTGATCGGTCACGAACCCTATAAGGGCGTGCTCGAGCGCATGCCCACCATCGCGGGCCGCGAGCTTGCCAAGGATTTCATGCGCGACACGCGCCACCGCCGCGACGTGTTCGTGAAAGGGGGCAGGCGTCTTGCCGCCGACAATCGCGAACAGCTGATGAGCGGGCTCGCCTTCGCGCTCGAACAGCCGGCCGCGAGCGTGAAATACAACGTGCGTGTGCCGTTCGCCGAGGTGAAGTTCGACAACGAACAATCCCGCGCCATGGTGGCCACCTTGGCGCAAGGTCCGCGCTCGCTTTCGGAATTGATCGCGCTCGCCCACGCCAAAGACGTCGACGCGCAGACCACCGTCGGCACCGTGCACGCGCTGCTCGTCACCAGCCAGATCCGCCCCGTCTACCGTGCCACGCGCGAGGCCAACGACAGTTCGCGGCGCCTGCAGAACGCGATCCTTTCGCGTGCCGGCTCGCAGCAGGCGATGATGTTCATGCCGTCGCCTTTCGGCACGGCCTTCGTCGTGCCCCAACCCGATCAGCTGATGATGACGTCGACAGCGAAGGGCGCGGACGCCATGGCGGCGGACGTGTTCGACAAGATGAACGCGGCCGGTTCGCTCGCCGATCCCGACGGCACGCGCGAGATGATCTCCAAGCGCGCCCGCGCCTGGCGCCGGAGCGTCGAGTACTACGCAGCGCTGGGCGTGCTCGCGGCGAAGAGCTGAACTGCGTCCACACTCCCTCGGGAGGGTCGAAATTTGCGCAGCAAATTTCGGGGAGGATGCGGAAAAGGAATCTCGGTCCACATCCTCCCCGAAAAATCCTCCGCTTTGCTTCGGATTTTTCGACCCTCCCGAGGGAGGGTCGATCTAGCGTGATGCTCCTGAGGCAACTCGTCTGCACCCAGGGCTTTCGCGTGAAGCTTTGTTAAATATCAAAGACTTGCAAAGTTCCCGTGGGCAAATTTTATGGGCGGACCAGCGCAAAGGCCGCAGTTCCGGACCTGTTAATGAGAATTAGTCGCGACTATATTGGTCGATGTGTTGAGTTGAGGTTTTCCATGCGAATGCCCGTTTCTGCAGTCTTTTCGTCCTTCGCGGTCCTGGCGATGGCACTGGCGCTGTCCGCCTGTTCCGGCGGCGGCGAGGGTATTCCTGTCACATTGAAGGACCACAGATTCACGCCGGCCGAAATTCACGTGCCCGCGAACAAACCCGCGCTGCTGACGATCAAGAACGACGACGACAGCGCCGACGAGTTCGACTCCTCCTCCCTCGGCGTGGAGAAAGTCATTGCCGGTCATGCGAGCGGCAATGTGCGTCTGCGCCCGTTGCCGCCCGGCCGCTATCCCTTCATGGGCGAATATCACTCCAGTACGGCGCAAGGCGTCGTGATCGCCGAGTAGAACCATGCTGGCCAGCCTCATCATCGTGTTCCGCGAAGTCATCGAAGCCGGGCTCATCGTCGGCATCGTGCTCGCCGCCACCAATGGCGTGGCACGGCGCACGCTGTGGGTGAGCTATGGCGTGACGGGAGGCATCGCGGGCGCTTGCCTCGTCGCGGCGTTCGCCGGCGAGATCGGCGCGCTGTTCTACGGTTCGGGGCAGGAACTCTTCAACGCATCGATCCTGTTCATAGCCGTGGCGATGCTCACTTGGCACAATGTCTGGATGGCCGGCCACGGCCGCGAAATGGCGCGTGAAATGAAACGTGTCGGCGCCGCCGTCTCGGCCGGCGAGCGTTCGCTGGCGGCGCTGGCGATCGTCGTGGGTGTCGCGGTTCTGCGCGAAGGTTCGGAAGTCGTTCTCTTTCTCTACGGCATTGCCAGCACCGGCAGCACCTCGAATGCCTCGATGCTGCTCGGTGGAACGCTCGGCCTTGCGGGCGGCGCGGCGATGTCGGCGCTGATGTATTTCGGGCTTCTCACCATTCCGCCGGGAAGGCTGTTCTCCGTCACCTCCTGGCTGATCACGCTGCTCGCCGCGGGCATGGCCGCGCAGGGCGTGCTCTTCCTGCAGGCCGCGGGGTATCTCGGCGTTCTGACGGCGCAGTTGTGGGATACGTCGTGGCTGCTGTCCGACGGCAGCATCGCAGGCAAGATGCTGCATACGCTCATCGGTTACTCGGCGCGGCCCGACGGCATGCAGCTGGCAGCCTATATTGGGACAATCCTCGCCGTCACCCTGCTGATGCGCTGGGAGCACACGCGCCATCCGCGCGGGAACCAGATTCCGGCCCCTGCTCAGAACAAACCCGCTGCAGGCTGAGTGCACGGCACGACCGCAAGAAACACAAAGGGTTCACGCGGAGCCGCGAAGACGCGGAGCGGTCGAGCAAGCCCGCGCTTCACCTCGATCAGTCGTTTCAGATCGGTTTGGCGCGCGAAGCGCGCCAGAAGTCATTTCACACACGTCTTCAAAAAAACGCGCTGAAAACACCGGCAACTCCGCGTCTCCGCGGCTCCGCGTGAAACCTTCACTTTCTTCCCACCGGTGTGGGAAGGTTAAAATTGTATCCACAATACTGATCGACATTGACACGGCGGCCTCGCTGGGCAGCGGGCGTCAGTTCCGATCCCCTCTTTTCTCGATCAAATTTTAACGCGGCGTTGGTCCATTTCTTAACGGGCGCCGTTGCACGCTTGCCTAGGCGGGCGGGTGTCTTGGCGCCCGCGAAAATGTGGCGGATGGGTATGAGCCGTAAAGCAAGGCGGGCCGCGAACAGAACGCCCAATGGCGTTCTTGGGCCGAACTGGCAGAAGGATGAAACGCACACGGCCATCCTTGAAGCCGCGCGACGCCTGCTGGAGCGCGATGGCACCGAGAATTGTTCGCTCAGCAAAGTTGCCGCCGAAGCGGAATTCGCGACGCCCGCCGTGTTCGCCTATTTCACGTCCAAGCGCGAATTGCTGACGGCGATCTTCGCGCAGGATTTCGCAGCCTTCGCGCAAGGCCTGCATCGGGTGCTGCATCCGGAAGAATACGCCGAGCAGGACGCAGTGGCGGCGCAGAACACGCAGGCCGAAGAAGCCGTCGCCGATCCGATCCAGAACGCCATCGCCGATGAGCAAGAGGCGGCAAACCAGAACCTCGATTTTCCCTTGCCGCTCGCGGCCCTGCCGCAAAGCGCCGAACCGGCGTGCGCAGTGGTTGAAGAGCCCGCGGCCATGGAGACGGTCTGCCAGGACGAATTTGCAATCGGCGAAACCGTAGTGCTGCCCTTCGAGGCATCCTCGAGCGAAGAAACCGTCGCGGCCGTTCCGGAACGCCCGCGTCGGCTTCGGCGCAATCCCATCCTCCCTGATGCTCCAGCGGCGAGAACGCAGGACCCAGCCGCCGATCAGGCCATGGAGCACTGCGCAGAGGCGGCTGATGCGCCGCGCGAAACGCCCGTTGCCGAACCTGTTGGCAGCACGATCGAAGAGCGTCTTGCCAAGCTGGAAGCGCGCCGGGTGGATGCCTGGCTGGAGCGCCGCTTGCGCGTGTTCGAGCATTCGCTCGCCGATCTGGAAGGCCGTCAGCAGAATGTCGAGAAAGTCAGCGGCGACGCCAAAGGCCTTATCGATCAAACGATCGCCGATCTGAAGGCGCTTGTTGCGGAAAGCGAGAACCGCCACCGCGATCTCATCAAGGAATTGCGCAACACCATTCTGCAGGTCTCGAGCCGGATGGAAGCGGTGGAAGCCCAGCAACGGGCGGCGGCCGTTATGTCGTATGAGCCCCTGCAGGCTGTCGATGAGATAAAGACCGAGGAGCCTCCTTCGCTGGAACCACCGGCGCCCCAGCAATTCTCCTCCGGCAAAGGCTCGCACGCCGAACCGCACATCGACGGCGATACGTTCCTCTCCGCCGCGCGCCGCGCAGCAAAGGCCGCCAAACCCGTGCCGGAGCAGGCGGATCTGAAATCCAAGCTGCTCGGCCTCGTCGGCGCCAAGGGCAAGAAGAAGCTGCCCCGTCAGACGCAATATCTGCTGGCCTGCTCGGCGATGTTGCTGGTGATGATGGGAACTGCGGGATTCATCTTGAGCCAGACCGGCAGCACGGCGGATGCGGCCATATTCGGTCGCAAGGACACGTCTGCGGATGCGCGTTTTGTCCTTGCCGACGCAACCAAGAAGAAGACGAGCATCGAAGCGGTGGTGCCCGATCGGGCACAGGCCGAATATCTGACGGGCCGCGGCAAGCCCAAGAGCGACGAGCAGGCGGCGCGCTGGCTGGTGCGCGCGGCGAACGAGGGCAACGCGGTCGCGCAATATCGCCTCGGCATGCTTTATCGCCATGGACTTGGCGTCGAAGCCGATCCCGCGCAGGCCTTGCGCTGGTACGAAGCCTCTGCCCTGCAAGGCAACCGCAAGGCGATGCACAATCTCGGCGTAGCCAATGCCGAAGGGCTTGGCGTCCCGCAGAACTATGCGGAAGCCGCGCGCTGGTTCTCGCAGGCCGCGAACCTTGGCTATCTCGATTCCGAATTCAATCTCGGCGTGCTCTACGAACGCGGCACCGGCGTGCCGCAGAGCCTGCTCGACGCCTTCAAGTGGTACGCCATCGCCGCCGCGCAGAACGACAAGGAGTCGCTGGCACGCATCGATGTGTTGAAATCGCAGCTTACGGCCGACGAACTCACCGCCGCCCAGCAGGCCGCAGAGACGTTCGAACCCGCGCCGCTCAACGCCGCCGCCAACCAAACGCCGGCGCTGCCTCCGCAGACGGTGCTCGCGATCTCCGAAACCGGCACGGTGTCGTCGCAGTAAAACTTCCTCCCCCGCGCCGGCGGGGGAGGAAGCAGCGCTAGCGATGCATCGCATGCTACTGTCGCTCCGCAACCAATCGGGGCGATTGCATGGGCCGGGTCTTGGTGGCGGGAAGCCTTGTCATGGACGTGGTGGCGGGAGCGGATCGCTTCCCGCAGCCCGGCGAAACAATTCTCGGCACATCGCTCGGCTTCTATCCCGGCGGCAAGGGCGCCAATCAGGCGCTCGCGGCGGCGAGGAGCGGCGCGCAGACGCTGCTCATCGGGCGCACGGGAAAAGATGCGTTCGGCGCGCAGCTGCGCGAATTCTTGAGCGGGAATGGCATGGACCTGCGCCATGTGCAAGCAGGTGAGGGCCACACCGGCGTCGGCCTGATCGTGCTGGCGCAGTCCGACAATTCCATCGTCATGGTGCCCGGCGCCAATAGTCTTTTGACGCCGGACGATCTGAGCGCGGTGGCGATCGAGAGCAGCGACATCGTGGTGGCGCAGCTTGAGATTCCGCTTGCGACCGTCGACACGCTGTTTCGCCGCGCCCGCGCGCGCCAGGCCATGACGATCTTCAACGCTGCGCCCGCTATTGCCGTCTCGCGCGATCTGCTCGCGCTGGCGGACGTTCTCGTCGTCAATGAAATCGAACTGGAGCTGCTAGCGGGGCGCAAGATCGTTCTCGGAACGAACCTTGGCGATGTTTTCGAGTCGCTCGCGCAGGTGCGAACCCATCCAGAGCAAATCGTCTGCGCCACTTTGGGCGCGCGGGGGTTCGCGGCGCTGAGCGGCAAGGACCGTATCGCGATGGAAGGACGAAAAGTGCCCGTCGCCGATACGACCGGCGCGGGCGATTGCTTTGTGGGCGCGCTGGCGGCACGCCTATCGCAAGGCGCTCCTGTTGCCGGCGCACTCGGTTTCGCCAACGCCGCAGCATCGCTGTGCGTTCAACGCATGGGCGCAGGCCCATCCATGCCGGCGCGGGACGAAGTGGAAAGGGTGTTGTAGCGCTCAAACTCAGCGGAATATTCCCTCTCCCCGCTTCAGCGTGGGAGAGGGAAGTCTTCTTACTCAATACCCGTCATCATTATAAACGTCGGGTCCGGGGCCTTGGTCGTCATAGTTGTTGTCGTACGGCCTTGCGGGGACCATCTCCCAGTCGACGTCGCAATATTCGACGTAAGGGTAATAACCCCTGGGATGGCGGCAGTAGTACCAGTAGTTGCCGTCATCCGCCGGATATTCGTCCTCGGCATAATAGTCGGAGACATAGAGCGGATAGGGGTAGATCGGCTGGACGTAGAAGTACCAGATGCCGCCGCAGAACCACCACCAGCCGTCGCGATCATGATGACGGCCGTGGTGCCACTGTCCGTGCTCCCACAAATCGCGGTCTTGCGAATTGAAGCGGTGCACGTCGCGGTCGGCGAAGCGGTGCACGTCGTGTTGATGCACGCGGACGTCGTCCGGCGGGCTTCCGTGCCAGGTCCGCATATTGTGTTCGTCGCCGCGATGATTGCGATCGACCGGGTTTGTGCGGTCGAAATTGCGGTCGCGGTGGAAATCGCGCGGATGATTGTCGCCGCGATTGAAGTCGTTGCCGAAGCGGGAACGATCGAAACTCTGGCGATCGGGCCGGCCACGATCGAAATTCTGCCTATCGAAATTCGATCTGTCGAAATGCGAGCGGTCGAAGTTATCGCGATTGGAATTTGGCTGGTCGCGGTGGAAAGAGCGATCGTCGCGGCTGAAGTCCGGATGGCGATTGTCGTTTCGAGGCGTGAAGTCGGGCCGCGAGAAACTCTGCTGCGGCGGTGTCTGCCGTTGGAACGAAGGCCGGTCGTTGCTGCGATTGGAGTTCGAGCGGTCCTGCCGCGACGAATTGCTGTCGCTGTCGCTGTGCCAGCGGGCCTGCGAAGAGACGGCGCCGACCGCCGCAAGCGTGCCGCCAAGAACAAGTGCCTGAAGTCCGCGCCATAGATGGATGCGCATGGTCTCTGATTCCTGAAATTCTTGCCCCTGAACGCGGACCCTCGTCCCTTGTGGCTGAACGGCGGATGAACGGCTTTTTCAGCGATGGCATAGAATCAGCCAAGACCTTCAAAGCGAGGCGTAGACCGCGTCGATCAGGGCGCGATTGCGCGGATTTTGCCAGCGCGGGCCCATGTCGTTGGTCACGTAGGCGAAGGCGATCCCAGCTTCGGGATCGCAATAGCCGAGCGATCCGCCTGCGCCGAAATGTCCGAAGGCGCCGGGATTGGGCCCGAGCGGCCGCTCGGGCTGGGTGAGCTGAAATCCCAGACCGAAGCGGCTAGGGCGCTGGTTGATCAGGTCGAATCCGGCAGAGTGCTCGACGGTCGCGGCCTTGAGCGTGCCTTTGCTCAGAATGTGCACGCCGTCGATTGCCCCGCCGCTGGCGAGCGCGGAATAAAAGCGCGCCACGCCGCGCGCGGTGCCATGGCCGTTGGTCGACGGGATTTCTGCCGAACGCCACTGGGGCGTGTTCACCCAGCCCGCGCCGGAAAAGCCCGGCGGGTTCCAATACGTCTTCCAGCGCATTTCCTGGTCTGCGTCGGGCATGCCTTGCGCGGCGCCGGACGACGCCGGCCAGAGATATTCCGCGGCGCGTGCGTGTTCGGAAAGCGGCAGGCCGATGTGCACGTCGGCGTCCAAAGGCTTGGCAATCTCTTCGCGCAGCGCAGCGCCGATGCTCTTGCCGCAAATGCGTCGCACGATCTCGCCCGCCAGGAATCCGAACGTGTTGACGTGATAGCCGTGCGCGGTACCCGGCTCCCACCACGGCTTTGTCCGCGCCAGCGCGCCCGTCATCAATGCCCAATCGAGCATGGCCCCGTCTTGGAGCGTCTCGCGGATGGCGGGAAGGCCCGCGCGATGCGACAGCACTTGGCGCGTCGTGATCGCTTGCTTGCCGCCTTGCGCGAACTCCGGCCAATAGTTTGCGACCGGCGCATCGAGATCGAGCTGGCCGCTTTCGACGAGCCTGAGCACGCAAACAGTGCAGAGCGCTTTGCTGACGGAAAAGAAATTCACAAGCGTGTCGCGCTGCCAGGGCTGCGTGCGGGCGCGATCCTTCCAGCCGCCCCAGATGTCGACCACGGGCTTGCCATGCAGCGACACCGCGACGGCGGCGCCGGGTTCGCCATGCGCGACGAAATTGTTTTCGAACGCCTCGCGCACGCGGACGAATTTGGGATCGCAAGTGCCGTCGAAGGGAATGGTCATGAGGGAAGTGTAGCGCAGAATCCACCCTCCCTCGGGAGGGTCGAAAAATCCCAGGATTTTTCGGGGAGGATGTCAGCCGGAGGTGACTCGCAGACTCATTTCCTGATCCTCCCCGAAGCGCTTTGCGCTTCGACCCTCCCAAAGGAGGGTGGTATCGCAGCCGTGTTACGACAAAGCCGCCAGTCTGGCATCGCCGCGTGTCAGCGTGTACTAGGGGCCGGCATGTGCTAGGGGCCAACCGATCCAAGCATGACAGCGCCGAAGCCCCAACGCGGGCTAAAATATAGCGGGCCAAAACATAAACGCGCCGGTGAACGCACTGGCAAGGCCATCGGCAAGCGCCAAAGGCTGCAGGTGTCGCTGGAAACCAAGCTGCAGCCCCGCCAGCAGCGAGCCCTATCGACCTACGACGCGATTCTGCAAGCGGCGGGCCAGCTTCTGGAAGAAGTGGGCGTCGAACGACTTTCCACCAATCTCGTCTGCAAGCGGGCAGGGCTCACGCCGCCCGCGCTCTATCGCTACTTCCCCAACAAATATGCGTTGCTGAAAGAACTCGGCGCGCGGCTGATGGCGGTGCAGGACGAAGCGGTCTTTGCCTGGCAGGACAAGATCGGCAAGGAAACCAAGGCCTCCGTCGCGGTGGAGACCGAACGCCGCCGTTTGATCCTGGAGCGCGTCAACCAGATCACGCGGCGGTTCCCCGGCGGCGACTGGGTCATGCGCGCGCTGCGTGCCGTGCCGACGCTGAGCGCGGTGCGCATTGCGTCGCGCGAAAGCGTGGCCGAGCGCGATTTTAGAATTCTCGCCAAACGTTATCCCAGAGCCGACAAAAACCTCTTGCGCATCGCCGCGACGCTGGCGGTCGAAGTCATGTATGCCTCGACGGAATTGGTGATGGATCAGCCCGAGCTCGATGCCGACACCATTGCCGAAGAAATCTCTTTCATGACCGCGCTTTACCTCGATTCCTTCGGCAAGCCGCGCCGCAAGCCGGCCCGGAAAGCCGCCGGGAAAAGCCACTTGTCTATTAAGTAGCTATCGCTATCATTCCTCGGCGCACAATGGGGGACGGGCATGCGGCGGACACAACTTCTGGGGGCGGCGAGCGTCTTGACGACCGCGCTGATGGGCATGCTGACGGGCACGTTGGCAATCGCGCTTTCGGCCGGCGAGGCGCACGCCCAGCAAGCAGGCAACGGGATCGAGACTGTCGTGGTGACGGCGGAAAAGCGCAGCGAAGACATCCAGAACGTGCCGATCTCGATCCAGGTGTTCACCGCGCAATCGATCAACGATCTGGGCATCAAGTCTTCGACCGATCTGGGTTATGTCACGCCCAACGTCGAAATCGCCTTGCCCTCCGGTGCGGGCAGCCAGCCGATCGTCACCATTCGCGGCATCGGATTGAACGACTATGACACCAACAACGCCGGACCCAACGGCGTCTATGTCGACGAAGTCTATTTGAGTTCACCCGTGTCGCAGACCTTCCAGGTGTTCGATCTGGAGCGCATCGAAGTCCTCAAAGGCCCCCAAGGCACGCTCTATGGCCGCAACACCAGCGGCGGCGCGATCAATTTCATCACCCAGAAGCCGACCGACGACCTCACCGGCCGGTTCCATGCCGAATACAGTTCGTTCAACACCGTCAACCTCGAAGCCGCGCTCGGCGGCCCCCTTGCAGATGGATTGGACGGACGCATCGCGATCGTGAAGAACAATTCCGACGGTTACTTTCATAACGATTTGACCGGCTCGCGCGAAAACGGCACCAACAACATCGCCGGACACGCAATGTTGCAGTTCAAGCCCAGCGCCGCGCTCACTCTGCTCTTGAACGTGCATGGCGGCGCGCTCAACAGCCGCCCCACCGAATACCGTCATGTCGGCACCTACGATCCGGCGACCTTCGCCTTCTGCAGCGTGCACGACGCGCTCGCAGGCGGCTGTATCGATCTGTTCGGCTTCGGTACCCCGAAGGGTTTCTATCATGGCTCGTTCAACCGCCGCCAACATCTGAAGATCAACGACTACGGCGGTTATCTGCGCGCCGACTATGCGCCGGGCTCGGTGAACTTCACCTCCATCACAGCCTGGCAGCACGACGACAAGTTTCACCCGGAAGATTCCGACGCCGAACCCTTTCGCTTGCTGGAAATCAATTTCGGCGTGAAAGCCGACACCTTCACGCAGGAGTTCAGGGCCGCCCAGTCGACCGACACTTATGATTGGGTCGTCGGGCTCTACTATCTGAACGAGAGCCTCAAGCAGAACCAGCCCATCTTCATTCTTCTGGACGGCGACGATTTCTTCGGCGGTTTCGGTTCGGCCGACGACATCGCGTTCCAGGCCTTCGACACCAGCCATCAGGTCACCAGCGCCTATGCCGCTTACGGCCAGGCCGATTACAACGTCACCGACAAGTTGAAGGCGACGATCGGCCTGCGCTACACGACGGAGAAAAAATCCTTCGACTATCACAGCGCGGTGCAGTTCCAGGAGGGCGGCAAGGACAGCTTCGGTCCTCTGCTGCCGATTTCGAACGTCCACAGCAACCTGACCGATTCCGCGATCTCCTGGCGCGCGGCGCTCGACTATCACGTCACCGACGACATTCTGCTCTATGCCAGCGCGGCGACCGGCTTCAAGAGCGGCGGCTTCAACGGCAGTTTCCTCAGCCTGGATCCCGCCGAACTTGCCGTGCAATTAAAGCCGATCAGGCCGGAACATGTTCTGGCCTACGAAGTGGGCCTCAAGTCGTCATTGCTCGACGATCGGCTGATCTTCAACGCGGCGCTATTCTACAACGACTATCGCAAAATGCAGGTGTTCGTGCTGGTGCCTCCGGTTGCCGGCGGCGGCGGCTTTCCCGTCAATGTGCTGGACAACGCGCGCAAGGCGCACACCGAGGGCGCCGATATCGAAGTCGTCGCCAAGCCTTGGCCGGAGCTGACGGCGCGCGTGCAGCTCGGCCTGCTGCAAACCAGGCTCGACAGTTTCTCGCCCAAGGCGATCCCGGGACAGGATTATTCCGGCAACGACCTGCCGCTGGCGCCGCATGTCTCGCTGTCGGTGTTCGTCGACTACACGGTGCCACTAGGTTCGGGTTCGCTCGATTTCCAATTCAACGCCAATTATAAGAGCCATCAGTTCTTCGATATCTCCAACGATCTCTACACGACGCAGAGCGCCTACTGGCTGGAGAACGTGCGCGTCGCCTACGACTTCTCCGACAACGCCTGGGAGATCGCGGCCTATGTGCGCAATCTCTCCGACAAGAAGTACCTGAACGACTCGTTCGATCTGTCCAACCCCTTCGGGTTGATCGAGCAGATCGTGGGCGTCCCGCGCACGATCGGCGCCGAAGCGACATATAAGTTCTAGCCGCCGCGCGCGGTTGCTTCACCTCCCCCTCGCGGGGAGGTCGAAATTTGCAAAGCAAATTTCGGGTGGGGGGGGAAGCGGTGACGATCCTGCACTATCGCAATCACCTCTCCCATGTGGAGAGGTGATTAATTCGATCGCATTTAAACGCGTATCGCTCTGGCCGCCGGCTTTAGTGCCGCGCTGCCAGCATGGCCATCAGGCCGGTGTGCGGCACAAGCTGGGTGCGCTGGGCCTTGAGCGCCTCGAACGAAGCGTCCGCTGCTTGCAGCGCTTCGGCGATGTCGCGTTCGGTCATCGCCGCGCACAGGAACATGTTATGCCAGGGGTGCACGTAGATTCCGCGTTTCACCATTTGCGCCGACCAGGCGTAACCGATGCGGAAATCCGCATCCTCTTCGAACAGGATCAGGGGCATCTGCACAGGGCCGGTTTGGCGCAGGGCAAAGCCGTGGCGCGTCGCCGCTTCGCGCAAACCGGCGCGCAGCATGAGGCCCAATTGTTCGCTGCGCTCCAGATACTCGCTGGCGGAAATTTCGCGAAGCGTCGCCAGCGCCGCGGCCATCGGCACAGCCGCGAACCAGAACGATCCGGTGACATAGATCAAGCCCGCGGCGGCACGCGCCTTGTCCGCCCCCAGCAAAGCGGAAATCGGATAACCGTTGGCGATGGATTTTCCCCAGCACGAAAGATCGGGCTTCACGCCCACGCTCGACCAGCTGCAATCGCGCGCCAGGCGGAAGCCTGCGCGCACGTCGTCCACGATCAAAAGCGCGCCTGTTTCGTCGCAGATCTCGCGCGCTCTTTTGGCATAAGCGATATTGGGCAACTGCTGATCGACAAAAGCATCGTGCTTGAACGGCGAGGCAAAAATGCCGGCCAGATCGTCGCCCGCGGCGGCCGCCGCCGCTTCGAGGCTTTCGACATCGTTATACAGGCAGGTGATGCTGTGGGCCCGGTCGTCGGGGAGTGTGCCGGTCGGCACGGGCGTGCACCACGGCGCCGCGCCGTGATAGGCGCCTTTGGCGACGATGATCTTGCGCTTTGTTGTATGGGCGCGCGCCGTCATCATCGCCATGGTGGTGGCATCGGTGCCGTTCTTGCAGAACATCGCCCAATCGGCGTGCGCGACGAGCGCCACGAAGGCTTCGGCAAGCTCCACCATCACCGGCGAGGGACCGGTCATCGCGTCGCCGAGCCGCTGCTGCGCCGCCGCCGCCGCGTCGATCTTGGGATGGCCATAGCCCAGAAGGTTGGGGCCGTAGCCGCACATCAAGTCGAGATAGCAATTGCCGTCGGCATCCCACAGATGCGCGCCTTGGCCTCTGGCGAAGAACTGGGGAAATTCCGGCGGCAGCAAACGGACTGATTCATGGCCGTACATGCCGTTGGGAATGACTGCAGCCGCGCGCTCGCGCAGCGCGCGATCTTGCGAGTTGACCAATGAGTTGGCGCGCGCGTTGGGACCCGTCATGAGGGCTCTCCGTAAAAACGATAGCTTTGACTACTATATACCGGACGCGCTAACAAGCAGGGCGGCGATGCGGATCGAGCCGGTCACAGCGGACCAGGGCGGGACGGAATCGCGGCGGGACGGGGTTTTCCGACGATGAATGCCGTTTTGAACGCCGCAGCGCCATCCGGCGCGGACGCGAAATGGATCGGGCCGTCGCCGTCGCCGTCGCTGGCGCAGATCGTTGCAATTCTGTTCGTCGGCTCGGCGGCGATCCTCATCGCCGGGTTGCAGCCGCAACTTTTGGGCGCGCTCGCGCAAGAAGGGCGCATCGACAACGTCGAACTGGGCCGAGCAGCGACCGCCGAGCTGCTCACGATCGGCATCGCCGCTGCTGCTGCCGGTGCGCTCCTGCGGCCGACGGGATTGCGCTGGTGGGGCGCGGGCGCCTCGCTCGCGCTGGCGGCGATCGACATTGTGGTGGGCGGACAATCCCATATGGACGTCGTCGTCAACCGCGCGCTGGCGGGCGTTGCCGAAGGCATCATGCTGTGGATTCCGGTGGGCATGATCGCGCGCTCGATAACGCCGGGGCGCTGGTCGGGCATCTTTCTCGCCGTGCAGACGTTGGCGCAGCTGGTATTTTCGGCCGCCTTGCCCGTGATGGTCATGGACAAGCACGGGGCGGCCGGCGGTTTCGTCACGCTGGCGATCGCTTCTGTTTCCGCCGCCGCTGTGTCGTTCTTGATGCCGTCGCGCTTCGCGAATCTGCCCAAGAGCGGCGATCGCGACGCTTCGCTGGGCGCGGCTTCACCGCGCTCTATCGCCGTTCTGGCGTCGGTGTTCCTGTTCATGGCCTTCATCGTGGGACTGTGGGCATATTTCGAGCCGCTCTCGGCGCAGGCCAAACACGATCCCCACGTCTATGCGCTCGCAGTGTCTGTGTCGCTGGCGGCGCAGGTGCTGGGCGCAACGGCGGCGAGCCTCCTCGCAAGCCGGTTTTCCTTCTTTCCCGTCATTCTGGCGTCCACCGTCGCGGGCTTGCTGATCCTCTTTGAGCTTTCGACCATGCCGGGCGCCGCCGTGTTCATCGCGCTGTCGGCGGTGTTCGGATTTCTCTGGCTTTTCGTGATGCCGTTCCAGGTGCCGATGGTGATCGAGGCCGATCCCACGCGCCAAGCGGCGCTTTTGATGCCGGGCGCCCAGCTTCTGG
>JACQDN010000074.1 GCA_016201105.1 Pseudomonadota bacterium
AGCGCCAGCTCTGCGATCAGCCGCTCGCCGCCAAGCTGCTCGACCGTTTCGTACCAACCGTAATCAATCAGCGATTCGTGTGTCATCGCAGTGTGGAATCACAATCGATTCCTCACCGCAACTGCTATCTTAGCGCTTATGACCGCATCGCCGGGTGCGAGACTATTGCGCCTGCGTGCCGGCATCGACGTGCCGGTTTTTCATCGGACTCTGCCGTAAGAGAAGACGCTCAGAGCAAACGGATATAAACTCGCGTTATGTTCGACATCAGAACTGCAATATCCTGGCCCGGTGCCGCGTTCGGATTGCTCTCCGCCGCGTTGTTCGGCGCGAGCACGCCGCTGGCGAAGTTGTTGCTGGGCGGCGGCATCGATCCCTGGCTTCTGGCTGGACTGCTCTATCTCGGTTCCGGGCTCGGCCTCGCTTCGTCTTATTACGTCCGGAAGCTGGCTGGAGTTGAGAACGCCGAGGCGCCGCTGCGCCGCGCAGATCTGCCATGGCTCGCTGTTGTTATTTTCTTCGGTGGCATGGTCGGTCCCGTGCTTCTCATGCTCGGGCTCAAGCTGACGAGTGCTTCGTCCGCTTCGCTGCTTCTCAATCTCGAAGGGCTTGCGACCATGGCGATCGCGTGGGTGGTGTTTCGCGAGAACGTCGACCGGCGGATCCTGATCGGCGCGGCGGCGATCCTCGCAGGCGCGGTTCTGTTGTCATGGAGCGGTGGACCGACCGGGCTTGGCGTTGGTGGGTTTCTCATAGCGGGTGCCTGTGCCGCGTGGGGAATAGACAACAACCTGACCCGCAAGCTTTCAAGCGCCGATCCGGTCCAGATCGCGGCCGTCAAAGGTGTTGTCGCGGGTGGCGTCAATCTGGCGCTTGCACTTGGCAACGGCGCCCAATTCCCTTCGCCGGAATTGATCGGCGGCGCGGCATCGATCGGCTTTTTCGGTTACGGCGTTTCGCTGGTCTTGTTCGTGCTGGCGCTGCGCCATCTCGGCAGCGCGCGTACCGGGGCCTACTTTTCAACCGCGCCGTTCATTGGAGCGGTTCTTGCCATCCTTCTATTTCATGATCCCGTCACGACCCGCCTTCTGCTCGCGGCCGTGCTGATGGGGATCGGCCTATGGCTGCATCTGGCCGAGCGGCATGAGCACGCCCATGTTCACGACGCATTGGAGCACGAGCATCGCCACGCACACGACGAGCATCACCAGCATGTGCATACGGCGGGCGACCCGCCCGGAGAGCCGCATACCCACCGGCACAAACACGCCCCGCTGGCGCACAAGCATCCGCACTATCCGGATTTGCATCATCGACACGGCCACGCGACGGAAGGAAAACCCGCCCAATCGGGCTGACGCTGCGGCGAAGTGCACGCCCCCTCTTTACGGAACGCCAATCACGCCCTAACTTGATGGCGTCGGGGCTCCGCAGACCCCCGGCGTTCCCAAGATGGCAACATCCAAGTTCTGCCCAACCTTGATGTCCAAGGAGGGTATGCCATGGATGTTATTTCTGCCGACGCTTCCATCAGAGCGAAGACGATGTCGCGCACCGAGACCGTCACGGTCTACGGATTTCCCGTCTCAACCTATGTGAACATCGTTCGCCTCGTGCTTTCCGAAAAAGGCGTACCGTTCACGTTCGTCGATCTCGAACCCAGGATGGGAACGCCAAGCCATTTGGCGCTTCATCCGTTCAACCGGGTGCCGATCCTCGATCACGATGGTTTCGTTCTTTACGAAACCGCCGCCATCGTCTCCTACATCGACGAGACATTCGACGGCCCGCGGCTGCAGCCCGATGACGTGCGCGAACGCGCCCGAATGAATCAATGGATCGGTTCGCTGAACTCCTACTACTACCCATACATGGCTTTTCATCTCGGGCATGAGCGCTTGGTCTACCCCAATCTCGGCATCGCGCCGGATGAAAAAGTCGTCGCCGTCGCCTTGCCGAAAATCGCGAACGGCCTGGACGTGATGGAGCGTGCGCTGGAACATGGCCGCAAATATCTGATTGCCGAGCGGCCCACGCTTGCGGATTTTTTCATGCTGCCCACGATGACGACCTTGAGCCTCACGCCGGAGGGACAATCCATGCTGAGCCAAAAGCCGCGTATTGGAGCTTGGCGGGCCGCTATGGAGGCGCTGCCCAGCGTGATCGCCGTGCGTATCATGGTTGCTCCGCATATCGGTAAGCCGGTGGAGCACGCCCGCAATTGGATCGTCGATCACCGGCCAAAGTATTGACGGCGAAAGGAGAGAAATCATGAACCAGAGAAGTGGAAAAGTCGCAATCGTGTGGCGCGGCGAACGCCCCGCCGACGCCATTCCGCAAGAATCTCGCCTGCGGCCGGTATCAGATGCTCTGGAGCAACGCGGATTGATCGCGGTACCGGTCGTCTATTCGGAAGAGATGTCCGCGTCCGTCCGCGAGCAGTTGCTCGGCTGCGGCGGCGTGTTGGTGTGGGTCGACCCGCTGACCAATGGCAGAACCCGCGGCGATCTCGACGCGCTGTTGCGCGATGTCGCTTCACAAGGCGTGTCGGTCAGCGCGCATCCCGACGTCGTTCTCAAAATGGGGACCAAGGAAATTCTCTACCGGACCAGACATCTCGGCTGGGGCACGGATATCGCCCTCTACGGCACGATCGAAGAATTCCGGAGCGAGTTTCCATCGCGGTTGCTTTCTTCGGGGCCGCGCGTGCTCAAGCAATATCGCGGCAATGGCGGACAAGGTGTGTGGAAAGTCGCTGTCACGCGGGCGGGAAGCGATCCCGTCGTGAGGCTACGGGAAGCGACCAACCGTGACGGTGCCTCTGAAGAGATGAAGCTCGGCCAGTTTATGGGCCGCTGCGAAGCCTATTTCTCGGGCGACGGACGCATCGTCGACCAGCAATTCCAGCCGCGCATCGTCGACGGGATGGTGCGCTGTTACATGTCCGGGAGCACGCTGGTCGGCTTCGCACGCCAATATCCCAAAGGCTATGGGCAAGATGCCAGCAGCGAAAACACATTCGGCCTGCCGGCGGACAAGACGATGCTGCCGCCCGATGAATCGCAGTTTCGGACCTTGCGGAGCAACCTGGAGCAAGACTGGACGCCGAAGATGCGCGAGATCGTCGATCTCGACGAATCTTCGATGCCTGCACTGTGGGACGCCGATTTCCTCTTCGGCCCCAAGGATGCCAAAGGCGCGGACAGTTTCGTTCTCTGCGAGATCAATGCGAGCTGCGTGTCGCCGTTTCCCAAGGAAGCGCCGGCCAAGATTGCCGATGTCATGAAAGCGCGATTGAATTGGTCGGAGCGAATCTAAACTCATGATCGCCCCGCGATGACTCCCAATCTCGTTCCGCCGCGCGAAGCTTTGCGCCTGTGGCTCAAAGTCGGCGTGCTGAGCTTCGGCGGTCCGGCCGGACAGATCGCGATGATGCACCGCTTCATTGTGGAAGAGCGCCGCTGGATCAGCGAAACCCGCTACCTGCATGCGCTCAACTTCTGCATGCTGTTGCCGGGTCCCGAGGCGCAGCAACTCGCCACCTATGTCGGCTGGCTGATGGGCGGCGTACGTGGCGGCTTGCTGGCGGGCGGATTGTTCGTGCTACCCGGCGCGCTGTTCATGCTCTTCTTGAGCGTGCTCTATGCGAGCTTCGCGCAAGTGCCGCTGGTGCAAGGCATTTTCTACGGGGTCAAAGCCGCCGTCGTCGCCATTGTGCTGGAAGCCCTGCTGCGGATTTCCCGGCGCGCCTTAAAGAACGCGGTGTCGCGCCTCATTGCGTTCGCCGCTTTCCTTTCGCTGTTCCTGTTCGCAATGCCTTTCCCGATTGTGGTGATTGGTGCCGGTGTGATCGGTGCTCTGGTTACGCAATATTGGCCGGCGGCGCTGGCTAGCGAGAGCCACGGATCGGCTGCCGGCGAAACGTCGCGCGAAATGCCGTTGATCGACCGCGCACTCGATTCAGGCGCGCTCACCCATGTGAAGCCGAGCGTAATGCGCAGCGCCGCGACATTTGCGGTGGGACTTCTGGTGTGGTTCGCGCCGATCGCGGTCATCGCCGCGATTGCCGGACCGCATTCGATCTTCGTGGCGCTCGGCCTCTTCTTCTCCAAGATGGCGGTCGTCACGTTCGGCGGCGCTTATGCCGTTCTTGCCTATGTCGCCGATCAGGCGGTGTCGACATACCATTGGCTGACGCCGCCTGAGATGCTGCACGGGTTGGGCCTCGCGGAAACGACACCGGGACCGCTCATTCTTGTTCTGCAATTCGTGGGCTTTCTTGCCGCCGCCCGCGCTGCCACGGGGCTCGATCCTTTGCTGGCAGGATTTCTGGGCACGCTTGTCACGCTCTGGGTGACCTTCGTTCCGAGTTTCCTCTGGATCTTCACCGGCGCGCCTTACGCCGAAGCGATCCGCAAGGTGAAAGCGCTGAACGGCGCGCTCGCCAGCATCACCGCTGCGGTGGTCGGCGTGATTCTCAATCTGTCGGTCTGGTTCGCTTTCCATGCCCTCTTCGCGAACGTGCGGAGCGGACAGTGGGGACTCCTCCACCTCACTTTTCCCGATATTTCGACCGTCGATCCCGTTGCGGCCGCTCTCGCAGCCTTCGCAGCCTTCGCGCTGCTGCGACTCAAGTGGGGCATGCTTCCGGTCCTGGGACTCAGCGCAGCGTTAGGCCTGGCGCGGTTGTTCGTTTAGAGACCTATCTGTTATAGGGGCCGCCCAGCCTTCGCTCCGAAGCGCAGCGAAGGCTGCCGCGCCGAAGCCTAACGGGCGAAGGCGGGCTTGCTGCCGCGAGCTACGGCTCGGCAAGCCCGCACGATTGAGTGTTGAGTGAGGCCACGTGGCGGAGTGGTGACGCAGCGGTCTGCAAAACCGCGTACCCCGGTTCAATTCCGGGCGTGGCCTCCAGCCTTCGCTCCCGCTTCGCGGGAGCTACGGCTCGGCAAGCCCGGGGCTTGCCTCGAACAGAAGTGCAAAGTGCGATTTCGCGAGCGGGAGTGAAGGCTGCCGCGCCGTAGCTCGCGCCGCGAGCGAAGGCGGGCTGGTGTCAGGTTCTCCCCTAACCCCCTCCATTGCTGGAACAATTCCCGCGTGTAGTCTCTTTTTGGCGCAAGTTAAGGTTTTATTAACCTTGCTAGGGCATTCTCCTTATCGTCTTCCCTTGAAGACACCCCACCATTACCCAACGCCTTGGGGCCGGGCTAACACCCGGCCTCATTTTTCTTTGAGGCTTATGCTGGTGGGCCTATCGGCGGCGGCTGCTGCCTTTTCCCTGGCGCCAACCCCACCATCTTTCGAACCGGCGGCGGCCGCGCCGGATGGGATGGAAGTCGACTGAAAGCACCAGAATGCCCAAGGGCAACATCCAGAAGCCCAGCACCGGGAGAAATCCGAGAAGCCCTCCAATGCACAGGGCAATGCCCAGCACGGTTCGGATCAGCCGAGTTCCCGGCAGCCTGACCGTGAATATCCCAAATCCGATGCGCGGGTTCTTGTGCAGGCCTTCGCCGCGGCCCTTATGAGTTTGGTGCATCGAATTCCGTGTTGGTTCCGCAACTTGAACCTGATATAGCCACGCCCCTTCGGACGCGCTAGACACGCGCCGAAACGTGTTCCTCGGTAGCTCAGCGGTAGAGCAACCGGCTGTTAACCGGTTGGTCGCTGGTTCGAATCCGGCCCGGGGAGCCATTCTTTCCGCTTCGCAATTTTTGCGGTCCGCGCGATCACTGTAGAGCGCGGCTGGTTCTTCGACGCGCGTCGCCAATTGCACACAAGCAAAACTGCAAATGATGTTGCCTTGAAGGGCGAAAGAGCGGCCACTACGTTCGATTCGACACCCACACTTCCCGCCATGGACATCAAACACGACACGCTCGCGGCTATCGGCAATACGCCGCTCATCCGCTTGCGACAGGCCAGCGAACTTACCGGTTGCGAGATTCTCGGCAAAGCCGAATTCCTCAATCCCGGCCAGTCCGTGAAAGATCGCGCCGCGCTCTTCATCGTCCAAGATGCAATAAAACGCGGCACTCTTCGGCCGGGAGGAACGGTTGTCGAAGGAACGGCCGGCAATACCGGCATCGGACTTGCCGTGGTCGGCAATGCGCTCGGTTTCAAGACGGTTATCGTCATTCCCGACACGCAGAGCGAGGAGAAGAAAGACGCGCTGCGGCTCCTGGGCGCAGAACTGATCGAAGTGCCGGCGGTGCCGTATAAGAATCCGAACAACTACGTGAAAGTTTCCGGACGCCTCGCCGAACAGCTCGCAAAATCGAATCCCAACGGCGCGGTCTGGGCCAATCAGTTCGACAATGTGGTGAACCGGCAAGCGCACGTCGAAACCACGGGACCGGAAATCTGGAGACAGACGGACGGCAAGGTCGATGGTTTCACTTGCGCGGTGGGCAGCGGCGGCACGCTTGCGGGCGTCGCCATCGCGCTCAAGGAACGCAATCCGAACATCAAGATCGCGGCCGCCGATCCTATGGGGGCCGCCATCTATTCCTGGATCAAGACCGGCGAGTTGAAGATGGAAGGCTCATCGATCACCGAAGGGATCGGCCAGGGCCGCGTCACGGCCAATCTGGAAGGCGCGCCGATCGACGATGCGTTTCAAATTTCGGATGAAGAGGCCCTGCCCTACATCTTCGATCTTCTCGAGCACGAAGGCCTCTGCCTGGGCGGATCGAGCGGCATCAATGTCGCAGGCGCGATCCAGATGGCCAAAGAGATGGGGCCTGGCCACACCATCGTCACCATCCTGGCCGATTACGGGAACCGCTATCAGAGCAAGCTGTTCAATCCCGCGTTTCTCAAATCCAAGAACCTTCCGGTTCCGCACTGGCTTGCGGAGAAGCGCGAAGCGATCACAATCCCCTTCGCATGAGACCTGCGTCCCCTCTCGTTTCCACCCAATGGCTGGCCGAACATATCGACGCGCCGGACATCCGTATCTGCGATGCGTCCTTGTACTTGCCGCAGAGCGGGCGTGACGCGAAGGCCGAATATCGCACGGCGCATATTCCCCGCGCCGTATTCTTCGATATCGAAGATCTTTCCGACGAGAAGAGCCTCTATCCGCACATGCTGGCGCCGGCCCCGAAATTCGCCAGCCGCATGCGCAAGCTCGGTCTCGGCGACGGCAATCTCATCGTCGTTTATGACGGCGCCGGGATCTATTCGTCGGCCCGCGCGTGGTGGATGCTGCGCGCCATGGGACATGAAGAAGTGGTCGTGCTGGACGGCGGCTTGCCCAGATGGCGCAAACAAGGCCATCCCACCGAAGACATGATGCCAAATCCATTCCCACGCCATTTCACGCCGCGGCCGAACAATGCCCTGATCCGCTCCTTCGACCAGATGATGGCGAATGCGAAATCGCACGCCGAGCAGGTGATCGACGCGCGAAGCCACTCGCGGTTCACGGGCAGCGAACCCGAACCGCGCGCGGGCCTGCGTTCCGGACATATTCCAGGAAGCTGCAATATCCACTACGCCGAACTCGTTCACGAGGACGGCACGTTAAAGCGAACCGATGAGCTGAAACGCATCTTCGCATCGCGAAAGATGGATCTCTCCAAGCCGATCGTGACGAGCTGCGGCTCCGGCGTCACCGCGGCGATCGATCTGCTTGCGCTGAGCGTGCTTGGCGCGAAGCAGGTAGCTATCTATGACGGATCTTGGGCCGAATGGGGCGCGCGCACCGAAGCGCCGGTTGAGGTCTGACAATGGCAAAGCGAGTGAGGGGCATGGGATGAAACTGGGCGCGGGCGCAAAGCGCATTCCCACAACGGTGACGTTTCTGGAAATGAAGCATCGCCCTTCTGCGTTGCCGCCGCCGCAACCGAAGGGCAAAGTCGCAATCCTGCGCGCCTCGAACCCGCCGGTGCATTTCTATCGCTATCTCTACAATACCATTGGCGAAGCGTATTACTGGGTCGACCGCCGCAAAAAGAGCGACGAGGAGATCACGTTCATTGTGGCCGATCCGGCCGTCGAACTTTATGTGCTCTATGCCGAAGGCAATCCCGCGGGCATGGCCGAACTGGATTTTCGCGACAACGGCATCGGCCAGCTTGCCTATTTCGGATTGATGCCGGAATTCGTGGGACGCCGGCTCGGCTATTTCTTTCTTTATCACGCTTGCTCGAATGCCTGGGCCAAACCGATCTCCAAGATGCTTGTGAATACCTGCACGCTCGATCACCCCCGCGCGCTGCCGCTCTATCAGCGGGTGGGTTTTGTTCCATACACGCGCGAAGACAGATACATCGAGCTGCCTTAGCCTTGCCCGGGGGGGCTCACTGCCGGCTCTCGCAATTTTCCCCAATCGGGCGAGATGAAACGGACACAAAGTGTTGTCCGTTCATCTTCGCGACACCGCTCACGGTTGTGCAAAGCCATTTCCTTTCAAGATATTACGAGGCATGCTCCCGCGCGCCATAACATAAGGAGAACCGGGGGATGGCATCGGCAGGGACGGCAGACAAGACGCCTCAATTGTTCGGGCATCCGCGAGGACTGACCTGGCTGTTTATGACCGAGATGGCGGAGCGTTTTTCCTATTACGGAATGCGCGCCATTCTCGTTCTTTATCTCGTCAATTACCTGCTGCTTCCTGGACATGTCGAAACGGTAGCCGGTTACGCGGCCATCAAGGGTGCCTTTGAATCCGTTGTCGGCCATTCGCTCGGCGTGCAACCGTTCTCCTCGCTGATCTACGGCACCTACACGGCGCTTGTTTACCTGACGCCGTTCTTCGGTGGCATTCTTGCCGACAAGATCTGGGGCCAACGCTTCAGCGTCATCATCGGCGGCCTCACGATGGCGGCCGCGGAATTCATTCTGACCGTGCCGAGCCTGTTCTTCCTCGGATTGCTGTTGCTGATCCTCGGCAACGGGTTTTTCAAACCGAACATCTCCACGCAGGTCGGTAATCTCTACAAGCCCGGCGACGCCCGCGTGGATAGCGCCTACTCAATCTTCTACGTCGGTATCAATCTGGGTGCGTTCCTCTCGCCATTGATCTGCGGAACGTTGGCGGAGACACGTGGCTACCCGTGGGGCTTCTTCGCGGCCGGCGTCGGCATGCTGATCGGCCTCGCCGTTTATCTGTTGGCACTGCGCTCTTTGCCTCCCGATCGCATCAGCCGTTTGAAATCCAAGACCGACACCAAGAAGAAACTCACTGGCCAGGATTGGAAAGCGGTATTCGCCATTATCCTGCTTTGCATCCCCACCACCTTCTTCTGGGCGACTTACGAGCAGCAGGGCAACACGATCAATCTGTGGGCACAGGACTTCACCAACCGCGCGCTCATCCCCGGCGTGATCGACTGGCAAATTCCGGTGACTTGGTTTCAGGCGTTCAATCCTTTCATGATCTTCGCGTTCACGCCGCTTGTGGTGGCGTACTGGGCGCGCCAGGCCAAGAAGGGCCGCGAGCCTTCCACCGTCACCAAGATGGCGTTGGGCAACTTTATGCTCGCGCTTTCCTATCTCATCATGGCGGCCGCGGCGTACGTGACCGGGCCCACAGGACATGCAAGCTGGCTTTGGCTGTTCGCGTTCTTTGCCGTCATCACGACGGGTGAGCTTTATCTCTCGCCGATCGGACTAGCGCTTGTCGCGCGCGTGGCGCCTGCTTCGATCCTTTCCATGATGATGGGGCTCTGGTTCATCACCAGCTTCACCGGCAATCTGTTGCAGGGTTATATCGGCAGCTTCTTCAGCCAGATGGACAAGACACAGTTCTTCTTGATGTGCGCAGCCATCGGCGCCGGCGCGAGTGTAGTGACGTGGCTGTTCAACGTTCCGCTGAAACCGATCCTCGAAAAGAAACCGGTCAAGGTCGACGAACTCGCCGAGCCGCAAGCCGATCCGCATCTGCAGCCGCGTCCGGCAGAATAACGAAGCTCATACGCAGCAAAAAAAGGCCGGAGCCAGCGCTCCGGCCTTTTTGTTTTGCCGTTCTGCACACGGCTGCAGCGGTCTAGCATCAATTCGTCAGAACGACGGATTGTTTACGTGGATGTTATGCGGGTGGAGAAGCAAGTATTGACTACTACGTTTGGAATGTGTGTTGCGGAGATGCCAGCAGAGTAGAAGTAAAACTGACTTCCACCTGTCTTTCTTGTGCAAGATTACTGGATTTCGGCTCGTTTCCTGGGTTCCGAACTTGAAATTTTATTCCTGAATGCTTCGTTTACGACGTTTCTTTACCCGTCGTTAAGCATAGAAGTTCACCCTGATTGCGGGGGGCGATTGGAGTGCCATGGCACGCGATGGCAGAGCCCGTTTTCAGCAGGTCTTTGGACCTGAGGGAAATCCGCTGACCCTCGATAACCTGCCCTCGCCTCAAACAGTGCGATGGGTGATCCGTCGAAAAGCCGAAGTGGTTGCCGCCGTTCGCGGCGGCGTTCTCAGCCTTGAAGAAGCCTGCGAGCGCTACACGCTGAGCGCCGACGAATTCCTTGCCTGGGATAGGGCACTGTCGCGATTCGGACTGCCCGGCCTTCGCGCCATGCGCGCACAGCAATACCGCGGCCGAAAATGACCGCCCGCTGACAGGCGCTTCCTCTCACCGCTGCAGGGATGCCCTCGATCCCGCCACATTGCGGCAGGGAGCGCCTCGGGTTACTTCAACAGACCCAATTTAGTTTCGAGGCATGGACGTGGCGGGCGGCGAGAAGGATCTGAAGAAAGAGACGATTGCGACGCATGCGGGACGCATGAGCGCGGAGCATTTCGGCGTCGTCAACACGCCTGTCTATCGCGCTTCGACCATACTCTATCGCGATCTCAAGTCGCTGGCGTCCGCCGACGTGCCCTATACCTACGGCCGCCGCGGCACGCCGACGACGCAAAGCCTGGAACTCGCCGTGACTGCGCTGGAAGGCGGTGCGCGGACGGTGACCTGCCCGTCCGGCTTGAATGCGGTCGCGCTCGCCATGCTGGCGGTCTGCAGCGCGGGCGATCATATCCTTGTCGTGGATACCTGCTATGCGCCGACGCGCCAGTTCTGCGACAAGATGTTGAGCCGCTTCGGTATCGAGGCGACCTACTACGATCCTCTCATCGGCGCGGACATCGAGACGCTGATGAGGCCGAACACGCGCGCGATCTTCTGCGAGAGTCCCGGCTCACTCACTTTCGAAGTTCAGGACGTCCCGGCCATTGCCGGCGTTGCGCATGCCCGCAATGCGGCGGTGCTGCTCGACAACACCTGGGCGACGCCGCTGTATTTTCCAGCACTTCAGCGCGGCGCAGACTATTCGATTCAAGCGGCGACGAAATATATCGGCGGTCACGCCGATGTGATGATCGGCACGGTGTGCGCCAACGAAAATCACGCCCAGCGCCTGTGGGAGACCTGGGCCTTCAGCGGGCTCTATGCCAGCGGCGACGACTGTTTTCTTGCCCTCCGAGGCCTTCGCACCATGGCGGTTCGCCTCGCCCGCCATCAGGAAACCGCCCTCGTTCTGGCGCGCTGGCTGAAGGCGCGCCCTGAAGTCGAGCGCGTGCTTTATCCCGCGCTGGAGGACGATCCCGGCCACGCGCTGTGGAAGCGCGACTTCACCGGTGCGAGCGGGTTGTTCGGCCTTGAACTGAAGCCCATTCCGCTTGCGGAGCTCGAGACTCTCATGAATGCGCTCAAGCTTTTTGGGATGGGCTTCTCGTGGGGCGGCTATGAGAGTCTCATCGTTCCGGCCAAGCTCCATCGCACGGCAAAACCGTTTGAGGCCAAGGGTCCGCTATTGCGGATTCATGCGGGCCTCGAAGATGCGGGCGATCTAATCGCCGACCTCGAACAGGGTTTTGCCCTGATGAAGGCGGCGTCATGAGTGAGCCGTTGTCGCGCGACGCGTTTGTGATGGCGGTCGCGTTCAACGCCGAAGGGCTCGTGCCCGTCATCGCGCAGGATCACATGACCAACGAGGTGCTGATGCTGGCATGGATGAACCGCGAGACGCTGCTGGCAACGCTGCAATCCGGAGATGTCACCTACTGGTCGCGTTCGCGCAACGAAGTCTGGCGCAAGGGTGAAACGTCGGGTCACACCCAGCAGCTCGTCGAAGCCTGGATCGATTGCGACGGCGACACGCTGTTGTTGAAGGTCAACCAGACCGGTCCAGCTTGCCACACCGGCGCGCGTGCATGCTTTTTCAGGAAGCTCCGCTAGCCGGTTGGTTTGATTTTACACCATACAATCGTCATGGCCGGCCAACGTGCCGGCCACCCATGATCACGATGCCCACCATTTTCGCGCGAAATGCGTCATCGCGATCATAGGTGGCCGGGACAAGCCCGGCCATGACGGAGATGGGGGCGGATGGTGCAGTACGATCGGATGTGATGGAGCGTTAGTTCTTCGAGAAGAAATCGTCGCTGTGGCTCGGATAGTCGCGGTCACGCGGGAACGAGAAGACCACCACCGATGCGATCAAGCCGATGAGTGCGCCCACGAAACCAGCCGTCAAAGTGTTGTCGGACGCGGACAACATCCCCAGTCCGGCGCCGAGAACCGTGAATAAAGACGAGAGCCACAGCCGCCGCATGAGTCCTATGTTCCTAGCCAAAAATGGCGCGAAGATGGCTGTTGAGGAACTTTCCTTTGGGATCCAGGGCGCGTCTCACCGAGCGGAATTGGTCGAATTTCGGGTATACAGCCGCGACGTCCTGGGCTGTGCGGGTGTGACGCTTGCCCCAATGCGGCCGCCCTTCATAGCGGCGAAAGATTGCTTCGCAGGCGCCGAACAGCTCCGCCGTGTCGACGCGATGATACTGATGCACGGCGATGGTGGCTGACGCGCGCTGATAGAACGGACTGAGCCAGACGTCGTCCGCCGCGACCGTTCTATACTCGATGGGAAAGCCGGTATTGATCCGCTTCTTGCGGATAGTCTGCGCGATCTCGCGGATGCAGTCCGGTCCCTTTTCTACCGGCACCGCATATTCCATTTCGTTGAAACGCGTGGTGCGCGGGCTGGGAAAGAGTTCGTGACTCCAGCGAACGCGATCCGGCCCCGGCATGAAGCGCGAGAACATCCTATGCGCCGGCTTGAGCAGGAACGGTGCGTAAGGAAGGACCTCGTTGATGAGCTCGAAGGTGCGCGCGTCGGATCCGTGCTCTTCGCCGCGTTGATACATCGCTTCGGTCGAACGCGGCGCGGGCGCCTCGCGATCGGTCTCGTTCAGCGATTTGCAAATGCAGTTGTCAGCGTAGGGAAACCAGAAGAATTCGAAATGGCGGTTGGAGGCGATCAGTGTGTCGAGTTGGCTGAAGACCTCCTTCGGTGAGAGCAGAAAATTCTTTTCCACCAATTTGTAGGCTGGACGAACGTTCATGGCGATTTCCGTCATCACGCCAAGCATGCCGAGCGAGGTGCGCCCGGCGCGAAAAATCTCTTCATGCGCATCCGGCGAACAATCGATGACCTCGCCGGTTGCCTGCACCAGGCGAAAGCCCGCGACTTCCGACGAGAAATTGCCGAGGGTCGGGCCTGTGCCATGGGTGCCGGTGTTGACCACGCCTGCGAGCGTCTGGCGATCGATATCGCCCATGTTCTTCAGACCAAACCCTTTGACATGAAGCGCCGGACCCACCGCCCACAGCGGCGTCGCGGCGGCAAATGTGCCGGTCTGCTTTTCGCCATCAACTTTCTTGAAGCCCGTGAAGGCGGCAAGATCGACGATAGTGCCGTCGCTCTCGCAAATCGGCGTGAAGGAATGCCCCGAGCCGGGGACCCGCACCGTGCCCTCAGCCGTGCGCACGGCGGCGGCGAGGCCGACTTCGTTTTTCGGCGCGACGATCTGTTTGGGTTTGCAGACGACACCGCCCGACCAGTTCGACCATTTGCCGCCGACGATTTTCATACGTGGACACCGTTCTCAATATCAGGGGCGGCGTTGTAGCGATGCCGCTCAGGAGGTCAAGTTTCTGGGCTTGTTGCGCGAAGATTGATTCACGCGGAGCCGCGGAGCCGCGGAGTAATCCCAACACATGGGCAACCCAAAACTCTCGTCATGGCCGGTCAAGCCCGCAGGGCGCGTGCCGGCACCCAAGATCACCCATGTGCATCGAGATCCTCGCTGGCCGGGACAAGCCCGGCCATGACGGACTCTTATTGGTTACGCAAAAAAACGACTCCGCGTTTTCGCGCCTCCGCGTGCAATCCTCTCTTCTTCAGATATCCGCGAACTTCGCTGGGCGCTTCTCCAGGAAGTGCGCGACGCCTTCCTTGAACTCGCTGTGGCCAAGGCTGACCTTCATTTCCTTGTCCGCGGCGTCGAGCGCCTGGTTGAAGTCCTGGAAGTTCGCTTTCCACACTTGCGCCTTCATCACCGCCATGGAGCGCGGCGAGACGGTGTCGGCGAGCAGCCGCGCGTAAGCCATCACGTTCTCCATGAAGGTCTCCTGTGCGAAGACTTTGTTGACGAGGCCAAGACGCAGCGCTTCGTCGGCCGCGATCTTGCGCGCCGACATCAGGAGATCGAGCGCGTTCGCCTGCCCCACGATACGCGGCAGCAGCCACGAGATGCCGTGTTCGGCGATCAATCCGCGCTGCGCGAACGACGTCGTGAATACGGCCTTGTCGGCGGCGAAGCGCAGATCGGCATAGAGCGCCATCACCAACCCGATGCCCGCGACCGGTCCGTTGATCGCGGCGATCACCGGCTTTTTGGTGCGTGCAAAATACCCGAAACGTTCGGCATCCTTGAAATCGTCCGAGAGGCTCGGCCCCAGATCGGAATCGAATTTGCGATCGATCTCGCCCGGTTTCACGCCCGCGCCCGTGCCGCCCGCGCGCACCGCGCCCGACAGCACTTCCATATCCGCGCCCGCGCAGAAGCCGCGTCCCGCACCCGTCAAAACGATGACGCGCACGGCAGGATCGGCGGCGGCATCGGCCATCGCCAGCTTGATGCTTTCGGCCATGCGGCCCGTATAGGCGTTGAGCCGGTCTGGGCGATTGAGCGTGATGGTCGCGACGCGATCCTTCACGTCATAAAGAATATCGGGATAAGAGCTCATGGTTCCTCCGGAAGGGTTCTGACCGTCGGTTGCGAATGGCGGCGGCGCATGTTCCCATATCCCGGTGCCACTGCAAGCCTGCCCGGAAGGTGAGCCCCCATGAGTTCGACGAGCGCCTATCGCGACATCCTGTTCGACGTACCGGAACCCGGCATCGCGCAGATCACCTTGAACCGCCCCGACAAAATGAACGCCTATACCGGGCGCATGTGCAAAGACATCCTGCACGCGCTGGAGGACTATGTAGAGCGCGACGAGTTGCGCTGCCTCGTCATTACCGGCGCGGGGCGCGGGTTTTGCTCCGGCGGCGATGTCAGCGGCGGCGATCCGGACAGTCCCGACTACAAGAACAAGCAGATGGGGTATGGCCACGAAATGCGCGTGGGCATGCACGAAGTGGTGACCAAGCTGCACCGCATCGACAAGCCCGTGGTCGCGATGATCAACGGCGCGGCGGTGGCCGGTGGATTGACGCTGGCAATGGCGTGCGATTTTCGTATTGCGTCTTCAGCCGCGAAGCTCGGCGACACTTCCGGCAAATTTGCATTGCTCCCCGACGAAGGCGGCGCCTGGTTCTTTCCGCGCGCCATGGGACTGGACCGCGCCTTGAAGATGACGCTGCTGAACGAAGTCTACACAGCAGAAGAGGCGTTGAAGCTGGGCCTGCTGACCGAGGTTGTGGCGGCGGACAAATTGAAATCGTACGCCATGAATTTCGCGCGCGCGATCGCCAAGCGCGCCCCGCTGGCGGTACGTCTGGCCAAGAGCATGATGCGGCATGGGCTGAGCTCGTCGCTCGAGCATTCGCTGAACGACGCAGCCTTCGCGGTGATGATCGCCAATCCCTCTGAAGATGTGCGCGAAGGAGTGAAAGCGTTCTTCGCCAAGCGCGAACCGGAGTTCAAAGGGCGATGAACTCTTGCTCTCCCGTTGCCGGGGGGATTTCGCTTCGACGGCACGGGTATTCCGCTCCTGCGGACCCTGCGGCGTCGCAACCGGGTGAGATAACCTTTCTGTAACGCGGATGGGCCCCGCATTGGACGCATTTGTCCGGTATTATGTGCGCCGTTCATCCGCCGTTCAGCCTCGTCCCAACAGGGTGAGGCGAACCCAAAGCGAGGAATTTCGGTATGAAGCGCGTACAAAAGGCGGCCGTCAGCTTGCCTGTTTTGATGCTTCTCGCAGGTTGCGTGACCGTTCCCGACGGCCCGACGATTCCGGCGATGCCGGGCCAAGGCAAATCGTTGCAGGCCTTCGATCAGGACGAGCAACAATGCGAAGACTATGCCCATGACAAGGTCGCCGGTCAGGTGAAGAACGCCAACGACCGTCAGGCGCGCAATAGCATCCTCGGCGCCATCATCGGCACCGGCATCGGCGCCGCGGTCGGCAATACCAAGGGCGCGATTGTCGGCGCCACCGCCGGCACTCTGGTCGGCTCTTCAACCGCCGATCCCAACTACCAGCAATACAGCGCTCAGCGCCGCTACGATATTGCTTATGCACAGTGCATGGAGTCGAAAGGCGATCGCGTAGGACCGCCGCGCGACCGCTATCGCGACGAAGATGGCCCGCCGCCTCCGCCACCCGCGCGCGACGACCGCGATCACTACTAGACGATAGATGTTGGAAACCGGACCCGAGAAAAACGGGCCCGGTTTTTCTTTGGAAAAGAGCGCACTCATGTCCGGACTTGTTCCCCGCGAGGGCGCCCACGACGGAGGTGTTGAGGAATTTCATCCCATCTTTACATTGAAGTTCCGCGCGTGCATCCAAAGTGGGTAGGCAGATCGAACTCAGAAACCATGGCCCTGCGTCTCACGCCGGAAATCATCGAAGGCGCGTATGAATTCCTGCGCCGTACGCCGCCGTTCAAGAACTGGCGCCTGCCGCACGCCGACGATGTCGAGTTCGTGGTCTCCCGCCATCCCCTGCAGCTAGGCTATTACCGCGGCATCAGCCGCGACCTTCACGCCCACGAGATCGGGATTTCCGAGACCTGCGTCGGACACACCAACACGCTGCTGCGCACCATGGCGCACGAGATGATCCACCAGCATCAGCAAAGGGCGAGAAGCGAAACCGCCAACACCGAACACAACGCCGAATTCAAGCGCCTCACCCGCCTCGTCTGCCGCCATCACGGCTGGGACGAGAGGGAGTTTTAGCGGCGGCTCAGGATTAGGGTGATGACATGTTCAGTGGCACGAGCGTCCAGCCGAGTTTTTTTAGTTCGGTCTCGGCCATCTCCGACATCGTGCCGGTCGCGGCGAGGACAGGTGATTTTGCTTCTCCGGTCTTGGCGATTTCGGCGCTGACGCGCGTGAGGCTACCCGAGACCCGGTCGGTCCACGTGACGTCGTCGAACGGAAACACCGCCAACAGCTCGCCATCGGCATTGCGATTGAGCAGCGCCCCCGAAACAACCGTGAAAGATTTTATGGAGCCAAGGCGACTGCTCTCCTTGGCAAGCAATTCCGCGCGATAGCGGTAGAGCTTTGCGACGTCCGCATCGGCAGCTGCGGCGGACCGCGACACGAAGGCCTCGGAGTTATCTGCGCCAAGTTTCTCCAGCGCGTCGGCAACGGCAAACTGATCGGCCGGCGTGTAGACATGATTGCCGACAAACATTTGTATCGTTGCCTGTTCGACGCCAAGGGCGGCGAGTTTCTTCGTCACTTCTGCCGCAATCTCGTCCGACGTCTTGCTGTAGACCGAGCTATTGAGCGCCGAAGCCGTCGAGCTTGCCGATACGGCGATGCCTGCCCCACCTGGGATCGCAGAAAGCGCCGCGCTCACAGAGATGTCACCGGCCGCCATGACGCGCGCGACCGACCGCAGACCGTTGCGCAACGGCAGAAAATCGGAATAGGGATCGACACCAAGCGTCACCGCCAGATCGCGCTCCGCTTTTGTGATGCCGACCAGATTGTTGAACAGCGGATCGCGCCTGGATCCCGTGTCGCTGACCGTCGTCACGGCGCTATCGAACATGTTGCCCACGCCGTTCACCAGGTTTCCCGCGGTGCCGACTGGATCCAGGACCAGGTCACGGCCAAAGCGCAGTGGTGCCAAGCCGGCTTTCGCCACCGCGTCCACCAGCACCTTGGTGCGCGACATCTTTTCGAGTGTTTGCAGCGCGCGCAGCTCATGCAACCTTTCATCCAACCGCCGCTGGCTGCTGACTTGGAAGGTGCCGTAGGGGGTGTCGAGGCTGTAAATTCGGACGAACCCGTCGCTGGCGACGATCGGCGCGACGGTCCAGTTGTCGCCTTTTGCATCCGCGCCCAGAAGCGCATGCGCGTCTCGCTGAACCGGCGCCTCGGTCGCGCTTGCGGGCTCGAGGACAAGAAATGCGGCGAACGCGACGAATAGCGCGCCAGTGCGCGCATGCAAGACGACACTCATGATTTTCAGGGCCCCAACACCTGAGCGGTGCGGCCGCATCATACACCGCTGGCATGCGCGCGATTAGTGAATTGAGAAAATTTCTCGGCAGAGCGTAAACGCGAGAACTGGTAGCCCCGGCAGGAATCGAACCTGCATATCGCAGCTTAGAAGGCTGGTGCTCTATCCATTGAGCTACGGGGCCGTGCGCAAAACATTCGCACGCAAAGGGGACTGACTTGCGGACGCAACAAGACGAACCGGAAGCGCTTCCCCCGATCCACCCACTCCACTTTAAGCGTTTCGACGATTCAGTGCGACCAGGGGACTTTGCGGTCGAAGCGGAAATTGTCCGAATAGGACTTGGGTCTGGGTCTGACGTCGTGCGGTTCGAACAGCTGATACGGAATGCCGTTCCTCTCGGCATAGGCGACGGCCTCTTGCGACGTATCAAATTCCATCTGCACTTGCTGGCGCATGTCCGACGAGCTGGTCCAGCCCATCAAGGGATCGGGCGTGCGCGGTTGCTCGGGCTCGTATTCGAGCAGCCACGATTTGGTGCGGCCGCGGCCCGATTGCATGGCGCTTTTGGCCGGACGGTAGATGCGTGCGCGCATGAACTCTCCCAAGCACTCGTCGTCAAAGCCCGCCGTTCGGAATGGTCGGGGCGGCGTGATTTGAACACGCGACCCTCTGCTCCCAAAGCAGATGCGCTACCAGACTGCGCTACGCCCCGGGCCGATCCGGACGGCAGGCGCGTGCTTACACGCTCAAAGCTTAAGCTTCAAGAAAGCTCAAAGCTGGACGGTTTCAGGCCTCGAGAACGGTGATTTCCGCGGCGAGTTCGCCCTTGGGCCCGTCGCCGGCGCGCACCCGCACGCGCTGGCCTTCGCGCAGCTCGCGAATCCCGTAGCGTCTCAGCGTTTCCATGTGCACGAAGACGTCCGGCGTATTGGGTCCGCGCGATACGAAACCATAGCCCTTGCCGCGATTGAACCACTTGACCGTCGCTTCGAACGCCGGCCCGCGCGGTTCTGCGGTAAAGTGTGACATGCGCGGATTGGCGGCCGCTTGCGGCGAAGCCGTGGAGTTGTCGAGCGCGAGAATACGTCGAGCCTGCAGGCCTTTGGGGCCATGCACCGCTTCGCATTTCACGGTCGCGCCTTCGTAAGCCGCCTTGTAGCCGGACTGACGCACACAGGTTTGGTGCAGCAGTACGTCGCTCTCGGCGCCCGTTTCCGGTTTGATAAACCCGTATCCCTTGGCGATATCAAACCATTTGATCAGGCCTGTGACTTCAAATGCAGCTTCGCCCAGGCCCGGCGAAGCCATCAGACTCGTTTCCATCCCCGATATGGTCCCCGAACTCACAATGGTAAAGATAAGGTTAACACAACTGTCACGAGCCGTGAAGCAAAAGATGGTTAACGGACCAATTGGATTGCCGATCAGATTGGGTTCAGCATTGCCGGAGCCAGGCAAGCGCGATACTAAACCTTTGGCATTGCTTTCATTCTCCTCGAAAGCGTCAATGCCACCCCCTCACCGTCCAGGAGCCGCTCTCAGATGGAGTTCACGGGCCGTTACGTCATTCCCGCACGCCCCCAAGCCGTCTGGGCCGGGATCAACGATCCCGCCGTGCTCAAAGCCTGCGTTCCGGGCTGCCAGAAGATGGAGAAAACGAGCCCGACCGATTTCGAAGCGACGGCGAAGTTGAAAATCGGTCCCGTGAGCGCAACGTTCAAAGGCAAGGTCGCGCTGTTGGATCTCGTTCCGCCGCACCGCCTCACCCTGAAAGGCGAAGGCCAAGGCGGAGTGGCCGGATTTGCGCGCGGCGAAGCGGAGGTCGTGCTGACGCCCGAAGGCGACGGCACGGTGCTTACCTACACCGCCAAAGCCAACGTCGGCGGCAAGCTCGCGCAGATCGGCCAAAGGCTGATCGACGGCGCTGCCAAGCAGATCGCGGACGATTTCTTTTCGCGTTTCGCGGCGACGGTGGGTGCGCCCGCTGCTCCCGCCGATGCACAACAGCACGATGACAGCCATCCGGTTCCGCAAGTGGCGCACAGCGCGGGAGCGCCGGCGCCCGGCCGTCCCACATCGCGCCGCGAAGGCGTGGCGCCCGAGATCTGGGTGGTGGGCCTCATCGCGATCGTCGTGATCCTGATCGTCATTTTCAGCGCGCTTTTGCCCTGACCGGATCGCGCTTGACGCAGCCTCAACGGGCCTCAAGACTAGGCGCTCGATATCCCACGGGAACAAAGAACAATGACCACCGTATCCATGACGGTGAACGGCAAGGCCGTTTCAGAGAACGTCGAGGACCGCACCCTGCTCGTCTATTTCCTGCGCGAACAGCTGCGGCTGACGGGCACCCATATCGGCTGCGATACCAGCCAGTGCGGTTCCTGCGTGGTGCATGTGAACGGGCGCGCCGTGAAATCCTGCACCATGTTCGTCGGACAGGTTGAAGGCGCCGACATCACGACCATCGAGGGCCTGGCCAAGGACGGCAAGCTGCATCCGGTGCAGGAAGCGTTCCGCGAGAACCATGGTCTACAATGCGGCTTCTGCACGCCCGGCATGATCATGACGGCCGTCGACATGATCCGCCGCAAACCGGAGCTCGATCGCGACACCATTCGCCACGAGCTGGAAGGCAACATCTGCCGCTGCACCGGCTACCACAACATCGTCAGCGCCATCGAAGATGCGGCGAACAAGATGCGCGGCGGAAAGGAGAAGGCGGCATGAGCATGATCTCCTATCCTTTCGGCTATACCCGCGCGAAGTCTCTTGCCGAGGCGCAAGCCCTGCTGGCAAAAACGCCGGAAGCGAAACTGCTCGCCGGCGGGCAGACGCTGATCCCCACCATGAAGATGCGCCTGGCCCAGCCTTCGCAGCTCATCGACATTTCCGGCTTGAAGGAGCTGTCGTTCATCCGCGTGAGCGGCGATGCGGTCGTGATCGGCGCGGCGACCAGGCATTTCGAGGTGATGAATTCGGCGGATGTGAAGCGCGCGATCCCCGCATTGGCTGACCTGGCGGGCGGCATCGGCGATCCCGCCGTGCGCCATGTGGGAACACTGGGCGGCTCGGTCGCCAACAACGATCCGGCGGCGGACTATCCCGCCGCGGTCTTGGGCTTGAACGCGACGGTGAAGACGACCAAACGCACTATTGCGGCCGACGACTTCTTCACGGGCATGTTCGAAACGGCGTTGCAGGACGGCGAAATCGTCACCGAAATTTCTTTCCCTGCTGCCGAGCGCTCGGCTTACGCCAAATTCCGCAATCCCGCGTCGCGCTATGCGATGGCTGGTGTGTTCGTCGCCAAGACCAAGAACGGCGTCCGTGTCGCGGTGACGGGTGCCGCCCCATGCGTGTATCGCGAGACGCAGATGGAAAAAGCGCTCACGGCGAAATTCTCGCCGGACGCGCTGGCTGACATCGAAGTATCACCCGATGGCATGAACTCCGACATTCATGGGAGCGCCGAATATCGCGCCAACCTCGTCACGGTGATGGCCAAGCGCGCGGTGGCGGCAGCGTTGAACGGATAAAGGTCATGGCCAAAGAAAATGGATAGCGAAGACGTGCTCGGCACGGCGGCGGACTGGCTTTCGAAAGGCCACAAGGTCGCGCTCGGGACGGTGGTGAAGACCTGGGGCTCCGCGCCGCGTCAGGCGGGAAGCCAGATCGCGGTACGTGACGACGGCGCCTTCGTCGGCTCGGTTTCCGGCGGCTGCATCGAAGGCAGTGTGATCGAAGAGGCGCTGGTCGCCATGAAGGACGCCAAGACGCGCAAGCTCGAATTCGGCGTCAGCGACGAACAGGCTTGGGCCGTGGGCCTAGCCTGCGGGGGCCGCGTTGAGGTGTTCGTCGAACCGATTGAATAACGCATTCCGGATCGAACATGCGCAAACTACCCAATATCGTCATGGCCGGCCCCCGTGCCGGCCACCCAGGCCCTCTCTGCAGCAAGGCGATCATGGGTGGCCGGGACAAGCCCGGCCATGACGGATGTGGGTGTGATTTAGATTCGAGCCCAATTTCATGAAACGCGAAACGCTTCTTGCGTTGAACGAGGCAAAGCGCCAGGGCCGCGCCATTGTCCGCGCGAGCAATCTTTCGTCCGGCGAAGAAAGACTGATCGATCCGGCGACAGACAATTCGCCGCTTGGTTTGGAAGCGGCACGCGCGGCGCGCGCCGATCAAAGCGGCCCGGTGCAGAGCGAAAGTCAAAGCTGGTTTCTCGGTGTCTTCAATCCGCCCCTCGATCTCGTCATCGTCGGCGCCGCCCATATCGCCCAACCCCTCTCGGTGATGGCGCAGATGGCAGGCTACGGCGTGCGCATTATCGATCCGCGCACGGCGTTCGCAACCATTGAGAGATTCCCGGGGCTGCCGATCAGCCACGAATACCCCGACGAGGCATTGGCGAAAGCGCCGCTGGGATCGCGCAGCGCGCTGGTTGCGCTCACGCATGATCCCAAAGTCGACGATCCCGCGCTATCGACTGCGCTGCGCTCGCCCTGCTTCTATATCGGTGCACTGGGATCGAAGAAGAACCACGCCGCACGACTAGCGCGGCTGAAAGAGCTGGGGTTCGCCGATTCCGACATGGCCCGCATCCACGGCCCCATCGGCCTCTCCATCGGTGCGAAAAGCCCTGCCGAAATCGCGGTGTCGATCCTGGCGGAGATGACACAAGCGTTGCGTATGGGGAGTGGAATTCGACTACCCTCCCCTTGAGGGAGGGTCGAAATTTCATGCGAACGAAGTGAGCAGGAAATTTCGGGGAGGGGTCATGCCGTGGTCTATGAATTGATCCCACGCTTCGAAATTCGAGCGTCTCTTTGGATGCCGCGGCATGACCCCTCCCCGAATTTGCTCCGCAAATTCGACCCTCCCTCAAGGGGAGGGTGGATACGGAATTTCACGCTCCGCAACTACATGCGAAATGTAGTTTAGAACGATGCCGGGTTGGCGTAGGAATTCTGAATTTGCGAACCGCAGCACGCGATAACCTCGCGCTTCGAGCCAGCGGGTGCGAGCAGCATCGTATGAAACGTTGCGATCTTCGCCGTGTTGGCCACCGTCAAGTTCGATGATCAATTTCGCAGCTGAGCAGAAGAAGTCTACAACATACGGACCAATCGGTTGTTGCCGGCGAAAGCGAAATCCTCCCAGCTCCTTGCCGCGAAGCGAACGCCAAAGTTTGCACTCAGCGTCTGTGGCATCTTGTCGGAGATTTCGCGCGAACTCGCGCTTCAAGCCTGCGCGGCGTGCGCGATTTGCTTTTGGGGGACTCGGCATGACCCCTCCCCGAAATTTGCTTCGCAAATTCGACCCTCCCTCCCGCCTACGCTTCGCTTCGGCGTGGCAAGGAGATTGCTCTAGGCACGCCGTAGCTTTTGGCGAAGGCGGCAAGGTGCGGTTCGCACTGAAAAAAACAGCTGCGCGCGGGCGGGTGGGAGCTGGGGCCGCCCGCGCGTCAGCTTGAGCCGGAAGTCTATTCCGGCTTTTCCGGAGGCGGCGGACCGTCCATGTCATCGCCCGGCGGCGGCATGACTTCGTCCTTGGTGATGACGCCGTCTTTGTTCCTGTCCATGTGTTCGAACATGTCGGCGTGGCGGCCTTCGAATTCATCCGCCGTCAGTTTGCCGTCGCCATTCTTGTCCAGATGCTGGAACCTGCGCTGCTCGTGTTCGCGGAAGTCCTTCATGTGCGCCTGGATGAATTGATCCAGCGTCACAGAAGCCGATCCTAGAGCTGCTTCCTTGAAGCGCTGCGCCATGACTTGATCGACTTCGGCCTTGGTGACCTTGCCGTCCTTGTTGAGGTCGAACTCTTCAAGAAAATGCGCGGCCATCTGGGCACGGTCGTGGTGGCGCGGGCCATCCGGCCCGTCAGGGCGATCCGGCATACTGGCCGCGATCGCTGCGCCCACTACGAGGAAACCGCCTCCAATCAAACTGTAGGCAATGATGCGTTTCATTATTCACTCCTTGGTTGTCCCTCGCTCGGCTGCGCCGCTTAGGATGGACGCGGCGTTTTCGTACGGCGACCGGAGGCGGCTTCCGCCTTCGTCACGATGCCGTCTGCGTTCTTGTCCAGCCGCGCGAACAGCTTGATGTCGCGTGCGGTGTATTCTTCCTTCGTCACCTTGCCGTCGCCGTTGGTATCCATGCGCTGAAATAGGCGGGCGTTGATGTCCTTGAAGCGCGCCTCTTCGAGTGCGGTGTAGGCTTGCGGCGAGAGTTCTTTCGCCGTGCCGGCAGCGCTTGCGAATCTTTGCTTGGTGGCCTGATCGAGCTCGGCATGCGTGACCGTGCCGTCCTTGTTGAGATCGTTCTCGCGGCAGAAGACCGCGAGGCTTTGCGCACCGCGCGGCCCGCCGCGTGATTTGCTCCGGGCGGCGCGATTGTTGCCGTCGGAGGTATCGCTCACCGTCTGCGCGCGAGTGCAAGCCACGGAACCGGCGGCATCGCGATCGAGCGCTTGGAACGCCGCGCGCCCAGGAACGAAGTATTCTTCGAGCGAGACCTTGCCGTCGCTATTCCAGTCGATGTCGTGGAAAGTTCGCTCCGTGCGGTCGCGAAAATCCTTGGCAGCCTGCTCGGCGAACTGCTCCGCGGTGAGCGAATCCTTACCGCCGCTTGCGTCGATGAAGCGCTGGTTGGAGGCTTGCTCCAATTCCGCGCGCGTCACCTGGCCGTCGTGGTTGAGATCGAAGTCGTGGAAGAACTTGCCGCCGCTTCGTCCCTGATTGTTGGCTTGGGTTTGTCCGGCGTCCGAACTGTCGCGGACTTCCGCAACAGGGCTACTCGGTGCGCTCGATTCCGTGATGGCCCAGGCGGCGATTCCGCCCAAGACCACAAACGTCGCTCCGCCCAAAAGTGCATATCGCAATGTGTCTTTCATGGTGTCCTTCCCGAAACAGTGACGGGCGCGAAACTAGTCGCAGTGGGCCCGAAAACTTTGTCGGAATTGGCATAACTTGGTCGCAATTGTGCCGGCACCGGGGCTCTCGCGACACTTTGAGACAATTGGATTTGCGCTTGGCCGCGGGAGCCCTCATCTTTGCCGTCAAGAGACGGCCACCGAACGATCGCCATGAGCAAAGACGAAACGCCCCACATCCTCGTTGTCGAAGACGCGCGCGATATTCGCGAACCGCTGGCGCGCTATCTGCGCGAACACGGCTATCGCGCGACGACGGCAGGCGACGCGCAGACCGCGCGCAAGACCATGAAGGCCGCGGCAATCGATCTCGTCGTGCTCGACATCATGATGCCGGGCGAAGACGGCCTCAGTCTTTGCCGCCATATTCGCGAGACCTCTCATATCCCCGTGATCCTGCTCACCGCGCGCGGCGAGGAGGTGGATCGCATCATCGGTCTGGAGATGGGCGCGGACGACTACTTGGCAAAACCATTCAATCCGCGCGAGCTGGTGGCGCGCATCGCGGCCGTCTTGAGACGCACGCAAGCCTTGCCGCCCCGTCAGCATCCGCCAGAGGCCAAGAGCATTCGATTCGGTGACTGGAAACTCGATGTTATTCAGCAAGAACTGATCGGCCCGGACGGGGTTGCGCACGCGCTCTCCAGCGGCGAATTCCGTCTGCTGGAGGCCTTGCTCGCGCATCCCAAGATCGCGCTCAAGCGCGATCAGCTGCTCGATCTCACCAAGGGGCGCGAAGCGGAGCTGTTCGACCGCTCGATCGACAACCATGTGAGCCGCCTGCGCAAAAAAATCGAACCCGATCCCAAGAATCCGCGCTATATCAAGACGGTGTGGGGCGGCGGCTACATGCTCGCCGTGGATGCGAAAGTCGAATGAGCCTCTGATGATCTTGTGGCCGCGAAACTGGTGGCCGCGCACCCTGGGCGCACAGCTCATCGTCGTGACCGCGGCGGCGGTGCTGTTTTCGAATGCGGCGGTGGGCGTCTGGTTCGAAATGGGCCGCGAACGGCTGACGCAAAGCGCGATCGACGAGCGCGTTCTCGACCGCGCGGTGTCGGTTTCCACCTTGCTCGCCGCCATGCAAGCCAAAAGCCGGGATGCAGCAGCGAGCACGCTTAGCTCCGGGCCTTGGCAATTCCGCTTGCATCATGGAAAGCCGCGACCGCCGGAAACGATGAATGACGAGGAGACACAACTCGCGGCGAAAGTGCGGGCTTTGCTGCCGGACAACAAGCGCAAGGAACCGGTGAGCGTGCAGGTGCGCGCGCCCGATGAGGTCGGCGACAAATCGCCGTCCCGCCGCGACCGTCCCAGCGGCGATGTCATGTCGATCACCCTGCCCGTCGTGCGCGGCACACAGATGGAAATGACGTTCTTCCGCCCGGCGCCGCCGGGCCTGCCCGTCGAACTTCTGGTCTCGGCCGTCGCCGCCATGCTCGCCGGATCGCTGGCGGCCGCGTTCATCGCGCGGCGAGTCGCCCGGCCTCTGTCCGAACTTGCCGCGTCCGCCAGTGAAGCTGCCCGCGGCGGCGCCGCATCGCGCGTGCCCGAAGAAGGACCGGTGGACGTGCGCCGTGCCGCCGCCGCCTTCAACGCGATGACCGATCAGGTGATGCGCACGCTGGAAAGCCAGCGCCAGCTCTTGTCGGCCGTCGGCCACGATCTGCGCACGCCGATCACGGCGCTGAGAATCAACCTCGAATTCATCGAAGACGCCGAGCTGCACGACCGGCTCACGAAAAATCTCAACGAGCTTCAGGAGCTGACCGAAGCGGTGCTGTCCGCCGCGCGCGGGGTGGGCGGCGAACAGATGCGGCGCATAGATCTCGCGGCGCTGATCGAAAGCGTCTGCTCGGATCTCGAAGATCTGGAGAAACCGGTGTCCTGGCAATTGCCGGCGGCGG
The DNA here is from genome assembly GCA_016201105.1 of Pseudomonadota bacterium. Classification (GTDB taxonomy): domain Bacteria; phylum Pseudomonadota; class Alphaproteobacteria; order Micropepsales; family Micropepsaceae; genus Rhizomicrobium. The sequence goes on from JACQDN010000074.1 coordinate 27,298, forward strand.
CGCCTTATCTCTGCCGCTCCAACGAAGTCCGCCGAGCCGTGCGAAATCTCATCGAGAACGCCATTGCCTACGGCAAGAGGGCCAAGGTGCGGCTGACAGAATCCAAAGAGGCCTATGAAGTCATCGTGGAAGACGAAGGTCCTGGCATCGCCGAAGCCGATCGCGCCCGCGTGTTCGAGCCTTTCGTGCGGCTCGAAGAATCCCGCAGCACGGAGACAGGCGGCACAGGTCTCGGGCTCACGCTGGTGCGCGCCATCGCCGAGGGCCATGGCGGGAGCATTGCTTTGGAGAACCGTGCCGAAGGCGGGTTGCGCGCCACGCTGAGGTTGCCGCGCGAAGGCACAGCCGTTTAGCTGTGTTTCACTCCAAGGTTGCAGTCGCGCGGAAGCCCCATGGATCCAAGTCCGCCGCGAACCTCGGGCGGCACGTGCCTTGCTTAGAATCGATCTGGGTCAGCTTTCGTGAGCAAGATGAAACGGGTTTCGTTCCATCTCGGTACACCTACCAGGTTCAAGCCGCGTCACCTTCGGCGCAGCAGGGCGGAACCGCGCCTTCAGCCCGACGACCGGTACGACCCGCACCCAAACCTCCCGCCGCCAGATCGTTTCCTGGCGTTCGTGAGACAGCTTCGCACGCCTGCGAACAAGGCACGCAATTGGCGCTGAGTTGACGCAATCCGATCCGAAGGTCCCGATACGGGGTGAGGCCTACAATCGCCTTGTCATCCCCGGCGAGCGCGAACGGAGTGAGCGCGAGGTCAAGGGGACCCAAGCGTTTCCACCGGCGAGATCTCGCCCCTTCAAGCGATAATACAAGAAATTCGAACCGGGGAGGATCTTCGCGATCAGCGTCATCTTCCTGGCGCGATTCCATTTCTTCATCCGCTTCTCAGCTCAATCGCTACTCTGCTTTCGAGCATCGTGCTGTTTCGGCTGGGTCCCCTTGACCTCGCGGCGACCGCGTTGCGGACGACGCTCGCCGGGGATGACAGCGAGTTTTGATTTCCCTCATCCGGCGCCTATTCTTGCACCATGCAATTCGGTTCATGCCCCGCAGACCAAGCCCAGGGCGCCATTCTCGCGCATTCCGTGCGCGCGGGCGAAAAGATTCTGCGCAAGGGGCGCGTGCTGAGTGAGGACGATGTTGCGGCATTGCGCGCGGCCGGCGTGCGCGAGGTTGTCGTTGCGCGGCTGCAAGCCGATGACATTGCCGAAGACGAAGCGGCCTCACGCATTGCCGCGCGCGTTGCGGGCGAGCATGTGCGTATCGCGGCCGCCTTTACGGGCCGCGCGAACCTCTATGCGGGTGAGCATGGATTGGCGGTGATCGATGCGGAGCGCGTCAATGCGCTCAACGCCGTCCACGAAGCGATCACGCTCGCAACCGTAATGCCCTACGCCCATGCCCTGCCCCGGCAGATGCTGGCGACGGTCAAGATCATTCCCTTTGCCCTGCCGCGCGCCGCCGTCGAACAGGCCGAGCAGATGCTCGCCTCGCCAATTGTGCGCCTGGCGCCCTTCGTGAAGCGGCGCATGGCGCTCATCTCCACCGCGCTGCCGCAGACCAAATCTTCCATCCTCGATAAGAACCGCACGGCCCTCGATGCGCGGGTGACGGCGCTGGGTTCGCAGATCGTCTTCGAGCGCCGCGTCTCGCATGACACCGCGCCGCTCGCCGAGGCACTCGAAGAGGCGCGCGAGGAAGGCGCCGATCCCATCCTGGTGTTCGGAGCGAGCGCGATCACCGACCGGCGCGATGTGATTCCCGCGGCGATCGAGAAAGCGGGCGGTTCGATCCAGCACTTCGGCATGCCGGTCGATCCGGGAAACCTCCTGCTGCTGGGAACGCTCGAGGGCGCCACCGTGGTGGGGCTTCCGGGCTGCGCGCGCTCGCCCAAGCTGAACGGTTTCGACTTCGTGCTGTGGCGGCTCGTGGCGGGGCTGCCGGTCGATCGCGGGACGATTTCGGCGATGGGTGTAGGCGGGCTGCTGAACGAGATTCCGACCCGCCCGCAACCGCGCGACGAACGCCCTGCGGCCGTGCCGCGCGCGCCCAAGATCGCCGCCGTCGTGCTGGCGGCCGGCACGTCTTCCCGCATGGGATCGAACAAGTTGCTGGCCGATGTGCGCGGCAAGCCTATGCTGCGCCATGCAGTCGAAGCGGCACTCGCCAGTCATGCCGAGCCGGTGCTCGTGGTGACGGGCTATGCCGGTGATGAGGTGAAGGCCGCGCTCAAAGACTTGAATGTGCGCTTTGCCGAAAACCCAGACTTTTCAAAAGGCTTGAGCGCGTCGCTCAAATGCGGTGTGAGCGCCCTGCCGGAGGATTGCGACGGCGCGCTCATTATATTGGGTGACATGCCGGGGATTTCCGCCGCGCTGCTGGACAAGCTCATAGCCGCCTTCGATCCGGCGGAAAGCCGCGCCATCGCGGTTGCCACCTGGCACGGCAAGCAGGGCAACCCGGTTCTCTGGGCGCGCCGGTTTTTCCCCGAAATCCTCGCCATCGAAGGCGATGTTGGCGCCCGCAACTTGATCGGCGCCTATGGCGAGCTGGTGGTCGAAGTGGAAGCCGAGGACGACGCGCCACTCACCGACATCGATACGCCGGACGCGCTTGCCGCCTATGCGAGGCGCTCGCCGTGAGCGATCCGCTCTACCGCAAGGAAGTCCTGCGGCTGGCGGCCGATGCGCATGGCGCGGGACGCCTCACGGGTCCGCATCGGACGGGCGTCGCACACAACCCGACCTGCGGCGACAAGGTGAGTGTGGATCTCGCCCTGGATGCGGGCGGTCACATCGCGGCGCTCGCGCACGAGACCAAAGCCTGTGTGCTGTCGCAGGCTTCGGCGTCGATCCTGGGCCGCGACCTGAAGGGCCTTACGCGCGCGGAGGTCGAGAAATTGCGCGCCGACGTTTCGGCGATGCTCACGGGTGGCAGCGCGCCAGCCTCACCGTTCGATGCCTACAGCGCTTTCGACGGCGTAGCGGAAGTGAAGTCCCGCCACCGCTGCGTGCTTCTCCCGATCGAAGCGGTGCTGAAGGCGTTTGAATCCTGATTCCACCTCCCCCTTGCCGCCTTCGCTAAAGCTACGGCGTGCCTTGAGTTCGTGCTTGCCGCGCCGGAGCGAAGCGTAGGCGGGTGGGGAGGTCGCTGCGCCGCGCGCAGCGCGGCGTCAGCGGGTGGGGGCAGCCGTCTTACGCAGCCGGCTCGTCGCAACATCCACGATCAGCGACACAACCAACTCACGTTCCCACGGCTGCGTCACTTCCTGATTGAAGAACCGCAACACCTGGTAGCCCTCTGAATTGATGAAGGCGCTCCTTTTTTCGTCGAGGATTGCCGCTTCGGCTTCCGTATGCTGGCTGCCATCAAGCTCGATCACGAGCCTTGCGTTGTGGCAGGCAAAATCAGCGGTGTAACGTCCGATTGGGACCTGGCGGCGGAAGTACAGTCCATGGCTGCGAAGCCTGCGCAGATCCGCCCATAAGATTCGCTCCGCAAGGGTTGCGTCCGCGCGCAGCGAACGGGCTCGGGAAATGGATGGATTTGTGTTCTTCAGCGACGCATCCGGGCGCCCCCTGACATTGGGATTGCGGGGCATCTTTCGCCACATCGCACGATCCTTTTGACTACGTGCCAACGGTACGCTGATCGCGTGCGAAAACTTTGTCGGTGTTGTCGCAAAATGTCGTGATTGACTGCCCCCACCCGCCGAATGCGAGCTTCGCTCGCATCGGCGACCTCCCCACAAGGGGGAGGTGAACTTACAGCTTCGAAAACCTCGCCGCATACGGCCCAAGATTCAGCGTCTCGCCCTTCACCACCGCGCTGCCGCAGCCGAGATCGAGCGGGCGGCCAAGTTCACTGTGACGGAACACGGCGTCTTCGCCGCTCATGTTGAAGACGCAGAGCACACGCTCGCTGCCGTGGCTGCGCGTAAAGGCGAGAACGGGCTTTTCGGCATCGACAAACGCGATATCGCCCAGCCGCAGCGCCGCAGTCCTTTTGCGGCCGGCGAGGAAGTGCCGTGCGAAAGCGAGCGCAGAATCGGGATTGCTCTCCTGTTCCGACACGGCCAAGGCCTTGTGCGCCGCCCCCAGCGGCAGCCACGGCGTGCCGCTGGTGAAACCGAGATTGGCCTTCTTCGCATCCCACGGCATCGGCGTGCGGCAGCCGTCGCGTCCCTTGGCGATCGGGAAGTAGAGATCGCCGACCGGATCGCGCAGCTGATCGCGGCGCAAATCGACGTCCGGCAGGCCCAGCTCCTCGCCCTGATAGATCAGCGTCGTGCCGCGCAGCGAACCGAGCAGCGCGAACATCAGCTTGGCGAGCGCGGGATTGCCCTCAGACGGCGCGCCGAAACGCGTCACCGTGCGCGTCACGTCGTGGTTGGAAAACGCCATGCACGGCCAATGGCCGGGATAGCGCGCCAGCTCTTCGAAATGCTTGCGGATGTAGTTGGGCGAGAGTTTGCTGGCGATCAGCAGCGCGAAGGTGTAGCCGGCATGCAGCCCCTTGCCGGGCGGCAGATAGGCGCCGGAGCGCTCGAACTCTTCGGAGAATTCGCCGAACACGAAGCGGTCGTCGAATCTCTCCACGGTGCGGCGAATGTCGTCCAGCTCGCGCACATTCTCAGCCAGATTGCTGTCGTGCAGGTGCCGCTGCATGTTGGCCGCGTGCGACCAGTGATAGGCGGTGCGTTCGCCCGGTGGGATGGCGGGATTGTCGGTCAGTGTCGCGTCGTGGAGATAGGCATTGGCGACGTCGAGGCGGAAGCCGTCGACGCCGCGTGCCAGCCATAGCGACAGCACATCCAGCGCGGCCTTCTTCGCATCGCGATTGTGCCAGTTGAGCTTGGGCTGCTGGCGCAGGAACTTGTGGTGATAGTATTGCCGCCGCGCCGGCTGATAGGCCCAGGCAGGGCCGCCGAACACCGACAGCCAGTTGTTGGGTACCGTGCCGTCGTCGCGCGGATCGGCCCACACGAACCAGTCCCTCTTCGCGCTCTTCGCGTCCATGCTGTCGCGAAACCACGCGTGTTCGTCGGAGGTGTGGCACAGCACTTCGTCGAGGATGATCTTGAGGCCGCGCTTGTGCGCTTCGACGAGCAGCGCGTTGAAATCGTCCAGCGTGCCGTAGTCGCGATGGACGTTCTCATAGTCCGCGACGTCGTAACCCCAGTCGCGATCGGGCGACGGATGGATCGGCGAGAGCCAGATCGCATCGACGCCGAGGGCGGCAATGTAGTCGAGCTTAGAGATCAGGCCGGCGAAATCGCCCTGCCCGTCGCCATTGGAATCGCAGAAGCTGCGGATATAGACCTGATAGACGGCCGCGCCTCTCCACCACGGAAAGGCCGGCGCAGCCATCTCACACCTCGTCGGCGCGGCTGACGATCCTGGAGACGAGGCCGTAGGCTTTCGCCTCTTCCGCGCCCATCCAGAAATTGCGCTCGGTATCCTTCACCACCCGCTCATAGGGCTGCCCAGTCTCGGACGCGATCTCGCGGATCAGGCGCGCGCGCATCTTGATGATCTCTTCGGCCTCGATCGAGATGTCCGACGCCTGCCCGCGCACGCCGCCGAGCGGCTGATGCAGCAGAAAGCGCGTGAACGGCAGGCAAAAGCGGTTTTCTTTCTTGGCGCCCAGGAAGATGTGCGCGCCGGCGCTGGCCACCCAGCCGGTGCCGATCATCTTCACCCGCGGTCCGACATAGCGGATCACGTCGTGAATGGTATCGCCCGATTCCACATGGCCGCCCGGCGAATTGAGGATGATGCGGATGTCCTTGTCGCCCTCTTCGGCCAGCGCGATGAGCTGGGCGGTGACGCGCTCGGCGAGCTTCATGTCCACGTCGCCGAAAATCAGCACGGTGCGCGATTTGAACAGCGCGCGCTGCACCGGCAGCGACTGCGGGTCCGGGGTTTCGTGGTCGTGCTTCTCGTCTTCTTCATCCATGCGGCGCATGGGAAAACTCCTCAAAATTTGGGCGAATCTGATCGCAGTGTAGCCAGCCAAACCCTAGCGTCTATGACGCCTATAACGGGTTAACGCCGGTGTCCATGTTGCTGTCCGAAGGCAATCTGACGCGATATCCCCGCATCGATTAAGGGAATTGAGTACGAACTACCCTCCCCTTGAGGGAGGGTCGGAAAATTCGCGAGCGTTAGCGAGCAGATTTTCCGGGGAGGGGGCATGCCGTGTCGCACGAAATAGTGTGCCTACTTTGAGCTTGCGCTTGTCCTCCAAATCTTCGGCATGACCCCTCCCCGAAGCGCTTCGCGCTTCGACCCTCCCTCAAGGGGAGGGTAGGACAACTACAATGCCTTCACCGCCGCTTGTATCGTCGGGCCAATCTGCTCATGGATTGCCAGATCGGCGAATTCGTCCTGATCGGTGGGTTCGCGGTTCACAATGACGAGCCTGGCGCCGTTGCGCTTGGCGAGCAGCGGAAAGCCGGCCGCCGGATACACCACCAGCGACGAACCCAGCACGATGAAGAGATCGCAGGCGAGTGTCGCCTCTTGCGCGCGCACCATCTCCAGTTCCGGCATCGGCTGGCCGAAGGAGATCGTCGCCGTCTTGACGATGCCGCCGCAGGCCGAACAGTTCGGCGGCTCGCCGTGTTTTTCAAAATGCGCGCGGATGGGCGGCAGCTCGAAGCGCTCGCCGCAATCCAGGCACTTGGCATAGCGCGTGTTGCCATGGATCTCGATGACGAGATCGTCCGGCACGCCGGAATCCTGATGCAGATTGTCGATGTTCTGGGTGATGACGTGGCTTGCCTTGCCGCGCTTCACCAGTGCCGCGACCGCTCTATGGCCTTCATTGGGCTCGACCGTGGCGAACATCTCTTCCAGGGCGAAGCGCCGGCGCCAGGCTTCACGGCGGATTTCCGCCGACGACACAAAGTCGCGAAAATCGATCGGCGCCATCTTGGTCCAGATGCCGCCCGGCGAGCGAAAATCGGGAATGCCGGATTCGGTGGAGATGCCGGCACCGGTGAACACCACCGCGCACTCGGACGCGCGCAGCAATTCGGTCAACGCCTTCACGGACGCTTCGGCCAAAACTTTCAATCGTCCTTGTCGCAGGTGGGCGACGTCCAGGTCCCGTCGAACTTGCTGATCATCTCCACCTCCTGGCCGTAGAGCATGCCTTCCACCCGCGCGCTGCCCGAATAGTGTTCCGGTTTGTCATAAGTCAGCGAAATTCCGCCCGCGCCTTTCATCAGACCGGCGCAAGTGATGTCGGCGGAGAAGGATTGGCCCTGGATGCGCGGATTCGAGACGGCGCATTTGTTGCGGTCGCTCAAGACCGGCGGCTGGTCGGAGGCGACTTGCTCGGCCGTCATGCAATAGCTGTAGTGCCTCGTGCGCGTGTCGGGCATCTGGATACCCTGCTGCAACAACCGCTCGCGCTCCGCCGGCGATGTTTCCGGCATGCCGGGAAATTCATTCTTGACCGTGATGTCCCACTCGCCCGCCTTGCCGTGCTCGGCCAAGGCCGCACCCGACATGGCGCTCGCAAGCGCGACCGCCGCCAAGACCTGGAACCTAAGGTTTCGTCTCACGGCTTTCCCCAAGCTTGGCCGCTATCAGAGTCTTGCATGAACGGTTGGGCTTGAGAAGCGTTGTTGCATGGTCAGACTGGCGACAGGAGGACTCAGCATGCCCGCACGCGCCGTCGTCACCCTCACGATGAACCCGGCCGTCGATGCCTCCACGACCGTCGATCAGGTCGTGCCGTTCCACAAATTGCGCTGCACTCCGGCGCGACGCGATGCGGGCGGCGGCGGCATCAACGTGGCGCGCGTGCTGAAGCGGCTGAACCAGGATGCGTCGGCCATTTTCACCGCGGGCGGCGCGCTGGGCTTGCTGCTGCGCCAGCTGGTGGCGCGCGAAGACGTGAACGGAATCGCCATCGATATCGCCGGCGATACGCGCGAGGATTTTTCCGCGTTCGAAAAAGACACCGGCAAGCAATTTCGCTTCGTGCTGCCGGGGCCGAGTGTGAACGAATCCGAACAGGCAGCTTGTCTGAGCGCCCTGCAGCGCGCGCTTCCCGCCGCGCAGTTTCTGGTGGCAAGCGGCAGCCTGCCGCCGGGCGTGGCGAGCGATTTCTATGCCCGCGTCGCGCGCGCGGCGAAGAAAGCCGAAACGAAGTTCATTCTCGATACGGCCGGCCCCGCCCTCAAGGACGCGCTCAAGGAGGGCGCCTATCTCATCAAACCGAGCTTGCGCGAATTCCGCCAGCTGGTGGGAGGCGACGTCGAAGAAACCGGCGCTTGCGTCAAAGCGGCCCGCGCGCTGATCGAAAAGAAGGGCGCGGAGATCGTGCTGCTGTCGCTGGGCGAACGCGGCGCGATTGCGGTTTCGCGCGATGCCGCGTATCGCGCCGAGGCGCCGAAGGTCACCGCCGTCAGCACGGTCGGCGCCGGCGACAGTTTTCTCGGCGCCGCGGTGGCGAGCTTGGTGGAAGGCAAGAGCTTGCAGGAAACCTTGCGCCACGGCGTGGCGGCCGGAACCGCCGCTCTGCTCTCGCCGGGGACCGATTTGTGCCGGCCGGAACATATCGCGCGGCTCATCGGTGACGTGGTTGTCGAAAAGGTCTAATGCATGTCGGCCCAACAACAAAAAAGCCCGAGGCCAATGCCTCGGGCTGATGACGAATAGAGAATCGTAACTCCCCGCACTGCGGGCGCGCGAGCTTACCGCTCGCCTCCGATCCTGATCTTGAGAATTGCGAGGAACGCCTCGAGCCCGGACGGACCCAGCAAGCCCAGCAATCCCGCCAGCCCGCCATAGACCGGTGCGGAGAGTTGATAGTACGCGCCCAGCCCCACCGCGACCGCGCCGAACGCGATCGCGACGGGAATTTCGGTCGCGAGCTTCCACCACCGAACGCGCCCCGTTCTTTCGTCGCGCCAGCGCGCCGCGCGCAGGAAGGCGCCGCAGAAGGCAAGAAAGCCCGCGACGGCGTAGTTGGCGAGGTTCGGATCGGAGGAGTTTTCGACGGGCATGATGGCCTACAGATGCAATTGGATGGATTCTGCGTTTTGCCGACGTGCACGGTCGAAATCATCAACCCCAACATCCGTCTTGGCCGGGCTTGTCCCGGCCACCCATGAACACGCTGTTTGACGGTTCGCGCGAACCAAGTCGCATCGAGATCATGGGTGGCCGGCACGGGGGCCGGCCATGACGGGTTTGGGGTTGATGAAGTTTTTGAACCCTAACCCGCAGCACCCAGCTGCGCCGCGATATCGCTTCGCAGCTGCCGATAGGCGGCTTCGTAGTCCGTTTCGAAATTCTGGATCTGCGCCGTCGTCGGCGGCGTGCCGGCTTTGATCTGGTTGTAAAGCGCAAGGGCGGCGGGCTCGAGCGCGATGGCGCCTTGCACGATCTTGGCGCCGATGGCGACCGCGGCTGCTGCTTCCGGCACGGCCGCGACGATCAAAGGTTCAAGCGCGGTTACGACCGCGGCGGCGTCTTGGGCGATTTTATCGAAATCCATGGTGTTTGCTTCCTGCGAAAGAGATTGATGTCAGTGCGCGACGCCCTTGACGGTGGCATAGGCATTGAAGGCGTCGAGCGCTGCGTTGAAGCTGGCAAACGACAGGCTTTGCTGTGCGTCATTCGCCTTCTTCAGATCGAGCCAGGCGGCATGCACGCCGTCATTGAGCGCGGAAAGTTCGCTCAGCGTCCCCTTGTCAAACTTGAGCGAAGTGACGGCCACGTCCACCGCTTTGGTGGCCAACGTCGCCGCGGCGGTTGCATCGACGTACGTCGCGACTTGCGACGGCGTGTTGCTCGAAAGGTTGGTGGCGACGGCCGCAACGTCCTGAGCGACGCTCGCGCATCCCGTGAGCGCAAGCGCGCAGATCGCCGCGAGGGCGAGGATCTTGAGTTTCATGGTTGCCTCTTGGAAAGGAATTGAGGGGCTGGAAGCGCGCGCTAGTTCGCGGCGGTGGTCGCAATGCCGTGGCGCACGGTCATGGCGAGGATGGCCGGCACCGCGATCTGCAGCGCCGCGGTGATGGTCATATCGCCGTCGAGATAGCCGCCGAGCGCGCTCAAAAGCGCGAGCACGCCGACGATATAGGTCTTGTAACCCTGAAACATGGTGTTCTCCTTGGTTAGACGTGAAGTTCGAAATGCGGGCCGTCCAGGAAATCGGGCCCGGCGTGGCGTTTGGTGTAAGCGTTCATTTCCGCTTGCATGTCGTCGCCCAATTCCACAAGCGAGCGATCCCACACGCCGCCCCAGCGGATGAGGACGTTTTCGGCGCGCGCGGCGTTGCGCATCGCAAGCGCGATCGCGAAGAACGGCGGCCACTGGGCGAAACTCGGCGCGCCATCGGCGATGGGCACGAGATCGACGGCGGTTCCGTCCTGATGGTTGCCACGGCCCGTGCCCCGATAGCCGTCACGTGTTTGGCCGATGGGAATTCCGTTCAACTTGGAATGGCCGGTCAGCCACGCTTTGAGCTGGTCCGCGTCGCTGCGCCTGCCTTCGCAAACCGCGAAGTCCTGAGGCGTGATCTGGATCGCGTGCTTGACCACGCGGGCGAGAGGTTCCGCGACGGTGCCAAGCTTGTCGATGGAGGGCTGCGAAAGCAGAAACACTAACGGCCGTCCTTCTGGACCGGCTGCGGAGCGGGCGCGCTCGTGCCGACGGTCGAGCCGGCGTCGACATGGAAAATGACCGTGCCGTCGCTGAGCGTGACGGTGATCGGCCCACGCACAAAACCGCCGGGCCCGATGGTGAGCGTGGCGGAGGGGAGTGGGGACTGATAGGGTGCGCCGTCTTTGGCGAGGGCGACGGTTGAAAGACATAGCGTCGCTACAACCAGAATTGTTCGGTTCATGGGTCTTCCTCTAGTTTTCATTCAGATTTGGCACGAAAAGCACTCACCAATCGAAGTGATCGAGTGCTTTCTTCAGGAGCTTTTGCCACACCGGCAAAAGTCACCCTTGCAAAGCGCAGTGACGTCCGGAGCCGGTTCCGTGTTTAGACAGACATAGCGCAGAACAAAATATCGAACGAGATGAGAGTTTAGGAACAACGTTCCGAGTCTTGTCACTAAACAAGCGGTACAGGCTACGAAACGACACCTCTAAAGTAGTCGATCGTCCGCCGGATGCCATTTTCCAAACTCACTTTGGGCGACCAACCGAGAACTTTCTTTGCAAGCGAGATATCAGGTTGGCGCTGTCGAGGATCATCGGGCGGCAGAGGTAGGTTCTGAAGTGGCAGCGTCGCGGAACATTCCTTGAGCACGAGTTCTGCAAGCTGCCGTATGGTGAACTCGACGGGGTTACCGAGATTGACTGGACCGGTGAATTCGCGTGAGCTTTCCATAAGTTTGATCAGCCCGTCGACAAGATCGTCAACGTAACAGAACGACCGTGTCTGCTGACCGTCGCCATAGATAGTGATCGGTTGTCTCTTCAGGGTTTGTACGATGAAATTGGACACAACGCGGCCATCGGCCTGATGCATGCGCGGACCATAAGTATTGAAGATTCTGGCAACCTTTATCTCAAGATCATGCTGACGGTGATAATCGAAAAATAACGTCTCCGCGCACCGCTTGCTCTCGTCGTAGCAGGATCGCGGGCCGATCGGATTGACGTTGCCCCAATAGTCCTCTGACTGCGGGTGAACAGAAGGATCGCCGTATACCTCGCTAGTAGACGCCTGCAGAATTTTGCACTTTAATCGCTTGGCCAAACCAAGCATATTGATCGCACCATGAACCGACGTCTTCGTCGTCTGGACCGGATCATGCTGGTAATGGATGGGAGAAGCTGGACAGGCCAGGTTGTAAATTTCGTCCACCTCGATGTAGAGCGGAAAGGTCACGTCGTGGCGCAAAAACTCAAAACTTGGATTGCCGTGCAAATGAGTAATATTGCGTTTTGCGCCCGTGAAAAGGTTGTCGGCACAAATCACTTCATGACCGTGGGCCAACAATCGATCGATCAGGTGCGAACCAATAAAGCCGGCGCCACCCGTGACGAGAATTCGTTTTTGACTTTCGTAGGAACGACCCATTTTGTCACAACCTAGTAACGGTGTAGAAGACTGTGCTCGATTTTGTCTACTAGGTCCACCTCCTCAAGTGACGTGAAGGATGTCTCCCAATCTTCAAATTGTAATGCCGGTCTATAACGACTGGGAAAGTTTCACAATACTTGTGAAACGCCTGGACTCAATCCTGTCAGGTACACCGCTTTCCGCCGAAATTATCGCAGTCGATGACTGCTCGTTCACCAAACTACAACCGCAATATCCGAGAGACTTCAACCTCAGCGCCATTCGGTCTATCGAGATACTGCGCCTCGCCACCAACCTGGGTCATCAACGAGCGATTGCCGTTGGTTTGGTGCATGCTGCAAAAAAGTCTGGGGGTATCCCGGTGGTCGTTATGGATAGCGACGGAGAGGATATGCCCGAAGATGTCGTTCGGCTCTCTAAAAAAGCTGAAGAAGTCCGTGACGAAATTGTTTGTGCTCAAAGGGCAAGGCGTTCCGAGGGAATTGCATTCAGAGTTTTCTATGCCTTCTATAGATTTTCCTTCTTGCTCATGACCGGGAAGACAATCGATTTTGGCAATTTCATGATTATCAAAAAGGATGCGTTGATGTCTCTCGTCAGCAATCCTAGCCTCTGGAACCATCTTGCGGCTACCGTCGTACAGTCCCGTATTCCGATAGGTCGCCTCGAAACCAGCAGAGGGATAAGAATCGCTGGCGTGTCGAAAATGAATTTTACGTCTCTCTTTATTCACGGATTAAGTGCCATTGCCGCGTTCTTCGACGTGTTTCTGGTTCGACTTCTTTTCTGCATAGGAGCTATCATGCTCCTAGCGGTTCTTTCCACGATCATTGTCGTTTTAATTCGGCTGTTCACGGATCTAGCGATTCCCGGATGGGCTACAACCGCCATAGGGTTTTCGCTGTTGACCTTTTTGCTCGCGTCGGCAATCGGATCGCTTACCGTCCTAGGACTTTTGTCGAACAGAAGCGTTCGGCAAGTCATCCCGATCGTTGATGCCGGCCAATTCGTAGCCGCTATTTCTACGCTGTATCCCGCGGAGAATGCACGCTGATGGACGACGTTAGCTTCTGCTATGTCGGCAACGAGTTGGAGTTATTCTCGGGTGCCACACGTTGGAAGAAATATTGGAGTGGAAAAATTCGGAAGTATTTTTCGGGCTCTATCCTCGAAGTTGGTGCGGGCTTGGGGACAAATGTATCTTACTTGTGGAATCTCGATATCGAAAAATGGACTTGCCTCGAAGCGGATGCCGAACTTGCCGCCGAAATTCAACGCCGAATTTGTATCGGGGCACTCCCGGCTAACTGTGTCGGGCTCCATGGTAAGGTGCAGGATTTACCCGCCACAGAACAGTTTGACACCGTCGCCTATATCGACGTCCTGGAGCACATACCGGATGATGGTGAAGAACTCCAGCGCGCTGCGAGTCGTCTAACGGCAGGAGGGCGGTTGATTGTACTTGCTCCAGCATACAATTGGCTGTTAAGCGAATTCGATCGCGCTATTGGTCACCACCGCAGATACACAGTAAATAGCCTGCTTCGCCTATCGCCTGCCAGCACGCGCTGTGAGACCCACTTTTATCTTGATAGCGTCGGAATGCTGGCGTCGATGGGAAACCGCTTTCTGTTGAGACAAACCCATCCCAGCAAGCGATTGATCGTACTGTGGGACCGCGCTTTTATTCCCCTTTCGACGGTCTTTGACCGGCTTTGCAATTTCAGATTCGGCAAAACAATTGTTGTCGTTTGGCGGAGGGAAAATCGGCCATGAGTATTGCTCCGTGGAAGTCTTCTTCTGTCGAAGAAGTATTGCGATTTGGGCTGGTTGGCATCAGCGCGACCGCGCTATACGCGGCGATATTTTGGTTTACGAGTTCGAAAACGGGCCCGGCTCCCGCAGTCAGTGCGGCCGTTGCGTCCGTAATCAGCATCGCCGCTTCCTATACGGGTCACTACTATTTTACATTTCATAGTTCGAGGAGCCACCACAGCTCGGTGCCTTCCTTCCTCGTGGTGTCTGCCATACTTACAGCAGGGAATGCATTCATTGCAGGTGTTGTTGGCTGGCTTTCTACTTTCCAATCCGCACCACTGATTGCGACGTGTTTATTTTACCCGCCTGCAAGCTTTCTCTTAAACCGTAGGTTCGCATTTAGCACGAGAGATTTATGAGCGAATCAAATTCTGGCAGATCATTGGCTAAAAGTATTCTGCGCAATGTTCGCGATCATTGTCAGCAAGACTATGCAGTCGCGATAGCACTCGCGGCCATTTACGCGGTAGTCGTCCTCGCAATTGGACTGTTGATCTGGCCCTCCCAAAAGCTGGAGCTCAGAGGTGTCGAACCTGCGGTCGTGTGGCACGTACGTGAGTTCTTGCTGGGCAAAAGCCTGTACCCCGCGCTTGATGCGCCCCCATTTTCGGTCAATCAGTACACGCCAGTTTACTACTGGATTCTAGGCGGCATCTTGAGGATTACTGATTCCAACCCCACCGATCCGCTGCACATTCTGCGCGCAGGCCGATTGCTCAGTTTGTCCTTCTCCGTCGTCACGAGCGGAGTGCTATTCCAGATCGCACGGAGCATATTCTTCACGAGTCGCGCGGCAGCCGTTGGCGGCGCCATCGTGGCGACGGCTTGGCTCCTTCCTTGGGATATCGTCGCGCGGTCCGATTCACTCTACCTTCTGTGTTGTGCGGTGACAGTGTGGTTCTTCCTCAGGTACATGAACGAAGCTCCACGGTTGCGTTTCGCTCTTTCCGCACTGACGATGCTTATCCTGGTGTTTTTCGTAAGACAGTCGGTAGTGGTCTTGCTTGCTGCGTTTGCCTTGACCGTACTGGTTCTACGTCCTTGGCAAGAAGTTTTGAGGCTCGTTACGATCAATGCTGCTGCGATTGCTGTCGTGACTATCGGATTGGCATTGTTCGACACGGGCCATTTCTTGAATCACATCGTTGCAGGCGTCAACAACGGCTTCGATGTGAGGCAAGCCATGATGTCTTCGTGGTTACCGCTCGTTCGTGGTTACCAAGTCCCTTTGATCTTTGCTGCGATTGCAGTTCTCACTTGGAGCACCGCGAATCCACCCGTGAAGGCGCTGACATTAGTAGCGGCCGGATGCCTCGTTTTTGGTGTCCTACTAAGTTTTAAATATGGATCAGATTTCAACTACTACGACGAATTTTTTCTGTTCTCGGCGCTCTTATATGCAGTACTGTTGGAGAAGATGCGAGATTGGCTTAGCAATGATCGCGCCCATTTCAATGCGCTCGCTTTTGTCTTGAGCCTGATCCTCGTGTTTGGAGCACTTGCCCAGAATTTTGGTCACCTTCACGACCTGCGATTTGCCGACATCAACCAGGAAAAGCAGCTGAGCATAGCTGTCGCGAGGTTCGCCGGGGAAGGAAAAAGTGCCACGCCGGTGATCACCAACGACGTACAACTGGCACTCTATGTCAAAGGACCGGTTTGGTTGCCGCAATTCAAAACTTGGACCAGTTCGGTATTGACAGGGGCCATCAATCCAGCGGTGGCTGCTAGAAGTGCTCCCAGAGCCATCGCAGTTATAACGAGCGAGGCCTGTCCGGGCTCCGC
The DNA here is from genome assembly GCA_016201105.1 of Pseudomonadota bacterium. Lineage (GTDB taxonomy): Bacteria > Pseudomonadota > Alphaproteobacteria > Micropepsales > Micropepsaceae > Rhizomicrobium. The sequence continues at coordinate 42,966 of JACQDN010000074.1, forward strand.
GGTTGTGGATCGCAGCAATGTCGGCGCACGTATCACTTATTTCACAAGGGAGTTCTTCAAAGAGTTTGTGATAATCGATCAAGTATTGGGACATTGCATTCTGCGTTATCCTACAATGACGTCGGCGATATCTGTGAGAAAGAATCACCGATGAGCTAGAGTGATTGTCAGCGACCTTTTCCCGACCGCATTGTCCGCAGTCGCCTTACGTCGCCTTGAGCGTGCGCTGCTGCCACTGGCCGGTCGTGCAAGCGAAACTATACCAGCCGGACCCGTTCAGATTTGCGCCCGTCGAAGTGTGAATCGCTGAATTGCTTTGGATGGTCGTGTTGCCATCGAGATGAACCCAGAAGTCGCGGCCTTGGTTACAGCTTCCTGTCGTTCCGTCGCCCTTCGTCATCACAAAATCCGTTATTGTGATAGATGTGCTGTTGTTCGTATAGAAATTGTACCCGTAAGTGACATCGGGCGTCGTAGTGCCATCCGCGAGGAAAATTCGTTCGGAATAGCCGCTAACGTAGGGCGCATTGGCGTGCCAGTTGCGGCGCGTATTGTCGCCAATCTTCTGGGTTTGGCCGACGTTACTGGCGATGTCCGAATTCCAATAAACGCGGTTTCCGGCATAGTTGATGTTGTAGCTTGCGCACCCTTCGAAATAAGCGTTGATGAGCGCACTTCCAGTATTATCGGACACAACTGAGGGAGGATTGACGAATTTTATGCAGATGTCCGGCGTCTCTTCGAATATCGTTCCGAAGACGCTAATTCCACCATCGGTCTGAAGCCCGATACCGGAGCATGCATCAATGCTGCCGCTGAAAAATCTCTCCGTCGTAATGCCGTAGTTGTTCACCGAGGCAGTGGAGAGCATGTTCACGCCGATGGCGAATGCGCTGCAAGCGGTGCGAATTGAAAGGCCGTAGAACGTGTTGGAGATTGCGAGGTGCGAGTCGTCCGACTCAACGCGGATCGGATTCATGAACCCGGTTGCGCCAGCCAGTTCTTTCGGAAATCCAATGTTTCGGAAATTACCGCTAATGCCTTTAAGATATAGGCCATATGGAATTGCAATTTGGTTGGTTTCGAATGAGAGGTTTTCGAGAGTTAAGCTTGTTGAGAGATGTGCGTAGTCGTTGACGAGAAATGCCGGCAAGGAGGCGTTCGTAACCCAGAACGTCGCGGTGTCTATCCCGATAATGCGAACGCCGCTGCATGTGATGTGAAGAGGGTTTGAGCTGCTCCAGAGATAGTAGCTATTCGGTCTGGGAACGAAGATAGTCTTCGTCGGCGCATTCGTAGCGCATGCCGCAACCTCGGCATTGTTGAAAACGGTCGAATTGTCAAACGATGTGTCGTTCGTCTTCGCGCCGAAATCAGTTGCGTAAAACCCCCGCTCTGTTCCCTGACGCTGCGCACAATGCGAGCCGGTGAGGGCGATGTTGTAGCCGCCGTCGTCGGTACAAGACGCGCTGTTGATCTTGAACCACCCGCCGCCCGTGCCGTAGCCTGTGCCATATTCAGCGACATAAACAAGACTCCCGATATAGGAGCTTGGAACCGTCATCGAGCGTAGCGTCGCAATCGTCGGAACGGCAACAGTTACAGGCTCGAGTGACGCTGCCTGAACGACCGGAAGCGAGCCGGCAAAGGCCAGTGCAATGGCAATCGGTGTATTACGGATTAAGCGAGAGAGCATAAATTCCTCAATGCTGAAAGCAGACATAATCGATCTTGTTGCTGCTATTGGCCGTCTGCGTAATGGTGATGGCCGTGGTAGAGATCGTATAGGTGAACGATGCCAGCGTGCTCTGATCGGAGACGACACAATAGGGAGCATTAGTCTTCGTACTCGTAAAGCTGATCGTGCATGATGTTGGAGTCCCAGTTCCAACCGTAACTTCTCCGGCTAGATCGGTGCCGCTGATTGATGGAGACGTGCCACAGGAAGAAACGGTTGCAGCGGTTCCGCGAGTCTTAATCCCGCTCCTACCCGATGAATTTCCAACGGTCATCATCTGATCGCCGGCGTTCGTAATGGTGCCCATTTCGACACCACCTGAACATAGACGCACTGATCCGTCGTTGCTGACGGCAATGCCCGTGCTGGTATCGCTCTGCCCAGCATAGGTCACGGTGCCGGCACACGAGCCAGCAACTGCCAGAAATTGCGGAGAATAAACTTTTCCCGCAGAGTCGATCTTAAACAGCGATGCCCCGCCGTTCAGATGCACATCCATGAAGTTGCCGGTAAAGCCCGTCGCGGAATTGATCCCGAACAAAGTCCCCGATGTGCTGAACGTCGTCGGCCCTGTCGCGCCCGTGGTATTGATATAGACCTGCGGAAAATTCGCCGTCGCCGTGCCGGCGGTGTAAGGCGCGCCGGTGATCGATAGCCCCGGCGTCGAGGCCGCGCCCGTAACGCTGAAGATGTCCGCGGCGCTAAAGGTTTCCGCCGTCGCGAGGCCGGCCACGGTGTCCGAAGACGCCGGGAAGGTCATCGTCGTGCTGTCGGTACCGGCCAGCGACAAAGTATTGTTGACCGTGAACGTCTTGTTGTTCGCGACAGTGATTGTAGCGGCGGCCGCCGGGGTAGTCAGTGTGATGTTGTTGATCGTAGTCGCTGTGGCAGCGCCGAGTGTAGGCGTAACGAGCGTCGGCGACGTCGCAAAGACCGTATTCCCGGTGCCGGTCTTGGTCGTGAGCGCTGAGAGAAGGTTCGCGCTGCTGGGCGTTCCGAGGAACGTGGCGATGCCGGCCCCAAGGCCAGAAACCCCGGAAGAAATCGGCAGGCCTGTTGCGTTGGTCAGAGTAGCCGCAGACGGCGTGCCCAAGTTCGGCGTCGTGAACACCGGCGACGTGGCGAAGGCGAGCAATCCGGAGCCGGTTTCATCGGTGACAGCCGCAGTCAGGTTCGCGCTGGACGGCGTGGCTAGAAACGTCGCAACACCCGTTCCCAATCCGCTGATGCCCGTCGAGACCGGGAGTCCGGTTGCGTTTGTGAGCGTTGCGGCGGAAGGCGTGCCGAGGTTGGGCGTGGTGAAGACGGGACTTGTGGCCAGCGCAACAAGGCCGGTGCCGGTTTCGTCGGTAATGGCGGCCGCAAAGTTCAACGACGAAGGCGTCGCAAGGAATGTCGCTACGCCAGAGCCAAATCCGGTAATACCGGTGGCAAGCGGAAGGCCCGTGCCGTTGGTGAGCGTGACAGATGCGGGCGTGCCCAGGATCGGGCCAACAAGCGTGATAGTGGTCCCGTCCGACGTGCAGCCGGATACGCCGCCAAAAGCGCCGGAGTTGTTGTATTGGCATTGCGTGTTGGAACCACCGGGCGACGTCGCAGAACCAGAGCCGCCGGGAACGAAGAGACCGTCTGCGAGCGCCAGTGACGGCGCGAAGAGGAGCGCGAGAGCGAGGAGAATTCTTTTCATCTTACTGCACCGCTGCATAGTAGGTGTCGTTGGTGGAGGTACACGTCGTCTGGATTGCATCCGAAGGGATGTTGCCGGCGCTGCGCAGGTAGTAGCCGCCCGAGACGACCTTGATGGACTTCGCCGAGGTCGCCGAGCCGGTCGTGCCGAAATAGATGTAACAGGCGTCGGATCCGTTGTTGTTCTGATACTCGAACGACTTGCGCGAGGCGTTGGCCGCGGCAATCTGCTGGAACGTGCCGCCCGTCGTCACCGTGCCGTTGAAGATCGTCGTCGCGGAAGCCGAAACCGCCGTCACGGTCGCATTCACCGGAAGCGGATGGTTTGTATCCACGCTTTGCGCGTTGCCGCTGTTATCGAGATATTGATTGACGGCGCTGTCGCACAAGCTTGCGCCGGACGCGCACGGATTTCCTTCTGCGAATGCCGAAGAGGCAAAGAGACCCAGTCCCGCGAGCGCGAAGCCCGCAAGCGAAATTCGTTTCATGAGGAACTCCTTAAGAGAAATCGAGCGAGGAACCGTTGGGGGTCACGTTTTGCGAGGCGCCCTGCACGGTGAGGGTGCGGAGCGGCGTTGCGCCGTCCGCGGTGATGATGACTTCGTTGGTGGAATTGTCGGCTTTGACGATGGTGCGCTGGAACGATTGCCGCGAGACCGCAACCGTCACCGTCCGCGCACCGCCGCTCGCATCCACGCGCACCAGCCGGTCGCTGTCGGTCAGCGCGTAGTTGCCGCTGACATTGGTCTGCCCCGTCAGCATCGCATCGATCAGCGCGAGCAGCGCGATGATGAGATCCTTGTCTGGGTTGTAGACGCCGGAAGATGGATTGTTCAAAGTGTTGTAATTGCGAAAGACGGCCGCCGCCTGATCGCTGATCGTGCCCATGATCTCTTCACCAACAACCGTGTTATCGATTCGCAATTGCGCCGCGCGGCGTGCGTCTTAAAGGTTATGGATTGTTGCTTCCACGGTCCAAGCGGTCTGCCGCAGACTTGAGCGAAAGCACGGTGTGCAATCCCTCGGCGGCCGCGGGCATGTCGCCGAGAGCGGCAAGCCCGAGCGTTCCAATTACATTCCCGTTGAAGCGCGCCCAGTCCGGGCCGGTGTGTCCGGTCACCTTTCGCGCCATCTCACGATAACCGTCGGCTGCCGTTTTAACCTTGTCGATTGCGTCGGCGTAGTCGTTGAGGCCAAGCAACCCGCTGATGTTCCTGTTGTTGTTTCGCAACCAGCTTGAAACATCACCGATCGGATCGGGCAGCGCATCCCACGCGGCACGAACGGGGTGGTCCGGCGGCAACAATTTGATCACTTGCCCCGTATAGGCTGCCGGAAAAAGCGGACTAGGGGTATCGCGTGCAAGGTCCAGCAACGTGGCGGCAGTCTTAGCGGGATGGGTGACATCGTCCAGTGTGTCGAGTCCAACATCTACGACGCCCAGGGGAACGCCGACTGCATCGTTGCCGGCGAACTTCTGCGCAAGCGGCGGCTGAGACACAAGCGGTACGCTTGGTGAAGCAAAAAAAGACTGCGTCCCGGCCGGCATTAGGGGCGTCGGCGCGTCGCCCCATTTGGCTGGCGGCGGCGTGAGATCGGGAATTGAGACGCGCGAATTCTGCGATGTGTTGTTGGAAGCGAAGTCGTTCCAACCGGTGGGCGATAACGGCGCTCCCTGCTTGGGCAGCACCGTCACCTGCCCCTTCAAGCACTCGCTGGCGTATCTCGAAATGATGTCGCCTTCCGAGGTGCCCTCTGGCACACCTAGAATGACGGTTCCATCGGCAAGCCGAACGTCCATTGCGGTTTGTCCTTTGAGATATCGAAAAATGCGGCGCGCTTCAGATCAGCGCGGCCGCACCGGCGCTTGGGCGATGTGTCCGCCGACCGGCTCGAGCGTACCTTTGTCGGTCCACCGAAACACGCGCGGAGCATGCGCTGCAGCCGCCTTGTGCTTCATGGTCAGAAAAGATGCGGCACGATCGGGGAAGCGCCGCGCGAGTTGTTGAAGAACAGCAGCGGAGCTCGTTGGCGGGGCCAGTTGGTTCCAGGCTGGTGGTCGCGCAGGTGTTTGCGCGCGGCCGCCAACGGCGCCCGGGAGTCGGAATTGATTCATGTGTCTTATCCTTGGGAGTAAGAGCGGAAATTAAATTCCGGCTCATAGCGGCTCCAACTTGCAAATTCTCGCATGCCTATTTGGGAACGATAATCTCTTTGCCGCGGCAGTCAGTCGTTCCGTCCGGCACGATCGAGTCCGCGACGATCACGGGATTCGTGAAGTCCTGCCACTCCACAGCGGAGGACAAGCTGCCGTGAACACGCACGTGGCGATTGCGATAGCGCGCAAGTGTTTCGTAGTTTTTGCTGAAGCGGGAGACCTCGATCTCCTTGACCGTCACAATCTCGCGCTTCATCCATACCTCGTCCTCGCCGGTCGCGACCGGGACGGGCACATCCAGGCGCACGACCCAGATCCACACCTTGGGGTCGGTCTTCAGTTCGCCGAAGTTGGGCGGGCCGTACTCCATGCTGCTCTTGAGGATTCCGGAAATCGTGCTGGTGGCTGTCTGGCCGGTGTGGAGCATTTTCCCGCACCGGCGCGCGCGCGCCGCAGCCGCCATCCCGCTATCGGCGGGAACGAGAGCGCCGCTCGCAATCAGGATCGCAAGAGCGATTCCGCGCGCGGCGAATTTCGATGTCGCGCTCTGCACTTTCATCCGACAAATCCCTCTTTCAGCATCACGAGGCCGCACGGTTATTTCGCGTCCGGCTGCCCCCAATTTATTGTCTCGACCGTGCCCGGTTTGGAATTCTCCCAGCGCCGTTCTTCGGCCATGAACGCAGCCCTCTGGGCCGGATTCAAGCGGCTCAAGATCGTTGTACTCGGCACGCCGACCGCCCTGACGAGCGCCGCGATCATTGCCGCCGTCGGATTTTCGCTCGGCGGAGCATATCTGGTGACGGCATCGGCGATGGAAAATCTTGGATAGGGGGAGCGTGGCGCGTCGAACAAAAGCCGCTGTTGCGCGTCTTGGCCCGCCTGCTCGTCGGGCAGGATGGCCTGTCTGGCGCCGTTCGGATTCTTCGGCGCGTACGCGACGTTCATTCCGATCTCGTTGGTCACGCTGCGCACATTGCCAGGATTGTTGTTGCGCCAGGCGAGTGTGCCGCCGCTGCGGATTTCCATCCGTCCGTCGGGGTAGGAATAATACGCCGCATTGTGCGAGTTCGGCGGTCCGCCGGCGGCGTAATAGGGCCGATCATTGCTCGGCCCCTGGGTCGCAAATTTGTAGAATTCCGGCCAGTTCCACAATTGAAACGTGTCCGGCGTTCCGGCGGTAGCATTTGAATTCGATACCGATGAGGGAAGCTCGCCGAGAATTCCGTTGCGTGATTCAGAGCCCATATGGTTTTGGCCTCGTGGATGGATGATCGGAAATATTCGTCTCCGCCGCGAAGACTGCATCATTGCGACCGGCGCAATGCAATCACGGTATTGCATCAAGATGTATCAGCCGATCGGAAGCGGTGACATCCTGCGACAAAGACGCAAAAAACCCAAAGATTAAACGCCGAACTTCATTCACCCGCGTTCTGCCCTGCCGTTCGTGCAGATTTCCGCAGACGGACCCGCTGCCGGCGGCTCTATGAGCGTCGAGATCAGAATATAACGACACCGCTTCCAGTCAGCGCCGGCAGGCAGTTGCCAGTTTCAGTTGCTGAACGCGGTCGGTGGAATACAATATCTTTTGCTTAGCGCCGTTCGCACAGCGGAAATCGATGATCTGGCTGGCCGAAAGCGTATACACGCGCCGCAGCTTGGAATATGTGGCCCGAGCGTAATTATACGTCGAGAACCGCAACACTTCCGCAAAATTCTGTCTCGCCGCATATACGATGTATTCGTGGATCTCTTCGTCGCCGTCAATGACCAGAAAATCAAACTCGCCGGGGTGAAAAATCGGGATCGCGTGGAACGCGCCGTCGTTTACGGGAATTCCTGGCTTGAGAACGGTGTGAAATTTCTCTTTGCCGCAGCCGGATACGTCGAAAATTAGCCCCTCGTCTGCAAACGCCTGTGACACGGCAAATCGTTTCTGGACAAGCTTTCCCTTTGTCAGCAGTTGAACGTCGGTTCCAATCGCCAGGTCTGGATCTGCATTGCACGTCTCGGTGCTTATCCAATCCTGCGAAGCCAAGGCGCCTGAAGACGAAGACGGTCCAACGACAAGAAGCAAAGCGGCAACTAGGGCGCCGGCGAACCTAACCACGATCGGAATCCTCATTGAGAGTGGGCGTTTTCAACCAGTCGATAGGATCGAGATTGAAGAGCGTGCGTTGCGGAGTCGGAGGCGCGACTTTAACTGTCCCGCTCGGTGAGGTCGTATACCCGCCTGGCATCCAGACTTCGAAATGAAGGTGGACGGTTTTGGGCGCAACCTTGTCCCGCCGCCCGCTGTATCCCATCGTACCAATCTGATCGCCCGCGGAGACATGTTGGCCATTCACGACCTTGACGCTGCCAAGATGCCCGTAGAGAGTCATCGTCCCGTCGGCGTGCTGAACAAACACGACATTTCCAAGGCCTGTCATTTGCTGGGCATAAGCTACGCCGTCGGCGGCTGCCCGAATAGGATCGCCCAGAGACCCGGCGATGTCCAACCCGCGATGAGGGCGCGGCAATCCGGTTGTCAGATCGGTTCGATACGAACCGCTGGGTGAATATCGGCCATCGGCGTAGTTGGGCGGCGTGCCTTTCGTCGGAATGATGCCCTGTGCGGGTAAGACCTTCCCTGCTCCCGGCGTCGGCAGCTGTATGCGCGCGTCGGATAGAAAACTTGCTTCTTTTTCTCTCCAACCCTTCGCCCACGGATCCGTCCGCGGCCCTGGATTTCGAATTTGAAGTGGATCGGAGAACGAGTCCGATACGGAATCTGGCGACGCGTAACCTCGGCTGGCTGCACTCGCTCGACCCGTCCCTCCCATCGTCGGTTCTATCGGCATCCTTATTGCGCGCAACGCTCCGAGTTGCGCCGACGGCACAAATGGTAGCAGTTTCGCATCATCACCGGGCGCCAGAGGCGTCAAAACGGAGAGCGGAAGATCCCCCAGGATTCCATTGCGGATATAGAGTACCATTTTCACCTTATCTTCCGGCGCGCGCACGGGTGCCGCCGAATAGAGTTCTTCCTCGTGGCGCTATTCCGTCAAAGGTACGGGCTCTTACTCGCCGGGGTCCGGGCATTTGTAAGACCAGCCGTCCACCTTGGGTTCGGCGTGATACTCCGGCAGGTATTCGCCTTGCGTGATGAGGCGAAGGCACCTGCCGTGCTTCCTGTAGAAGAAGAAGCAGTAGTTGAGACCCGTGCCCTGGCACATTTCTATTTCTCGATAACCTGCCCGAAACATCGCCCGCGCGTTGCCGAACGTGCGTTCCATCGTCCCATCGTCCCATTTCATATGGGTCTCGAGCGGCTTCCATCCGCTCCGCAAGAGACCGGCGCGCGCCTGAGACAGCGGTTCACCCGTCCTGAGCAAGTGGGGCGCGGCAAGCAGCGAAGCCGGGGGGAACGCTATCGCGGACGAGACGAATACGCACGCCAGCAAACGACGCGCGCGGAGAATAAACCGGTTCACGGCACGCGTCCCCCGTCTTTCTTGAAAACGGCCTTGGCCGTCGCGAGGGATCTCTCATGCCCCCGTTTCGATCGATTGTCGTAGTTCACCGGAAGGCTATCCCATCTCTTAGCCGCGGCGAAGATTGCACCATCCAGATCGCCCGAAAGCAATCGCGGTGTTGCACCAAGATATGTCAGAAGGTCGGTGGCGGCGACATCCTGCGACAAAGGCGAGAAGCTTTTGACTCCGGCGCGCCGCATCTCGTCGCTCCACGTTCCGCGATTGAACTGGTAGGCGCCGGCAGACGAACTGTCGGTCTGTGGATTGTAGATATCGGGATGCTGCTGGAAGTTGGCTCTCGCGATTCCGCCCGTCACCGCGTCGTAGCGGTTGCCGGTTTCCAGATCCCGTATCATCGCCAGGAAGGCTTGAACGCGCGGGTTGTTCATGAGATCCAAGGCAGCGGCGTAGCGGGAATTCACCACGCCAGGTCCGTTCGGCGGCTCCAGAGTTGGTGCCCTTATTGCTGGGTTTGGATTTCCCTCTGGCTTCGCGGTGCCTGTGGTCAATATCGATGGAGGCAGTTCGCCGAGCAATCCATTGCGAATGTAAGGAGTCGTCATGATCTCACCGGTTCCGCTCGCGATGGTTCGGGTCGGGGATCAAGTGAATATTGCAGCGGTGCCGCCGGCTTGCGCGAGGGAAGCCGCGTTGCCGACCAAGCCGCCGATTGCTCCGAGGATGCCTTGGTTATCCGTCGATTTGCTGTAGCTGCCGGTCGGATAGACGCCGAGCGCCTGATTCTTCAGTTGCTGCATCAGCAGTGGATAATTCCAGGCGTCGAGGAATGCTTGTTTGTTGGCCTCGTCGATTTTCTGCTGCAGCGCCTGTTGCGTATCGCCGACTTGGTTGACGGCGCCGGCACGGGTGAGCGCTTGCTGGAGCTGATCGGCGGATAGCGCTGCGGCCTGTCCTGCCGCATTGGATTGCACGCCCGCCGAACCGAGCGCGGCTTGAAGCGCGGCCTGCCAACCCTGCTGGTTGAGATTTGCGAGTGCCGAAGCTGCCGTGCGCTGCGAGGCCTCATTGGTGAGCGCGTTCAAGACTGCCTGACGATCGCCGCCGAAGGCATGCGCCGCGGAAGCCTTCTGATTGTCGGCCAGCTGAGCCATCTGGCGCTGACGCTCCAGATCGCCCATCGTCGTATCGATGACGTCGCTCTGATAGGGATTGAAAAACTTCGAGATCATGTCGGGCGTAATGCCGGAAAGAAGCCCGGCATTCGCCGCTGTCGCGGCGTCCAGCGTTGCGCCGCCAACATTATTGTTCGCGACATCGAGCAAGCCCTTCTGGCCCTGCAGCTGCGTCGGCGTGAACGGCGCCACCGTTTCGCCGGAATAGGCCTGATAAGGCCGGCTCGCGAGCGCGTTGGCGGCGTTGAGATTGGATTGCCACGCCGCCAGTTCGGTCGGATCGACCTTGGAGACGGATTTCTTTTTGTCGGTGAGGCTCATGAGAACTCCTTGAACATCGTTGTGCCTGCGAAGCGGTAGGTGAGCGGTTTCAGCACACGCTCCCAGCCCTTGCGGCCGGCGCCGGTAACGCGCGCGCAACCCTTGTGCCTGGCGAAGGCGCAGATGCGCGGCTCGAGAATGTCGAGCAATTCGGCAAGATCGCCGCCCAGAAGAAAGAAATTGAGCGCCTTCAATTTTGGATAGTCGACGATTTCGGTGATGGCGGCGCTGTTTTGCGTACACCAGAACTGATAGGCGCCGCTCGCGATGCCGTCTTCGATGTCTTCGATGGCGTGCGTGCCGTGGGTGTGCACGAGCGCTGCTTCGATCCATGGCTTGCAGCGGAACCAGTCGGTGGAGGCACACATCTTGAATCTCTCCCTCTCCCCCGCTTCAGCGGCGGAGAGGGTTGGGGTGAGGGGGACGTGACGCGAGTCCGAGTGATTCAGAATTGTGCGGGACGGAGAAACCCCCTCACCCTGCCCTCTCCCCCGCTTCAGCGGGGGAGAGGGAACTAGGGTCCGGACTCAATTAAAGCCAGTATGCGACGAGGGCTGCGAGGTGGACAGCGGCGAGAAAATTGCTGGCGAGTTTGTCGTAGCGAGTGGCGATCCGGCGGAAATCCTTAAGCCTGCAGAAGCAGCGCTCGATGA
>JACQDN010000079.1 GCA_016201105.1 Pseudomonadota bacterium
AAATCTTGGCGCCCTCAAATATCGCTTGCACGAGTCCTCGCGTCGGCGAACGCCCCAATCCCTACAAATCCTATGTTAGCGCCTATGCCCTTGAGGGAGGGTCGAAATTTGCGAAGCAAATTTCGGGGAGGGGTCATGCCGAGGCCTTTCAATAGGCGCGCGATCGCTGAGCTACAAACTCAGCAAGCGCGGGGCGACCCCCTCCCGAAAAATTCTCGCGCTACGCGCACGAATTTTTCGACCCTCAAAGGGAGGGTGGAGGAATGTTCCTACGCCGGCGCCAGATCGGCGATATACGCCTCGGCTTCCTTCACCGCTTCGGGCGTTCCCACATGCATCCACACGCCGTCGAGGCGGATGCCGTAGAGCCGTCCCTGCGCGATCGCCTGCTCCCATAGCACCATCATGGGAAACGTGCCCTTCGGCGCTCCGTCGAACAGGCGCGGATGCACGATATAGACGCCGGGATAGGCGAAGGGCGAAAGCCGTCCTTCCGGGACGCGCGCGAGCTTTCCATCCGGGCTCATCATGAAATCGCCGCGGCCCTCGTAGCCCATCGCCGTCACTAGCGAGGCCATCAACAGCAGCACATCCATCTCGTCGGGATTCCAGCGCGCTTTGATGCGCTCCAGCGCGTGGCCGAAGCCTTCCGTCCAGATCGTGTCGGAGTTGTGCACGAAGAAGGGTTCGCCTTCGAAATGCGGCAGCGCGCGAACGATGCCGCCGCCGGTACCGAGAATGGCATCGCTTTCGTCCGAAATGCGGATCTCGACGTCTTTGCGCTTGGCGAGGTGCGCTTTGATCTGGTCGGCGTGATAGTGCACGTTGACGACGATCGTCGTGACGCCGGCCGCGACCAGCCGATCGATGGCGTGGTCGATGAGCGCCTTTCCCGCCACTTGCACCAGCGGTTTCGGCCGATCGTTGGTCAACGGGCGCATGCGCGTGCCCAGGCCCGCCGCCAGGATGATCGCGCGCGTCACGGGTTTGCTCATGCGGTCACGCCTTCAGGTTTGCCGCGCACATCCATGGGAATGGTCTTGCCGTACCAGTATTTCAGCGGTGCGAGCGAAGGATGGTCCAGATCGCGGTTCAGATAGCCCCAAACGCGCGGCAGATAGTCGAGGTAACGCGGTTTGCCGTCACGCTTGTAGAGCCGGGCAAAGATACCCACGATGCGCGCGTTACGCTGCGCTGCCGTCAGCGCCGCTTCGGCGCGAAAGCTGTCTTGATCGAGAGGCGTGCCCTGATCGCGCATGGCAGCGAGATAGCGCTTTGTCATTGCTTCGCCAAGCTCCGGAGAAATATCGCGCCGCGCATCTTCGGTGAGTGAAACCAGATCGAGACTGCGGGGGGCGGCCACCGCGTCCTGGAAATCCAGCAGGCCCACTCGGGCGGCGCCTTGGCGCTCGGGAAGCCAAATCAGATTCTGGGCGTGATAATCGCGCAGTGCGAACACGCGCGGGCCGCCGAACGACGCTTTTAGCGCCTCGCGCCACAGCGTGCGGTGCTCCTCGATTTCATCGCAGCGCGCCTCGCGGCCCAGCGCCACCGGGATGAACCAGTTCGTCATGAGATCGACTTCCGCGATTTGCGCGGTCTCGTCGTGATCGAGCAGCGGCTTGTCCGGCGGGAGAAGGGCTGGTGCAATCGTCGCATGCAGCTTCGTCAGCGCGTCGATGGCGGCGCCGTAGAGACGGTGTTCGTCTGCGCGCCCTTGGGCGAGAATGTCGAAATAGAGATCGTCGCCAAGGTCTTCGAGCAGGATGAAACCGCGCACTGGATCTGCGGTGTAAATTTCCGGCGCGGAAAGCCCATGCGATCGCAGATAATTCGCAGCCGCGACGAAGCGGCTACAGTCCCCGCCGGCCAATCGGGCGACGGCGTTGTAGCCGAGCGCGCGGCGCTCTTCCGGCGTGGCGCCCGGAGAGGCTTGCGGAGTTTCCGCATCTTGCGGTTGATCCATCAACATGGCTTTGCGCACGCCGTCGCCGACGCGAAAGTAACGCCGGGTCGACGCATCGCCGGGTAGGGCGGTGACCCGCGCATTGCCCCAACCGGAACGCGCGAGAAATTCGAGCATGGCGTCCTGGCGGTCAGACATACGGGCCCGCCAGCAAATTCTTCCAGCGCGATACGCCGCTCAAGATCGCAGTTCGCGCGGTCTCGTTCGTCATTTCCAAAACCACATGCAATGTGCCGTCCGGCAAGCGCGATCCCGCGCGCTCGGGCCATTCGATCAAGGCCGCGCCCTCATCCAACGCCTCTTCGACACCCAACTCGTCGATCTCCCGGGGGTTTTCGATGCGATAAAGATCGTAGTGGCGCACAGCCAAGCGTCCCGTTTCATAATGCTGGACCAAGGTGAACGTGGGGCTCGGCACCGCCTCGCTCACGCCCAGTCCCTTCAAGATGGCGCGGGCGAGTGTTGTTTTTCCCGCACCCAGATCGCCTTCCAGCAAAACCAGATCGCCGCGCTCCAATCCGCCGGCGATCTTGGCCCCGAGCGCCTCGGTCGCGGCCAAGCTGCCCAGCGCAAGGACGCCGCAGAACGGCTGAGAGAATCGGGCGCAAGAGCTTACCATTGCTCGCTTTTAGCCCGCCCACTCCTGGGCGTCCAAGTCTGTTTGCCCGCCATCCACCAACCGTGTAAGCCACGGTCTGGATAGGAAATTCGGGCATCCCGGGCGAAGAAATGCCGGAAAAGATCGTCATCATCGGGGCAGGGCAGGCCGCCGCGCAGGCCATCGCCACGCTGCGCGCCGAGGGCTTCGACGGCTCGCTCACGCTGGTGGGCGACGAGCCGTTTGCGCCCTATCAGCGCCCGCCTCTGTCCAAGACCTATCTCGCAGGAACGTTTGAACGCGACCGCCTCTTCCTGAAGCCGGACGCGTTTTATACCGAAGCCAAATGCACGACGATTTTCGGCGTGGCCGCGCAGTCGATCGACCGCTCGACGAAAAAGGTAACGCTCGTCGACGGCCGCACGCTTTCCTACGACAAACTTTTGCTCGCCACCGGTTCGCGCGTGCGTCTCATCCGTGTGCCCGGCGCCGATCTCCCGGGCATTCACTATTTGCGTTCGATCGCCGACGTCGACGGACTGCGTCCTACGTTCAAGACGTCCAAGCATCTCGCGGTGATCGGCGGCGGTTATATCGGATTGGAAGTCGCGGCCGTCGCGCGCAAATACGGCTTGGCGGTGACGGTGTTCGAGGCACTGGATCGCGTGATGGCGCGTGCCGTGTCCAAGCCGATTTCGGATTTCTACGAGAAAGTGCACCGCGACGCCGGTGTCGTCTTCCATCTCAATACCGGCGTGGAAGGCTTCGAGGGCAAAGGCAAACTCGAAGCCATTCGCGCCGGCGGCAAGAGTTGGCCGTCCGATGTGGCGCTGGTCGGCATCGGCATCATGCCGAACTGCGAACTCGCCAAGGCGTCGGGACTCACCTTCGGCGACGGCATTCATGTGAACGAATTCTGCCAGACCTCGGATCCGGATATTTTCGCGGCCGGCGATTGCACGCGCCATCATGGGCGCGACGGGGCGCACATCCGTTTGGAGTGCGTGCAGAACGCGATCGACCAGGCCAAGCACGCCGCGCTTGCCATGGCCGGCAAGCCCTCGACCTATCGCGAGGTGCCGTGGTTCTGGTCCGACCAGTACGACCTTAAGCTCCAGATCGCAGGCCTCATCCGCGAGGGCGATCAGACGGTAGCCCGCGGCGACCCGGCGTCCCGCAAATTCGCGGTCTTTCACCTGAGAAACGGCGCGGTCGCCGCAGTCGAGGCGGTTAATGCCGCCCCGGAATATCTGGTCGGCCGCAAACTGATCGGCGAAGGCGCTCATGTCGCGCCCGAGCGGCTTGCGGACACCGCCATTCCTATGAAAAACATTGCCTGACGGCAGCGTCACGAACGCCGAGGGAGAGGCCCGCGTCCATGCCCAAGATCAAATACATCGAGCACACCGGCAAAGAGCACGAAGTCGAAGTGCCCAACGGCTGGTCGGTCATGGAAGGCGCGGTGAAGAACCTCATTCCCGGCATCGACGCCGATTGCGGCGGAGCGTGTGCCTGCGCGACCTGTCACGTCTATGTCGATCCGGCATGGCTCGAGAAGATGCCGCCCAAAGCCGACATGGAAGAGACCATGCTCGATTTTGCGCAGGACCTGGAATCGAACTCGCGCCTCTCCTGCCAAATCAAAGTCAGCCCCGAACTCGACGGCCTCGTCGTCAAGATGCCCAAGAGCCAGCACTGACGACGGTTCTCACGTAAGAAAGTTTTTCGCGCGGAGACGCGGAGCCGCGGAGAAAACGAGTCTCCAGCGCTCATCCTTTCGGAATATTCACTTTAGAGCGAGTT
This sequence comes from Pseudomonadota bacterium, assembly GCA_016201105.1. Classification (GTDB taxonomy): domain Bacteria; phylum Pseudomonadota; class Alphaproteobacteria; order Micropepsales; family Micropepsaceae; genus Rhizomicrobium. Next base: position 4,368 of record JACQDN010000079.1, read on the forward strand.
TGTTTTGAAATTGCCCATCCCACTTTCGTCATTGCCCGGCTCGTCCGGGCAACCCATCTTCCTTCCGCAAGAAACAAAATGGGTCGCCCGCACGAAGCGGGCGATGACGGATTTGGGGTGATTCAACCCATACCGAAACGACTCTAGATTTCTTTTGGCGCGCGAAGCGCGCCGGCCAACCTTCGACTTCTGCGAAGTGCTTCAAGATCGAAAAGAACTCCGCGTCTCCGCGCCTCCGCGCGAACCATTCTTTTGGATGAGACGAGCGGTGCTGCTGAACCCGCGGGCGCTTAGTACGCTTCCGCTCTTTCGCGGCTGAACAGTTTCTTGAAGAAACTCGACATGCCATGCCGTTTCTTCTTGCGGTCGATGTCGGCCTGGCTGCGCACCCAGGCGATCTGGACCACGCGGCGTTCGCCCACGAACGGCGTGTGGCCGTGCCAGGAATGGTCCGCGCGTTTGAAGGCGACGATGGCGCCGGTTTCCGGACTCGCCTCGGCGACATAGTCCTTGAAGTCGCGATCGTTGTTCAGCACGCGGAAACGCCCTTCGGGTGAATCCCAGGTGTCGTTCATATAAATCAGGCAGGTCGCGATCTTGCTTTCGGAGTCGCAGTGGATGCGCCCTTCATGCGCCGCCGAGACGCGGCGGATGGTGATGAGCTGCGGATAGGGGCGCAGATCGACGCCCAGCGTATCGGACACCGCCGCAGTGAAATCCAGCGACTGAATTTCGCCGATGAGATCGGCGAACTTGCCCTCGATGGTCATCTGCTCCAGCGGATGAAAGCCGGTCGCCTTGATGTCGGGGAAGCTGTCCTGCAGCGCCGCAATTGAATCGGGATTGAGCGATCCCTTGCCCATGAAAAAGTCATAGGGCGAGTGATGCACTTGCGAGGCGCGGACGGCGTCGAGGTTCAAAATCGAAGTCATGCTGCAGGTGCGATAAAATCACGGCACTTATACCGCTGCGCGTGCGCGCTCAGAAGGACGCTAACGCCGCAGGGTAAACTTTGCGGCTGTTACGCGGCTGTCATGGACTTGGATTCGCCCTTGGAATCACCAGCTCCGCGCGGCTCGCCGTCAGGCATGCGGCGCGGCAAATGGCAGCGCACCAGCGTGCCGCCGTCGGTTCCGCTTTCGATTTCCACCCAGCCGTCGTGCAGCTCCACGAAGCGGTTGACGAGCGCAAGACCCAATCCCGCGCCCGCGCGCTGGCCGGCGCGGCTCTTTGCGGAGAAGCGATCGAACACACTGGCTTTCACGTCCGGCGCGATGCCGGGCCCGGTGTCGGCGACCCAGATCTGCGCGTCGTCGCCCACGATTTCGCCGCCCAGCGTGATGGCGCCCCCGCGCGGGGTGTACTTGAACGCGTTGGACAGCAGATTGAACACCACTTGGCGGATGCGGCGCTGGTCCACCACGATGATGCCGATATCCTCGTCGCAATCGACAACGAATTTGATGTCGAGACTTTCGGCATGCTGGCGCAAAGGTTCTGCCACGCGCAAGAGCAGGTCGTAGAGATCGACGCGGCCGAGTTCCAGGCGCATCGCGCCCGAATCGATCATGGCGAGATCGAGAATATCGCTCGTGACTTCCGCGAGCTTGTTCGAGGCCGCCAGAATGTCCTGCACATATTCGCCCTGTTTCGGACTGAGCGAACCGGCTGCGCCCGATGCCAGCAAATCGGCAAAGCCGTGCACCGCGTTCAGCGGATCGCGGAACAGGAACGAGGCATGGTGCACGAAATCGGATTTGAGGCGATCGGCGGCTTCCAGCGCTTCGTTGCGCTCGCGCAGCGCGCTCTCGATGCGGTGGCGGTCGGTGACGTCGGCGAACGTCACCAGCGTTGCGCCGTCCGGCAGCGGCGCCGTGGAGAGCGCCAGAATGGTTTTGTCGGGCCGTTCGATTTCCGGCCAGTCGCGCCGCCGTTCCGCGCCCGAAGAAATGCTCGCCACCAATTTGCGCCACACCGCGTCGTCGCCAAAGCGGACGACACTGGCATCGGCGATCTTCTGCGCATGCGGTTCCCCGATCAGGACGCTATCGTCGAGCTGCCAGATGCGGGCGAAGGAGGCATTGTGCAGCTTCAGCCGCCCGTCGGGCCCGAACACCGCGACGCCTTCCTGCAGCGTGTCGAGTGTGGCCGACTGGGCCTTGATGAGCGTGTTGTAGGAGCTTTCCAGAGCCAGTTTTTCAGTGACGTCTTCGTAGAGGAAGGTCAGCCCGCCGAACGGATGGGGCTGCGGCACGACGCGCAAGGTTTTGCCGCCAGGCACATGCCAAAGCTCCTCCGGCAAGTATTCGCCCGGCTGATCGTAAAGTGCGAGACGCTGGCGTTTCCAAAGCTGAAAGTCGCGCTGTTCTGGCAGCTTGCGCGCCTCGCGCAAGCGATCGAGCATTTCGCCGTCGCTCGGGTTGCGGTCCAGCCATTTCTCCGGCAGGCCCCACAGATTGACGAAGGCGCGATTGTAGAAAGTGAGTTTCTGGTCGCGCCCGAATACGGCAACGGCGGTGGCGAGTTTGTCCAGCGTGTCGGAATGGGCGTCGAGATGCTGCTGCAGCTTCGCTTCCGCGTTGGAGACGTCGGTGACGTCGATGGCGGAGCCGACGATACGTCCGTCGTCCAATGGCACGTGCGTGAAGGCAAGCGCGCGGCGCTGTCCGCCGACGACGGCAAAACGTTTGGCTTCGAGCGCATGACCTTCCGCCCGCGCGGCGCTGGCAAGATCGCGTTCGGACTTGTCGAGCGGCACTTGGGCGGTGAGCACCGCGCCGGTATCGGCTATGCCCGTCGCCGAGGCGTAGGCGCTATTGGCCCAGAGCAACGACAACGTCTTGTCGCGCAGCCACACCGGAATGGGCAGCGCGTCGAGCACCGATTGAAAATCTGGCGCCAGCGATTTGGCTTCCTCGATTTCTTCCAGCCATACGGCCGCCATGCCGCCCACGGCGCGTCCGCGCATCGCGATGCTGCGGGCGTTTTTGTCGAGGACGTCGAGCGTGAAAGGCGCGCCGCGATCGCCGAGCGCATCGAGGGCTTCGGAGATCGCCGTCGCGTCGGGGCCGGCAAGGCACGCATCGAGCAACACCTCGCCGCCGCCATAGGAAAGGGGCGCCTGTTCGCCGCGTCCCCACACCACGACCGACTCGCGCCCCGCGGAAATCAATGCGTCGCGCGCGCCGGACGAGGCGCGCGCTCGCGCGCTCAATGTCCGCAAGGACCGGCGCAAGCGGCCGGCGGCAAATTGCTCCGAGAGCGCCCACAACCCAGCCGCGATCGCGAGCGCAATCCCTCCCGCCGCCACGGCGCTGGTGATCAGCGTCACGTCGTCAATGGCTGCGCGAATTTCTGTGACAGGCGCTGCAAGAGCCTGACTCGACAGGAAAATGCCTGCGCACATGGCGCAGACCAGCAGCCCCCTCTTGGAGCGGAGCCTCCCGCCTACGCCAAGGCTTCGGCGGGCCAGGTACGAGTCGAACGCCTGCCGTAGCTTCAGCGTAGGCAGGTCCCCCTCCCGGCGCCTGTTATGTCCCGACTGGGGACTCATGTTTGGGCCGCCCTCGATCCTCGCCGCTCGCGACGAATCACTGTGGAATCAAGATGATATGGAGATGGCCTGAGTCCGCCTAGGTATTGTGGTTAAGAAATTGTAAATATCCCAAAACTTGGAAGTGCATCCAGCCCTAGGGTCTGTGGACGACTCGCACCTCCACCCTCCCTTGGGAGGGTCGAAGCGCGAAGCGCTTCGGGGAGGATGTGGAAAGCGTGTTTCCTTCCACATCCTCCCCGAAAATCCTCGCTTCGCTCGAATTTTCGACCCTCCCAAGGGAGGGTGGAATCCCACGACGGGGACGCGATGCACTAGAATTGCTCTCGAAGGGGATTTCACATGCAACAAACGCGGCGGGAATTTGTCGGTACGGCCGTCGGACTGGCGGCGCTGTCGAGCTTCGCGGGCATGGCACCCGCGTTCGCGGCAACCGGCCCCGTGCGCGTGCCGCTGTCCGAGTTCGTGATGGATCAGCGCCGTTTGGATTCCCTGCGCCGGGGTATCGCGGCGATGAAAGCACTGCCCGCTTCCGATCATCGCAGCTGGTTCTTCCAGGCCTCCGTCCACGCCAACAACAAGGCGCTCTATGACGATGCGGTCGCAAAGAATTCCAAAGTCGCCAACGTGGATAAGGCGCGCTACTGGAACAAGTGCCCGCATTTCGGCGCCTGTTCGGCCGACTTTCTCCTCTGGCACCGCGCGTATATCTTCTATTTCGAACGCCATCTGCGCGACGCGGCGCAGGACGCCGACCTTGCGATTCCCTACTGGGACTACTCGAAAGAGGATGCGCGCAGCTTCCCGGAGGACTTCGCGCCGCAGTTTCTGGACGGCGACAAGAAGATCGCCAATTCGCTCTATCACAAGAACCGCGAATTCGCTTTCGTCTCCGGCCGTTTCGATCTCAGCGCCAAGATCTGCCAAGCGTTCAATGCGGTGAACAGCGCCAATTTCTTCCACGAAACCAATTCGCGCGGCTTCGGCGGCGACACGCTGGATTCCGATCGCACCGAGCTCGGTCTGCTGGAGCAGCGCCCCCACAACGATATCCACGTCGCCGTCGGCGGCATCGTCGGCTCGGTGAACGGCGCAATGTCGGATATTCCCACGGCCGCTTTCGATCCGATCTTCTGGGTGCATCACGCCAACATCGATCGCATGTGGGCCGAGTGGTCGGTGCAGCCGGGCAAGCGCTGGGGCCCGCTGCCGGGAGCCGAATGGTTCGACGAGAAACCATGGGTGTTCCTCGATGTCGACGGCAGCGAAAAGCGCGAGAGCCGCCGCTTCTACGTCGAACGCAACAATCTCGCGGTCCGCTATGACATCGACGATCCGTCGAAGATGGCGCTCACGCTGCCTTCGATACCGCGCACAGTTGCCGCCGCCGCGCCGCCGCCGCCTGGATCCGCGGCGCCGATCGCGAAGTCGACGGCGTCGATGCTGGGCGGCGAGATGCTCGCCGCCTCGATGCTTCTCGATGAGACCGGGCCGCTGACGGTCTCGCCGCGCGCGGCGGCTTCTCGCATCCTTGATGAGAACAAGAATTTTACGAAGTCGGAATCCGCAAAGCCCGGCAACGCCGCGACCGGCCCGCTGCCCAAAGATCTTGGTACCGGTGTTTCGAGCGAAAAAGCACCAGGGGGACCGCGTCTTTCGTCACCGGTTCTCGAAGGCCAGCACGTCTATCTCGAGCTTGCCGACATAAGCTTCGACCGCGTGCCGTCCTCCGGTTTCGCAGTCTATCTCGCCAAAGGCGGGCAGGGCGAAGGCGCCTTCGTGGGCTTGATCGATCTCTTCGGCGCCACGCATCCGCGAATGCCGGGGATGAGCGCGATGAAGCCGGTGCAGCGTTTCGATGTGACGCGGATCGTCGGCAAATCCAAGGGCCCTTTCACGGTCCGCGTGGAGCCTTACGACCTACTGGTCTCGAAATCCGGCGCCGCCAACACACGCGCCGATGCCATCCACATCGGCTCGATCAAGTTCACGGTGGCGTCGGAGTAGTGGCTGGGTCTAATCACCTCCCCCTCGTGGGGAGGTCGAAATTTGCGAAGCAAATTTCGGGTGAGGGGAAGCGTCGAAGAATAGAATGCGGTCTGGCACTTCCCCTCACCCGAAAAATCCTTCGCTGCGCTCCGGATTTTTCGACCTCTCCACAAGGGAGAGGTGATTATCAATCGACAATGCTCAGGCTTGAACGGTACCACCTGCCAGCATCTCGCCACCGGCTCCGCGCATGCTAGGCTTGGGCCATCATAGTCTGGCGGATCCGCCACGCCGTCGTTTCAGGGATCGGAGAGTGCATGAAAGGACCGGCCATCTTCCTCGCGCAGTTCGCTGCGGACGAGGCGCCCTTCAACAGCCTGCCTACGATCGCCCGCTGGGCCGCAGGACTGGGTTTCAAGGGCGTTCAGATTCCAACTTGGGACCGGCGGCTGTTCGACCTGAAGCTCGCCGCGGAGAGCGACGCCTATTGCGACGAGGTGCGCGGCATGCTCGCCGACACCGGCATCGAGATTTCCGAACTCTCGACCCACATGCAGGGGCAGCTGGTCGCCGTGCATCCCGCCTATGACGAGATGTTCGACGGTGCCGTGCCGAGCGCCGTGCGCGGCAATCCGAAGGCGCGCCAAGCCTGGGCCGTCGACCAGGTCCTCATGGGGGCCAAGGCGTCGAAGCGCCTCGGCCTTCCGGCGCATGTGACATTCTCGGGATCGTTGGCTTGGCCCTATTTCTATCCCTACCCGCAGCGCCCGGCCGGTCTGGTCGAGGAAGCGTTCGACGAGCTGGCGCGGCGCTGGCGGCCGATCCTCGATGCGTTCGACGAGGCAGGAGTCGATCTTTGCTACGAAGTGCATCCCAGCGAGGATCTCTTCGACGGCGCGACGGTGGAGATGTTCTGGGAGCGCGTCGATCATCATCCGCGCGCCTGCCTGCTCTACGATCCCAGCCACTTCATGCTGCAGCAGCTCGACTATCTGGAATACATCGATCTCTATCACGACCGCATCAAGATGTTTCACGTCAAGGATGCGGAATTCCGTCCCACCGGACGGCAGGGCGTCTATAGCGGCTATCAGTCGTGGAAGGATCGCGCAGGGCGTTTCCGCTCGCTCGGCGACGGGCAGATCGACTTCAAGGCGATCTTCTCCAAGTTCGCGCAGTACGGGTACAAGGGCTGGGCGGTGCTGGAATGGGAATGCGCGCTCAAGAATTCCGCCGACGGCGCGCGCGAAGGTGCGCCCTTCATCCGCGATCACATCATCGCGGTGACGGGCAAGAGCTTCGACGATTTCGTGGCGAGCGGCACGGACGCGGCCGCCAATCGCAGGATGCTGGGCCTTGATCGCTGAGAGCCGTCTCAAGCTTGGCATGGTCGGCGGCGGCGACGGCGCCTTCATCGGCGGCGTCCATCGCATGGCGGCGCGGCTGGACGATCGCTGGACGCTTGTCGCCGGCGCCTTCAGCGCCGATGCCGAACGTTCGCGCGCGTTCGGCCGCACGCTTGGTCTCGCGGAGGATCGCTGTTACGGCGACTGGCAGCGCATGGCGCCCGCCGAAGCCTCGCGGTCCGATCGCATCGATGCCGTCGCCATCGTTACGCCCAATTATTTGCATCACGGACCGGCGCACGCCTTTCTCGACGCCGGCATCGCCGTCATCTGCGACAAGCCGCTGACGACGAACCTTGCCGACGCGCTCGATCTTGCCGAAGCGGTGAAGCGAAGCGGTGTGCCGTTCGTGCTGACGCACAATTACAGCGGCTATGCGATGATGCGTCAGGCGCGCGCGATGATCGCCGCCGGTGCGCTGGGCGCCATCCGCGTGATCCAGGCGGAATATGCGCAAGACTGGCTGGCGCGCGATCTTCCCGGTCAGAAACAAGCGGAGTGGCGCGGCGATCCCGCGCGTGCCGGCGCGGGCGGCGCGCTCGGCGACATTGCCACGCATGCTTATCATCTCAGTACGTTTGTAACGGGCGCGCGCGCGGACGCCGTGAGCGCCGAAACCTCGCGTTTCGTGCCGGGACGCAAGCTCGACGACGATGTGCAGATCCGTTTGCGCTGGGCGAACGGCGCGCGCGGCCAGTTGTGGGCGAGCCAGGTGGCGATCGGCGCCGCGAATGGGTTGCGCCTGCGCATTTACGGCGAGAATGCCGCGCTGGAATGGTCGCAGGAGGATCCCGATCTGCTGCGTTTCACGCGACTTGGAGAAGCGCCGCGGATTTTGCGCCGCGGCGGCCCCGGCCTTGCGCCGGCCGCGCTTGCCGCGACGCGTATTCCGGCTGGACATCCGGAAGGCTATCTCGAAGGCTTCGCGCAGGTTTATGCCGACGCCGCCGAGCTGGTGCGTGCGCACAAGGAAAAGCGCACGCCGAACGCGAACGTAGCAAACCTTCCCGGCATCGCCGACGGTGTCGATGGCATGCGCTTCATCGCCGCCGCTGTGAAGAGCGCGGCTGAAGACGGGCGCTGGATTTCCATGCGCGAGGTCACGTGATGCGGCAGAGCTTTGCCTGGTGGTCCTTTACGCACGGCCGCGACGTCGAGCCCGAACCATTCCTGCGCGCGGCGAAGGACTCCGGCGCTGGCGGTGTGGAAATGCTTCCTGAAACTCTGTGGCCGTTGGCGCGCGATCTGGGCCTTGAGCTCGTCACCATCAGCGGTCACGCGCTCGAACAGGGCTTCAACGATCCCGCACGCCACACGGCACTGAAAGAAGAAGTGCGCCGCAAGATCGATGCCGCCGCCGCAGGCGGAGTCGACGCCGTGATCGTGTTCGCCGGCTCGCGGTTCGGAGACGGCGTCGACGCGCCTGCCATTGCCGCCTGCGTGGAGGGACTTGGTCCTGTCGTCGCGCATGCCGGCAAGGCCGGTGTGCGCTTGTTGCTGGAGTTGCTCAACAGCAAGGTCGATCATCCCGGCCACCAGTGCGACCGCACATCGTTCGGCGCCGAGATCGTGCGCCAGTTGAACTCGCCCACGTTGCGGCTGCTCTACGACGGCTATCACATGCAGCTGATGGAGGGCGACCTCAGCCGCACGATCAAGGCGCATGCCGATCTGATCGGACATATTCATACGGCCGGCGCGCCGGGCCGCCGCGACCTCGACGACCGCCAGGAAATCAACTGGCGCGGCATTGCGGGCTTGCTCCACCATATGGGCTACGATCACTGGGTCGGCCACGAATTCGTGCCGCGCGGCGATCCGATTGCGGCGCTGAAGCAAGCGGTCGATTTGTTTGCAGGAAGCGCGCGCGTATCTTGATCCAGAATGGAGCGCTTGAATTTGATTACCCTTGAATCCGTCATGGCCGACCGGCCGGACCCCGGACTTGATCCGGGGGTAGGCGTGTCGGCCATCCATGATCTCGATGCGAACACGTTTGCACCAAGACACCTCCCATGGGTGTTCATGGATGGCCGGGACGCGCTCCACTGCGTTACGCGCCGCCCGGCCATGACGAGTTCTTTTTATTCAATCAAAATCGAAGCAGGTCTGGAAAAGGCGCACTAATGCAGTTCGACGCGATCGTGGTGGGTTCTGGCATCAGCGGCGGCTGGGCCGCCAAGGAATTGTGCGAGCGCGGGCTCAAGGTGCTCATGCTAGAGCGCGGCCCGAATATCGAGCACGGCGCCGATTATAGCCACGATCTCGCGGCGCAACTGCGGCGGCGCGACGACCAGGTGCCGCTGGAAGAGCGCCAGCTGCACTATCCTTATTACGACGGCGTCGCCTACGCGCTGTTCGAATCCAACCGCAAATTCTGGGCGAGCGATCACGACTACCCCTACGAGACCGTGCCCGGAAAACCCTATCGCTGGATCCGCGGCTATCAACTCGGCGGCCGCTCGCTCACCTGGTGGCGCCAGTCCTATCGCTGGGCGCCCGCCGATTTCGAATCCAACCTGAAAGACGGCCACGGCGTCGACTGGCCCATCCGCTACGACGATCTCGCTCCCTGGTACGACCACGCCGAGGCCTTTGCCGGGATCAGCGGCAACTACGACGAGATTCCGCATCTGCCCGACGGCGATTTCCTGCCGCCTTACGAACTCAACTGCGTTGAGGAAGCGATCAGGGAAAAGATCGAAGCCGCGTTTCCCACAAGGCGCATGATCATCGGCCGCGCCGCGCAGCTGAGCCGCGTGACCAAGGTACACCAGGACCTCGGACGCAAGCGCTGCGAACAGCGCATGCGTTGCGTGCACGGTTGTCCGCTCGGCAGCTATTTCTCCTCCCAGGCGGCGACGCTGCCGGCGGCGAAGAACACCGGCAATCTCACGATCCTGACCGACATGATCGTGCAGTCGGTGGAAGTCGATGCGAAGAGCGGCCGCGCCTCGGGCGTGCGCGCGGTCAACCGGTTGACGAAACAAGCGCAAACCTATGAAGCACAGCTGGTCTTTCTCAATGCCTCGGCAATCAACACCGCCGTCATTCTTTTGAATTCGGTGTCGGATGCGTTCCCGCGCGGTCTCGCGAACGGCAGCGACCAGGTCGGCCGCAACCTGATGGATCATGTCAGCTGCAAGGCGATCGTCGGACGTTATCCGGGCTTCGATGACGTTCACGATCCCGCCGACAGGCCGACCGGCATCTACATTCCGCGCTATGCCCACACGACCGAGGGCGACAAGCCCTATTTGCGCGGCTTCGGCATGCAGGGTGGCGCTGGACGCACGCGCAGGATCGAAGCGCGGGTGCTGGGCGGCGCCGAGCGCGAGGACGACGAGATCGGGCGGAAGCCCTGGAGCTTTTCGCTCGTGCCGTTCGGCGAAGTGCTGCCCGATCCGAACAATCGCGTGACGCTATCGCGCACGCGCGTCGATCAATGGGACATGCCTGTTCCCGTCATCGATTGCGCGCACGGCAAGAACGAATACGCGATGATGCGCGAGGCGGCGCGCGACGCCGCCGAGATGCTGCGCGCGGCCGGCTGCGTCGACATCAATGCCTGGGAGGAAGCCGGAGAGCAGCTGACGCCGCCGGGCGATCGCATCCACGAGATGGGCACGGCGCGCATGGGCCGCGATCCCAAGACCTCGGTGCTGAACGGCTGGGGCCAGGCGCATGAAGCGCCCAACGTGTTCGTCAGCGACGGTGCTGCGATGACGTCGAGCGCCAACATGAACCCGTCGCTCACCTACATGGCGCTGGCCGCGCGCGCCGCCAACCGCGCCGCCGACCTGCTGCAAGAGGGAGCTTTGTGACCCACATGAAGATCGGCATCCAACTCTATACGCTGCGCAAACCGTTTAAGGACAATCCGGTCGGCACTCTCGAGCAGATCCGCAACACCGGCTACGACTCGGTTGAGTTCGCCGCGCCGCTCGGCATGGATTTCGCAGGCCTCGCCAAGCGTATGCAGGAGATCGGGCTCGATTGTCCTTCGTGCCATGTGGGCCTCGGCGACATGGCCCAACGCCCGGCCGACGTGCTGGCGATGGCAAAGACGCTCGGCTGCCGCTTCATCGTGATGCCTTTTGTCATGCCGGACGAGCGCGACTGGAATGTCGTGATCTCCAAGCTGTCGGCGTTTGCAAAGCGCGCGAAGGAAGAAGGCTTCCGCGTCGCCTACCACCATCACGATTTTGAGTTCGACGCGTCCGGTGGAAAGCGCCCGTTCGACATTCTCGTTGGCGAGACGGATCCGGCGCTGGTGAATTTCGAGCTCGACGTCTATTGGCTGAAGAAAGGCGGCGAAGATCCGCTGGCGGTGATCAAGAAGCTCGACGGCCGTGTGAAGCTGGTGCATCTGAAAGACTACAAAGCAGACGGCAACATGACGGACGTTGGTTCCGGCACGCTGGACTTCCCAGCGCTGATTGCAGCCGCGAAGAAGTCAGGCGCCGAACACTTCTTCGTCGAACACGATTTCCCGCCCGCGCCATATTGGCCGAGTGTTGAAGCGAGCTTGCGCTATTTGCGAGCGCTGGGGTGAAGCGCAGAAATCTTCCTCCCCCGCCGTTGCGGGGGAGGTGGCTCGCGCGCAGCGCGAGACGGAAGGGGTGGCGGTAGATGCAAAGATTAATCGCGATCGTCCTTCGAATTTCCCGCCACCCCCTCCGTCATCCGCGCGCTATCGCGCGCGTCTGACACCTCCCCCGCGACGGCGGGGGAGGAAGCTCGAGGTGGCTGAAGATCATTGAGTGCACCATGTCCAAATGACGATAGATCTCATCGTTTGTGACGCGGATTACGCGCCAACCGCGTCGCATCATGAAGGCGTCGCGGCGGCGATCGTAAGCTACTTCCTCATCCGTCGAATGCGTCGCGCCGTCGACTTCCACGACCAGCCGCGCGGAGACGCAAGCAAAGTCCGCGATGTAGGGGCCGATCGGATGTTGGCGTCGGAAATGGACGCCGTGGTGCTTCTTCTGCCGCAAGGATGGCCACAGCATCACCTCGGCTTCCGTCATGTTTCGCCGGAGGGTTTTGACGTGCGGTCGTGAGAGGCGTTCGGCTTTTCTCATTTCCCTCACACCGTCAGTTCACGGAAGAGGGAAGCTAAATCATCGACGCCGGATGCTCGTGGGAGCAATTGTATTGAGGTGTCGCGTTCGATCTCTTTGAGACCACTTCATACAATGCTTCCTCCCCCGCCATTGTGTTGCGGGGGGAGGTGGCTCGCGCACAGCGCGAGACGGAAGGGGTGGCGGGAAATTCGACAGACAATCGCGATTATTCTTTGCCGCTACCGCCACCCCCTCCGTCATCCGCGCGCTGTCGCAACGCAACGGCGGGGGAGGAAGCCGTAGCGAGAGTGTTTCGGCTGTTCGTGCGCGCCCTGACTGGCCAACCAAGCGCGAAAGTCCAACAGACTCTGTGACTTATTGTTTTTCGATAAATCTCTTTACTGTTTATCGGTAATGGTATATCGTTTTTCGATAAATACCGCTTTCCGGAGAAATGTCATGGCCCCCGTCAGCTTCCTCCCCAAGCTCTTCCGCTGGGTCTTCAGCGTCCTCATGGTGATACTTGTCCTCAGCTCGGTCGCGATCGTGGCCGCGATTCTGATCGACCCCAAGCTTCCGCCGGGGACTCACTTCGGGCCTGTGACGCGCGACGTCGGGGGCCAGCCCGCCAGTTTCGTGCTGCAAGCGAACGGCGGCGACTCCGATTTCACGGCCCACCTTTTCAATGGCACCATCAACATCTTCGTCAAGCAAGCTGGCGGCCTGGTCGAAGTCGTGAAGCATCACGGCTTGCCCGTGATGCTCATCGACACGATCTTCCTTGCCGTACTTTTCGAACTCCTGCGCCGCCTCTTTCGCAATGTCGGCCGCGGCGAGAGTTTCACCCGGCAAACTGTGCAGCTCGTCCAGCTCGTAGGCGGAGCCCTCATCGCCTTTTCGCTGGTCTCGGCCTTCGTCGAACACTGGTTCGTCCAGTCGGTCTATCTCTATCTCGCCGACCACGCGACGGCGACAATTTCCGGGTCCCCAATTCAACTGCCGCGCATCAAGGACTTTGGCTGGCCGCACGGCGACGGCGGTAGCCCCGTGTTCTTCTCCGGCCTGCTCGTGCTGGCGCTTTCGGAAGTCTTCCGCCAGGGCCTCGCGCTCAAAACCGAAAACGAACTGACGGTCTGAGGCGCGTCATGGCCATCAAACTTAACCTCGACCGCGTCATGCTCGAGAAGCGCATGTCGCTGACGGAGCTCGCCGACAAAATCGGCATCACGCTCGCCAATCTCTCGATCCTCAAGACCAACAAGGCGCGCGCGATTCGCTTCACGACGCTCGACGCCCTCTGCGGCGCGCTGGAGTGCCAGCCCGGCGAACTGCTCGAATACGTGGCCGATGGCGTCGAAGGTGCCGGCCAAAGTGAAATCGCGGTCTAGGCTTTGCGAAAGGTGACTCATGACACTGCAATGGACAGATCCCACCTTCCTTCATGCCGCGGCGATGCTCGTACAATTCGTGCAGGTGGGGGTGGGATATCTGGGTGAGACATCAGGCTTGATCGGCGGTCTTGCGCCCAGGCGCATGGAATTCACCGCCCTTCAACCCGTGCTTGGCTTCGCGGCGCTTTTGATCAGCGCCGCAGTGCGATGGTGGCTGATGGACACGCGAACGCGCGTGGTGTGATGCATGTCGCCTAATTACCTCTCCCTTGTGGAGAGGTCGACGCGCGAAGCGTGTCGGGTGAGGGGTAAGAATAGAGCGCGGTGGTGAGGCTTCCCCTCACCCGAAATTTGCTTCGCAAATTTCGACCTCTCCACCCGCCTACGCTTCGCTTCGGCGTGGCAGGCACGAACTCAAGGCACGCCGTAGCTTTGGCGAAGGCGGCGAGGGAGAGGTGATTAGTTCACCGAGCGATCTCCTCACTCCTGAAATTCGGCGTCGCGTGTTCTTCCACGAGGCGCCCTGGCTCCTCAAGCAGCGCCTTCTTCGCTCGGATCGCGGCGCATCTTGCCGATGTCCCGGATCATCCGCTTCAGCGAGAGCCGGTCGAGGCTTGTGAGCGGCAGCGCGCAGAACATCCCGATGCGGTTCTGCAGTAGGCGGTAGGCGTCAAACAGGGCTCGCGAAATGATGGCTTGCGAGCCCCCGGCCGCGGCCGGATCGGGTACGCCCCAATGGGCGCTCATCGGCTGGCCTGGCCAGACCGGACAGACTTCGTTCGCGGCGTTGTCGCAAACGGTGAACACGAAATCGAGCTTCGGCGCGCCCGGCGCGGCGAACTCCTCCCAGCTCTTCGAGCACAATCCATCGGTCTTGAACCTGAAGCTCCTCAGCAGCGCAATGGTTTGCGGACTGACTTCGCCCTTCGGCCGCGAGCCGGCACTGTATGCCCTGAATCTCGGCGCGCCGACGCGGTTCAGAATCGCTTCGGCCATGATCGAGCGCACCGAATTGCCGGTACAGAGAAACAGCACGTTGTACGGATGGCCCGCACTTTCCTTGTCGCTCATTTTTCCCCGCCTGATTTTCGGGCACTCAATTTTCGGGCATGGGCCACGGCTTGCGCCGCGAAGCCCACCAAGGCGACGCCAAGCGGAACGTGGACCCACATGAGGTTGGCGCCGTTTGCGGACATTTTGCCGACGGCAGTCTGAAGCAAGACCACTACCGCCAGCGACAACAGAGTCAAACCCAGTTTCCATCCTTGCTGGATACGGCGGAGCGTGATGACGCAGACGAGACCCGCTGTGAAAGTGAAGGCGATCAGTAGTGCTGCATTCAGCGAATGTGCCGAGCGTGCCCAATCGACTCCTGACAACATCAGGCCGGCGAAGACCGCTTGGGCGAAAATAGCAACGACGAGCAAGACAGAGACGATGGTCCACCAGCGCCGCAAGGTGCGACTGGGATCATCCGCAACAGTTGGTCGGCCCAATTGGACAGCCGCGTCGGTATTCATCTCTGTTTCCCTTCTCCGCGCGATTGCTCATCGTGTCGGGTTGAAAGCGGCGGGTTGAAAGAGTTCGACGACATTGCCGGAGGGATCCTGGAGCAGGACCTGCTTGCCGCCCGGTCCTGAGAGGATGTCGTTGCGAAACGGCGCACCCGCATTGCGCAGGCGCGCGACTTCGGCATCGATGTCGTCGACGATGAGGTGAATGCGGTTCCAGCCGCCGGGGCCCGGCTTGGCGCCATCCGGCATGGGCCGCCCTGCGGAGCTGCTTGGTCCACTGAGCAGCAATCGCAGTTTGCCGCGGGCAACGTCGGCGAAAGCGGGAAACTTGTTCAGGACTTCGAAGTCGAGGAACGTCGTGTAGAAGGCGACCGCCTTCTCAACGTCGTCCACCATGTAGCGGACGCTTACCATGTCACTGGGATCGGTCATGTGGCTTCTCCTGTGCTGCCGCGGGGTGGCGCTCGGCTCGGCCGCCGGCAACCCTTGGGCGTTGTTTGGGACGTTCCCGGTTGCAGGCAGCACGGCCTGAATGGCTGCTACGACGCTGGGTGACAGGGCCGCCGGATGCTTCCTGCGGGATTCCATTCTCTTCTCCTGTCACATTGTCCTGACGTGGCCCGTCATACTCATGACGCCCGTTATACTCATGACGAATGGCGCCACCGGAAAGTGACAATGACCGAGAAAGAAATTCTGGCGGAGCGGTTCGAAGCCAGCCGGGCCCATCTCAGATCCGTCGCTTACCGGATGCTGGGCTCCGGGGCCGAGGCCGACGATGCGGTGCAGGAGACCTTTCTCCGGTTCATGCGTGCCGGGTCGAGTGGCATCGACAATTTTTCCGGCTGGCTCACGACCATCGTGGCCCGCGTCTGCCTCGATATGCTTCGCGAACGAAAGTCGCGGCACGAAGTTCCGGTCGATGCCGGCGTCGAAACCCTCCCGGCGGCGAACAATCCGGAGCGCGAGACGCTGATCGCGGACTCCGTCGGCGTTGCGATGCTGGTGGTGCTCGAGACCCTGACGCCGGCGGAGCGGGTCGCGTTCGTGTTGCACGATATGTTCAATTTCTCGTTCGATGAGATTGCGCCGGTCGTCGGCCGCTCGCCGGCGGCGGTGCGACAGCTCGCGAGCCGAGGGCGACGGCGAGTGCAGGGCGCACCCGCTCAGCCGGAGGCTGACCGGACGCGGCAACGCGAGGTCATCGACGCGTTTCTTGCCGCATCGCGCAGCGGTGACTTCGCAGCCCTTCTCGCCATCCTCGATCCCGGTGTCGTGCTGCGGGCGGACGCAGCGGCGGTGCAGGCAAGTTTGGCGCTTGCAAGCCAGGATGTACCGATCCTCGCCCCGGAGATCCGCGGTCGCGACGCCGTTGCGAACATCTTCCGGGGCCGCGCGAAGGCGGCGCAGCTCGCTTTGCTTGACGGCGACTATGGCTTTGTGTTTGCGCCCGGAGGAAGCCCGCGCGTGGCGGCCGACTTCGTCCTGGAGAACGGCCGGATCGTCGAGATCAGCCTCATCGCGGACCCAGAGCGTATCGCTGCACGCGACATAGAGTTCTGACGCAACTTCACCCAGCCGGAGCCCTCACAACCTAGTCGTAGTGCTCGGCGTCCTCAGGCACGCTCACCCAGGCGTGCTTGCGCAATTCATAGACGGAGACTTTCGGCGCCGGAAACGACGGATCGGCAAACGCCCCGATCGGCACGGCGATCGCGTCGGGCATGTCTTCATTGACGTAATAGACGGTCGCGCCGCAGGTCGGACAGAAATGAAAGCGGGCGCGGCCGCCTTCATCGCCGGTGAGCACGTACTCGCTGGAGTGTCCCTCGATGTTCGCCGATGCACGCGGCCAGCGCGCTTGCGCGCTGTACGTGCTGCCGGTGCGCCTCTGGCAGGCGAGGCAATGGCATATGGAAATGCGTACGGGCTCGCCTTCGCAGGTGATGGAAAGCTTGCCGCAGGAGCAGGTGGCGGTGCGTGTGGTCATGAACAAATCTAACACGGCTCGACCCTCCCTTGGGAGGGTCGAAGCGCGAAGCGCTTCGGGGAGGATGCCGACGGAGAATCTGCCTTGCACATCCTCCCCGAAAAATTCTGCGCTTCGCTCCGAATTTTTCGACCCTCCCAAGGGAGGGTCGATCTCAATACCGATAATGCTCCGGCTTGAACGGGCCCTGCTGCGGCACGCCGATATATTCGGACTGCTTGTCCGTCATCTTCGTCAGCTTCACGCCGATCTTTTCCAGATGCAGCCGTGCCACTTTCTCGTCGAGCTCCTTGGGCAGGGTGTAGACCTTCTTCTCGTACTGGCCCTGTTTCGTATAGAGCTCGATCTGCGCCAGCGTCTGGTTGGTGAAGCTTGCGCTCATCACGAAGCTGGGATGCCCCATGGCATTGCCGAGATTCACCAAGCGCCCCTCGGAGAGCAGGATGATGCGCTTGTTGTCGGGGAATTCGATCTCGTCCACCTGCGGCTTCACATTGTGCCATTTGTAATTGCGCAGCGCCGCGACCTGGATCTCGGAATCGAAGTGACCGATGTTGCAGACGATGGCG
Source organism: Pseudomonadota bacterium (assembly GCA_016201105.1). Taxonomy (GTDB): domain Bacteria; phylum Pseudomonadota; class Alphaproteobacteria; order Micropepsales; family Micropepsaceae; genus Rhizomicrobium. The sequence goes on from JACQDN010000079.1 coordinate 21,849, forward strand.
CGGTCTTTCATCGCCCGCATGTGTTCGATGGTGATGACGTCGAGATTGCCGGTGGCCGTCACGAAGATGTCGGCACGGGGCGCGGCGTCTTCCATCGTAATCACTTCATAGCCTTCCATCGCGGCCTGCAGCGCGCAGATAGGATCGACTTCGCTCACCATCACGCGGCAACCGGCCTGACGCAGCGATGCTGCCGAGCCTTTGCCCACGTCGCCGAAGCCGGCGACCATCGCGACTTTGCCCGCCATCATCACATCGGTGCCGCGGCGGATGCCGTCGACCAGGGATTCGCGGCAGCCATAGAGATTGTCGAATTTCGATTTCGTCACGCTGTCGTTCACGTTGATGGCGGGGAACAGCAGCTTGCCTTCGCGCGCCATGATGTAGAGGCGGTGAACGCCGGTGGTGGTTTCTTCCGTCACGCCTTTGATGCTTTCGGCGAGCTTCGTATACCAGCCGTGCTTGTGCTTCAGGCGGCGCTTGATGGCGGCGAAGAGGACTTCCTCTTCCTCGTTGCCGGGCTTTTCGAGAAAAGCGACGTCGCCCTTTTCGGCCCGCAGTCCCAGATGCACGAGCAGCGTCGCGTCGCCGCCGTCGTCGAGGATCATGTTCGGCACGCCGCCGTCGGCCCATTCGAAGATGCGGTGGGTATATTCCCAATAGTCTTCCAGGCTTTCGCCCTTCACAGCGAACACCGGCGTGCCCCCGGCCGCGATCGCGGCGGCCGCGTGATCCTGCGTCGAATAGATGTTGCAGGAAGCCCAGCGCACATCGGCGCCCAGCGCCTTCAGTGTCTCGATCAGCACCGCCGTCTGAATGGTCATATGCAGCGAGCCGGCGACGCGTGCGCCTTTGAGCGGCTGCGTGGGGCCGTATTCGGCGCGGGTGGCCATCAGGCCCGGCATTTCGACTTCGGCGATGTCGATTTCCTTGCGCCCCCAATCGGCGAGGTTGATGTCCTTGACGATGTAGTCGTGGGGGGCGGCCATGGAGTGCTCCTGCGCTTGGCGGGCGGGGTATAGCAGCGGGCCTATGGGGTTTCAAGGAACATATAAAGAAATATGCATGTCTTTATTTGTCTGCCTATATTCCTATTCCTCAAACTTGTGCACGGATTTTGAAAACCTCGCAACGGGAGCAAGATTGCGACGATGACGAGCCTGATCCTCGACCAGCCGGATGTCGCCGCGCCCGAGCGTTCGCGGCGTCTGCAATTCGACGGCAGCGGCGCCGAGCGCATTTGGATCTTGAACGGGCGCAGCGGCCGTGGCTTTGAAGGTGGCGGTGACGAGCCCGAGTTGTCGCTCAAATGGGTGCCGAAGGGCAGCGCCGAATACAAAAGCGCAAACGCCCGCTTTCGTGTCTCCGACCGCGCGCAGCTCCTGCTCAATCGCGGGCAGCCCTATCGGCTGCGCACCGCGCCCGGCAGCGAAACCTTCGTGATGTTCTTTTCGCGCGGTCTTGCCGACGCGGCATGGCAGTCGCTGAAAGGAGAACTGCAGGCCTTTCCGGAAGTACCTTCGGTGGCGGGCCGCTCGCAAACGGCTTTGCAGCATTCGCTGGAAACACTGCGCCAGGAAGCGCGCAGCGATGCACCTGACGGCGATCGTTTGAACGAACGCTCACTTGCCGTGTTGTCGGAGATTGCGGCTTTGGCGGCTGAGCGGCGAGGGCAGGCCGATCGCATTCCCGCCTTGCGCAACACCACGCGCCAAGAGTTGCTGCGCCGTCTTGCCCGCGCGCAGTCCTACCTTCTGGAGAGCGGCGCCGCGGCGACGTTGGAGGGCGCCGCTGACGCCGCGGCCCTCTCACCCTTCCATCTCATTCGGGTATTTCGCGCGGCCTTTGGCGAAACGCCGCTGGCTTACGGCGCGGGCAAGCGGCTCGATTTCGCTCGCGACGCGCTGGTCATGACGGAAGACTCCATCGACGAGATTTCGCGCCGCTCGGGCTATGACAGCCGCACCGCCTTCGACCGCGCTTTTCGGCGCCGCTTCAAATCCACACCTGGGGCGCTCAGGTCCAAGCTTTGAAATTCGCAATTCCGGCGGATGCGTCCCGCAGATTTAACCCCTACCTTTGATCATGCCCTGTCCCCCTCCGGGGAGAGGGCAAGGTGAGGGGGTTGGAGAAGCATCCAATGAACTCAAAAGAATTATTCGCTCTTGCCGAAGCCGATGACGCTGCGGCTCTCGATGCCGCGCTCCACGGCGCGCCCGAAACGTTCCGTATACGGAATGAATCCGGAGAGTCGCTTTATCTCTTCTGCGTTTTCCGCGGGCGGATGAAATGCGCCGAACTGCTGAAGACGCGCGGCGATTTTGGACTGCACGAAGCGGCTTTGGCAGGCGATACGGCGCGCGTCGAAGCGTTGCTGAAATCCGCGCCATCGGTGATCGACATGCTGTCGCCCGATGGTTGGACGGCGCTGCACATGGCGGCCTTTCCGGGAAACGATGCCACGGTCGTCAAGCTGCTGGATCTGGGCGCGGATGCGCGGGTGTTCAGCCGCGCCTTCGAGCAGAACATGGCGATGCATGCCGCCGCCGCCGGCCGCCGCATCGGCAAACAGGCCTACGCCAAACTGATCGCGGCCTCCGGTGTCGATGCCTTGCAGAAACAGGGCTACACCGCGCTGATGATCGCGGCGTCGAACGGGTTCGCCGACGGGATCGACGCGCTCTTGGCAGCCGGCGCGAACCGGACCCTGAAGACGCCGGATGGAAAGACCGCCGCGGACATCGCCGTGGATCGCGGCCACATGGACCTCGTGCAACGATTGCGCTAAGCCCTCACACCGTTCGCAGCCATTGGCCGTTCGCTTTCGATGTCCGATTTCCTTTGCGTCTCCATCCGCATTCCAAAGAGCGGAAGTTCGAGCCTTGCGCGCGTGCTGGAACAGGCGTTCGCGGATCGCCGCATTTTCTTTTTGCCGCACACCCTTGATCGCGACGGCGAACTCTCCGCGCTGCAGCGCGCGCGCTTCCTGCGTTCCCGCGTCCAGAACCTGTTCCGCCACTATCGCGCTATTACGATTGCGACCGCATTCGACCGGATCGAGAAAGAGGCGCGCGGCGGCGATCTGATCAGCGGCGGCCACGTCGACTTTCTGACCTTGCGCGCGAATATCGCGCGCCCGCTCAAGATCATCACCCTGTTTCGCGAACCGGTGGCGCGCGCATTGTCGGAGTACAATTATTCGCGCGAGAGCTATCAGAAGAAGCACTTCCTGGGCCGCATCGACGCGGCGATCCTGCCCAAGGCCGCCGGGCGGTATTCGTTCGAAGGGTATCTCGATTATCTGCTCGAGCACCGCCACATCTATGGCGATGTCGCCAGCCGCTATGTCGGATGGAACGGCACGGAGCCGATTGGCGATTTCTTCGCCAACCACGTCTTTCATGCGGGCATCCTGGAGGATGCAAATTCGTTCGTACACGGACTATCTGAGAAGATGGGACGCGCGGTATCGTTCCCGCACGAAAACCGGACCGAGCAAGTCAGCGCGGAATCCGTCAGCAGAGCGGAGCGGTCCCGAATCGAGAAATTGTTCGCCCGCGACTTTGAGATCTACGCCTGGCAAAAGGCCCGGGTATAGCTCCTACCGCCTTCTACACGTTGGATTTTTCGCTATCGCCGTTCAAGGCCCATCGACGCGATAACCCTTCGCGCGCAGCAGCGCGGGCACCCCGTGCGGACCGGCGAGATGACCGGCGCCGACCGTCACGAAATACGTCTTTGGCTGGCGCAACATCGACTGAAGCTGCGCGACCCATTTTGTATTGCGATCGATGAACAGAACTTTCTCCGCGCCCGGAGACTTCACCAAATCGGCGTGCGTCGATCGGTAGAGTTCCGCGGCATCGCCACGCGACCAGGCATCGACCAGTTGCCCGATATCGTTTTTTGCTTTCAGCACATCCTTTAACGTCAGACCGAATTCCTCCAATTCAAGCTTGGGATCGGTCGGCAGCATCATTTCCGCCTGCTGCTCCAATGTCTCGAAAAATTGCAGCGGCTTCTTGTCGGCCCGCGCGATCGCCATGACCCGTTGATCGACGCCTGAATCCGGCGAGTAATTCTCCCGCTTCATCGAGGCCACAGATAGAACAAGACCGGCGAGCCAGGGTCGCTTGTTGACCAGAATTTCCGGCGCAACACCGGTGAGATCGAGTGCCTTGCGGTAGTCGGTGCGCATGTCCGCGTCGAGAAGCGACGGCAGAGATTGGCCCTGGGGCAACAGTCCGTTCTTCTGGATGAAGTCCTGAATGCTCGCTTTGGCGCTGTCATCGGTTGGCGCTTCGAAGACAAAGACGTCGGCTTTTTCAATCGCCGCGTCGATCTGGGGCGTATGCCATACGATGTTTGGCGGCAGCAGATGAATGGAGCCGAACAAATACGCAGTGCCTTTCTCGCCATGCACCATCCACAACGCCGGATGGGCCTTGATCTGGGCGAGGACGGGCTGTTCGGCGAACGCCGGCGCGGACAGCAGCGCCAGCGCAAGAAAAGCCTGCGCGACAACACCAAACGCGCGACGCAACATCGTCATCTATACGCGAACGGTTTGCTCTTATCGTTGAGGTTCTTGTAGCGATCGCGCAGCATGGTCTGACGCGAGACCAGCGGCATGGCGACGCCTTTGATGAATACCGCTTTGGGCGCGCTCGTCACCTCCAGCGGATCGCCGTCCCACACCACCACGTCGGCATCTTTGCCCACTTCCAGCGTGCCGTAGCGGTCGGCGATTCCCCACACTTCCGCAGGCTTGCGCGTGATGGCGGCAAGAGCGTGATCCCAAGGCATGCCGTTAGCGACTGCATTGCCCGCGATCTGCGCCAGGGTGCGTGCATAGTGCGCGGGCTCGTCGCTCTGAGGCTGGAAGATCACGGTCACTCCCGCCGCATCGAGCCGGGCGGCGTTCGCAAGCGTCGCACCGATCGTCGAGAACGAGCCGGGAAGGTTTTGCTCGGCGTCCACAATCACTGGCACCTGGGCGGCAGCAAGATCGCTGGCAACCTTCCAGGCTTCCTCTCCGCCCAGGATGATGATGCGGATGTTATTGGCGCGGCCGTACTGCACCACTTGGCGGATATCGGAGGCGCGATCGACGTGAACGATGAGCGGCTCGCGCCCGTGAATGACGGGTTCGAGCGCGTCGAGATCGATGCTGGCGGGGCGCTGGTCGCGCGCGCCGCCCGGTCTGTGATAGCCCGCGCGCTGCGCCAGATATTCGCGCGCATCGTCCATCATCTCGCGAAACTTTGCCCACAGCAGCGGCCGGCTCGGCTGGCCGCGATTGTCGCCTGGCGGCGAGAGGCTAACGACCATGCCCGCTTTGGTCTTCTCCACTAGGTCGGGTCCCTTGCCCAGATCGATGATGGCGCCATGGCCGTAGAACACGCCTCTGCCGACGGCAGGCGCCGTCAGCGCCCGCGTCACTCCACCCAGGCGCGCGATGGGAATGAGTGTTGATGTGGGATTAATCGCATCGACAACGTCAAAAGCCGAAGACGCAATCTTTTCCTCCGCCGCGCCGCTCGCGGTGTCGTCATCGGAATCGAAGGCGGAGAGATCCTGTCCGGGACCGTTGTCGTTTGTCTCGCTGACGAGCTCCACTTCCACGATGCCGAGCTGGGTGTAGGAGGCCATCAAGCCGGGTGTCACGGGTTTGCCGCCCGCGTCGATCACGCGCGCGGTCGGCGGCGTGACGAGGTTGGGGCCGACGGCGGTGATTTTTCCGTTCTCGATGAGAACGTCGCCGTCCGACAGGGTGCCCGCCGCGCCGACCGTGTAGATGTGACCGTGGCGGATCAGGATCGGCGTCGGGCCGGGAGGCAGCGGTGCTGCTGTGACGGAGGCGGGCTTAGCAGGGGTGTTGACCGGCTGCGCCAAAGCCGCCGCGGAAAGCGCCAGCGCCGAGATCGTCGCGAGGAGTGTGATCCTGTTCATTGTCCTGCGCCTCCGGTGTGGTCGTTTTCTTCCTGTCCGAGCTCGAAATCGGATCGCGGGCTGAGCCGCGGATCCTTGCGGTCATAGAGCAGCGCGCCGTCGATGAAGACTTTCTCCGCATGCGTGTAGACGCTGAACGGATCTCCGTCCCACAGCACGACATCGGCCATCTTGCCTTTTTCCAGCGTGCCGACCTTGTCGAGAATGCCAAGCGCCTTGGCAGGATTGCGCGTCATCCACTCCACGGCATGGGCGCGCGTGATGGGATAGCCCATGCGCCTTCCGGCCGCCATCGCAATGGCGACTTCTTGATTGAGCCGCTGAACGCCCAGCGGATCGTCGGAGTGGATCATCGCACAGGCCCCGGCGTGATCGACCATGGCGATACCTTCCGGGATGGCGTCATAGGCCTCCATCTTGAAGCCCCACCAGTCGGCCCACATGACGGCGCAGGTGTCGTTCTTCTTTAAGAGATCGGCGACCTTGTAGGCTTCGGTGGCGTGATGGAACGCGGCGATACGAAAACCGAATTCCTTGGAAACGTCGATCATGGTCGCCATCTGATCGCCGCGATAGCAGTGCATCTGCACGGGGATCACCTTGTCGAGAACAAGCGCCAAGGTTTCGAGACCGATATCGCGGTCCGGCTCGTCGCCCGGTTTGCCGGCCTTCTTTGCCTTCCAGTATTTGCGCCATTTCTCGCGATATTCGCGCGCTTTCTGGAAAGCCGCGCGGTAACCCGCGATGTTGCCCATCTGAGTTTGTGGGCCGCCTTTTTCGCCGTAGACGCGTTTGGGATTTTCGCCGCAAGCCATTTTCAAATCGTACGGCGCGCCGGGAAATTTCATGCCTTGCGTCGTGACGGAAGGCACGTTCTTCAGCACGACGGAACGCCCGCCGATCAAATTGGCCGAACCCGGCAAGATCTCGAGCGCGGTCACGCCGCCGGCGAGCGCGCGGGAGAATCCGGGGTCCTGCGGCCACACGGAATTTTCGGAGCGCACTTCCGGCGTGGCCGGTTTGGTCGCTTCATTGCCGTCCTGCGTCGCTTCGTTGGACGGCGAGGGATAGACGCCCAGATGCGAATGGATGTCGATGATCCCCGGCGTGACGAATTTTCCGCTGCCGTCGATCACGCGCACGTCGGCCGGCGGTTGCAAATCGGTTCCGACCGCCGTGATCTTCCCGTTCTCGATGAGAATGGAGCCGTGCGCGATTTCCTGATCGGTGCCGGTAAGGATCGTCGCGTTCTTGATCAGCGTGGGTTTGGAGGCAAGCGGCTTATAGGTCGAAGGAAACTCGTCGTTCGGAAACTGATCGGCGACTTTGGCACCGTCGCCGGAAGTGTCGTGGCCGCCCGGCAACAACAGCCAGGACAGCAAGAGCGTGACGGCTACAATGGCCGCAGCCCCCCAAGCGGGAAGTCCGCCTCTCGGTTCCATGTCTATTCCCCCAAACGGCGCGCAAGACTTGCCTTAGCTAGGCCCCCGCGCAACCCTCCCTGACATCGAATTCTCGTGATTATTCCTCGCCGAACTTGGCTTCGATGAGGGCCAGCATCGCCCTCATCGCCGCATCGGCGTCCGGACCGACGGCCTCGAGCTCAATTTCGCAGCCCACATTGGCGGCCAGCATCATCAAACCCATGATGGAGCGCGCATCGACGGTGTGGCCGTCCTTGGTGACGGTGATCTTGGATTGGAACCGGGCCGCACTCTCCACAAGCTTTGCCGAAGCGCGTGCATGAAGGCCGAGTTTGTTTCGGATCGTGACGGTCGATTGCCGCCGGTCCGGCTCGCTCATCCGCCGGATGCTCCGGCTCTGGGTGCTCCGGCTCCCGGTGCTCCGGCAAGGTCGGCAGAGCCAGCGCGCATATATTTGCGGCCCGCTTCGATCGCCTCTTTCACGGCTTGCTCAAGCGGCACCTTGGTGCGGATATCGATGAGCTTGATGAGGCTGGGAAGGCTGGCGCCGGCGAGCACTTCGATCTTGCCCTTTTCCAAAAGCGTAAGGGCAAGATTGCAAGGTGTACCGCCATACATGTCGGTAACGATGACGACGCCGTTGCCGACATCGACCGATTTGGCGGCCGCTGCGATCTCGCGTTGGCGGCGCTCGATGTCGTCTTCGGGACCAATACACACAGCGCGCAGGTGGGTTTGGGGACCCACGACATGCTCCATCGCCGCGATGAATTCTTGGGCCAGGCGGCCATGGGTGACGAGAACGATACCGATCATGGGTACATATATAGGGTGGAAGGCGGCGAACGATAACAACCTTCGCGCGCGATGGAAGCCCTCATAACTTGTTGACTTCCATTGCAAATCGGTTTTTCGCGAACGCCGCGGCGGCCAGCGCGATCTTTGCCGGGGCGGATTCTTCGAACGGCGCGAGCCTCAACAGCGGCGGCCAATTTTCCGGTGTCAGCGAAAGCGGGGAAGGTGGCGAGAAACGCTCGAACTCCGGCATCCGCGGGACGTCTGCTGGGGGAACCAACAGGATGGCAAGCGTGATCCGCGCGCGCGCTTCATGGGGCATGCGCACAATGCCGGCGCCGCGGACTTCCAGGAGTCCGGCGATCGTGCCCGGCACCGCCGCGAACAGTTTTTGCTCGAAGACGCTTAAGTCCACCCGATCGTCGGCGACGAGAATTGCGCCGCGCTCGATCATGCGCAAAGCGAGATCGGATTTGCCCGAACCGCTGTCGCCCAGGAGCAGAATGCCGGCATCCGCCGGGGCGTCGAAACTCGCACTCAGTTGGCGGAGAACGACGCATGTGGCGTGGATGTTCATACGAGCCTCCACCCTCCCTCGGGAGGGTCGAAATTTGCGAAGCAAATTTCGGGGAGGATCAGGACAGCTTCGGCATCCTCCCCGAAAAATTCTCGCTGCGCTCGAATTTTTCGACCCTCCCTCGGGAGGGTCGAATCGTTTTGAATCATCACCGTTGACCTAAAGGAAGTTCGACGATAAAGCGCGCCCCGGATTTCTCGGTAGGACCGACGTGGTTTTCCGCCCAGATGCGGCCGCCGGCGTCTTCCACGATCTGCCGGGCGATGGAAAGACCAAGGCCGGAATTCTTGCCGAAACCGTGCTCCGGCGGACGTTCGGTGTAGAAGCGTTGAAAGACGCTTTCGAGGTTCTCCGAGGGAATCCCCGGGCCCTCGTCGTCCACCGTCACGCGCACGCTGTGATCGCCGAGCGTGGCGCCGATTGTGACGGTGCCGCCAGCCGGACTGAAGGAAATCGCGTTGTCGATGAGGTTGCGGAAGATCTGGCCCAAACGCTCGTCACGGCCCATGACGGTCGTGCCCGGAGGAATGTTGAGGGCGGTGGCCAGCGAAATGCCGCGCGGCATCTCCATATACGTGTAAATCTCGACAATGGTTTCCAGCAAGCGCGCGATGTCGATGGGCTCGCTGGTTTCGCGGCTCAGTTCGGCATCGAGGCGCGACGCATCGGAAATGTCGGTAATGAGGCGGTCGATGCGTTTGACGTCGTTGCGGATGACGTGCATCAGCCGCTCACGCGAGGCATCGTCCTTGGCGCGGCTGAACATTTCCACCGCGCTCTTGAGCGAGGTCAGCGGGTTCTTCAATTCGTGCGCCACATCGGCGGCGAAACTTTCGATGGCATCGATGCGATCGTAGAGCGCTTGCGTCATGCTGGAGAGGCTGGAGGAAAGATCGCCGATTTCGTCACGCCGCTCTGACATGTCGGGAATGGTCTCGCGTCCGAGCCGTCCGCGCCGCACGCGGTCCGCGGCTTCCGCGAGCCTTTTGACCGGCTCGGCCACAGCGCCCGCCAGATAGAATGACGAAACCACCATCACGATCAGCGCGACCACGAAGACTTCCAGAAGCGTGGCGCGTTCCTGGCGCAGGATGCTGTCAATATCGCCGCCTTCGGTCGAGACCAGCAGAACTCCATAGATCGCCTTGAATCGCTGAACCGGCACGGCGACGGACAGCACGAGCTTGTTGCGCTCGTTCACGCGCTCGGCCGCGCCGATTTCGCCGCCCAAGGCGCGCATCACTTCGCGATAGACACGCCCGTTGATGCCCGCTTCGAAGTAAGGCTCCAGCCGGGTAAAGGGACGCACGCCCATCACGCCGTCGTAAAACCGGGAGATTGCTTCCTTGGTACGGCTCCACAAATCGAGCGGCGGAAGATCGAAGGTCTGCACGATATTGCGCGAAAGCAGGTTGCGGGTGTCGACTTGCAGATTGCCCTGGCGATCGTAGAGCTGCGCGCGCAATTTTGTCGGCTCGATGAGCTGGCGCAGCAGAGGCCTTGCCTGTGCCGAATTGATCGAACGTGTATTTACGTCGGTGGTATATTCCGCGAGCGTGTTGGCGACGATGAGCGCCTGGTCCTGGATGCCGGCGATGCGTTCTTCGATGAGGCCGACGCTGCTCGTTTGCACGGTAATGACACCGCCGATCAGAACGAGAAGCGCGAAGGCATTGAAAAGTATGATTCGCCGCGTGAGTGCCGAGAAGCGGGCCGGCGGCGGCATCCGCGCGCGAAAGTTCAGGGCCTGAAGAGGTTGGCGCTCTTCTGCGCGCGCTTCGCGAAGCGTGCTCATGCAGACATATACAGGCTACTCGCGATAGCGATAGCCCACGCCGTAGAGAGTCTCGATGGCATCGAAATCGTCATCGACCACTTTGAACTTCTTGCGCAGCCGCTTGATGTGGCTGTCGATGGTGCGGTCGTCGACATAGACCTGATCGTCATAGGCCGCATCCATGAGGTTGTCGCGGCTCTTCACGAAGCCCGGCCGCTGGGCCAGGCATTGAAGGATGAGGAATTCGGTCACAGTAAGGCGGACCGGTTTTCCGTCCCAGGTGCATTCGTGGCGCTGGGGATCGAGCGCGAGCTTGCCGCGCACCAGCGCTTCCTTTTTTGCTTCGGGTGTGCCGGCGGGCGTCTTGCGGGCTTCGCCGCGCCTGAGCACCGCCTTCACGCGCTCCAGCAGAAGGCGCTGCGAAAACGGTTTGCGGATGTAGTCGTCGGCGCCGGCATTGAGGCCCATCAACTCGTCGATCTCTTCGTCTTTCGAGGTGAGAAAGATGACCGGCAGTTCGCTGTTGCCGCGCAGACGGCGCAGCAATTCCAATCCGTCCATCCGTGGCATCTTGATATCGAGAATAGCAAGATCGGGCGGCGTCGCCGAAAGCGCGGTCAGCGCGGAGGCGCCGTCCGAGAATGTGCGGACGTGATAACCCTCCTGCTCCAGCAGCATCGTGACGGACGTCAGGATGTTCTTGTCGTCATCGACCAGCGCGATTGTCGCCATGCCTGTGTCCAGCCCGAAATATCGACATATCTAGTATAGTGCCGGGCCGGCACAAGCAAAGCCGGGCATTTCCCCGATGACGGAGCTATCCGCCAGAATCCAGTGGAGAGTTACCCCGCGGAACGGTCGATCCGCGCAGGTTCCGCACGACGGTTCCGTACTATGCGCGCTAGCGGCCGTCCTATCCGGACCGGCTGATCGCGCGGGTCGTTGCGCTCGCCGGGCTCCAGCGCGGCGATTCGATGGACCCGGGTTGCGGTCCGGGATTGCTAGCGGTTCCTTTCGCCCGGGCCGGCATGCGCGTCACGGCCGTCGATCGGGAGCCCGACAGGCCAGCGCAAGCGGGCGCCGCCTCTGCGGACGCGAACAGGGCGATCGACTTGGGCGGCAGCAGAGAGACCTGCGGACAGGATCGCCGCGGAACAAAATCGGAAAAAAGCGAGATTCAGGCGCGAATGTTGTTCTGACGCACGACTTACAGCCATTCCACCTTCAAAATCTCATAAGAGCGTGCGCCGCCAGGCGCCGCCACTTCCACGGTGTCGCCTTTCGCCTTGCCGATGAGCGCGCGCGAGATCGGCGAAGAAATCGAAATGCGGCCCTTCTTTGCGTCGGCTTCCAGATCGCCCACGATCTGAAACTTGCGTTTCTCATCGCTGTCTTCGTCCACGATGGTGACGGTGGCGCCGAACGTAACCGTGTGACCCGACAGTTTGGAAACATCGATCACGTCGGCGCGGCCGATCTTGTCTTCAAGCTCGATTAGGCGGCCTTCGATGAATGCCTGACGTTCTTTGGCGGCGTGATATTCGGCGTTCTCCGAAAGGTCGCCATGCGCGCGCGCTTCCGCAATCAGTTTGATGATGGCGTGACGCTCGGTGTTCTTGAGATGATTGACCTCGTCCTCGAGAGCCTTGAAGCCCGCGGCGGTCATGGGAATGCGTTCCATCGGTCCAAAATCCTAAAAGCGGCAAAACCGCCCCCTCCGGCCGGACCTTCACGGTCACGGGCCGAACCTGGAAGCTGGTGTTGCCTTAAGTACCTGTTACGCCTGAACTATTCGTCCGTTCAGTGGCGATCGCTTGGCGAAAGAGTAAGACTGGAGTGGGGCAACTTCAAGGGAGCCAGCCCTCAACGCGGCGATAGCCTGGGTTGCCGCCGCCGCGCCGGCCATCGTCGTGTAGTAGGGAACTTTCTGCTGAAGCGCGGTGCGCCGGATCGAGAAGGAGTCGGTCAAGGACTGCGTGCCCTCCGTCGTGTTGAAGACAAGCTGCACTTCACCGTTCTTGATGGCGTCGACGATATGCGGACGGCCCTCCAGCACCTTGTTGACGTTCTTCACGGCAAGACCGGCTTCGCGCAACAACTTCGCCGTGCCGCGTGTGGCGATGATTTCGAAACCCATGTCGAGCAGTTGCCGTGCCGGTTCGACGGCGAAGGATTTGTCAGTCTCCTTGACGGAAATGAACACTGTTCCGGCAAGCGGGAGTTTGAGGCCCGCGCCCACCTGGCTCTTGGCAAAGGCGCGACCGAAATTCTCATCGAGTCCCATGACTTCACCGGTCGAGCGCATTTCCGGGCCGAGGATCGTGTCCACGCCGGGAAAGCGATTGAACGGCATCACCGCTTCTTTCACCGCGATATGACTCACACTCGGCGGTTTCAGATTGAAGGACGCCAGTGTCTCTCCCGCCATGACGCGCGCGGCGATAGCGGCCACGGGTAGGCCGATGGCCTTGGCGACGAACGGCACCGTGCGGCTGGCGCGGGGATTCACTTCCAGTACGTAGATGTCACCGTTCTGCACGGCATATTGCACGTTCATCAGCCCGCGTACTTTCAGCGCGCGCGCCAGCGCCATGGTTTGGCGCTCGATTTCCCCGATCGTGGCCGCGCTGAGCGAATGCGGTGGGATCGCGCACGCCGAGTCGCCGGAATGCACGCCAGCCTCCTCGATGTGCTCCATGATGCCGGCGATGAACACGTCGCCGGCATGATCGCAGATCGCGTCGACGTCCACTTCGATGGCGTGGTGGAGAAAGGCGTCGATCAGCACTGGATTGTCGCCGGAGATGCGAAACACGTCGCCGGATTGCACGGCGGTTTTGAGCTGCGCCTCGTCCGATATGACGACCATGCCGCGCCCGCCAAGAACGTAAGAGGGCCGCAGAATGATGGGAAAGCCGATCGCGTTGGCCGCGGCGACGGTTTCTTCCGCCGTCATCGCGGTCGCATTGCGCGGTTGCTTGAGATTCAGTTCGTTGAGCAAGACCTGGAAGCGCTTGCGGTCCTCGGCGAGATCGATGGCGTCCGCCGAAGTGCCCAGCAGCGGTATGCCGGCCTCGACCAGCATGTTCGCGAGTTTCAGCGGTGTCTGGCCGCCGAACTGCACCAGGACGCCTGCGAGCGAACCGTTCGATTGCTCGACCCGCACGATTTCCAGAACGTCTTCGGCCGTAAGCGGCTCGAAATAGAGCCGATCCGATGTGTCGTAATCGGTGGACACGGTCTCTGGGTTGCAGTTGACCATGATGGTCTCGAAGCCGCGCTCGGAGAGAGAAAACGCGGCGTGGCAGCAGCAATAGTCGAATTCGATGCCCTGACCGATGCGGTTGGGTCAACCGCCGAGAATGATGATCTTGCGCTTGTCCGTCGGCTGGCTTTCGCACTCGACTTTGCCGCCGACGGGCATTTCGTAGGTGGAGTACATATACGGCGTGATCGCCGCGAATTCGGCGGCGCAACTGTCGATGCGTTTGAAGACAGGCCGCACCCCGAGTTTTTCACGCGCCGCCCGTACGTCCTTTTCTTTGCGGCTGGTCAACGTCGCCAGACGCGCGTCGGAGAACCCCATCGCCTTGATGCGCCGCAAGCGTTCTGCGTCAGCGGGCAGTCCGTTTTTTCGGATCTCGTCCTCGCAGGACAGGATGTGCTGGATCTCTTCCAGGAACCACGGATCGTATTTGGTGATGGCGGCGATTTCTTCGAGTGGAAACCCGTTGCGCATGGCTTGCGCGGCAATGCGCAGGCGGTCGGGTGAAGTTTTCGCCAGCGCCGCGCGCATGGAATTCGAGTCGGTTGGCAGTTCAATTTCATCGAGGCCGGTCAGCCCCGTTTCCAGCGACCGCAACGCTTTCTGCAGCGATTCGGCGAAGGTGCGTCCGATGGACATCGCTTCTCCCACCGATTTCATCGATGTGGTCAGCACGGGCTCGGCGCCGGGGAATTTCTCGAAGGCAAAGCGGGGAATTTTCGTCACGACATAGTCGATGGTCGGCTCGAAAGAGGCGGGCGTGACTTTGGTGATGTCGTTCTGCAATTCATCCAGCGTGAAACCGATCGCGAGCTTCGCCGCGACCTTGGCGATGGGAAAGCCGGTGGCCTTCGATGCCAGCGCGGAGGATCGCGACACGCGCGGGTTCATCTCGATGATGACCATGCGGCCGTTTTCCGGGTTCACCGCGAATTGGACGTTCGATCCGCCGGTTTCCACACCGATCTCGCGCAGCACGGCGATCGAGGCCGAGCGCATGCGCTGATATTCCTTGTCGGTCAGGGTGAGGGCAGGGGCGACGGTGATGGAATCGCCCGTGTGGATGCCCATCGGGTCCACATTCTCGATGGAGCAGATGATGATGGCGTTGTCGGCGCGGTCGCGCACGACTTCCATCTCGTATTCCTTCCAGCCGAGCACCGATTGCTCGATCAGCACTTCATTGGTGGGCGAGGCATCGAGGCCCGTTTCCACGATTTCGAAATATTCCTCGCGATTGTAGGCAATGCCGCCGCCCGTGCCGCCGAGCGTGAACGACGGGCGGATGACGGCAGGCAGGCCCACTTCGTCCAGTGCCTGCAGCGCGTGCGCGAAGGCTTCCGGCGAAAGCTCCATGATCGGATTGTTTTGGCCGTCATAGAGGAAGTTGCCGGCTTCGTCTTTTTTGTGACGCAGATAGCCTTTGAGCGTGACGCCGCGCGGCACATCGAGGCCGATCTTCACCATCGCCTGGCGGAACAGTTCGCGGTCTTCGGCCTTGTCGATGGCTTCTGCGCTCGCGCCGATCAGCTCGACGTCATATTTCTCGAGCACGCCGCGCTTGCGCAGCGAGAGAGCGGTGTTGAGGGCGGTCTGTCCGCCCATCGTCGGCAACAGCGCGAAGATGCGCCCCTCGGGCACATTGGGCTTCTCGCGCGCGATGATCTTCTCGACGAATTCCGGCGTGATGGGTTCGATATAGGTGGCATCGGCGAGCTGCGGATCGGTCATGATGGTGGCGGGATTGGAATTGACCAGAACGACGCGGTAGCCCTCGGCCCGCAGCGCCTTGCACGCCTGGGCGCCCGAATAATCGAATTCGCAGGCCTGGCCGATGACGATCGGGCCGGCACCGATGATGAGGATGGTGTGGATGTCGGTCCGTTTTGGCATCACTTCTCGCGCGCAGGCGGACACACGCTTTTGGCGTGCTTTGTCCGGCCGGATTGCAGGTTAAGGGGATCGTTTAGCGGCGAGTCGGCTCGGGGGCAACCCCTGCAGCATTCGACCCTCCCTTGGGAGGGTCGAAGCGCAAAGCGCTTCGGGGAGGATGCGGAAGGAGATTCTCATTCCTGATCCTCCCCGAAAAATTCATTCGCTTTGCCCCTGAATTTTTCGACCCTCCCGGGGAGGATAGAAGCTCGCCCTAGCTCCGCCAGCGAAGCGTGCGTTCTGTGATCGGGTTTACGAATGGTTTGCCGCTCGCGACCGCATCCGCCCACGCCTTCTTGAGGCGGTGGTACCACATCGCCGGCACGTCGGAGTCCTGGATAAGCATCAGGTTGGGGTTGAACTTAAGACCCTCGCGCTGAAGCTCCACCATCTTGCGATCGTCGCTCAGGAATATCGGTCCGAGCAGCATGAAGAACGGTTTCAGGAAGCTCATCCAGCCGGGCCAATAGAAGATCTGCGTCACTTGCGTGGTTTCCGCGTCGATCGGGGTGCAAGTCGTCAGTCCCACGACATCGATGCGGCGTCCCATGACCGTGCCGGCAATGTTCTCGAAACGGATGCTGGGAAGCTCGAAGGTGATTTCCGTGCTGACATCGCCGCCGAACATTTTATAAGCGGGTTTCGAGGGCTGGTGACGGGTCATGACAAAGCCGGTGGGCAGCGGCGCATAGTGTTTTTCCTTGAGCCGCGGGCTCACTTTCCACCACCAGCGGCCATGCACATAAGGTGCGTGCGCCGGATCCATCAAGCCGATCACGGCGTGATCGATGTTGCAGCGGAAGGTTTGACTTTCCACCCAGCGCACTTTGGCGTTCGGCACGCCGACTTTTGGTGGTTCGCTCTTGGGCGTGTCGCTGGAACGGTCATTGGCCGCCATGTAAATCCAAATCAGGCCATCCTGTTCGCGGGCAGGATAGGCGCGCACGCGAATGCGCGCGGGATCCATGTCCTGACCATCGACCAGCGAAGGGATCGCCGAGCACACACCGTCGCCGCGGAATCGCCAGCCGTGATAAGGGCACTCGACCGTGTTCTCCGTCATCACCCTTCCGGCTGAGAGCGGCACGCCGCGGTGCGGGCAGATGTCGCGCAGCGCGAAAACGCGGTCATCGCGCATCCGGCCGATCACAACCGGTTCACCCAACAGAATCACGCGGCGCATCGCTCCGCGTGCGAAATCACTCGCCAGCGCCGCCATGTACCAGACGTCACGCAAAAACATGGGCACCGCATCGGCGCCCTGGTTCACGTTGGCTTCGATACTCATTTCTTCGGCGCGGCGATTGGCTTCAGCAGGCTTTCCAGCGGTGTCATGAACAACTGCCCCTTGTCCGCAGGCAGTTTATACGCCCAGCCGCCGGCGCGTGTGTTGATTTCCTTGGCCTCTTTTGCCGCATCGGGCTTGCCGGGCGCGGCTTCGGCGGAAATTTGCGCCCAATTGTCCTGACCTTGTTGAATCACCGAGGTGGTGATTGTGAGGCCGTCGAATGTCTTGGTTACCAGGCGAGTTGGCTTGGAGAAATCGAAACTGCTCGCTGTTTTGACGTCGTCGAACGTGAAGTTGACGATAGCCGCGGCGACGCCGGAAGCAGCGCTCGGATCCGCCACTTCACGCCCTTTGGGAAGGGTTGCGAGGGTGAACTCCGCGTCGCTGGGCTTGTCGCGCCGGGCGACATAGGCAGGCCCGCTTGCCGGCGTCACGTCGGTTTCCTGAATCTGCGAGCGGTCGATGTTCAGCACATTCTTGTCCACCCACACCGACGGATCGCCGCTCAACTCGACAACGCTGCGTGCCAGCCAGGCCTGGTTGGAATCGGGTTCGCGCGCAAACAATCCAATGGCGCCGGTGGGATCTCCGATGTCTTCGCTCTTGCCGGCGATAAGCGAGGCGATCGTCTTTCCCTTGCCGTCCAGCAGCGCAACCAGAACGCCGCTACCGCCTTTTGCAGGATCGCTGAGGCCGACGCGATCGAGCCAGCTCGAACGCGACGTTTTCGGTTCGAGCCTCTCCAGATTCAGGAGAGCAATGATCGTCGTCTCCGCCTGATGGGCGGAAGCGGGATAGTTGTTGCGTTCGGGCATCACCCAAACCTTGTCTCGCACCTTGACGATATCGAGTATGCCGTTCTTTTTCGTCACAACGCGGATGCGCGCGATCTCGTTCTGCTTTTCCTCGAGCTGTGGAAAGAAGAGCTCTGGGGTGTATTTGGGAGCGAGACGCTCGGCCTGCAGCCACAACGCGACGACAGCGAAAAGGACACAGCCCAGCGCAATGACGGCAAGCGCTATCAGACTGCGCTTGCGTGGATCGTTCAGAAAGGTTGCGATTTCGGCCATACCTATCCCTACAGCGAAATCGCACGCGCGCGCCGCCGCCGACGCAGCACGGCAAGCACTATAGCGAAACCGGCGACCAGCAACGGTACAAGTACGATGTTGAACAGGGCGAGCACGCTGCCCAGCGCGTCGACTTCCCTGCGCAGATTGTGTTGCACATCGCGCAGTGCGATGCGCGTTTCCAGAAGTTCGCGCTTGAAGCGATCGACTTCCGTCTTCTGCTGGTCCGGAGAGAGCTGGCCGCCGCCCTGCTCAAGCGCCTGGAGCCGTGTCTGCGTATCGGTCAGCCGCTGCTGCAATTCGTCGGCTTCCTGCTGGAACTTCGCCTGTGCGTCCGCTTGGATTTTTTGCACCTTGGTGAAGGGGCGATTGCTTGTCGCCCGCGTCCGCAGCGAGATCAGGTCGTTGGAGCCGCTCAAGTTCTCAACACCGTTCAAGACGAAGGCGGCGTTGTCGGCGAACGGCGTCGCGACGCGCTTGCCATAAACGTTTTCCACGCGCACCCAGAAGCGGTCGTCGAAAATGTCAGCATCGGCCATGACGACGACATTGATCGGCCCAGTGGAGGCTTTGATCTGGGGTGCTTTTGCGCCCGGCAACCCGTTTGGAAACGCCGTCTTCGCCGGACCGGAGACGCGCGCGGCGATGGCGAAGATCGCCCCCGTCGGTTCCACCTGCATCATCAGATCCTGCGGGCGCTGATTGAGCCGTACCTGCATCGCATCGAGCAGCGAGGATTCATCGGAGGAGGTGATGAGCGGCGTGAAGTCGGTCGTCGCGCCCTTGGCCTGACTGAGCGCGCCGGCGCTGGCAAGGTTCAGCGATTGCAGGCTTGCGGTGATCTGATCGCCGCTGTCGAATTGTTCGGCGCCCAGATGCAGCCAGGCCGGATAAATCGCAACCGGATTGCGCGGATCGCCCGACTGCACGCGCTGCGCCAACTTGCGATCGGCCAGAATCTTCTGGGGATTGTAGACAACGCCCCAGGCGGCAAAGAGCTTCGGCAGATCGGATGATACGGGGCCGGCGCCTTGCTGATCGAACCCGCCACCGGGATTGGCGAGTTCGGCGTAAGGATCGACGAACACCAGCGCCCGCCCGCCGCCCAGCACGAACTGGTCGATCGCATAGAGCTGCTGATCGTTCAGCGCGCCTGGATGGGCGATCATCAGAATGTCGATGTTCTTCGCAATCGCGTCGAAGTTCTGATCGATCATCTTGGTATCGTAGGTGGCAGCCAGCTCCTGATAGATCGCGAAGGGCTGCGCTTGTCCCTGCAGCATCGCTTGCATGCCGCCGGCGCCGGTATCGAGCGGCAGGCTCGAGATGATGCCCAGCATGGGCTTCTTGGGCTCGGAAAGCTTGTAGATCAGCGCCGTCAGATCGTATTCCAGATAAGGTTCGCGGTTCTGCTGAAAGAACGCGACCGTTTCCTTGCCGTCGACCGTATTGGTGCCGACGAGCCCGAAATAGACATTGTCGCCGGAATCGGTAGGCGCACCGGAAAGGCCGGCTGAGCTCGCTTCATCCTCTTCCGGCGTGAACGGCTCGGCATCGATTTCCTGCAGGACGATCTTGCCATGGCCGCGCGCAACATATTGCTGCAGGAGATCGCGCACCCGTCCGGCATAGGCATCGATCTGCGCGTAGTCCGCGCCGAGCTTTTTCGAATAATAGAATTTGAGCGTGATGGGTTCTTCAAGCTTGTCGAGCGTGTTCTTGGTGCCGTCGGCCAGCGTGTAGAGCCCGTTCTCGGTAAGATCGATCTTGGTGGACGTGAACGTCGCATCCACTGCGATGTTCAGCGCCACGAAAATCACCGCGGCAAGCGCGATGGCGGCGACGGCGTAGAGGCGGCGGGATATCGGCGTCATCCCACTCTCTTGAGGTCGACGAGGACGACGTTGCCCGCGAGAAATAGCGCGATCAGCGAAAAGAAGAACACGATATCGCGCAGGTCAATCACGCCCGTCGAGATCGCCGCGAAGTGGGTGAGAAAGCTGAAAGAGGACACCGCGTTGATCAGCACCAGCGGCGCCCAGGCGCGGAAGAAGTCCAGGACCAGCGGCGCACCGGAAATCGTGAACAGAAAGCACACCACGACGCTGACGACGAAGGCGATGACTTGATTGTTGGTGGACGCGGAGATGCATGCCCCGATGGCGAGATAGCCGCCGGCCATCAGGAAGCTGCCGATGTAGCTTGCCAGGATCACGCCGTTGTCGGGGCTGCCGAGATAGTTGACGGTGATCCAGATCGGAAAGGTGAGGGCGAGCGCGATACCGGTGAACGCCCAGGCCGCGAGAAACTTGCCTACCACCGTGGCCCATAGCGGCACCGGCAAGGTCAAAAGCAGTTCCATCGTGCCCGAGCGGCGCTCTTCGGCCCAAAGCCGCATAGAGATCGCCGGCACCAGAAAGAGATAAAGCCAGGGATGATAGGTGAAGAAGCTGGATAGATCGGCGATGCCATTGTCGTAGAAGCGGCCGATATAGAACGTGAACGCGCCCATCGTGAACAGGAAAATCACGATGAAGACATAAGCCAGCGGCGTCGCAAAATAGGCGCCGAATTCACGCCGGAAGATCGGCCACATATATTTCATGCGCGACTCTCCCGCGCGCGCGTGGTGTCATCGGTGGTGATGGCGCGGAAAACTTCGTCCAGCCGCCCCGCTTCGGCGTAGAGCTCTTTCACATCCCATTTTTCGGATACCGCAAGTTTGCTGATTTCTTCGATCAGCAAAGCGCCGCTTTTGGGAAACGCGGTCAATTGAGCCGTATCGCCGCTTTGGAGTGATTGTTCAACGCTAGCCACGGCGCCCAACGCTTTCAGCTTGGCCTTTGCGGCGCCGGCCTGGGCAACGGGAATAGTCAGCGTGACCGCATTGTGGTGACGCGATCGCGCCAGCAATTGCGCAGGTGTTCCGTCCGCCACGACGCGCCCACGGTCGATGATCACGGCGCGGGTGCAGATCGCTTCCACTTCTTCCAGCAAATGGGTGGACACGATGATCGCTTTCTGAGGCGCCATGGCGCGGATCAAGGAACGCACGGCATGTTTCTGATTGGGATCGAGGCCGTCGGTGGGTTCGTCCATGATGAGCACGGCCGGATCGTGCAGGATGGCTTGCGCCAGTCCCACGCGCCGCTTGAAGCCCTTGGATAAAGTATCGATCGGCTGATCGAGAACGGGATCGAGTTCGGTTTTCTCGACGGCATCCTGCACGCGAGTCTTTGCGTCGTTGCCGGAGAACCCGCGCACCCGCGCGATGAACTGCAGAAACTGGCGCGGGGTCATGTCGCCGTAAGCGGGTGCGCCTTCCGGCAGGTAACCGATGACGGATTGTGCGGCGAGCGTGTCATTCTCGATATCGTGGCTGCAGATGCGCGCGCGGCCCGAGGTGGGTGCGAGAAAGCCGGTCACCATTTTCATCGTGGTGGATTTGCCCGCGCCGTTGGGGCCGAGAAAGCCCAAGACTTCGCCTTTGCCGACCTTCAGATTGATGCCCGCGACGGCCGTGACCGGTCCGAACCGCTTGGTCAGTCCTTCGATTTCGATCATGGAGGGGCGGGGGGAGTCTGGAATGCGAACGCCCCCATAGAGAAAAGGGGCAACAATCGCAAGGTCCCGGCCGTTACCGATCGGTTAGCGGCAAATGGATCGGATGCCGAATCCGGCCGTTCGAACAATTGCCTAGAGGCGGCCACAATAAACCGGTCATGATGGGTGCGAATTCGAGGTGACCCGATGAACGGCAGAGTGCTTGTCCGCGCGACATTCGTTGGCGTTGTTCTGCAGCTGGCCCTGTTCAGCATTGGGCATTTCAGTCCCTGGGTTCGCGTCCATGCCTACGAATTCACAACCATGATGATCTCGGCAACCGCGGCCTATCTCTATGCGATGGATTCACGCAGGAGTTTTTTCACCAGCGCGACCGGCGGCGCGATCGTGGGCGGGTTGTGCGGCTTTGCCGGATTGTTCTACTGCTTGGCGATCGGCGATGTCCCGCCGTTCGGCGTTGCGCTTGGCACAGCCATTGACGTCTTCACCGGCGCGGTGGGCGGACTGTTCGGACAGATCGCGGCGCGCTGGCGCGCCTGGGAGATGCGGCGGCGCTAGACGCGCAGCATCAAGCCACCATCGACCACCAATCCATGGCCCGTGACGAAGCCGCCGTCATCCGACGCGAGGAACAGCGCCCCGCGCGCAAGATCGATCGGTTGGCCGAGACGCCTGAGAGCTGATTTCTTCGCCCAGATATCCGCAACATCGGGGCGTGCGTCCCACAAGCCGCTCGTCATGCCGGTTCGAATGGCGCCGGGTTCGAGATAGTTGGCCGTGATGCCGAACTTGCCCAATTCCAGCGCCAGGGTGCGGGTCAGCCCCGCCACGCCGGCCTTGGAGGCGCAATAGGCGGCCAGACCGTAGTCGGTTCCTTCGGCCATCACCGAGGCCACGTTGATGATGCGTCCGGCCTTGCTTTTCTTCAGGTGCGCAATGGCGCGCTGACAAAGCCGGAATTGCGCCGTGAGATTCACGTTCATCGTGCGATCCCAGACCTCCTGGCTCATCTCCTCCACCAGAGCATTGGCGGCGACGCCGGCGTTGTTCATCACGATGTCGAGCTGACCGAAGTGCTTGATCGCCTCATCGACGATCATCTGCGCCGCATCGGCGTCGCCGACGCTCTTTTCCAGACAAGTGATGGTGCTGTGGTTTTCGTGGACTTGTGCGAGTTTTTTGCCGGGTAGATCGACCGCCAGCACACGCGCGCCTTCTTCGGCAAAAAGCTGTGCGGAGGCTCTGCCGATGCCGGACGCCGCGCCCGTGACGATGGCTACGCGATCTTGAAGCCGCATGGTCCTGCTCCGAATTTTGCCGCAACAAGCCTGACGCGCTCTCGCGCGGGCGGCAACTCGGAAAAGGGGAGGAAAAATGTCGGCTGGCCTCTCGCAAGAACCCGGACGGGGCTGGGGGGCTTGATTCGTCTCCGCGCCCTCGCGTCAACTTGGCCAGCCGACAGTTGTACTATCGTGCCTGAAAACGGCCGCCGCATGATCCCTTCATGGCCTTTTCGTGGCTGTATTAATCGTAATTCCTGGAGGAGTGCCTGATGAGCCGCATGATGACGGTAACCGAGGACCTGATGAACTATATCGCGCGCGTGGGAACGCGCGAAGTGCCGGCGCAGACGGCATGCCGCGCCGAGACTGCGAAGCTTCCCATGGCAATGATGCAGATCGGTCCCGATCAAGGCGCAGTGATGGGTCTGCTTGCGAAACTGATCGGCGCCAAGCGCTACCTCGAAGTCGGCACCTTTACCGGGTACAGCGCGCTGAGCGTCGCGCTGGCGCTTCCCGCCGACGGAAAAGTCGTGGCGCTCGATATCAGCACGGATTTTACCGACAAGGGGCGGCCGTTCTGGAAGCAGGCGGACGTGGATTCCAAAATCGATCTGCGCATCGGACCGGCGCTCGAGGCCTTGGACAAGATGATTGCCGCCAAGGAAGCGCCGTTCGATTTCGCTTTCATCGACGCGGACAAATCGAACTACGACGGCTACTACGAGCGCGCGCTCAAACTCTTGCGGCCGGGCGGTCTGATCGCGCTCGACAACATGCTGTGGAGTGGCGCCGTCGCCGATCCCAACAACACCGACAAGGACACGGTTGCGCTGAGAACCCTCAACCAGAAAATCCACGATGACGCCCGCGTTGATATGGCGCTCGCCACCATCGGCGACGGCGTGATGCTGGCGCGCAAGAAATGACCTACCCTCCCTTGGGAGGGTCGAAATCGCGAAGCGATTTCGGGGAGGATGTGCAAGGAGATTCTTCTTCCTGATCCTCCCCGAAAAATCCACTCGCTGACGCTTGTGAATTTTTCGACCCTCCCAAGGGAGGGGTCGTATTGCGCAAACCCCTCGACAGGCTCACACTCTCGCCAATGGCCGAGGAACCCATAGCGTTCCTCCGCGCGGGGTCCCGCTCACCCGCACGGACTGCATCCTGGAGCGGATATGCCGGAACGGCTTACGCGGCGGCTGCCGTGCGGTTCGACCGGCTGGAACTCAACCGGATTCTCACGATCTATGGCCGCATGGTCGCCGCCGGCGAATGGCGCGACTACGCGCTCGATTTTCTCGAGGAACGCGCGGCGTTTTCGATCTTCCGCCGCACCAGCGAAGTGCCGCTCTACACGGTGGAGAAACGACCCAAGCTGAAGACCAAGCAGGGACAGTATGCGGTGATCGACGCCAGCGGCCACGTCTTGAAACGCGGACACGAGTTGGAAAACGTGCTGCGCATCTTCGAGCGCAAGCTGATCAAGGCGCTCGCGGCGGAATAGTCAGCGTTTCGCGACCCAGGCGATCGCGTCTTTTTCCGCCTGCTTAATCCAATCGTTCTTTTCGCCGTTGTAAGCCTCGACATCGTTGGGCTGCAGCTTGGCGGCGCGGATTTTCACCGCTTCGTAGTCCTTGGCGAGCTTTGGATGCGCGCGCAGATAGTCTCGAAACGCGATGTGGCGTGCCATGTCGGGATGATCGAGCGTGTAGCAGTGGACGTTGAAGAGCCGCTTGTGGTTTTGGGTAAGAGTGAAGAAGCGCCGCCCGTCGAGACCGTAGTCGCCGTGATATTCGTAGCCCATCGCGCGCACGGCATCGACTCGCGCTTCCAGCAGCGCCAGATCCGTCACCAGCGGCATGAGATCGATCGTCGGCTTGGCGAGGATGTTGGGAATGGAGGTCGAGCCGATGTGTTCGACACGGACGAGGCATTCCCCGATCGCGCCGCGCAGGCGGTGCCCCTCGGCTTCGGCGCGCGCCGGCCAATCCGCTTCCGGCGGCACAAGCTTGACGGGGATGCTTTCGGGTTTGCCGTCTGCCATGGAAGTGCGACTCAAGAAAAAGGCCCCGATGTTTCCATCGGGGCCTTGCGTTTGCGCGTTCTAACGCCGATTGCCCATCAGGCGCAGCAGCGAGAGGAACAGGTTGATGAAGGTGATGTAGAGGCTCAGCGCCCCGAACACCGCCTTGCGGCCCGTCACGGTGCCGTCGTCATTGGCGGAATACATCACCTTGAGTTGTTGGGTGTGATAGGCGGTGATGCCGGTGAAGACGATCACGCCGACAATGGAGTAGACGAAGGACAGCATTTGAGACTGCAGGAAGACGTTCACTACCGACGCGATCACCACGCCCCACAGGCCCATGATGAGGAAGGAGCCGAAGCCGGTGAGATCCGACTTCGTCGTGTAACCCCACAGGCTCATCGCGCCGAACATGGCGGCGGTGATGAAGAACACCTGCGCGATGCTGCTGGCGAGATACATGATGAAAATCGATGAGAGCGACACGCCCATGACGCCAGCGAACGCCCAGAACGCAAGCTGCGCTGCGCCCACGCTCATCTTCGGAATGCGTGCTTGCAGTAGGAAGACCAAAATCAGCGGTGAGAAAATGACCACCCACTGCAACGGGCTTCCGTAAAGCGTGAGACCGAAACTCGTCAGCAACACGCCGTTTTTCATTTGGGCGGCCGCGAGAGCGGGGTCGGTCGTGGTCGCCAGCATGTATGTGCCGTAGGCCACGGCGCCGGTGATCATCAAGCCGATGAACATGTAGTTGTAGATGCGGATCATGTACGCCCGCAGGCCGGCGTCGATGACGTCCGTTACCGTTGCCTGGCCGGTCGTGACCCGGTTGTCGAAGTCAGCCATTTGGAAGAATCTCCTTTGCCCGGATCTCGTCCGGGGTTGCTCTTATATCGGATTTCGCGGGCTCCAGATCAAGATTCGGCTGAAATACTGCGGAAAAGGCGGCAAATCAGGATGAAGTATCCGTGACCAAGGTTCCGGCAGGTAGACTCAGTCTGGTTTGCGATTGCGCCGGCTTGGCGGATGAAATCGCCGCCATGGTCGAAGCGGCCTTCAAACTGCAGTTCGGAAGCGGCGCGGGCGAAGCCCGACTGATCGCCGATTTGCGCGCGGACGGCGACGTCGCCGTCGAGCTTGCGGCGCTGTTGGACCGCGAAGTTGTCGGCTACGCGATGTTCAGCCGGTTGCGCTCAGAACCCGCAAACCGGACCATTGCCGCGCTCGCTCCGGTCGCGGCAAAAATCGGGCGACAGAAAAGCGGTATCGGTTCGGTGCTCATCGCGGAAGGCCACCGGCGATTGCGCGCGGTGGGTTATCAGGCCGTCGCCGTTTTGGGCGATCCAGATTACTACCGCCGTTTCGGCTACTCGCTCGAACTGGGGCGCAAACTGAAGAGCGCTTATACCGGTGAACACTTCCAGGCGGTCGAACTGGAACCGCAAGCGCTGGATGGCGGGCCGTGGTGCCTGAGCTATCCGCCCGCCTTCGGTTAGGGATTGCGCAGTTGTGCCGCCGGTTTGGCGGAGAGCGCCGACCAGGCGCCGATCAGTCCGAATGCCAGTGTCGCGCCGCCACCGGCCAGAACCGTCAGCAGCGCCGCGCCGGTATCGAAAACGAATTTCACTTCAAGCACTTGCTGGCTAATCTCATAGGCTGCGAGCGCGCCGGCCCCGAGCGCAATCGTGCCGGTCAGCACGCCGATGAACCCGTATTCGAGCGCATAGACGAGCGCGATGCGCGCCCGCGTTGCGCCCAGTACTTTCAAGACCATGGAGTCGTAGAGCCGCGCGCGCTGGCCTGCCGCTATCGCTCCGGCCAGCACCAGCAATCCGGCCAGGATGGTGAGCAGACTTGCCGCGCGCACGCCATCGCCCAACTGCTGAAGCAATCCGTTCACTTCCGCGATGGCGTCTTTCACGCGCACGGTCGAGATATTGGGAAACTTGTCGGTGATGGTGCGATAGAGCGTTTCTTCGTCTTTGCCGGAAACACGTACGGTGGCGAGAAAGCTGTGGGGCGCCTTGTCGATCAGACCGGGCGAAAGCACGAGAATGAAATTCTGCCCGCCGGTGGTGAAATCGACTTTGCGCAAATTGGCGATGCGCACGGGAATTTCGCGCCCCAGCACATTGAGCACCATGGCGTCACCGATCTTGAGATGCATGCCCTCGGCGAGCGTGGAATCGAAGGAGACGAGTGTCTCGCCGGTATAGTTTGCCGGCCACCATTGGCCGTCGACGATGACGGTGCCTTGCGGCGGCGTGGCGGCATAGGTGATGCCGCGGTCGCCGTTCACCGCCCAGCGCGCTTCCGGCTCGATCTTGGCGTCCTTGGCGGGCACGCCTTTGAGCGAAATGATCCGTCCACGGATCATCGGTGTACGGCGGTAATCGTCTGCGGATTTGACGGTGTGGATTGCCTTGTCGAAGGCGGCTGTTTCGCCCGGCTGGATATCGACAAAGAAAAAACTCGGCGCGCGATCGGGCAGACGATCGGCGATCTGTGCGGAGATCGTGCGGTCAAGCAGCGACACCGTCGTAAGCAATGTGAGGCCGAGACCCAATGCCGTGACGACGCCGGTTGTTGCCGCTCCGGGCCGCGTGAGATTGGCCAGCGCGAGCCGCAATCCCGGCCGGCGCGGACGCGGTAGCTTGCGCAACAGCCAGCGCATCGCCTCCGCGAGCAAGCGCAACAGCAGCAATCCGCCGGCCGTGCCGCCGAGAAAATAGGCCGCGAAGAGCGGCGAGGGGGCCACAAGCAGCGAAAGTCCGATGATTGCCGCTGCGGCAAGGGCCGATGCCATCAGATAGGGCCACCGCCCGCGGCCTCGCGCGCGCGAAACCAGGTCGCGAAACAGGTTGGCCGGTGCGATCTCGCGCGCCCGCGCCAAGGGCGGAATGGCAAAGGTCGCCGCCGACAGCAGCCCAAATACGAAAGCCAGAGCGAGCGGCGCGAGATAGACGCCGAACTGGGCAGGAGCGGGAATCTGCGTGCCGTAGAGCGCGCCGACGGCATACGGAATGACCGCGCCAACAGCCAAGCCGACTATGACGGCAACGCTGGCGATCGCCATCACTTGCAGGAAGAAGACGAGAAAGATGAAGCTGCCGTCCGCGCCCAGCGATTTTAGCACCGCAATTTCGGAGCGCTTGCGGTCGAGAAAGGCGGTGATCGCCTGGCCCGCGCCCACACCGCCCACGGCGAGCGCCGTCAGTCCGACCAGGGTGAGGAACATGGTGACCTGCTCGACGAAGCGGCGAATGCCGGGTGCGGCCTGGGTGTGATCGCGGATTTCCCAACCGCCCTCCGGAAAAGCGGTGGTTGCGGCCGTCTTGAAGCGATCGCTTGAAAATCCGCTGCCCGCCGCGACGCGATAGGAATAATTGATGAGACTTCCCAGCGTCACCAACCCGGTGCGCGCCAGGCCGGCATCGGAAATCATCACGTGCGGGCCGAGACTGAAGCCGCCGGAGATTCTGTCCGGCTCTTTGTTCAGCACCGCGCCGACGCGAAAATCCTGGGTGCCGATGCGTATGATGCCGCCAATGCCAAGATGCAGGCGGTCGAGCAAGGTCTGCTCCGCTAACGCGCCGCAAAGCTTGCCATCGCACTTCAAAAGCTCGCCGAGCGCATGGCGCGACGACAACGAGACGTTGCCGTAAAGGGGATAGAGCCGATCAACCGACTTCAACTCCACCAGCTGGCGCTCGTCTTCCACTCCGTTCTTGATCGCATAGGCCATGCCGCGTAGGGAGATGGTTTGCGACACACGCCCATAGCGCGCGAGAAATTCGCGCTCGACGGAGGTGGCAGGCCGGTGCACTAGCCCCACCGAGACGTCGCCACCCAGTAAGACGCGGCCCTGTTCGGAAAGGCCTGTGAGAAAGGCTTGTGCGAGAGAGCCCACGCCGGCGATCGCGGCGACGCCCAAAACGAGACAGGCGAAAAAGATGCGGAAGCCGGATAGTCCGCTGCGCAGCTCGCGCCGCGCCCAGCTTGCCGCAAGTGCGAATCTCTTCACGCCGCTTTGACCCGCTCGTCAGCCACGATCCGGCCATCCTTCAGCCGCACGATGCGAGCGCATCGCCGCGCCAGCACTTCTTCATGCGTCACCAGAAACAAGGTCGCCTTTGTGCGCGCGTGAAGCGCGAAGAGAAGGTTGGAGATTTCCGCGCCGGTGACGCCATCGAGGTTTCCCGTGGGCTCGTCCGCGAAAAGCACTTTGGGATTGGGCGCCATGGCGCGCGCCAGCGCCACGCGCTGCTGTTCGCCACCCGACAACTGTCCGGGATAGTGCTCGAGCCGATGCGCCAGGCCGACGGCTTCCAACTCTTTCCGGGCGCGCTCGAAGGCGTCGCCGAGGCCCAGCAGCTCGAGCGGCACGGCGACGTTTTCCAGTGCGGTCATCGTCGGGATGAGATGAAACGACTGAAACACGATGCCGACATTGCCGCGCCTGAAGCGTGCCAACGCGTCTTCGCGCAGCTTGGTGAGCTCCGTGCCGGCGACGGTCACGCGTCCCGAGGTCGGTGCTTCAAGCCCGGCCGCCACCATCAGCAGGGAGGATTTCCCCGAGCCGGAAGGGCCGAGCAGGGCGATGGTCTCGCCGGCTTCGGCCCGCAACGACACGCCGCTCAGGATGTTGACGGGGCCCGCCGCGCTCGCCAGCGTCAGGCGAACATCTTCCAAAACAATGGCGGGTGCGGGAGGTTGCATGGGCGACTTTGGGGGCGACTCGAAAGCGCGCCGCGCATGCGGCTGGGAAAGACCACTTAGGCGATATGGCATGAACAGTGTGGGTTTCAAGCGCCTCGCCTTCACCTCCCCCTCGTGGGGAGGTCGAAATTTGCGAAGAAAATTTCGTGTGAGGGGCGGACGCCACCACTTCCCCTCACCCGAAAAATCTTCGCTGCGCTCAGATTTTTCGACCTCCCCACGAGGGGGAGGTGACAAGAATGTCATTGCCGCTCTTTTGATTTTGCTGACGAGCCTCCTCTCATTCCCCGCCGCAGCCGCGCCGGTGAAGATCCTCATGCTCGGCACCAGCTTGACCCAGGGCTACGGCCTGCCGCCGGGCACCGAGATTCCCGCCGTGCTCGCGGCGGGCCTGAAGGCGAAAGGGATCGACGCGAAGATCATCAATGCGGGCGTGTCGGGCGACACCTCGGCCGGTGGCCTGGCCCGGCTCGACTGGTCTCTGGCCGACCATCCTGACGCGGCCATCATCGAGCTCGGTTCCAACGACGCGCTGCGCGGTATTGCCCCGGAAGTCACGGCGAAAAATCTCGGAGCGATTCTCGCCAAGCTCAAGGCACAAAAAATTCCCACACTGCTCTTGGGTATGATGGCGCCGCGCAATCTCGGGCCCGAATATATCAAAGCCTTCGATCCGATCTATCCCAAGCTTGCCAAGAAGTATGGCGCGCTGCTCTATCCCTTCGTGCTCGACGGCGTGGCGATGAACGCCAAACTCAATCAGGCGGACGACATGCATCCCAATCCGCAAGGTGTGAAGATCATCGTGGCGCGATTGCTGCCCGATGTGATGAAGCTTGTCGCGCAAACGGGCAAAGTTAAGCCCAAAGCCAGATCATGAGGCGCTGACGCGATGTTTCGGCGCCTTCTGTCCGTCGGTGGGTTTACGCTGCTTTCGCGCATCACCGGATTCGTGCGCGATATCCTGATGGCGTGGATTCTCGGCAGAGGAATCTTGTCGGATGCCTTTATCGTCGCCTTCCTTTTCCCGAACTATTTTCGCCTCATTTTTGGGGAAGGCACCATCAATCCCGCGTTCCTGCCGCGCTATGCGGCCTTGCGGGCGAAAGGTGAGCACGAAGCGGCGGCACTCTTCGCGGACCGCGTGTTCTCCTGGCAGATGGCGGCGCAGCTGGTGATCCTTGTGGCGGGATTGGTTGCCATGCCGCTGATCGTGCGCGTGCTGGCCCCGGGCTTTGCCAGTAATGCAGGTCAGTTCGACCTCACCGTGCATCTCGCGCGCATCACTTTTCCGTATCTCATTCTTACGCTGGTGGCCGTGCAGATCTCCGCCATGCTGAACGCCATGGAGAAATTCTGGGCGGCGGCGGCATGGTCGAATTTCCAGAACCTTGCCATGATCGCCACGCTTCTTGCGTCGCAATGGTTTCCCAATGCCGCGTATGCGGCGGCCTGGGGCGTGTTGCTCGGCGGCTTGGCTCAGCTGCTCTTCATTTTGTGGGCCGGCAAGCGCGAAGGAATTTCCCTGCGCGTCACCTGGCCCAAATGGACGCCCGAAATCAAGGAGTTCTTCCTCGCTTTCGGCGCGGTGACGTTCGGCGCGGCCAGCGTCGTCATTGCGCCTTTCATCGATACCGTGATTGCGAGCTACTTGCCGACCGGCAGCCGGACCGCGCTCTACTACGCCGACCGCATCAACCAGCTTCCGCTCGGCGTTCTGGGCATCGCGCTCGGTACGGTGATCCTGCCCGAAATGTCGGCACGCCTGGCCAAGAACGACCGCGCAGGATCGGATTCCGCGCAAAACCGCGCCGCAGCCTTGTCGCTCCTGCTGACGCTGCCGTTCGCGGTGGTGTTCGTCATCGTGCCGGACGTCGTCATGCGCGCGATCTTTGCGCATGGCGCGTTCGATCGCGACGCCGCCAATCTTTCCGCCGTCGCGCTCGCGGCTTACGGCGTGGGTCTGCCGGCCTTCGCGCTGGTGCGCATCGTCGCCTCCACCTTCTATGCGCGGCACGACACCTTCACGCCGGCGCGCGCCACCTTCACCGCCATCGTCGTCAACGTTGCGCTCAAGATCGTGTTGGTGTGGGGATTTCACTTCGGTATCGCCGGCGTCGCGCTCGGCACGGCGATCGGTGCGTGGCTGAACGTCGCCATTCTCACTTGGACCGGCCGCAGGCGAGGCCTGCTCCGCGTGGACGAGACCTTTCGGCGCGCGCTTCTTCCCATCCTTTTGGCAGCCGGCGCGGGCGGTCTGGGCGCCTATGGCGGCGCGCGGCTCGCGAGCCTGCTCGACGTCAGGAATCTTTCCGGCATCCACCTGGCTCCCGGCACCTTGCAAGACGTGCTCATGCTCGCATTGGCCGTTCTGTTTTCGGTGGCGGCCTATGGTTTTGTGGTCTTGATGTTCCGCCGCACATTGCCACTCGGTCGTTTGGCGGCACGATAGCCAGATGATCCGGCTCTTCGTCGCCCTGTCGCTTCCCGATCGCGTGGCCCAGCCGCTCGCGGCGCTGCAAACCGGCGTGCCTGGCGCGCGCTGGACGACGCGCGAGCAAATGCACCTCACGTTGAGGTTTATCGGCGAGGTGGACGGCCGCGTCGCGGCCGATATCGACGATGTGCCGTCGCTGATTTCCGCGCCGCGATTCATGTTGGAGCTGAAGGGCGTCGGAGAATTCGGCGGCAAGCATCCGCACGCGCTGTGGGCGGGCGTGTGCGCCAACGACGCGCTCAACCATCTTCAGCGCAAGATCGAAACCGCTCTGCAGCGCATCGATCTTCCCGCGGAAGAGCGCAAGTTCACCCCGCACATCACCCTCTCGCGCCTGCGCGCCACCGCCCAGGGCCACGTGATGGACTTCCTCACCGATCACGCGCTTTATGCCAGCGGACCGTTCGCGGTGGACTCGTTCGGGCTCTATTCCAGCGTGCTTTCCGCGAACGGCAGTATCTACACACTGGAACGGGAATATCCCCTCAGAGCTTAAGCCCGACGCCGGCGCCGATGATCCAGGGATCGATGTCGACTTTCGCTTTGATGAATCCGGAGTTGATGTTCACGTTGGTCGACAGGAACAGTTTCTTCACGTCGAGATTGAAGAAATAACCGTCGTGGCCGAATGGAATATCGACGCCCGCCTGCAACGCCCATCCGAAATTGTTCGAATAGTGCACGTTCAGACCCGCGGGATCGTTCACGTTGTAGAAGATCGTGTAGTTGATGCCGGCGCCGATATAAGGACGGATTTCGCCATCCTGGTTGAAGTGGTATTGCGCAGTTAGCGTCGGGGGCAGAAGCCAGACGCTGCCGATGTCGAGGCCGGTGGGCGTGTGCCTCACGGAATGTTCGGTGGTGGCCGCGATCAGCTCGAATGCCCAATGATCGCCGGTGAAGTAGGTCGCATCGACCTCCGGCACGAAGGAATTGTCGATGTTTACGCTGCCTCCGACCGGCGTGATCTTGGCGCTTTCCTGCGGCACGACGGCGATACCGCGCGCGCGCAACAGCCAGTCGCCTTCCGCGGCTTGAACAGGCGCACAAAAAGCGCTCGCAGCGATGGCGGCGAGCAGAACAGATGTAAGACGCATGAATACCCCTCGAATGGTTTTGCCATTCGATAGGGCTCGGCCATCTGCCAAACTCTGATTTCAATCAAGATATGACGCGCGGAGACTCGGTGTGGCCCAGAGGAGACGCGGCGAGCCGCCGCAGCACATCAGCCCGCCGCGTGCTCGATGGCATGCATCGCTTCGTCGCTCAGTCCGAAGTGATGTCCGATTTCATGGATGAGCACATGGCGCACGATATGGCCGAGCGTCTCGTCGTGTTCGGCCCAGTAATCGAGGATCGGGCGGCGGTAGAGAAAGATCATGGTCTGCAAGCCATGGGCGCCGCTTCCTTCCTGGACCGAGAGGCCGGGCCCCTGGAACAGCCCCAGGATATCGAACTTGCTCTCGAGTTCCATTTCGCGGACTACGTCTTCATCGGGAAAATCCTGCACCATGAAGACGATGCCTTCAGCCAGCGCGCGGAATTCTTGCGGCAGGCCCGCGAACGCTTCGCGCGCGAGCGCTTCGAGATCGTCCAAGCCGGGGGCGGCACGCGAATTCCAGTCGGGCATGGGCTGATATAAGGACTCTTGAGGACGGCA
Source organism: Pseudomonadota bacterium (assembly GCA_016201105.1). Taxonomy (GTDB): domain Bacteria; phylum Pseudomonadota; class Alphaproteobacteria; order Micropepsales; family Micropepsaceae; genus Rhizomicrobium. The sequence continues at coordinate 55,681 of JACQDN010000079.1, forward strand.
TCCATCCGGCGCATGGATACACTCCAGACTCTTGTCCGAAATCGGCCGGGTCAAGTCGGCCGTAAATCCTGCCGGAGACGACCATGAAGAAACTCGACTCGCACACCCGCAAAACCGCACTTGCCCAGCTTGCCGGTTGGCAAGACGTAAAGGGGCGCGACGCCATCACCCGCAAATTCGAGTTCAGGGATTTCAACGAGGCGTTCGGCTTCATGTCTCGCGTGGCGCTGCTCGCCGAAAAGATGGATCACCATCCGGAGTGGTTCAATGTCTACAACAAGGTGGAGGTTACGCTTTCAACCCACGATGCGGGCGGCGTCACGGACAATGACGTGCAAATGGCGAAAGCCATGAACGCCTATGCCGGACTCTGAGGATGCTATGGAACTGATCGCCTTCGATCTCAGCGGCAATACGACCGAGATTCGTCCCGCTCCGGTAGAGCGCGACTGGATGAATGCCTCGCGGGAGCGCTTTGCCTATCGCTGCCTGCCGCTCAACATCGCAAATTCCTACGGCTGGGAAATTCTTTCGCCCGGAGGCTTCAAAGCGGTGTGGAACGGCCGCGACGAAACCGAAGCGATCAAGATCTATCCCAAGCCGGGTGAGCTTCTGAGCGCGATGAGCCATTTTGGCCACGGTGTGCTGACCTTCTCCGCGACCTGCCTGTTTCGAACCCCGCCCGGTTTCGATCTGTGGGTGCAGGGCCCCGTCAACAGTGTGAAGGATGGGATCGCGCCGCTGACGGGTGTCATCGAAACCGATTGGGCGCCTTACACCTTCACGATGAACTGGAAGTTCACCCGTCCCGGCGCGGTGGTGAGCTTCGAGAAGGGCGAGCCGTTCTGCCACTTCTTCCCCATCCGGCGCGGCGAGATCGAAGCGTTCGACCCGAGAGTAGCGTCGCTTTCGGAAAATCCCGAGCTGCTGCAGCAGCACGAACGATGGGAGGAGTCGCGCAAGGCCTTCATCGAAGATTTGAAGACGATGGGATCGGTGGCGCAGGAGGAACGCTGGCAGAAGCTCTATTACCAGGGGCGCGACGCCGACGGCAAAGAAGTCAAAACCGCCGATCACCGCACGCGCGTGCGGCTGAGGTCGTTTGCGCGAGCGTCTGTTACCAACCTCTAACGACAGGCGGCGTTTTCGCCTTGTGTTAAATCGGCGAGTTCGGGCCACAGGTGGCCATGCAATTCTTGCGATTGACGCTTGCTGAATTCGACGACGAAGTTGCATAACCGCGTATTGCGGGCATTTTCCTGTCTAAGGTCCATCTCGTCTTTCGCCAAGCGCAATTTTATGTCGTCGGGAATCGCCTGCGGCTGCGGCGACGGAATCTGCTGCGGCGTTTGGAGCTGTTCGAGCTTTTGTTCGAGGGCGCCGATCTGCGTTTGAAGCTGGATGCGATGCGCTTCCAGCGCATTGGTGTCCGTCGTTATCCGGGCACGTGTTTCGTCGAACTGCGCAAGTTCGTTTTTCTGTACCCCCAGAAGTTTCGCGTTTGTCATAACTTCGTGCTTGGTCGATTGCAGCGTCCATGCAAGCTCGCCAACACGCGTGGCTGTCAATACGGTGAGGGCGACAAACACGATGATCGCTCCCCAGAAAATCCAATCGACGATACGCGACGATTCACGCGCAGACTGCGGAGCAGTAAGGGTGTCGCTCATCATGAACCTCCGAGCAATGACTTGATGACTTCGAGAGGAGCACCCCTCACACCACCTCCGGCAAGTGCAAACGCTGCGCCGACATAAAGCAGTGAGCTGACGCTGTTGCCGTCGCCCGGAGGTTCGCGCAATGCGAGATGCACAACCAACGACAGGCCAATGGCCACCAATGCGAGGCCGATCGCAAAGAGCGTCCTTGAATAGCTGCGCCGTATGCTACGCGCAGTCCTTGTCGTCTTGCTTTTCGGCACTGTCGCCCCAGCGGCGAATTCCCGGAGAGACTGTACCTCTTCCACGCAGACACGCAAAGGTTGTTATGCGTGACGGTCCCGAATTCAAACCTCAAACCGGTAGTGTGGCCCGTCCTTCTTCACATGCCCCGCCGTTGGCGCCGCGAAGTGCGTGCCGATGATAAGAACGGGCTGGTCCGCCCAGTCCTTCAGCATGGCGTGCCGCGTGACGGCGGAGGCCTGTTTGTCGCTGTCGAATTCCGGCGACCAATCGGGGCGTCCGATCTGACAGGGATGATGCATCATGTCGCCGGTGATGATCGCGGACTGGCCGCGCGATTCGATCACGACACTGACGTGACCCGGCGTATGGCCGGTGGTCGGCATCAGCCGCAGCTCCGGCGAGATGCGATGGTTCATCTCGACAGTCTCAGCGAGTCCCGCGTCGAAGATCGGCTTCACGGAATCGTCGAGAATCTCCTGCTGCTCCTTATCTTCGACCGCGCTCCAGTGTTCGTACTCTTTCTTGCCGATGAGATACTTCGCATTGGGAAACGTCGGCACCCACTTGTCGCCAGATTTCATCGTGTTCCAGCCGACGTGATCGACATGCAGATGGGTGCACACGACGGCATCCACTTTCTCGCGCGCAAAACCCGCATCGGCGATCTGCTGCAGGAAATTCGTCTGCAAGGTTTGGCCGCGCAGCATGTTGCGGTGCTTGTCGTTGCCGATGCAGGTATCGACCACGAGTTTCATGCCGGGCGCCTCCACCAGCAGCGCGTGAATGGAGAGGATCAGCGCGCCCTCCGGCGTCACGAAATGCGGATAGAGCCACGGCATTTCCTTCAGAACATCGGGCTTGGCCTGTTTCAAAAAGGAATAGTCGGGGTGGTAGGGAACCGGAACTTCCATTTCCACCACGCGCGTCACCGTCACATCGCCGATTTTCCAGCTGAGCATGCCCATCTTCCGTCCATCGCCTCCCGTTTCATTCCTTCAACTTATCGCGCCCGCAAGTTCCCGCGAAGAAGTTTCAGGAACTTCATGTTCCATCGCCCGTTTCCTCACCGAGGTCTGCGTGTGGAGCACAAAATGGCAGACAACAACGGTGGCAGCGCAACCCCATTTTTGGCCTTTCTCGTGGGCGGCTTGATCGCTGCCGTAGCGGTGCTTGGCGTTTTCGTCGCGAACGGTAGCCATCCCTGGGGTCCGGCCAACCCGACCAAAGTCGCCATCAACGTCAAACCGCTGGTGCCGAAACATCCCTAGGACTTCGTCTTGAAGCCCTGGAGCATGACGCGCAGCGTGGCCGAAAGTTCGCGGGCGCTTTTCCTGGGGTTTGCCGCAGTCGAACAGACGAGTGCCGCTTCCATGATCGCTCCCATCAGCAGGTGGGCGACGGTTTCGATGTCCTTGGCGGCCGGCTCCTGCGCAAGAGCATTGGCCAGCGCGGCCTTGGTGAGCGCCCCGAAATAGTGCATGTCGATCGCCCGCCATTTTTCCCAACCGAGCACGACGGGTCCGTCGATCAGCAGAATCTGCTTGATGCCGGGCTCGCTGATGGCGAGCAGATAACGCAGTACGCCCGCAGCAATCAGATCAAGCGGATCGCGCGCGGTCTTTTCCGGTGTCGCGAGCTGAGCGGTTGCCAACTCCTCCTGAACTTTTTCCAGAACGCGGGTGAAGATCTCTTCCTTGGAGGAGAAGTGATGATAGACCGCGCCTTTCGCGACGCCGGCTTTCGCGCCGATATCGTCGATCGTCGTTGCCGTGAACCCCCGGGTTTCGAACAGCCGGCGCGCGGACGTTTCGATCGCATGAACGGTCGCGGCGCGCCGTTCGCCCTGACTCACCACGAAAATCGCCTCCTGCTTGACTTACAGACTATTAGTCTGTAATTAAAGACTCGTAGTCTGTTTATGGAGAGGCTCGTGACGCGCAACGAAATCATGCGAATCTACCGCGACCATGTGGCGGCCGAATTGGCCCATGACTCGGCGAAAGCCGCAAGCACTTATCTTGCCGACGGCTATTACCGGCACATGCCGACGGGCCTGCACTTCAAGGGGCGCGACCAGGTCGCCCTGCAATACGCGGCGTCTTACGTGAATTTTCCCGATCAGACTTTCGACATCGAAGACGAAATCGTGGAAGGCCACATGCTCGTGCACTGGGCGGTGTTGCACGGCACCGTCAAGGGACCCTTCCTCGGATTGCCGCCGACAGGCAAACGGATCGCGCTGCCGTTCGTCGCCCGCATCGAATTTCGCGACGGAGCCATGCTGGGCGAGACGCTGTGGTACGACATGCTCACGCTCTGCGAGCAGGCGGGCTACGCGCCGGATGCCGTTCGTGCGGCGAGCCTTGCGGCCCGCGAGCGATTCGCTGCGTAGCGCCTATTTCTTCGCGTTCTTCACCAGATCGGTGACGACGCCCGGATCGGCGAGCGTCGTCGTGTCGCCGAGATTGGACGTGTCGCCTTCCGCGATCTTGCGCAGGATGCGCCGCATGATTTTGCCGGAGCGCGTCTTGGGCAGGCCCGGTGCGAACTGGATGTGTTCGGGCCGCGCAATTGCGCCCACATGCGTTGCCACCCATTGGCGCAAGTCCTGCGCCAGCTTCTCCGTCGGCATCACGCCGAGTTTCAGCGTCACATAAGCGTAGATGGCTTCGCCTTTGATGTCGTGCGGAATGCCGACGACGGCGGCCTCCGCTACCTGATGATTGCCCACCAGCGCGGATTCGATTTCCGCGGTGCCGATGCGGTGCCCGGACACTTTGATCACGTCGTCGACGCGGCCCGTGATCCAGTAATAGCCGTCTTCGTCGCGGCGGCAGCCGTCGCCGGTGAAATATTTGCCGCGATAGGTTTTGAAATAAGTGTCGACGAAACGCTGGTGATCGCCGTAAACGCTGCGCATCTGCCCAGGCCAGGAATCCAGCAGCACGAGGTTGCCGCTGGTGGCGCCGTCCAGAACATTTCCGCTCGCATCCACCACCTGCGGCCGGATGCCGAACAAAGGCTTCGTCGCGGAGCCGGGTTTCATGTCGGTGGCGCCGGGCAGGGGGGAAATCAGAATGCCGCCTGTTTCAGTCTGCCACCAGGTGTCCACGATCGGGCAGCGACTGTCGCCCACCGTGCGGTAGTACCAAAGCCAGGCTTCGGGATTGATCGGCTCGCCCACGCTGCCGAGCAGGCGCAGCGATTTGCGCGATGTCTTCGTCACCGGCGCTTCGCCTTCGCGCATCAGCGCGCGGATGGCCGTCGGCGCGGTGTAGAAGATACTGACCTTGTGCTTGTCGATGACTTCCCAGAAGCGCGAGGAGGTCGGATAGTTCGGCACACCCTCGAACATCAGCGTCGTGGCGCCATTGGCGAGCGGGCCGTAGACGATGTAGCTGTGGCCCGTCACCCAGCCGACGTCGGCGGTGCACCAGAAGATGTCGCCGTCGTGATAGTCGAACACGTATTGATGCGTGAAGGCGGCATACAGCAAATAGCCGCCGCTGGTATGCAGCACGCCTTTGGGTTTTCCGGTCGAACCCGAGGTATAGAGGATGTACAGCGGATCTTCGGCGTTCATCGCCTCGGCCGGGCAATCTGCGGAAACCTTCGCCGCCGCTTCGTGATACCAGACGTCGCGTCCCGCCTTCATCTCGATCTTGCCGCCGGTGCGTTTCACCACGATCACCGTCTTCACACCGGGAAGATTGGCGATGGCCGCGTCGGTGTTGCTCTTCAGCGGGATGGGCTTGCCACCGCGGGTGCCTTCATCGGCGGTCAGCACGATGGTGCTGTCGCAATCCTGAATACGCCCGGCGATGGAATCCGGCGAGAAGCCCGCGAAGATCACCGAATGCACCGCCCCGATGCGCGCGCAGGCGAGCATGGCGTAGGCCGCTTCCGGGATCATCGGCAGATAGATGGTGACGCGGTCGCCCTTCTTGACGTTGTGCGCCTTGAGTACATTGGCGAAGCGGCAGACTTCGCGATGCAGCTCTTCATAGGTGATGTGGCGCGATTGGGTGGGGTCGTCGCCTTCCCAGACGATCGCCGTCTGCTTGGCGCGTTTGGCAAGATGGCGGTCGATGCAGTTGGCACACACGTTCAGCGCACCGTCCTCGAACCATTTAATGAAGAGACTGTCCGGATCCCAGGAAACGTTTTTCACTTTGGTGAAGGGCTTCATCCAATCGAGCCGCTTGGCCTGCTCGCCCCAGAAGCCGTCGGGATCCTTCACCGAGCGCGCATACATCTCTTCGTAGTGGGCGCGGTTGACAAAGGCGCGGCGTTTCCATTCATCGGGAACGGGCAGAAGCGTGTCGGACATCGTGTTTCCTGGGAGTTATCGTTTGGCCGATATTGGCGGGGGAAGAAAGCCGTATCAACCTTCAGGCGGCCAATGCTGCTTTCCGTGAACAACGCGTGCGATCTCAATCTTACCTGGTAATACACGATAGATCAGCAAATACGGTGTTCCTGCCACGACCAGCTCTCGGGTATCGATCGCGCGGCCCGCGCGTCCGATAAGTGGGGTGGTCATCAATCCGTTCGCAGCCGAGCGCAGGCGTTCGGCAATACGATCGGCTGCCTCATGATCGTCCTGGGCAATGTATTCCCAGATCGCGTCCAGATTGCGCTCGGCGGTTGGCGACCAGATAACCTTCATGCCGCCCGCTTACGCAGCTCTTTTCGGCGTTGGGCGGACTTCTCTCGCAACTTTCTGAAGACTTCGTCCTGGGGAATGCCCAATCCAGCATCGAGTTCGCGCAGCCCTTCGTTCACGGCTTCGACGAAAGCCATTTCAGCGTCCACGTGGCGGTCCAAGATGTCCTCGACCACCCAAGATCGTGTCCGCTTGGTGGCTTTTGCGTAGTTCTCAAGCCGTTTGGCCAAGGATGCCGGAATTCTGGCCGTGATTGTTACGGATTTTGTCGCGCGTTTGACCATATGTGCACCTCGTAGTCAGTTGTCCACATTGTACACATTCATAACGGAACCGGCAATCAGCTGAAATCGCCATCATCCTGACCCGTCCGCGGAGGGTCGCGGCGGATGGTGGCCGGCGTCTTGGAGAATTTGACCGGCGGTTTCATCGCGCGCCATGTGCCTTCCGTGGGATGCTGGCGCAGCTGGAAGAAATTCACCGCCTTCAGATGCGGATCGTCGAGCACGCCGTCCAGCGTATTGGCACGCATGATGGGGATGCGGTTTTCCTCGCCCAGCTTCAGCCACTCCTCGACGGTATGGGCGAGCGCCGCTTCGCGCTGCATTTCGTAGTAGACGCCGACGCGGCTTCCCTTCGGCGCGCTCAGGAAGCGATCGCTTTCATAGGCGTTGGCGATGCCGCCCAGCTCCATGAACTTCGCGCTCGCGGCCCGGCTGACCGGCTGGATACAGATGTAACCGTCTTTGCACTTGAGCGGCCTGCGGTCGTTCGCCAAGGCCGGCGTATGGCCAACATGAGAGACCGGCGGCTCGAAGGTTTCGCCATAGAGATGCTCGGCCATCATGAAACTGGTGAAGCTCTCGAACATCGGCACTTCCACGAACTGACCTTCGCCCGTCGCCTTCTGGTGATAGAGCGCGGCCAGCGTGCCCCACAGCGCGTGCATGCTCGAGACCTTGTCGGCTATGAAACTGGGCAGCAGTCGCATCTCGCCGCTCCCATCCACCCGCGGCAGGAGATCGGCCGCGCCGGAAGCCGCTTGCACCAGATCATCGAACGCCTGGCGTCCGGCATACGGCCCATCCGAGCCGTAGCCCACGCAATGCACGTAAACGATATGGGGGTTCAGCTTGGCCACTTCCTCGTAGGAAAAGCCCAGACGCGCCATCGCGTCCGCGCGCACATTGTGGATCAGCACATTCGCCGTCGGGATCAGCGCACGCAGTTTGGCGCCGCCTTCGTCGGTCTTGAGGTCCAGAATGATGCTGCGCTTGTTGCGGTTGAGCGACATGAAGAGCGCGCCCATGTCGTCGTGCTTGGCGTGCTTGGAGCCGTGGCGCTGGCGGTCGCCGCCCGGATTTTCCACCTTGATGACGTCGGCCCCCAGATCGCCCATCGCTTGGGTGGCGTAAGGCCCGAAGATGAACTCGGTCAGGTCGAGCACGCGGACGCCGTCGAGGGGCCCCTTTTTTTCAGGCATGAACAAACTCCGATTTCACAGTTAGAATGGCGAGGTCGGGCGGGAGATTACGGCATGGCGAGTAAGGCACAAGCGGGCGCCAAGCCCATCATGACGGACGTGGCGATCCAGGATCGCACGGGCAAGGGATGGGATGCCTGGTTCGCGGCACTCGACAAGGCCGGCGCGGCCAAACTGGACCACAAAGGCATCACCGCCCTCCTGGATGCCAAATTCAAGCCGGGGCCGTGGTGGGGACAGATGATCGCGGTCAGCTACGAGCGCGCCCGCGGCATCCGCGCCATGAACCAGAAGTGCGACGGCCAATTTTCGGTCAGCGTTTCGAAGGTGATGCCGGTGTCGCTCGCGAAACTCTACGCGGCCACCGCCAACGATGCCGCGCGCAAGACGTGGTTTCCCAGAGGCGCCTTCGCGACCTCGTCGCAAACCAAGGACAAATATTTCCGCGGCGCCTGGGGTAAGGACGGTGCGCGGTTGGAGATCAACTTTTACGCGAAGGGCGCGGACAAGGCGCAGATCGTCGTGCAGGTGAACAAGCTCGATTCGAACGATGCTGTAGAGTCCGAGCGTACGATTTGGAAGAAGGCATTGGAGAAGTTGTCCACGACATTAAAAATTTCTGTTCCTCTCATGTTTAAGTCATGAGCAGTGTGTCAGGCCTTCTGGCGATCATTGCAGGTGTCTTAACAGCTCTGCTCGCGTTGATGATGACGTCCAGCAGCGGCAGTGGCACATCTATGCTGGTGACCATCACAATTTCAGTGACATTTCTGATAGCCGGATGTTTAGGCGTCGCAGGGCGATATCAGGGGTTTCTTGCAGGTGTTTGGCTTACCATGCTGCTGGCATTTGTGGCCCTTCTATTTGCAGCGGATGCCGACATGGGTTTGATGGATGGCGGCTTGTTCATTTTTGCTGTCTTTTTCTATCTTTTGGCAGGTACATTGCTTGCGATAACAGGTTGGCACGAGAGTCGTCGCGAACTGCGTTCGGCAATCGCGAGGAGGGTGTCAGTAACTCCGTGTAAGAAGGTTTCTGTGAGTTTACCTTTGATAGGAGACTCACATGCCTGCAGATTTTTCGCCTGAGATTTTGGATCAATTGCTCGGGGAAGGCTTGAAGCCTGAAGACCTGAGTTCG
>JACQDN010000076.1 GCA_016201105.1 Pseudomonadota bacterium
GACCGTTTCGTACCAACCGTAATCAATCAGCGATTCGTGTGTCATCGCAGTGTGGAATCACAATCGATTCCTCTCCGCAACTGCTATCTTAGCGCCTATGCCCTCAAGGGGAGGGTTGAGCAGTTGTTTGTTCGCACGCCGATGCAGTAGCGTGGCTGCCTATCTTCGAGGGGGGCCTCGATCGCTGTCATGACGATCGCTCGCATTTTCGAACACGCGCGCAAGACGCCCGACCGGATCGCCATCGTCAACGACGGCGAGCCCATCAGCTATCGCGACTTCGCGCGTGGCATCTTGCGTGCGCACGCTTTCCTGGTGCAGCAGAATCTGCCGGCGGACGGTTTGGTCGTGGTGTGCGTCCGCAACGCCGTAGAGGCCTGGTGCATCCTGCTGGCGCTCGCCAGCCTCGGACGTGTGACCGCGGGCGTCGGGCGCCTGACGGAACTCAAGCATTTTACCGCGCACCGCATTAGCTGCGTGATCGTCCGCGAAAGCGAACCGCGGCCTATCCTCGCGGAGATGGCCACGCGGCTGGGCTTCAAGCCGATCCGCACACCCGCAAATTTCACCGGCGGCGCAGATCAGCAAAGCACCCCGGAAATCCCTGAGCGAGTTGCAGGCGGGCACCTGGTCGTCACGTCGGGAACGACGGGAATGGTCAAGAAGGTTCTGATCGATGCCGGCAACGAAGCCGTCAATATCCATCAACGCCTCGAAGCGTTCGGCATTGAGCGAAATTCGATCGTCAATCTGTTCGATTGGGCCAGGAGAACGTCCGTCGGTTACACCGTTCCGCTGGGCATCTGGAGCATCGGTGCGAGCGCCGTTTTCACCGAAAAGCTCAAGGGTCACGAGTCGCTGACGCGGAAAGGCACCACGCACGTCATCGCGACCCCGCACATGGTCGCCGATTTGCTGGCAGCGCACGCGGGCGCCTCGCGACGGCAGGAGAATCTCAAGCTGTTTGTCGGCGGCGGACCTCTGCCCGCTGCGACCGCAGAGGCCGCGTTGCGCGACATCGCGGGGCATCTGTTCACCATGGTGGGATCGACCGAAGCCGGCGTTTGGTGCGTCACGCCGGTCAAGCAACCGCAAGACGCCGCATCGCACACCATTGCGCCGTCGCGCATCGTGCACGTCGTCGATGACGAGGAACGGCCGCTGCCCGCCGGAGAGACCGGATCGGTGCGCATCGCCGTGCTGAAGGGCACCACCAGCTACTACCAAGACGAAGAAGCCACACGGACCTTTTTCCGCAACGGCTTTTTCTATCCCGGCGATTTGGGCGTTTTCGATGCGAGCGGCCGGCTGACGCTGCAGGGGCGCGTCACCGACATCATCCAGGTGAACAATATGAAGTTCGCCGTCGCGCCGTTCGAACGCAAACTGCAAACGAGGCTCCGCACGGAGGACGTCTGCATCTTCTCCGCCCAGACCGGGGGCATGGACGAGGAGCTCTATGTCGCCGTCCAGGGAAATCCCGGTTTCGACGCGGCCGCACTCAAGGCCATCGCCCGCGAAGAACTGGCTCGCTTTCCGCACGTCATCTTCCGCTTCGTGCCCGAGTTTCCCAGAAACGAAAGCGGCAAGGTCCTTCGCCACGAGCTCAAGGAGCAAGTCCTGTCGAGGCAGAACGGATAAAGCTGTCGCTAGGAGCATTGAGCGTTCGAATGCGATCAGGTTGGGTTCGGTGTCGTCCTTTATTTTCACCTCCCCCTTGCGGGGAGGTCGAAAAATCTTGAGCGCAGCGAAAGATTTTTCGGGTGGGGATTGGGCGAAGAGCTCAATGCCAACCGCTTCCCCCCAACCCGAAATTTGCTTGCAAATTTCGACCTCCCCGCGAGGGTGACGTTACACTTGACATACTTGCACACCATCACTAGATTTCCGTCATCGGAGATCGTGACATGGCTAGATCAGTTTTAAACGCACCGCAATTCCAGAACGAAGAAGCCGCGTTCGCCCACGTCGAAGCGAAGCTGTGGCCAAAGGGTCCGGTTTGCCCCTTCTGCGGCGAACGGGAGCGCGTTGGCCGGTTGAACGGCAAGACCACCCGTCCGGGCCTGTGCAAGTGCTACGTCTGCCAGAAGCCTTTCACCGTTCGCATGGGGACCATTCTGGAATCCAGCCATCTGCCGCTGCATCTGTGGCTGCAGATCATCCACCTCATGTGCGCTAGCAAGAAAGGCATTTCGACCCGTCAAATCCAGCGCATGCTCGATTGCTCTATGAAAACCGCCTGGTTCCTCAGCCATCGTGTGCGTGAAGCCATGAAGGAGGGCGGGTTCGGCCCGCTTGGTGGAGAGGGCGCAATCATCGAGGCCGACGCGACCTACATCGGGGCGAAAGAGAAGAACAAGCACGTTGGCAAGCGCAACCCGAAGAACATCGGCGGGGCCGGAAAGCTGATCGTGCACACCCTCGTGGAACGCAACGGACGCGCCCGCTCTCATCACATCCCAAGCGTTCGCGGCGCAACTTTGCGCAAAGTCCTGCTCCAGAACGCCGATCCGAGATCGTCACTTATGACCGATACCGCTGGCGGCTATCTCCATGTCGGCCGCGAGTTCGCCCGTCACGAAATGGTCGATCACGGACGCGACGAATACGTGAGGGGCGATGCCTACACCAATACCGCCGAAGGCTTCTTCTCGGTTCTCAAGCGCGGGATTTATGGCGTCTACCAGCATGTGAGCGAAGCGCATTTGCATCGCTACTTGTCCGAATTCGATTTCAGGTATTCCAACCGCGAAAGACTTGGCGTCGATGACGTGAGCCGCGCCGACATTGCCCTGCATGGCGTGAAGGGAAAGCGGCTCACCTATCGAACGACTTGTGCGCCACAGTAGGTTTCTGGCTGGTCGCGCCAAAATCCGAAACATTCTCGCACTGCTAGACGGGGAAGCGGACTAACCCGCCTGATCCATGAACAAATGGATAACGGCTAACAGCTAAATCTGATACCGTCGTTTTTCGGGGAGGGCTTCGTTTAACCCTTCAAGGAGAAAGACATTGAGCAAGAGCAAGCCGCCGAAAATCGTACATCCGATCACAGCACGGAGAATTAGGCATCTCGCGGCCGTGGCGACGACGACACCTAGCAAGCTAACAACCAAACAGACGCAGGAATTAGGGGCTTCCGTTCTACGACATATTGAGCCGCGTGGCGGCAAAGTGAAGTAGCTTCACAATACCCAAGAGCGAACGATTGCGCGGCGCGGTATGCGAATGATTCCGCACGCCTGCGCTTTGGCTTGTGTGATGTCTCCGAGGTTGGGAGCGAGTGCGATAGCTTTGTCCGTTTCTGCGATCATGTAGCCTACAGAGATGCACGTCACAGTTTCCGGGAGTTTATAATCCTCAACCCACTGCCAAGCCGGTATCGGTCGCGCGCTGTCTTCCCACTCAACCAAAACAAGCCGGAAAGCGCTGACTATTGGTTTTGTTTTCTTCCGGCGAACCATGACAACGCGCCCTTCATCGACTAGATTGCTCCGGTCGATGGCGCGCTGCTGTTGATTACAGATGGAAGCGGGGTTGCAGCCCCGCCCATCGTCCTGAAGCTTAGCCCAAAAGCTGGCACTGTTACAGTTTGCCTTCGGCTGCCAAACGCCGCCTTCTAAATTCACGTGCTTCCATCTTCAGTTGATACATTGTGTCATCCTCTGACCATCGAAGGCGACGCATCTCTTCGGCACGTTCTTTAAGGGTCGGGTGCTCTGCGAGGAGTGCCGCTAAATCCTCCTGATCGGCTTTTTGCTCTTGGCGTCGCTGAATGTCGGCGTTCACTTCCGAAATAGGACGGGGGCTAATGGCTGACCATGGGACACCAGCATCCTTGGCTTGTTCATAGCCGAAACCCGTTCGTCCGCTCGCGGGGCCGTCTGCGTTCTTTGCCATCTGGCTCTCCCTTTTTCGTCCAGCAAGTGAGATACTACCTATATGCCCAAGGGACCCCAAGGCCAGAAGCGCAAGCCGAAACTCACTGATGCCCAGCGCCACAAACGTTTCCTCGAAACGGCGCGAGCTGTGGAAGCTTCGGACGATCCGAAGGATTTCGACCGGGCGTTTAAGAAAATCGTTCGCCCTGCGGCTAAGCGTAGTGCAAGTTCCCGAGAGTGACTTTCGACGGCCTCAAACTGACCGTGATAATCAGTCGGCAATCGTTGGTCAGAAATTCTCCTTTTGCTGTCGGGGTTGGCTGTAACAGCATGTCTGTCTCTACCGAGACGTGGCTCAAAAGTTTGTCGTCTTCGAGAAGCACAAAAAACGGGTTCTCGTCTGCTGCCGGGACATTGTAACCGCCGAGTTCTTCTCGATATCCAGGCATCTTGAGGGCGTCGAAAAGAGTTTTGAGGCGGTTGTCGATATCTCCCGATCGAACAATTGAACCCGGAGTCCCGTCGCGCAGAAACAACACTTCTACCGCAGCGATCAGTGACAATACCTCCGTTCCAAGCGGCACGAATCGATAGCCGAGCCGCTCGTATTCGGTAGCAATGCCCTCCCACGCTGCCACGCCGCCGCCTGTAGAATAGCGGTGGAGATCAGGGCCCGAATTTTTATCGGGGTAGCCCCACTCCTTCAGGTTAGGTTCTACATCCCAAAGACGTTTCAGTTGGGGATGGAACGCCTTTCTGATTTCATGTTTGTGTTTTGGAGAGCCGTTGCCGTCCAGACGGCCTTCGTAGGTGAGGCGGAACTTCATGGGACATTCCTCCGGATTAAAGTCCGGGTCGAATGCCAGATAGAAGCGATTGGGCCCGGAATGTGGCGCACTCACTTAACCATACCTCCGGTAGGTAAGTACGCCAAGTGTAACGTGCCCCCCGCGAGGGGGAGGTGAAAGGGGAAGAACGATTCTATCTGAATGCGTATTGCTCAGAAATTCTGGAGCGCGACAAATAATTCCCGTGGGCCGCCACCAATGCCGGCATTTAACGCCATGAGTGTTTTGTCCGCGCGAAGCCCGCAACGAAGATGGCGATGCAGCGCAATGACAGACCCGTGCTGCGTTCGGCGCAGACCGATTGCCGCGCGCTGCAGCGCCGCTTTCTATAAAGTGTGCGTGCGAACTTGACCGGAATTGTCCAGCATGGCGGACGAAAAGACTCTCGAGTTCTGGTTTTCGATCGGCAGCAGCTACACCTATCTGTCGGTCTCGCGTCTCAAAGAGGTGGAAGCAGAGACGGGCGTGCGGTTTTCGTGGCGCCCCTTCAACGTGCGCACCATCATGCGCGAGATGGACAACATTCCCTTCGCGACCAAACCCATCAAGGCCGCCTATATGTGGCGAGACGTCGAGCGCCGCGCGGCGAAGTACGGCCTGGCGGCGCGCCTGCCCGCGCCCTATCCGCTCAAGGAATTCGATCTGGCCAATCGCGTCGCGATCCTCGGCGCTAAGGAGGGCTGGTGCGCGGAATACGTACGCGCAACATACCGGCGCTGGTTCGTGGACGGGCAAGAAGCCGGAAGCGAGCCGAACCTCTCGCAATCCTTGCGCGAAGTCGGACAAGACCCGGCGCGCGTTGTTGCCTTGGCGCAGTCGGGCGCGATCGCTGAGGCCTATGACGCCGCAACCGACGAAGCACGCAAGAAGGGGATCTTCGGCGCGCCGACCTTCGCGACACATGGCGAGATCTTCTGGGGCGACGACCGCCTCGAAGACGCGTTGGCGTGGCATGCGCGCGGCGGCTAGACGCATTGCTCTAGTTTTGCGAAGTGCTGCGCTGTTTGGGCGGGCGTGCCGCCGGCTTGCCGGCCTCGACCGGCTGGAATCCGAGAATCTCCTCGTGAATGCCTGTTAGCCCCCATTGCACGATCGCCTCGAGGATCGGAACGAGGGTCTTCCCGCGCTCGGTCAAGCTGTATTCGACTTTTGGCGGCACGACATCGAACTGCTTGCGATGGATCAGACCGCGCTGTTGCAGCTCCTTAAGCTCGCGGCTCAGCACGCGCGGCGTGACGGGTTTGCTTAGCGTGCCGCGAAGCAGCGAGTTGCGGATTTCGCCGTAGCGATAGGGCCTCTGGTTCAGCACCCAGAGGATCCGGAGCTTGTACTTTCCGCCCACGATCTGACTGAAGCCCACGGCGGGGCACAAACCCAATTCCGATGGGGCTTTCAGGCGTGCCATCGCATGGTCTTCCTTTGTAAGTACGGCAGCGAGCATAGTATCGTTTTTGTCCATACTTGCAATAACGTACCATCGGGACAATGTTCGGCTTCACACCGATGGAGGCCGCACGTGAACACGAAACTTAATCGCCGCTCCGCTCTCACGCTCGCTGCCGGCGCGGCGCTCATCGCGCCAAGCTCCATGGCGGCGGCGCGGCTTCATCCCACTGGAGGACAAGACATGACCGCGATCGCTGCAGCATGCGCCGCTTATTTCGACGCCTGGGCGCGCAAGGACCTGGACGGTCTCGCCGCGCTCCTGCATCCCGAAGTTCATTTCAAGAGCCCGACCGCGCAAACGGACGGCCGCGACAAATATCTGGCGGCTGCCGCGCGCGTTTTTCCGCTCCTGGAGGGGTTCAAGATTCGCGCGCAGTTCGTTTCCGGCGAACGCGCAATGGCCGCTTACGATTTCATCTGTCGCGCGCCGATCGGCGTCAGTGCGACGGCGGAATTGATCCGCTTCGAAGGCGGCCTGGTCCGCGAGAGCGAAGTCTTCTTCGATGCACGGCCGTTCGAAGCCTTTGCGCGCGCGATGGCTCAGCGTCCGACAAAGAATTGAGGCGCGTTGTGCAAGTCGCGTCCCGGATACTTTTCGCTTTTTCGGCGCTGTGCCTCGCACCGGGTGCGGTCGTTCATGCCGCCGCCTACCCCAAGGCGGCAGTCGTGATCGACGGCTCCAATCTGCCCGCGCGCTTTGCCGCGATCTTCAAGGGACTCTGGCTCGGGGATTGCGCAACAGTGTTTGGCGTGGCGCTCGCCTTTGCCCTCATCGCGATATGGCCGCGGCTCGCCTCCAAACCGTTGATCGTGCTTCTCGCGCTCCTGCCTGTGGCGTCCGCCGCGGCAATTTACGCGACCGTTGGAAATTTCCTTCCCGGCCATCTCCTGCTTGTCGCCGGCGGTGCCGCCCTCCTCGGCGTGACAAATTCGCGGGTCGCAAGACGTTCAACCTGAGTGAGTGCGCCAGTTCACAGTTTCATTGTTGACGGGCGCTCCGCGCGCAGCGAAGAATTTGTCGGGGGGCGAAGAGTTCATTGCCGACCGCTTCCCCCACCCTCACTTTGCTTCGCAAATTTCGACCTCCCCACCACAAGGGGCCCACAAGGGGGAAGTGAAAGCGGGAGAACGATTGAACGCGTATTGCTCTAGTTTCCGCGCCTTGTTCCGATGAATTCGACGATCTCCCGCAGCACCTGGCCATAGCGTCCTGCAAGTGCATGACCGCCTGTGGGATAGATGATGGCTTTTCCGTTCGGCACATATGCGGCGATATATCTCGCGCGCGTGGCGGTGCCGAACGCGTCGTCTTCGGCGCTGATGGCAAGCACGGGGCAGGAAATCTTCTCCAGCGCATAGGGCTCGCGCGTCGCGGCCGTCTTGACGTCGAACTGCATGCCTTTGCTGCGCGCGCTGACCGGCAGGAGATGTTCCAGCACTTGGTTCACGCGCGCCTTCTCCTCGGGGGAAGCCGCGTTGATCACTTCGGCGTCGGTGCCGAGCATCATCTCAGTCATCGCGCCCGGCATGATGGGCGTCAGCTTCAACATCGCCCAGGCCACAAAGTCCGAATGGAACATCGCACCGACAAGTGGGCCGCCGTGAATGGCCGTGCCCTTCGGCAGATAATCGGCCGGCACCAGCAGCACCAGCGCGCGGCAGCGTTCGGGATGACGAATGGCAAATTGCAGCGACGACCACGCACCGGCGGAAATCCCGACAACGACCGTCTTGTCGATGCCGAGGGAATCGAGAAGTTGGGCATAGGCATCGGCCTGCATCGCCGTCGTCAAGCCGGCGGGCATGCTCGAGCGCAGATAGCCGAAGCGCGACGGCGCGATGAGCTTATAACCGCGCTTCGCCAGTGCGCCGGTCATGTCCAGGCCCTGATCGAAACCGCCGGCAGCGCCATGTATGGCGAGCACCGGATCGCCTTCACCTGCAACAGCGTATTCCAGCGTGCCGAAGGAGGTCTGCATCGTCTTGCTGTGGCCGGTCAGTCGCGCACGCGCATCGGAAAGATCGCGGGCAAACAGCGCGTAGATGCCGCTGCCGGCAAGAATGAGGATGACGAGGACGACGAGAAGCGTTCGGTTCATGGAGATCACCGCCGGACTGCGATGGCAACCTGGCGCGACGGCTTGCTTCGCACATTGACCGGCGTCAATGATCAACGCTTAGACAAGGGCGCCCCTCAACCCGATGCGGGAAGAAAGACAAGCCGTCAGGCGCTAGTGGCAGCGCTGCACGATGAAAGCGATGTTGTGATCGCCGTTTTGTGCGGTCGACGCGGTCTCGTTGCTGCCTCTTTGAATCGTGTAGGAGATATTGCTGTCGCCTTGTTGGGTGACCGTCGCGCTATCGTTCGATCCGCTCTGCATCACGGAAGCCAGATTGCCGCTTCCCGTTTGATCGAGGCTTACATCGTTGGCCAAGCCGCTTGTGCGACAGGCGCGCGAACCAGGCCATCCCCGCTCACCGATCCGCGCGACGCGGGTGGCAAGCCGCTCGCTGATCCGATCATAGCGGCGCTCGTTCACTTGGCGCGTATTCACGTGGCTGACGTCGCCATGCTGCCTGACGACCGTGTAGGTATAGCTGCCGGACTGGTCGACCGCCGCGGTCTGCGCCGACGCGCCGGCCGGTTGCATCGCCATAAACATCGACATCAGGAATGAGGGGGCAAGAATGCGCTTCATCGTCTTCTCCGCTCCGGGAAGGGACGAGCGCCCTTTCCGTTCGAGAATGTCTTAGGCCTGCACCCATGATCGGCGCCTGAAGAAGCTGTTCATTTCGCGTTCATGAATTGCAGTTGCGGAGGCTCAAGAAATTCGGCAACAGGGTAACGTCGTTCAGAGAACGGGGTATAGTGCTCCTGTCACCGGACTCCCAGGTCACCGGACTCCAACAGCCCGGCGGAATGCCTTGGCGCGAAGAAGACGAGTATCGAGGGAAATCCCGATCCCAAGCATGTTTCCACGTCATACGCAGAACGCAACAACGGCATCATCCGCCAGCACTGCAAACGCTATGCGCGCCTCACGCTCGCGTTTTCAAAGAAGATTGAAAACCACGTTTATGCCTTCGCCCTCCACACGATGTACCACAACTTTGTGAAAATCAGCGGCGCACACCGTATGACCCCGGCAATGGCCGCTGGCGTCGATAAGCGCCTTTGGGAGGTTTCTGATATTGTGAAGGTGGCGGAGGAATGGGAAGCGGCGAACTCATAGAGGGGTACGAGGATGACGGCGCGCACTGGGATTCTGATTCTGCTCGCAATAGTGTGTCTGACGACAAGCTGGATGCTTGGCTATCGCGAGGGCCAGCAGGAGGGCGCTTTTCGCTTGCTGCGTGAGGGGGCGGAGTACACCATAGACACAAAGGAGATAAAGGACGTCATGGACATGGACCGCGATCAAGTCTGCAACGAGATAAGGGACTACAAGCTCTCAATGGCTAGAGACTTGGATGAGAACACTCAGATTTGCGGCTGGCCCGACATGGATGGCCCGAAAAACTCAAACTGACCCACTACCAAAATTTCACGTCCCTTGACTTTAGACTTTCAAAGTTCTTTGTTCGATCCATTCTTCGCGCCCGCCCTCACCGCCATCCGGCAGCGAGGGCGTTTCTTTTTGTCTCCACCTCACAAGGAGACTTTGCGATGAACACCGCAGCGAATATCGGATTTACCCTGCACGGCACCGGGCCCGAAGGCGTGCTGGTGATGCACGACTGGATGGGCGATTCCACTATCTACGATGCGATCCTGCCCTATCTCGATAAGAGCGTCTTCGCTTATGCCTTCGTCGATCTGCGCGGTTATGGTCTGTCGCGCGATATCGCGGGCGAATACACGGTCGGCGAAATTGCGCATGATTGTCTTGCCGTGGCCGACAAACTCGGATGGCAACGCTTTCACGTCATGGGCCATTCCATGACCGGCATGGCGACTGAGCGCATGGCGGCGGACGCGCCTTCGCGCGTCAAAAGCGCGATTGCGGTGTGTCCGGTTTCGGCGGCGGGAAATCAGATCGACGCCAACGCCAAGGCGTTCTTTGCCAGCACGACCGAGAGCGACGACGCGTTCCGCCGCCTGATCAAATTCGTCGGCCCCGGACTTTCCGATTCCTGGGCGGAAGCGAAATTGCGCTTGAACCGCAGCGCGGTGTCGCCCGCTTGCCGCTTGCGCTATCTCGCCATGCTGACGGAGACCAATTTCGTCGAGGACGTTGTCGGTCTCGAAACGCCGTTCCTGGTGGTGATCGCGCAGAAGGATCCCGGTCTCGACGAAGCGGCGATGAAGAAGACGTTCCTCGCCTGGCATCCCAATGCGGAGCTGGTGACAATTCCGAATAGCGGCCACTACCCGATGCAGGAGTGTCCGCCACATTTTGTGAGCGTGGTGGAAGGGTTTTTGAGGAAACACAAAGGTTGAAATTCCTGTCGTCCCCGGCGAGCCGCACGAAGCGCGGCGAGGGCTCATAGCGACAGCGTATGGGCGGGAACCAGGTCGTCCAAGCGGCGCGATCTATAGGGAACAGCACGAAATGCGCTGTCCTTTCCACACCGCGTTCGTTCGACCACCTGGTTCCCTTTGACGTCTTTGCGAATAGGGAAACGGAAGCTTCGCAATACTCAGACCGCCTCTGTTTTTTTGGAGGAGAGGGATTCTTGAATGTTATTTTTATAAAGAGAGAATTCGCCCGAGAGTTCTCCATGTCTACTTCGTCCCCTCGCCATCGCCCGCACGCATCGCCGCCACAAGGTGTGGATATTGATGGGGGAATAGAGAATGACCTCTCCCTTGGAGGGAGTAAGTGATTATTGCTCTGCGTTGCGTGCAAGTCATCATCCTCACAAAGTCATGATCTCGGACCATGGCGCGAATGCGCCAAGCTGACTATCGTGCGCCCGGCCGTCCATCGCAGCGGCGCCAATCTCGGGGATCTTCATGAAAAGAATTGCTCTTTCGGTCGTAGCGGCCAGCTTTGCCGCCATCATCGCATCCACGCTTTCGAGCGATGCGGAGAGTTCCAAATCGGATAGCGCGGCCAGCAGCGTCGAGGCGCCGAAGGGAAAATATTTCAAACCCGAAGAATCGCAGAGCGACGGCTCGGTCAGCGTGAACGGAAGCCGCATCGAATATCACGCGGTCGCCGGAACCCTGATCGTGCATCCCAAAGGCTGGGACGACGTGCCGGTGCCGGACAAAGCCAAAGCCGACGAACAGAATCCCGACGCCGAAGCCTCGATGTTCTACGTCGCCTATTTCAAGCGCGGCGAAATGCCGGACCGGCGTCCCATCACGTTCCTCTTCAACGGCGGCCCCGGTTCATCCACCGTGTGGCTGCACATGGGCGCGTTCGGGCCCAAGCGGGTGGTGACGGCGGACGACAGCCACTCGGCGGCGGCGCCCTATGATTTCATCGAAAACAATTCGAGCCTGCTGGACGCCAGCGACCTTGTGTTCATCGATGCGCCGGGCACCGGTTTCAGCCGCATCGCGGGCAAGGACAAGGAAAAAGCGTTCTACGGCGTCGATGCCGATGCGCACGCCTTCGCCGATTTCATCACCGCGTTCCTGGCCAGACACGGCCGCTGGAATTCACCGAAGTATCTGTTCGGCGAAAGCTACGGCACGACCCGCGCCGCCGCCCTGATCAATCAGCTGGAGACCGACCGTTCCGTAGACTTCAACGGCGTCATCATGCTCTCGCAGATTCTGGCGTTCGACATGAGCGCCGACGGGCCGGAAACCAATCCCGGCGTCGATCTGCCCTATCAGCTGGCGCTGCCGACCTATGCCGCGACGGCCTGGTATCACCACAAGCTGCCCGGCAATCCCAAAGACCTGCACGCCCTCCTGAAGGAAGTGCAGCAATACGCGATGTCGGACTATGCCTGGGCGCTGCAGGCGGGCGCCGTGCTCAACACGGCCCAGCGCAAGGCCGTCGCCGAGAAGCTGCACAAATATACCGGGCTTCCGGTCTGGTACATTTTGAAAGCCGATCTGCGGATCAATGGCGGCGAGTTCGAAAAGAATTTGCAGGACGACAGCGGCACGACGACGGGCCGCCTCGATACGCGCTTCTCCGGCCCCACCATGGATCCCTTGAGCAAGGAATCCGACTACGATCCGCAATCCGCCGCGATCAGTTCGGCCTATGTTTCTGCGTTCAACAATTACGTGCGCAAGGATTTGCATTTCGGACAGGACAAGGTGTTCAAGCCGGGAATCGACGCCTACCTGACCTGGAATTTCCTGCATCAGCCGGCGGGCGTTCCCATTCCTCTGCCCCAGGCCACCAATGTGATCCCCGATCTCTCCGCGGCGATGAAATACAATCCCAACCTAAAGGTGATGCTGAACGGCGGCTACTACGATCTCGCAACGCCGTTCTACGAAGGCATCTACGAGATGCGGCACATGCAGATTCCGAACCGGCTGCAGGCCAACATCGAATACAAATATTACGAGTCCGGCCACATGGTCTATGCGCATGAAGAATCGCTGAAGCAGCTGCACGACAACGTGGCCGACTTCATCCGCAGAACGGACAATGTGAAGTGACGCTCGCAATCATCATTGCGAGTGTCATCCCGGCCTCGCCGCCTTCGCTAAAAGCTACGGCGCGCCTTGCGCACATATCTGCCGCGCCGAAGCGAAGCGTAGGCGGGTGCCGCGATCCATAAACACGGTGTGGAAATAAGAGACGTTTATTCCAAACCGCGATTATGGATCCCGGCACACGCGTTGCTGAGCAACGCTTGGCCGGGATGACGATTTTTGAGAAAGCGGCTAGGCAGGTTCAGCAATGTCCGAATCCCTCGCAGCCTACAAAGCGATCGCCAAGCTCTACAACGCGCTGATGACGGGCGTGGTGTTGACGCTGGTTACGCGCAGGAGCGCGGACGCGGCGCGGCGGTTCGTGTTCGGGCATTTTCGCAAACAGCATCTGGAAAAGTTTCTGCCGGGACTAAAGAAGCTCGGCCTCGACACGCTTCCCGATGCGGTCGCCTGCGCGCAGTACCACTATTTCTCCAATGCGCTGGGCGGAGTGAAAACCGAATATGCCGCGGAATCGGATCGCAAGGCGTGGGTGCGCTATCCGCCGCCGCGCTGGATCTGGCAGGGCACGGCGATTTGCGCGGTGCCGCGCGAAGTCAACGAAGCCATGCTGCATGGCTGGCACGGACACAACGGCGTCTCGCTGAAAAATCCGCGGCTGGGTTTTGTCTGCACCGGACAAACAGTCGAAGGCGATCCCGGGCTCGAAGGCTATTACTATGAATACGACCGCGAGCTGCGCGAAGACGAGCGCGTGCGTTTCGCGCGGGGCGAACGCGCGCCGCGTTTCGATCCCGCGTTGGCGCCGAAACTCGATTCGCAATCCTGGCCGGAAGAACGGCTGCGCAAAGTCGAACGCTCCTACGCCATGGAATATGTGCGTTCGATGATGCCGGTGCTGCTGGACTTGTTCGGCGCGGATGAGACCAAAGCACTCGCCAGCCGCACCGCGCGGCTGATTGGGTTGCAGTTTCATGACGAGACGGCGGCAACGCTCGGCGTCGCGCGCGACGGCGGCGCGGAGAGCTTTGCGTCCTATCTCGCCGCCCTGGCGCGCGCACAAGGCGAGAGCTGCGACGTCGCAAAGAATTCAAATGGCGTCACTGTCACCCAACAAGGCTGGCGGCTGATGGACGGCATTGCGCTTTCAAGCGATGCGCCGTTCTGGGCCTGGAACGCGCTATGGGAAGGCGCTCTCGCCGCGCACAATCGCGCGCTGACGCTCAAGACCGAGCGGCGTGGCGACGCGATCCAGTGGTGGATCGGGGAATAGGGAAATGTCTTCCTCCCCCCGCCATTTGCGGGGGAGGTGCCGAGCGTAGCGAGGCGGAGGGGGTGGCGACAGCGGAGAAAATAGGTCGCAATTACAATCAATTGTCTAATTCCTCGCCACCCCCTCCGTCTCGCGCTGCGCGCGAGCCACCTCCCCCGCAAACGGCGGGGAGGAAGAAATCAGCGCGCTGACGCAAGTTTCATTAAATTTCTGTAGTCGGGGAACTCGTGACGCATTTCTCGCGCTACCCTGCTCAAGCGGCATTGTGCCGTTGTCACTTCAGGGGGTTCTTATGCAGTCTAAATTGAAAGTCGGTCTTACCATCGGTGCGTTAGGCGTTGCACTGCTGTCGGGCGTTTTCATGGGTGAAGCCCTGGCGCGTCAGCGGCATATGCAAGCCGCCGTCGGATATCTCCAGGAAGCGCGCGATGAATTGCAGGACGCGCGCCACAACAAAGGCGGCCATCGCGTGGAAGCGTTGCGGCTGACCAATGCGGCGATCGCCGAAACACGCGCCGGCATGGATTCCGCAGAAGACTGGTAAGCTCGCGTTTGCTTAAACAGAACTCGCCGCGCTCCACAGCGCGGCGAGTTTTTCTACGCCCGCGCGATCGTCTTCATCGAAGCGGTTGAGCAGCGGACTGTCGAGATCCAGCACGCCGACGACTTTTCCGTTCTGGCGCAATGGCACCACGAGCTCTGAACGCGAGGCGGAATCGCACGGGATGTGTCCGGGAAATGCATCCACGTCCGCAACGACGATCGATTCCTTGCGCGCGACCGCTGTGCCGCACACGCCTTTGCCGATGGCGATGCGCACGCAAGCAGGCTTGCCGTGAAACGGGCCGAGCACCAATTCTCCGCTTTTCAGAAAATAGAATCCCGACCAGTTCAAATCCGGCAGCGCGAACCAGATCAGCGACGCCAAATTCGCCGCGTTGGCGATGGCGTCGCGTTCGCTTGCGAACAGGCCCTCGGCCTGTTGCGCAAGCTCGCGATAGATCTCGCTCTTGGTTCCCGTTGGTTTTGCGGCGGCAAAGGTCATTTGTTCTTGGCTTCGACTTTTTGGGGCTCGAATTTCAGTGCGGCACCGTTCATGCAATAGCGCAGTCCCGTCGGCTGCGGACCATCCGGAAAGACATGCCCCAAATGTCCGCCGCACTTGGCGCAGTGCACTTCCGTGCGCGCCATCAGATGGCTGCGGTCTGTCGTGGTCCCCACCGCTCCTTCCTTCGGCGCATAGAAGCTCGGCCATCCCGAACCGCTTTCATACTTGGTCTTGGAATCGAACAAGGGTTCGCCGCAACCGGCACAAAAAAATTCGCCCTCGCGCTTTTCGCTGTTGAGGGGGCTGGTGCCGGCGCGCTCGGTGCCGTGCTGGCGCAGCACGCGATAGGCTTCCGGGGAAAGCTCGCGCTGCCAATCTTGATCGATCTTTTTGGCTTGATCGGCCTTTTGGGCGACATTCCTCTTGTGATCGTCGGTCATCTGTTTCTCCGCATTGGCTTCATGCGTCCTTCGCCCCGGAGCGCCTGATTGTAACACTTCATCTGAGCACGATTCGATCAAGATCGATCGGATCATGCTCCAGATTCATTGATTGTCGCGCAATCTAGCGGCGTTCCCACTTCGCCGGATTGCGCTCCCGATGTGAGGTTGCGCGCAACGATACGGGGCGCGGTTTCCTTGGACATGGCCATGGCAACGACGCCGAGCGCCACAGCGACCGCCAGATACCAGGCTGGCGCCAGGGGATCCCCCGTCCATTTGATCAGCCAGGCGATGATGCCCTGCGTGGTGCTGCCGAAAATCGCAACCGCCAGCGCATAGACCGTTCCGAGCGAGGCGCAGCGCACATTCTTGGGAAAGCTTTCGGTGACGGCAACAAGGGCCACCGCACCGCTCGGCTGATTGAGGAAGGACAGCGCGATCGTCACGGCAAAAATCGTCATCGCGGTGGGAAAGACATTCAGCAGCATGAAAAGCGGATAGGCGCAGAGTGCAAGCACGATGCGCTGGGTCACCATGACGGGCTTGCGTCCGATGCGATCGGAGAGCCAGCCGCCGGGAAGTGCAAAGATCGTGTTGCAAAAGCCCAGTACCGCGGTTGCCGCCAGCGATACGGTCGTATTCATGTGCAGCGTGGTGATGGCGTAGGTGGTGATGTAGGCGAACACATAGAACGGAATCGTCAGCGAACTGATGATGACGAAGCCGAGCACGACCGCTCGCCCATGTGTGGTCATCAATTGCGCGAAGCTCACCGTATTGTTCGCATCGTCTTGCTCGGTGCGATGCAGCGTTTCGGGCAGCGAACGGCGGATGAAAATCCCCAGCGGCAGGATGAGCGTTCCGATCAGGAACGGCACGCGCCAACCCCAGGCATACATCTGCCCGGTGGAGAGCCAGATCGACAGCGCAAGACCGATCATGCCGGACGCCAAGGTCGCGAGTCCCTGACTGGCGACCTGCAATCCGCCAAATACGCCGCGCCGTTCGGGCTCAGCGGCTTCCAGCATGAACGCGGTGGCTGGCGCGATTTCGCCGCCGAGCGCAAAACCCTGCACCAGCCGCGCCACGACGATGATGAGCGGCGCGGCAATGCCGATGGTTGCGTAGCCCGGCGTGAGCGCAAGCGCCGCCGAGCCGACTCCCATCAAAATGAAACTCACCATCATGGCCGGCCGGCGGCCCGCGCGGTCCGCATAGGCCCCGATGAGAATTCCCCCCAGCGGCCGGCTCAAGAACCCGATACCGAAGGTCGCCAGCGACAAAATCAGGCTGACGAATTTGTCGTGCGTGGGGAAAAACGCAGTGCCGATCATCACCGCGAAATAGGCATAAGACGTGAAGTCGTAGACTTCGAGCGCATTGCCCATCACCGCGGCCAGCAGATGACGAGCCTTGGCGCGCGGCGCGCTCACTTGCAGTGGAATCGCAGCGGCGCTCAGCGGAGTATCATCCGTTGGCGTTGGCGATGGCGAATTTGAGCGTCTCGCTCAAACGGCCTTTGTTGCCGAAATCCCAGCTGCCGCCGTAGCCGATATCGTCCACCCGCCAGCCCGCGTCGGTTTGAACAAGATAGACGGTGTCGGTCCAGACCACGGGTTTTTGATTGGGGCTTGCATAAGTGAGCTCGGCCGCGCAGGTGCCCTTCCTGCCCTCGCTTTTGCAGGTGCCGATCTTGAACGAGGTCGCGCCCTCGAACAAAGAGGTGAAGACATCGCCTTCAAGCAGCGGCGGCGATTGGCCTTTGGTGCCTTGCGCGAAAGCAGCTTCGGCCGCGGCCGCGTCGCTCAACAGTTTTTCCAGCGTCTGCGAAATGAACGGCTCTAATTTCGTGCGGCCCGCTGCGTCTGGCACGCCGTCTGCCGGCAGCGATTTGTAGGCGCTGTAAAAGCCTGCCGCAGTGGCGGACATATCGTCCGCATCGCTCTTGGCACTGCCAGGCGCTGCCGCGAACGCGCCGATCGCTACGGCAACAAGGAATGGTCGGATGAAGTTCATGAGCGAGCCTTCAGGGAATCGCGAATTTCGCGCAAGAGCTTGATGTCTTCCGGCGGTTCGATCGCAGCCGATTCCGGCGGCGGCGCCTTCAACCGATTGAGCGAGCGCACCACCAGAAAAAGCACGAATGCAATGATCAGAAAATTGATCACGGCATTGATGAAGAGGCCGTAGTTGATCGTCACGGCGCCGGCGGCTTTGGCTTTGACCAGCGTGTCGGCGTGGGATCCCTTGAGCACTGCGAAGAAGTTGGACAGATCGAGACCGCCCATCAGCCAGCCGATCGGCGGCATGACGATGTCGTTCACCAGCGAATTCACGATCCCCGTAAACGACGCACCGATCACGACACCGACCGCGAGGTCGATGACACTGCCGCGCATCGCGAATGTCTTGAATTCACTGAACATGAAGTTCTCGTGAGACGGCTCTGCCAAGAGGAACGTTAGACGAGAAGGGGATCGGCGAACAGCGAAGTTATAATCACCTCTCCCTCGGGAGAGGTCGAAAAATCTGCGAGCGTCAGCGAGTGGATTTTTCGGGTGAGGGGAAGCCTCACCAGTTGCGCCGTCTTCTTACCCCTCACCCGAAATTTGCTGCGCAAATTTCGGCCTCTCCCAAGGGAGAGGCGATTAGTCTGGCGAAGAACGTCCAACAACCCTGTCATGAACGATCACCAGCACCCAGCCGATCAGTCCCCCCGAGACCGCGCCGATGATGTTGGCGATTTCATCCATGATCTCGGGATCGCGGCCGACGAAGCTTTGGACGATTTCGAGCACCCCGCCGAACAGCGCCAGAGCGAGCACCGCCCAGATCGCATTGCGCGACGCCCGCGTCGCCAGCGTGGCGAACAGCGCCAGGCCGAAATAGGCCGTGAAATGCAACGCTTTGTCCCAGATCAATTGGACTTCGTGCGGCGGGCTCGGCGTCAGCTCGCCCCACACCACCACGGCGAGCGCAGGCCAGAACAGCCACGCCAGCACGCGGCGCAGGACATGGGTCAGACGATCAAAAAACATGAAGAGCTTTCCGGAGGCGCGCCGTTCTAACGGAGGTGGAGAAAAATACAATAGTATCAAACAGTTAACAGAACGGTCCTGAAGCTCGCTCGGCGGCGGCGGCCGAAATGCGCGCTAACCTCCACGCCCGCCTTGCAAATTCGAAGCGATTCCGTGTAAGTCGCCGCCTCTTCGGGGCCGCCCGGCGTAAGGGCATGCCGTGGCGATCCGAAAGCGACCGAGGCCTCGCGCCTCCAGGAGATGCGCAAATGCCCAAAATGAAGACCAAATCGGGCGCCAAGAAGCGCTTCAGATTCACCGCCACAGGCAAGATCAAGACGGGGCAGGCCTATAAGCGCCACCGCCTCATCACCAAATCCAAGCGCACGCGCAAGGAGCTGAAGGGCGTGTTGTCCCCATCCGAAACCCAGCGCGTCAAGCGCTGGATGCCGTACGGTTGAGGGAGGATTAGATGTCACGCTCTCCCCGTTCCGTTGCTTCGCACGCGCGCCGCAAGCGCGTTTTCAAGCAGACCAAGGGCTTTTACGGCCGCCGCAAGAACACGATTACGTCCGCCAATGCGGCCGCCGATCGCTCGCTCCAGCACTCCTATATCGGGCGCAAGGAGAAGAAGCGGAATTTCCGCGCGCTTTGGATTCAGCGCATCAATGCGGCCTGCCGCATTCATGGGCTGACCTACAGCCGATTTATCAGCGGGCTCGCCAAGGCCGGGATCGAGGTGGACCGCAAGGTTCTCGCCGATCTCGCCGTGCACGAGCCCGATGCCTTCAAGGCGCTGGTGGATCAGGCCACAGTAAACGCGGGCGCGTAGTCTCGCTAAAACCCCCATCAGAGCCGGCCGGATTTGGCGTGAGGCCAAATCCGTGATTCAAGCCGTATCAGATCGGGGTTTCAGATGAGCGATATCCAAACACTCGAGCGCGAAATTCTCGCCGCGATTTCTGCCGCGCGCGATGAAGCGGCGCTGGAAGCGGTGCGCGTCGCCGCGCTCGGCAAGAAAGGCGCGATCAGCGAGCTCCTCAAGACTCTCGGCGGCATGAGCGCCGATGAGCGCAAGGAAAAGGGCCCGACCTTCAATTCGCTGCGCGATAGGATCGCGGACGCCCTCGCCGCGCGCAAAGCCGCCCTCGCCGACGACGCGCTGAGCGCCAAGCTTGCGACCGAGCGCGTCGATGTGACGTTGCCGGCGCGTCCCGAGCCGCGCGGCACCATTCACCCCGTCTCGCAGGTGCTGGACGAGATGACGGCGATCTTCGCCGATCTCGGTTTCGCCATCGCCGAAGGTCCCGACGTCGAGTATGACGACTACAACTTCACCAAGCTGAACATTCCGCCCGATCATCCGGCGCGCCAGATGCACGACACCTTCTATGTTGCGCCGCAGGCGGATGGTTCACGCCATGTGCTGCGCACGCACACCTCTCCGGTGCAAGTGCGCACCATGCTCAGCCAGAAGCCGCCTATCCGCATCATCTCACCGGGGCGTACCTATCGGGTGGATTCCGACGCGACGCACTCGGCGATGTTCCACCAGTTCGAAGGCTTGGTGATCGACGAGGTGACGCATCTTGGAAATTTGAAATGGGTGTTGGAAGAATTCTGCAAGGCCTTCTTCGAAGTGGATCAGGTGGAGATCCGCGCACGGCCGTCCTTCTTCCCGTTCACCGAACCGAGCGTGGAATGGGATCTGCGCTGCGATCGTTCCGCGCCGGGCAAAATCGTCTTCGGCACCGGCAATGATTGGCTGGAGCTGGCCGGCTCCGGCATGGTCCATCCACGCGTCTTGGAAATGTGCGGTATCGATCCGGAAAAATATCAAGGCTTCGCCTTCGGCGGCGGGCTCGATCGCCTCGCCATGCTGAAATACGGCATTCCGGATATCCGCCCGTTCTTCGAATCCGATCTGCGCTGGCTGCGCCATTATGGATTCGCAGCGCTCGACATCCCCACGCTGGATGGAGGGCTGTCGCGATGAGCGCACTCTATAGCGGATGCCTGGTTTTTCGCGGCCGTGCAAATACCGACAAAGAAAATGGTTCACGCGGAGACGCGGAGACGCGGAGGTATCGCTGTCTTCGGCGCACTTCCGTTGAGAGTTCGGGCACGAACCGGCGCGCGTTGCGCGCCAACCTATCTTGGCCAGGCCAGAAAATCTCGAGTTCGGCCAGCGCAAGTCGCTCCGCGGCTCCGCGGCTCCGCGCGAGTATTTGTTTGCCGACTTCAGGCGCAGGGCTCGAAGGAAGGAGCGCGTCATGAAATTCACGCTCTCCTGGCTCAAAGCGCATCTTGAGACCGATGCCGACGCGGCGGCGGTGGCGGAGAAGCTCACCTCCATCGGCTTGGAAGTAGAAGGCATCGAGGACAAAGGCGCTGCGCTGAAGGATTTCACCGTCGCCCGTGTCATCTCGGCCGAGAAACATCCCAATGCCGACAAACTGAAAGTCTGCTTGGTCGATATCGGCGGCGGCGCACCGGCCTCAAGTAGCGAAGCGGTAGGCCAAAATGTTGTTCAGGTCGTGTGCGGCGCGCCCAACGCCCATACCGGCATGAAGGCGGTGTTCGCGAAACCAGGCGTCGTGATTCCTTCAAGCGGCGAAGTGCTGAAGATCGGCACTATCCGCGGCGTGGAATCGCGCGGCATGCTGTGTTCGGAACGCGAACTGCTGCTGTCCGAAGAGCACACCGGCATCATCGAACTTCCCGCTGATGCGAAAGTCGGCTCGCCGGCAGCGGATGCGCTGGGCAGCGGCGATCCGGTGATCGATGTCTCCATCACCCCCAATCGCGGCGATTGCACCAGTGTCTACGGCATCGCGCGCGATCTGGCGGCAGCAGGATTGGGAAAACTGCATAGCGCTTCCGTCTCGCCGGTACCGGGCAAGTTCGCGTCGCCCAAGAAAGTGCATCTGAATTTCGATAGCCATGCCAAACCTTGTCCGTTGTTCGCTGGGCGCTTTATCCGCGGCGTGAAAAACGGTCCGTCGCCGAAGTGGGTGCAGGACCGTTTGCGTGCCGTGGGTTTGCGCCCGATTTCCGCGCTGGTGGATGTGACCAATCTTCTGTCGCTCGATCGTGGACGGCCGCTGCATGTGTTCGACGCCGACAAACTTTCCGGCGACGTGCAGGCGCGCATGGCCAAGGACGGCGAACAGCTTTTGGCGCTTGACGGCAAGACCTACACGCTGGACGGCACGATGTGCGTCATCGCCGACGAAAAAGCCGCGCGCGGCATCGGCGGCGTGATGGGCGGCGAGGATTCCGGCTGCACCGAAACCACGGCGAATGTGTTCGTGGAATCGGCCTATTTCGAGCCGGCCAGCATCGCGCAGACCGGCCGCAAGCTCGCCATCATCTCAGATGCGCGCTATCGCTTCGAGCGCGGCGTCGATCCGGAATTTGTCGTGCCGGGAATTGAGCTCGCGACTAAACTCATTCTCGAATTCTGCGGCGGCGAACCATCGGAAACCGTGATCGCGGGCAAGGTGCCTGAGTGGCGGCGCAAAATCACGTTCACGCCGGCGGCGGTAACACGGCTTGCCGGCATCGACGTGCCCAAGGCCGAGATCGTGCGCATTCTCATGAATCTCGGTTTCACGGGGGATGACGGAGATCCGATGCAGGTTGTGCCGCCATCGTGGCGCAGCGATGTGGAGGGCTCTGCCGATCTCGTCGAAGAAGTAGTGCGCATTTACGGATTGTCGAAGGTACCGTCGGCGGCGATGTTGCGGCCATCGGTCATTGCGCGCCCCACACTGACATCGGCCCAGCGCCGCGCCCGCATCGTGCGCCGGGCGCTCGCCGCGCGCGGCTTCAACGAGACGATCAACTTCTCGTTCCTTCCGCGGGCGCAAGCCAAACTGTTCGGCGGCGGCGACGACGCGCGCCAGATCGAGAATCCCATCGCGGCCGATCTGGATGCATTGCGTCCGAGCGTGCTGCCGTCCTTGCTGGCGGCGGCAGTGCGCAACGCAGCGCGCGGCAACGCCGATTGCATGCTGTTCGAAATCGGCGCGCAGTTCGATAGCGGCGTGCCGGGCGCGCAGCAGACCATCGCCGCCGGCATCCGCGCCGGCAGCGGGGTGCGCACTTGGACCAAAGCCACACACGAGCCGGATGCCTTCGATGCCAAGGCCGACATGCTCGCCATTTTGGAAAGCGCGATGGGCACGGCGATGACCGCACCGGTCAAAGCGGGCGCGCCGCCCTGGTATCATCCGGGACGATCGGGAACGCTGGTGCTGGGGCCCAAGCCGCTCGCCTATTTCGGCGAGATTCATCCCGCCGTCCTGGCCAAACTCGATCTCAAAGGTCCGGTCGCGGCATTCGAAGTGTTCCTGGATGCGATACCCGAACGCAAAGTCAAAGGCAAAGCGCGCAGCCCGTTCTCGCCCTCGCCCTATCCGGCGGTGGAACGCGATTTCGCGTTCGTGATCGACCAACGCGTGGCCGCAGAAGAAGTGCTCAAGGCCGCGCGCAACACAGACCGCCAGCTGATCGAGCGGGTGGACGCGTTCGACCTCTACGAAGGCAAGGGTGTGCCCGAGGGCAAGAAGTCGCTCGCCATCGCCGTGCGAATCCAGCCCAAGGACAAGACGCTGACCGACGCGGAGATCGACGCGATTGCCGAAAAGATCGTCGCGGCGGTGACCAAGGCGACGGGCGGCGTGTTGCGAACATGAACTTCCTCCCCCGCTTGCGGGGAAGGAAAACGGATGACGTATGACGACTCAAACCTTCGACAAGAAATCCGGGCTCGCCTTCATCATCGCTTTCGGCGTGGTGAGCCTGTTTGCCGACGCCGCCTACGAAGGCATGCGCGGTATCACCGGTCCTTATCTCGGATTGCTGGGCGCAACTGGCACGGCAGTGGGCGCCATCGCGGGAACTGGAGAGCTGTTCGGCTATCTCCTGCGGCTGGTTTCGGGCCGCTTCGCCGAACGCACGCGCGCCTACTGGCTCTTCGCGGTGCTGGGCTATGCGGTGCAGATGGCGGCCGTGCCGCTCATGGCGTTTGCGGGCGTGTGGTGGGCGGCGGCCATTCTCATCATCATCGAGCGCACCGGCAAAGCGATCCGCAATCCGTCCGGCAATTTCATGATGTCGCGCGCCGGCAGCCATATTGGGCAAGGCTGGGCCTTCGGCTTGCATGAGGCGATGGATCAGATGGGCGCTTTGAGCGGTCCGTTGATCACCGCGCTCGTGCTTGCCCATCATGGAAGTTATCACGACGCTTTTTTGTGGCTTGGCATTCCTGCGGCCCTGACCGTTCTCAGCGTCATCGCCCTTGCGTTGCGCTTTCCCTTCGCTGGGCATGTCGAGCAGGCGGCACCGGAAGCCCATCGCACGTCCTCGCTGTCGCGCGAATTCTGGTTCTACGCGGCAAGCGCGGCACTGATCGCGTTCGGCTTCGCCGATTGGCCGCTCATCGCGTTTCATTTTGCGCAGGCTAAGATCGTGTCGCCCGCGATGGTTCCCGTTCTCTATGCCTTGGCGATGGCGGGAACGGGCGCGGGAGCGCTCGTCTTCGGACGAATGTTCGACAAATACGGCTTTGCGGTGTTGCTGCCGGCCATTCTGACCGCCGCCGTGACGACACCGCTTGTCTTCTTCGGCAACGAGCTTGTGAGCGCCGTGGGCGCGGCTGTGTGGGGCATCGCTCTCGGCGTCGAGACCTCGGTGTTCAACGCCGGCGTCGCTCATCTTGTCCCCGAACAATCGCGCGCGCGCGCCTATGGAATCTTCTCGGCGGTTTTCGGAATTGCGTGGTTTGTCGGGAGCGCGCTTCAGGGCGTGCTGTACGATGTGTCATTCGTCCTGCTGGTCGCGGTTTCCATCGCCGCGGAGCTGCTGGCGATCGTGCCGTTTGTGGCGGCGACGCAGTTGAAGAAGGTATGAAGAAAAAGGGGTTCACGCGGAGGCGCGGAGCCGCAGAGTTAGAGAATAGCGATCATAAACCCGCGAATTGTCCAGACTGTTGGCCTGGCGAAGCCCGGCCGGAGCAACCCTTCACTGGGTGACCCTGATGGCGAAGGAAACTCAAACTCCGCGGCTCCGCGCCTCCGCGTGAACCATTCTTTTTTATGAGTTCGAAGAAAGCAGCGTAGGCATTGCGCCGAACTGGGCGACGAGCTTGTCCAATTCTGCTTTCGCCTGCGCGTTCGAGCGTTGGTGGCGTTCGGCGAAGATGAATTCGTTCTTCAGCGAATGCTCCATGCCGGTGAATTCCGTCACCCGCACCTTGTAGCCGTGCGATTCCAGGAACAGCCCGCGATAGACGTTGGTCAGATGGGAGCCGAATTCGCGGCGCTGCACGGGGTGGCGCCAGAGCTGACGCGTCGGTCCATCGACATGTTCGAGGTTGCGCGCAAGTTCGGCCTGGCAGCACGGCACCAGCGCCACGAATTTTGCCTCGTGCTTGAGCGCGAACAGAATCGCTTCGTCCGTCGCAGTATCGCAGGCGTGCAAGGCGGTCACCACGTCGGCCTTCCCGCTGGGAAGCTCTGCATCCTTGATCGCGCTTTCGATAAAATGCATGCGCGCGAAACCGCTTTCGGCGGCAATTCTTTTCGATGTCGCGATGAGATCATGGCGCGCTTCGATGCCGTAGACGGTTCCTTTGTCCTGCTTGGCGAAGAAAAGATCGTAGAGCACAAAGCCAAGATAGGATTTTCCGGCACCGAGATCGGCCAGGATCGGCTCTTCTCTTTCCGCGAACGCCCAATCGAGCGCCGGCTTGATCAGCTGCGCCAGATGCAGGACCTGCTTGAGCTTGCGCCGAGAATCCGCGTTCAAGCCGCCGTTCGGGGTCAGGATATGCAGCGCCTTGAGCAACGCAGTCGATTGGCCGGGCCACAACTGCGCCAACACCTCTTGCGGCGAGGCTTGCATGCGTACGGAGGGTTTTGGTTTTGCCATAGGCTTCACTCTATCGCGTCATGCGTCACAAAAGAAAACGGCGGCTCCGCATCGCGGAACCGCCGTCTCTCATGCAAGCACTGCTACTGGCGCAGCCAATAGGTCATCGGCGGATTGGGCCGCGCGACGAAACATTGGCGGTTCAAGTTGTACGCAGTGATGATCGACATGGCTTGATCGGCCTGCGGCTTGTTGGAGCCGAAATCGGCGATCCATTGGCCGCTATCGACGATTTTCCACGCGCCGCCCACATGCTCGACATGAGTGGTGGCGGGATTGAAGCCGATGCAATCGTCGCCCGGCATTCCGTTGTGGGGAATGTTGTTGCCCTTCTTCCAATAGGTCATGGAAGGATTGGGCCGGCCGACAAAGCATTGCTGGTTGAAGTTGTAGTGATGCACGACATCCTCGGCCTGATGCGCGGCCGCAGCGTTGCCGCCGAAGTCGAGAATCCATTGGCTGCCGTCCACCAGCTTCCAGTCGCCACCGACGAACGCGGCCTGCGTCGTGTCAGGGTTGAAGCCGATGCAGTCTTCACTCATCGGACCGGGGCCGGGCGGTGTGCCAGGACCGGGAGGCGTTCCAGGGCCAGGCGGGAAGCCTGGCGGCCATCCCGGAGGCCAACCGGGAAATCCGAACATGGCGCGCTGCAAGCGGCCGTTCATGTCGAAGTCGCGCCGGCCCGAACCGTCGTTGAAGTCGGTCAGGATTTCGAACTGCAGGCGATTGCCATTGCGTTCGCGCAAGACGATCGTGCGCCGGGCAAAGCCCTGATCGAACACCGCCAGCACGCTCCTCACGTGATCGGAACCGGGCGAGTCGAAATAACTGTGCGCGACCACGTCACCCCAATCGCAATCGGAAGGGTGACATTGACCGAACACGCGCACACGCACCCGGTTGGGGCCTTGGGGCGTAACCACCATGCGGGTGACGCCGGTGGTGTCGCTATCCTGATTGACCCAATTGCCTACGAAGTCGGAAACGTCTGCGGATGCGGCCCCCGCCAGTCCGAGCGTGCCCAACAACGTGGCGGCAAAAATGCCGCCCTTGCGCAAAAACCCAAATGTCATGGGAAACTCCCGAGATATCCCCGCGCAGACCTCCCTCTCGGCCCCGCGGGAACAACGAAGTTTACCCTAGGTTTCGCGGCAGGAATACGACACGGAATTGGGCGGTTTGGCCGCTGGACCCCAGGAATACCCGCCGCTATACCCCCGCCTCGGCCTCAAGCAGCGAAGCGGTAGGCCATTTTAGAGACTCCATGACCGACCTCGCCCTCATCCGCAATTTCTCGATCATCGCCCATATCGACCATGGCAAATCGACCCTGGCCGACCGGCTGATCCAGGTTACCGGCGGGCTCACCATTCGCGAGATGAAGGACCAGGTGCTCGATTCCATGGATATCGAGCGCGAGCGCGGCATCACCATCAAGGCGCAAACCGTGCGCCTCACCTACACCGCCAAAGACGGCAAGACCTACACGCTGAACCTGATGGACACGCCGGGCCATGTGGACTTCGCCTATGAAGTTTCGCGCTGCCTCGCCGCCTGCGAGGGCGCGCTTTTGGTGGTGGATGCGAGCCAGGGTGTGGAAGCGCAGACGCTGGCCAATGTCTATCAGGCGATCGACGCGCATCTGGAAATCGTGCCGGTGCTGAACAAGATCGACCTGCCCGCCGCCGAGCCCGAGCGCATCCGCCAGCAGATCGAAGACGTCATCGGCATCGATGCGTCCGAAGCGGTCGCCATTTCCGCCAAGACCGGCCTCAACATTGAAGACGTGCTCGAAGCGGTCGTCACGCGGCTGCCGCCGCCCAAGGGCGATGCGAATGCGCCGCTCAAGGCGCTCTTGGTGGACAGCTGGTACGATTCCTATCTCGGCGTCGTCGTGCTGGTGCGCATCGTCGACGGCGAAATCAGGAAGGGCCAGAAGATCCGCATGATGGCGGCCGACGCCGTCTATCAGGTGGAACGCGTCGGCGTTTTCACGCCCAAGCAAGTGGCGGTGGATTCGCTCGGTCCCGGCGAAATCGGCTTCATCACCGCGCAGATCAAGGAAGTGGCCGACACGCAGATCGGCGACACCATCACCGAGGAAAAGCGCGGGGCCACGACGGCGCTTGCGGGCTTCAAGCCGGCGCAGCAGGTGGTGTTCTGCGGCCTCTTCCCGGTGGACGCGGCGCAGTTCGAAGATCTGCGCAATGCGCTCGGCCGCCTGCACCTGAACGATGCGAGTTTCACCTACGAGATGGAAACCAGCGCAGCGCTCGGCTTTGGCTTTCGCTGCGGCTTTCTTGGGCTGCTGCATCTGGAAATCATCCAGGAACGGCTGGAGCGCGAGTTCAATCTCGATCTTATCGCGACGGCGCCGAGCGTGATCTATCGCCTGCACATGAGCGACGGCACGACGCGGGAGCTGCACAATCCGGCGGACATGCCGGACGTGACGCGCATCGCCTTCATCGAAGAACCATGGATCAAGGCGACGATCCTGGTGCCCGACGACTATCTGGGCGCGGTGCTGAAGCTCTGCGAAGATCGCCGCGGCACGCAGATCGAGCTGACCTATGCCGGTTCGCGCGCGATGGTGATTTATCGGCTGCCGCTCAACGAAGTGGTGTTCGACTTCTATGACCGCTTGAAATCGGTGTCACGCGGCTATGCCAGCTTCGACTATCACCTCGACGGCTACGAAGAGGGCGATCTCGTAAAGATGTCGATCCTGGTCAACGGCGATCCGGTCGACGCGCTTTCTATGATCGTGAACCGCGCTCGCGCCGATGCCCGCGGCCGGGTGATGTGCGAAAAGCTCAAGGAGTTGATCCCGCGCCATCTCTTCCAGATTCCGATTCAAGCGGCCATCGGCGGCAAGATCATCGCGCGCGAAACCATCAGCGCGCTGCGCAAGGACGTCACCGCCAAATGCTACGGCGGCGACATCACCCGCAAACGCAAGCTCCTCGACAAGCAGAAAGAGGGCAAGAAGAAGATGCGCCAGTTCGGCAAGGTGGAGATTCCCCAGGAAGCCTTCATCGCGGCGCTGAAGATGGATCAGGACTAGATAACAGTTTCAATGTCCTGTCAGGCGGCTTTGCGCTTGGGCAATTTCTTGATTTCTGAGCCGATCGCATTTTCGGCGAGCCGAAGCTCGTAGAGTTTCTGCAGATTCAACCACATCTCAGCGCTTGTACCGAAATAGTGGCCGAGACGGAGCGCCGTATCGGCGGTCACCGCTCGCTTCTCGTTGAGAATTCCAGTGATCCGGTTTGTCGGCACACCTAGCTGTCGCGCCAAATCGGTCGCCGACATTTCCAATTCTTCAAGTGCCTCGGCCAGGTGTTCCCCGGGATGGATAGGGTCACGTGCCATGTTCGACCTCAATGATAGTCCACAATTTCAACGCTGCTGGGACCAGAAGTGCTCGCCGCCCATATAAAGCAGATGCGCCACTGATCGTTGATGCGTACACTCCACTGTCCTCTTCGATCGCCTTTGAGTTTTTCGAGTCGATGCCCCGGAAAATTTGCGATGTCAGCCAGTCCAGTTGCGGTGTTCAACCTATCCAGAACACGTTCCGCCTTCCGGCGAAACGGTTCGAATTGTTTGATCCTTTCGCCACGCGCAAATTTCTCGGTTCGCACGTCGCGATAGTCTAGGATCATGTTGCGTTGACAATACTGAAGATTATGCGTTACGTCAAGCGTAACGGAGGACCGCTTTGACCGAACTCGATCTTCTCAATCTCGCGCGTTCGACGACCCAGAACGAAGTCAGCATGTTCGGGCAAGTCATCACTATCAATTTCGCGATGGTGGTGGCCATCTACTATTTCCTCAATCAAGCCAACCTGGTGATGAAGATCTTCACTTACTTCTTCGCCTATCTCGTGGGCATGATGCTCTATTTGGGCGAGATGCTGCTCGAGACGAATGTGAAGTCGGCCGTGCTGCAATCGCTGCGGGCGCTGCCGCATCCCTCGTCCGTGACCCAGCGCTACCTGGGCGTGGGCGACAGCTGGCTTGGTCTTGCGACATCCGTTCTCTTCAACGGCGCATTCTGGATTCTGGCGCTGACGATGTTTTACCTCCTCTTTTTCTGGAAGAAGTCCGAACCACGTCACTGATTGCGGCGGATTGGCACCGCGCTTTGCGCGAGCCATGCGCGTGCCTCTATAAGTCCTCACATGGCCGGCACCGTCGCCCTCATCGATTATGGCTCGGGGAATTTGCGTTCCGCCGAGAAGGCACTGGCGCGCGCAAGCCTCGAAGGCGCGACGGGGCATACCATCGTGGTGACCGACAAACCCGACGTCGTGAGCCGGGCGGAGCGCATCGTGCTGCCGGGCGTTGGCGCGTTTGCCGATTGCATGGCCGGACTTTCGAAGATCGCCGGCATGATCGAGGCGCTGGGAGGAGCGGTACGAGACCGCGGCGTGCCGTTCCTCGGCATCTGCGTCGGCATGCAGCTGCTGGCGACCGTGGGGCGCGAATTCGGCGACACCAAAGGTCTCGGCTGGATCGAAGGGGACGTGGTGCGTCTTAGCCCCGCCGATCGCTCGCTCAAGATTCCGCATATGGGCTGGAACGAATTGGAGATTGCCCAAAAGCATTCATTGGCGCATCCTTTGCTCGAAGGTCTCGGCGAAAATCCGCACGGTTATTTTGTGCATTCGTTCGAGCTGCGCGCGAGCCATCCCTCGGATGTGATTGCGACGGCCGATTATGGCGGCGCCGTCACCGCCGCCGTGGCGCGCGGCAATATCGCGGGCACGCAATTTCATCCCGAGAAGAGCCAGGCGGTGGGCTTGCGGATTCTGCGCAATTTCCTGGGCTGGACGCCGTGATCCTGTTTCCTGCCATCGATCTGAAGGACGGCGCCTGCGTGCGCTTGAAGCGCGGCGCGATGGAAGAGGCGACGATTTACAATCGTGATCCCGCCGCGCAAGCAAAGCTCTTTGCCGAGGCGGGCTTTCAATGGCTGCACTGCGTGGACCTGAACGGGGCCTTTGAAGGACGTTCGGCCAACGCGGATGCGATCCGCGCCATCCGGGCGGCGATCGATCTTCCCATCCAGTTGGGCGGAGGCATTCGCGATCGCGCGGCCATCGAAAGCTGGCTCGCCGCCGGCATCGCAAGGGTGATCCTGGGGACGGCGGCCTTGCGCGATCCGGCCCTGGTGAAGGAAGCGGCGAAAGCCCATCCCGGCCGGATCGCCGTAGGGATCGATGCGCGCGGGGGCAAAGTGGCCGTCGAAGGCTGGGCCGAGACGTCGGACATGGAGGCGGCCGCGCTGGCGCGCCGCTTTGAAGACGCCGGCGTCGCGGCGATCGTTTTCACAGACATCAGCCGGGACGGAATGCTGCAAGGCGTGAATGTCGACGCGACCGCAACGTTATCGAACAGTGTTCAGATTCCGATTATTGCGTCCGGAGGCGTCGCCAACGAAGCGGATATCGAGAAACTCATCGCAGCCAAGGCCCCCAACATCTTGGGGGTCGTGATCGGTCGCGCTTTGTACGATGGTCGCATCGATGCAAGAGCCGCGTTAAGGCTGGCTACAGCTGTGGAAAACTCTGTGGATTAAAAGCTTTGCGAGGTGTTGCTCAGACGGCGGATTATTTCGTCTAATTGTTCCAATGACTTATAGTTAATTCTGACCTCGCCGCCCTTTTCACCTTTATGTAAAATCTGAACTTTCAACCCGAGTTTATTGGAAACATTGGATTCTAACGCGCGCGTATCCACATCTTTATCCACACGCGGCTTTGCCTTGCCTGACTTCCTGCCAGAACGCTGTTCGGCCTCGCGGACGCTAAGTCCGGCCCTCAATATCTCGTGGGCCGCCTTTTCCGGGTCTGACGAACCGATCAACGTTCGGGCATGACCGGCGGTGAGCTTTCCGGCACGGACAAACTCCTGCACCGTCTCGGGCAAAGTGAGCAGCCGAAGCGTATTGGCGATGTGGACGCGGCTCTTGCCGACTTCCTGGGCCACTCGCTCCTGGGTGTAGGAGAACCGGTTCATCAACTCACGGTACGCGGCCGCCTCTTCAATGGCGTTCAAGTCGGCGCGCTGGACGTTCTCGATAATGGCGAACTCCAGCGCTTCGCCATCCCCGATTTCGCGAACCACCACCGGCACGTCGTGCAGCTTGGCAAGCTGGGCCGCCCGCCAGCGCCGCTCGCCGGCGACGATTTCGAACGCATTGGCCTCACCCGCCACCGGTCGCACCAGGATCGGCTGCAGGACACCTTTCTCGCGGATGGAGTTGGCTAGGTCCTGAAGTTCTTCCGCCGCGAAATTCTTGCGTGGCTGAAAGCGGTTAGGTTTCAAGAAGGCGATCGGTACCAAGCGGGCGCCCTTGTTTTGGGCGTCAGCCGCTTTCACGGACGCCGCCGGCTCATCGCCGATCAGCGACGAAAGTCCGCGGCCCAAACCCCGCCTTGCATCGTCGTGCAGATTGCGCGTGTTCATAGGTTCTCCTTAGGCCGCCAGCCTCACGCGTTCACGCTGGATCAGCTCGCCGGCGAGTTTGATGTAGGCCTGACTGCCGGGGCACTTGAGGTCATAAACCAGCGCCGGCAGACCGTGGCTCGGCGCCTCGGATACCCTCACATTGCGGGGGATGATCGTCTTGTAGACCTTGTCACCCATATGCCCGCGCACATCGGCTTCCACTTGCTCGGACAGCCGGTTGCGGCGGTCGAACATGGTCAGGACGATGCCCTGGATCTCGAGATCCGGGTTGAGGTTGCCCTTCACCAGGTCGATCGTTTTCAAGAGCTGGCTAAGCCCTTCCAGCGCAAAGAACTCGCATTGTAGCGGCACGACGATGGCATGGGCCGCCGCCATGGCGTTGACTGTGAGCAGCGTCAGCGATGGCGGGCAATCGATCAACACATAGGAAAACCGCCCCGGATGCTCCTGTGCAAACTCGGCAAGCGAGTCCTTGAGGCGGAAATTGCGGCGTGGAATATCGATGAGCTCAAGCTCGGCACCCGAGAGGTCTACCGTTGAGGGCACCAGGGAAAGCCCCGGAATCTTGGTCGGCATCACGGCTTCGGCGATCTTGGCCGCGCCCACCACCACGTCATAGGTCGTAAGCTTCCGCTCCGCCCTGGGCACGCCCAGTCCGGTCGAGGCGTTGCCTTGTGGATCGATATCGACCACCAGGGTTGGCGCTCCCACGGCGGCCAAGGCCGTCCCAAGGTTGATGGCAGTGGTTGTCTTGCCCACGCCGCCTTTCTGATTGGCGACGACCAGGATTCGCGGGCCACTAGCCCGGGCGTTTGGTCTGTTTTGCGTGACCGACATGGCGCAGCTCCCGTACATCCAGAATCGAGCCGGATGAATCCGTAAGGCTTGGGTGCCGTAGGGCTTTCATCCTCCAAGATTTACGGGCTTGGGTCAATTCAACCTCTACATTTTGTCCCTTGAGGAACAGGCAGATCGTATCCGGGCCCGAGAATAGCTGTGCATAGGAAAGCAGTTTGTCGAGCGGCGCGCAGGCCCTCGCGGTGACGATGTCGAAAGCCTTTGGTTTGGCCTGCTCCATTCGCTCATTGCGGACTTCGACCCTCGCCAGTACGCGCTGCGCCGCAGCCTTGAGAAACTCGGACTTTTTGCGGGTCGCTTCGAACAGCGTGACCGATAGTTCAGGGCGCAGCATGGCGAGCACAAGTCCTGG
Organism: Pseudomonadota bacterium; assembly: GCA_016201105.1. Lineage (GTDB taxonomy): Bacteria > Pseudomonadota > Alphaproteobacteria > Micropepsales > Micropepsaceae > Rhizomicrobium. Next base: position 33,159 of record JACQDN010000076.1, read on the forward strand.
AAACCCTGCTCCACTGCCAAGATCAGCCACGGTCTTGGCGCCGGTGGGAATCAACGCCAGCAGCTGTGCGCTGTCCCAGACATGACGGCGCCAGACTTCGGCGAGCGACGACTTCGAGACGAGATTGTGTCTGGCGTTCCACTCCTCAAGCAGCGCGACGAAAGCCTTTAGTCGCGCGAGTGTTTCACGTGAAACATCGGTCTCGCGCGCGAAGTCTTCCGGCCCGAAAGAGTTAGGAGGCACGTCTGGATTCTCGCGCGGCTTTCGCGCGGACATGACCGAGCACCAGCGTCAACGCCGCCGGCGTCACACCGTCGATGCGCGCGGCCTGACCGATCGTGGCGGGGCGAATGCTTGAGAGTTTGAGCATGGCTTCGGTCGAAAGCCCGTGCACCTGACGATAGTCCAACTCGGCAGGAAGCTGGAGCGCCTCGTCGCGGCGGAAGCCGACAATGTCGGCCTCTTGGCGATCGAGATAGCCCGCATATTGTGCATCGACTTCAAGCTGTTCGACCACGTCCGGACGGATACTCGAGAGTTCCGGCCAAATTTCTGTAAGCCGAGTAAAGTCGACATTGGGAAGGCTCAGGAGATCAGAGGCCGTGCGGCGAATACCGTCCTGGCGGATGGTCATGCCGTATTTCGACGCCTCGTTCGGAGTGAGTACGCGCTCGCGCATGAGGGTGCGCCCCTGCTCAAGGCGCTCCATCTTCTCGGCAAAGGCCGACTGCCGACGGGTGCCAACGCAGCCTGCCCGCTCCCCAATCGGGGTCAGCCGCTGATCGGCATTGTCCGCCCGCAGCGAAAGCCGGTACTCGGCCCGCGAAGTGAACATCCGATAGGGCTCGGTCACGCCTTTGGTCACGAGATCGTCGATCAGAACGCCAATATAGGCCGAAGCGCGATCCAGGATGATGGCATCCTGTTCGCCGGCCGCGCGCGCAGCATTCAGCCCGGCCATCAGGCCCTGTGCAGCCGCTTCTTCGTAGCCCGTGGTGCCGTTGATCTGGCCAGCTAGATAGAGGCCTTTGACACGCTTGGTTTCCAGCGACGGCAGCAATTCACGCGGGTCGACATAATCGTATTCGATGGCATAGCCAGGCCGCCGAATGACGACGTTTTCCAAGCCCGGAATGGTCTTGACGAGGGCTGTTTGCACATCCTCTGGCAGCGAGGTGGAAATGCCGTTGGGATAGACCGTGTCGTCGTCCAAGCCTTCGGGTTCCAGGAAAATCTGGTGCGTCTCGCGGGCCGCGAAACGAACGACCTTGTCCTCGATCGAGGGGCAGTAACGCGGTCCCGTACTCTCGATCTGGCCAGAATACATCGGCGCGCGATGGAGATTGGCCCGGATGATCGCGTGGGTTTCAGGCGTTGTGCGAGTGATGTGACAGGCAACCTGAGGCGTCGTGATCCGGCTCGTCAGAAACGAGAATGGCACCGGTGGATCGTCGCCCTGCTGTTCTTCAAGGGAAGCCCAGTTGATCGTCCGCCCGTCCAGCCGCGGCGGCGTCCCGGTCTTCAAGCGGCCCATTGCCAGGTCGAGGCCATACAGGGTCTTTGACAGCCCAAGGGATGGCGCTTCGCCCACACGTCCTGCTGGAATCTTCGTCTCGCCCATGTGGATGAGCCCGCGCAGGAATGTACCGGTGGTGAGAACAACGGCCCCTGCAAAAATGCGTTCGCCGGAGGCCGCAATGACGCCTGCCGCTCGTCCGTTTTCCAGAATCAGGTCTTCGACCGCCGCTTCGCGGATTTCGAGATTGGCCTGCTCGGCCAAAGCGGCCTGCATGGCCTGGCGATAGAGCTTGCGGTCGGCCTGGGCGCGGGGTCCGCGGACGGCTGGGCCTTTGCGCCGGTTGAGTAGACGGAACTGGATTCCCGCGGCGTCCGCTATCCGGCCCATGACCCCGTCCAGGGCGTCGATTTCCCTGACCAGATGGCCCTTCCCCAATCCGCCAATCGCGGGGTTGCAGGACATCTCGCCGATCGTCGCCTGCATGTGCGTCAGCAGGAGCGTCCGGGCGCCAATGCGTGCGGAAGCCGCCGCGGCTTCACAGCCAGCGTGGCCTCCTCCAATCACGATGACGTCGTAGCGGGTCATGGCCGGCTCCATACGCGCTGGCCCAGCGCTGGACAAGGATGTTTCACGTGAAACATCTACTTGCCGATGCAGAAATCCCGGAAAATCACGTCCAGGAGTTCCTCCAAATCGACCCGGCCTGTGATCCGGCCGACAGCACGCAGGGCGAGGCGGAAATCCTCCGCCATAAGCTCGCTCTCCTCGGCCCGGATCGCCCGCTCCAAAGCGGCTTTCGCGACCTCGAGTTCGTGGCGATGGCGGGCCCGCGTCAGAAGGGGAGAATTTGATTTAACTTCAAGTTCTTCTCGAACCTTCTTCGCAAGAAAAGTGAGCAGTTCCGGAAGGCCCTCGCCAGTCTTGGCCGAAATTTTGATGCCTTCGTGCCTGGCCGGCCAGGGCCGGTCTGCCTTGTTCCAAACCACGAAGCTGGCTTGTTGCTCTTCCAGTCCTTCAGCCGAATTGACGACCGTTCCATCGAGTAATAGTATAGTGATATCAGAAGTTTGTGCTCGATTCGTCGCTCTGCGCACGCCTTCGGCTTCGACAGGGTCCACAGTAGGCCTGAGACCCGCGGTGTCGGACACGATCACGGGATAGCCGCCGAGGTCCAGCCGCACCTCGAGCACATCGCGTGTTGTGCCGGGGACCTCCGAGACAATCGCAACGTCCCTCTTGGCTAGAGCGTTAAGAAGAGAACTCTTACCACTGTTCGGTGGACCGATCAGTGTTAGATACACCCCTTCACGAATGAGTTCACCCCGGTGAGAATCGGCCAAATGACTGGAAATTTCTCTTAGAATCCGTAACCCCGTCGCTCTGGCTTGTCCCAGAAGGTCGTCGGGCAGCTCTTCATCCGAGAAGTCGATCGCAGCTTCCGCCCAGGCCGCGGCCCGGATCAGACGTGTGCGCCAGCTCTCATAAAGTTCGCCGAGCGCGCCCTCATACTGGCGCAGCGCCTGTTTGCGCTGGCCTTCGGTTTCGGCCTCGATGAGATCGGCCAAGGCTTCCGCTTGGGTCAGATCGAATTTGCCGTTTTCGACAGCCCGGCGGGTGAATTCCCCCGGATCGGCAGGCCGCAGCCCGGTCTTCCCGCCAAGCGCCTCCAATAGTGCGCGGACGATGGCGGGCCCGCCGTGAACGTGGAATTCCGCCACGTCTTCGCCGGTAAAACTGGCCGGTGCGGGAAACCACAAGACCAAGGCCCGATCGAGAACCATGTCGCCGACTCTCAGATCCCGAAGGGTCGCCCGGCGCGCCTCGATCTTAGCACCGGCCAGTTCGGACAAAACTCCCCCCGCCGCCGTCCCCGAAACACGCACCACCGCGACCCCGGCACGCCCATGGGCGCTCGAAAGGGCAAAAATCGTGTCGCGTCGGTCCACGAACGATCAGCGCGAGGTGTCTTTGCGGGCGGAGTCCTTGGAAGGGCTCCCTCCGGCCGCCGCCCGCGCACTCTCCCAAAGAAAGCGCTGGAATTGCTCAAAACCCTGCGCTCCCATGGGCAACCACGCTTTGAACATGGCCTCGGGATCGCTGGCGTCGAGGGCGACTTTCATCCGCCGTTCCATCTCCGCGAGCATCTTGTCCTGCAGCGCGGTGACATCGGGCAGGCCCATCAACTTGCGCGCTTCCTCCGGCGTCATGTCGAGCTGGATGTTGAATTTCATGGTCTTTACCGCGAGTTAGGTTGCTGCTTGTTCGCGCCTCTAAAGGTGCTTATTGGAAGCTACAACAACGCCTTGCTTCAGCGCCACGGCCCATCGGGCCCTGCGGGCGCTCTCATCGGGATGAAACATGAGCCGCAATCTGCTCGACCAGGAAACGAGTCCGTATCTGCTTCTGCACAAGGACAACCCGGTGCATTGGCGCCCTTGGGGGCCGGACGCCCTTGCCGAAGCCGAAACCAGCGGCAAGCCCATCCTGCTCTCGGTCGGCTACACCGCGTGCCATTGGTGTCACGTGATGAATCACGAGAGCTTCGCCGATCCCCAAACGGCGGCGCTGATGAACGAGTTGTTCGTCAACATCAAGGTCGACCGCGAGGAACGTCCCGACATCGACCAGATCTACCAGGCCGCAGCCAACGTTTTGGGCCACTCAGGCGGATGGCCGCTGACGATGTTCCTCAACGCCAAGGGCGAACCGTTTTTCGCGGCCGCGTATCTTCCCAATGAAGAGCGCTTCGGACAGCCGGCCTTCAAAACCGTTCTCACGCGCTGCTCGGAAATCTACAAAGACCAACCCGACGCGGTCACCAACACCAATGCGCGCGTCCAAGACGCTTACAACAAACTGTGGAATCGCGACCTCAGCGGCGTATTCGACGCGGTGACGTTCGATTCCATAGCCATCCATGTCGGTCAGCGCTTCGACACGTTCTACGGCGGACTGACCGGCGCTCCCAAATTTCCCACCACGGGACTGGTGGAGCTTCTGTGGCGCGGTTATCTGCGCAGCAGCGTTCCGCAATTTCAGCAACTCGTGCAGACGACGCTGGACTATATGAGCATGTCCGGCATCTACGATCATGTCGGCGGAGGCTACGCGCGCTACGCCATGGACGAAACCTGGTTCGTCCCGCACTTCGAGAAGATGCTCTACGACAACGCGCTGATGATCGACATCCTCACGCTTGTCTGGCAGTCCGACCGGCTCGCACTCTATCGCGATCGCATCGAAGAGACCGTCACCTGGGTATTGCGCGAGATGATGGTCGAGCACGGATTTGCATCGAGCATCGATGCGGATTCCGAAGGCGAGGAGGGCAAATACTATCTCTGGACGGAAGCTGAAATCGACGCCGCGCTCATGGGCACCTACGTCCAGAAATTCAAAGATACCTACAACGTTCGCCGCGAAGGCAACTATCAAAACGGTCGCAATATCCTGCATCGCATCGGGCCGCAGTCCGGCTATGCGATCCCCGAAGCCGATGCGGCCTTGCTCAAACGCCAGCGCGATCTGCTTCTGGCTGCCCGCAAGCAGCGCACGGCCCCCATGCGCGACGACAAGGTTCTCGCCGATTGGAACGGCATGATGATCGCGGCGCTGGCCAATGCGGGCGCCGTATTCAAGAAGCTGGAATGGACGGCGGCGGCGATCCGTGCGTTCGAATTTGTCGTGAAGGTGCTCGGCGACGGCGATCGGCTCTATCATTCCTGGCGCGAAGGAAAGCGCCAGCACACTGGTTTCGTTGACGACTACGCGCACATGGCGCGTGCGGCCATCGCGCTGTGGGAAGCAACTGGCGACAAGAACTATCTCTCTTATGCCCAGCGCTGGGTGCACGTTCTCAACGAGCATTTTTGGGACGTGCAGAACGGCGGCTACTTCTATACGGCCGACGATTCCGATCCGCTGATCGTGCGCTCGCGCATGGTGTTCGACCAGGCAATGCCTTGCGCCAACGGCACGATGGTGACGGTGCTCGGCAAACTGTTCCACGCCACCGCCGACAATGCCTATCGTGACCGCACGAACGCCCTCATCCAGGCCTTCGCCGGCGAGATCAACCGCGCCTATATCTCCATGGGCTCCTATCTCAACGGCATCGAGTTCATTCTGGCGGGCGTACAGATCGTCATCGTCGGTCCGATCGCCAATGCCAAGACCCATCAGCTGGCCGATGCCGTGCTCGGCCGCAGCCTTCCGAACAAGGTTGTCATGCTGGTCGATCCCAAAGAAACTTTGCCGGAGGGTCATCCCGCCTTTGGAAAGACGATGGAGAATGGCCAACCAACGGCCTATCTCTGCCAGCGCAACATCTGTTCGCAGCCGATCACCAATCCGGTGCAGCTCTCGCAGATCCTGTTGCTTCCCGCGCGCGTGGCGCAGCAACAGCAAATGCAGGCGCAGCAACAAGCCGCGATGCAACCGGCGGGCAGGGCATAGCCACGCGCGCTGAAACTCGTTTACCGTAGCCTTCGCGATATGGAGGCGAACATGGCCGGCAGCGACATCACCATCAAAGGCCCCGACGGAAGCTTCGGCGGGTATCTCGCCACGCCCGACGCCGGCCGCGGGCCCGGCATCGTCGTCATCCAGGAAATTTTCGGCGTCAATGCCGTGATGCGCGGCGTCGCCGATGCGTTCGCCGCGCGCGGCTATTTCGCGCTGGCGCCCGATCTGTTCTGGCGGATCAAGCCGGGGATCCAGATCACGGACAAGACCGACGCGGAATGGAAACAGGCCTTCGATCTGTTCGGAAAGTTCAACGCCGACACCGGCGTGAAGGATATTCAGGCGACCACCACGCATTTGCGCGGCGTTTCGGGCTGTACGGGAAAAGTCGGCGCGGTCGGCTATTGCCTCGGGGGGTTGCTGGCTTATCTGACGGCGGCGCGCACCGACAGCGATGCCAGCGTCGGCTATTACGGCGTGAACATTCATCAGATGCTGGGTGAAGCCAAAAACATCAAGAAGCCGCTGATGCTGCACATTGCTGGCAAGGATGAATACGTCCCGCCGCCGGCACAGAAAGCCATTCAAGACGGGCTAAAAGCCAATCCGAACGTCACCATCCATCTCTATCCGGAAATGGATCATGCCTTCGCGCGCGAAGGCGGCGCCCATTACGACAAAGCGTGCGCCGATCTCGCCAATGGCCGTACGGCCACCTTCTTCCGCCAGCATCTGAGCTGAGCGGCAACGCAAGAATCAAAATCACAATAGGGAAAGACAAGTCAGACATGAAAGCGATACGGTTCTCGGAAGTCGGCGGCCCGGAAGTCATGAAGCTGGAAGACGTCGAGCTTCCCGCGCTCGGTCCCAATCAAGCGCGCGTGAAACACACAGCCATCGGCGTCAATTTCATCGACACCTATCACCGCTCCGGCCTCTACAAATTGCCGCTGCCGTCGGGCCTTGGCAGCGAAGCCGCCGGCGTTGTCCAGGAGTTCGGCGCCAATGTGAAGGGCTTCAAGAAGGGCGACCGCGTCGCCTATGCCGGCCCGCTGGGCGCCTATGCCGAAGCCAATAATGTCCTGGCGGAACGTCTCGTCAAGCTTCCCAAGAACATCTCCGATGACGTCGCCGCGGCCGCGCTGCTCAAAGGCATGACGGTGCAATATCTCATCAAGCGTACTCACTGCGTGAAGAAGGGCCAAACGATCTTGCTGCATGCCGCAGCGGGCGGTGTCGGCTTGATCGCCTCGCAATGGGCCAAGCATCTGGGCGCCGTCGTGATCGGCACGGTCGGGTCGCAAGACAAGGTCGCGCTCGCCAAGGAAAACGGCTGCGGCCACGTTCTCATCCTGGGCAAGGACGAATGGGTCAAGCGCGTGCGCGAGATCACCAAGAATGCCGGTGTGCCGGTGGTTTACGATTCCATCGGCAAGGACACCTTCCTGAAATCGCTGGATTGCCTGAGCGCACGCGGGCTGATGGTCTCTTACGGCAATGCCTCAGGCGCCGTGCCGCCGTTCGACCCGGGTCTACTGGCCGCCAAAGGCTCGCTCTTCCTCACCCGCCCGACGCTGGCCCATTACACCCGCGACCAGAAGGAACTGCAGGAAACCGCCGACGATCTGTTCGCGGTGATCGCCTCGGGCGCGGTTAAGATTCAAATCAACCAGCGCTTCAAGCTGGCGGACGCGAAGGCCGCGCATCAGGCGCTGCATTCGCGCAACACCACGGGCGCCACCATTCTGACGCCTTAGCGAACTTCAGAGTTTCACGCCCAGGGAACGCGTCAAGATTTCTACCCTCCCCTTGAGGGAGGGTCGGAAAATTTACGAGCGTAGCGAGTGGATTTTCTGGGGAGGGGTCACGCCGTGACGTCGGATCACGCGTAGTCGAAGATGACAATCAAGTCTTGGTAGACCTCGGCATGACCCCTCCCCGAAGCATCCTGTGCAAACTAAACTCTTGCGGCGGGTGCGACGATGGCGGCGATGCGTCCTTGCTGATGCAGCACGCCTGCGGTATCGAAAAATTCCGAACAGGAGACGATCTTCCCGTTTTGGAATTGCCAGCGGTTCACCAGCGCGAGCGACACGGTCCGCCCGGTGCGGCGGTCACGGGCTTCGACCTGACAGCTGGCCCAGACGACATCGCCTTCGCCGATGATTTCGTCCACCGCATAGCGTTCGATGGCAAAGTCGGTTGCGATCATCGAGAGCGCTTCGATGGCGCCGGCGCGGCCTTCGCGCCGGCCGCCGAAACGAAAGTGTCCGGCCAATGCGTTAGACGTCCACACGACGTTTTCGTCGAGAAGGGACAAGACCGGATCGAAATCGCCGAGCTCGTAGGCCTTCAGGACGCGACGCAGAATATTCTTGTTGGCTTCGGCGTCGTCCACGCGGTCACTCCGCGGCTTGTGCCGTTGGCAACGTGCCGTCCTTGCGCAGATAGATCGAACGCTTCGGACGCGCCATCACCCGCTCGACCATCGGCATGAACGCCTCGAGCGGCATGGTGTCGTAATTCGGATCGAAGGCGTTCTGGTCGTGCCGGGCGCAGAACATCGCGGTCCTTTCAAAGCAGGGATGGCTGCGGAACTGCTCGCGCATGTTCCTGTCGAGGCCGATGTAGTGGAAGAAGTAATAGCCCTGGAAGATTCCGTGATGCTGCAGCATCCACCAGTTCTCTTCCGATACGAAGGGCTTGAGAATCGTGGCGCCGAGTTCGGCATGATTGTGCGAGGCGAGCGTGTCGCCGATGTCGTGCAGCAGCGCGCAGACGACATATTCCTCGTCCATACCGTCGCGGTGCGCGAGCGTGGCCGATTGCAGCGAATGCTCCATGCGGTCGACGGCGAAGCCGCCGCAATCGCCTTCGAGAAGCCTCAGGTGGGTGAGAACACGCCCCGGCAGCTCCTTGTTGAAACCCTGCGCGGCCATGCCGATCTTCATCCAGTCTTCCTGGGTGCCTTGCGCCATCGCATGGAATTGCGCGCGATCGCTTGGATGTTCGGCCATGGGAAATCTCCGGTTGCAGCTGTGGGTAGTTTCAACTCGCGTTGACGACCCGTCAACCGCGTTGCGCCGCGCCCGTCAAGAAATCCGCGCGCCCGGCACCGTACCGACCTCATCCAACAGTGCATTGGTGTAGGGCGCCATGCCGTTTGCCAGAATCTTGAGCCGCTCGGTCGCTGACGCCGCCGAGAATAATGTACTCCTCACCACTCGCGCCTATTCCGCCGAAAGCTGGTTGGCCGAACAGCGCACATAGGTGCGCTTCCATTCCGGCACGCTGGCGCGTCCGTCGATGGTGGGTGCTAGCGTGATCGTCGCCGTGTCGCCGCGCGAGTCGTTGGGCGGAATCGATTCGGTGATGGTGAACTTGTAACCGTTCGCCACCGCTTCGGCCTTTTCGATCGTCCAATTCGACACTTCGTCAACGGCGAGCTTGGGCTTCTTGCCGTCCGCCAGTTGTTCGGCGAGATGAAAGCTATTCCAGCGACCGATGGTAAAACCGAGCGGGCCGACAAGATCGATGGTTAGATATTGATAGTCGAGCGCCTTGCAGCCTTTCTTGGCGCGTGCATCGACGAAGATGACGTGGTTTGGCGGCATCGCGGAGGAAACGATGCCGATCTGATCCTTGCTGAGTTTGATCGCGCGCCTGTCGGCGGCGGGCCGGCAGCGGTGAAACACCAAACCCTTCTGTTCCGCGTAAAGGTCGGGCGGAGAATCGGAGATCAGCGCATCGCCCTGGCGGGTGAATTTCCACACGCCGTCTTTGCCAAGGTTGAATGTGGCGGCTTTGGCGCTGGTGTCGACCTTCACGGCAAAGGTCTGTGAAGATTCTGTGCCGTCGCCCACGAAGATCTGTCCGTCAGTGAGGGCGAATTCGAGCGTGAAACGCATGTCGCCGGCGCTGGCATTCTGTCCGCAGGCGCCGCCAGGTTTTTGCGAATTGGCGCGCCACTCGCCCGCGAACTTCATCTGATCGATCGGGTTGAGCGGCGCGGCTTGCGCCGCCGTTGCAACAACGCAAGCAAATGCCGCAAGAACTACGCAACGCATCTCGATCCCCCTCTGTGATGATGAAGCATAAAGCTTCTCAGCGAAGCCTGAAACGCCCTTTGGCGCGGCCCGCGCGGATTGCCTCTGCGGTCTCTTCCGCACTGTGGCCGGATGTGTCGATCACGTGCGAAGCGTCAATCGGATCCAGACATGGAAATCGTCGGTGTGCAGATGCACGGCGCGCCAACCGCCGAAGCGACCAGCTTGCGGGCGACGGTCGATTTTCCGGCGCCCGATGCACCGGTGAGGAGAAGGATGGAAGAAGACATCTTGGATCGGCCTCCACCCTCCCTTGGGAGGGTCGAACAATCCGGAGCGATAGCGGAGGATTTTCGGAGAGGATGTGCAAAGAGAGCACGCCTTTCGGCATCCTCCCCGAATTTGCTTCGTAAATTCGACCCTCCAGAGGGAGGGTCGATACCAGCTTACGTATTCATGCTGTCGAAGAAGTCGCCGTTGTTCTTGGACGAGCGCAGCTTGTCGAGCAGGAATTCGATCGCATCGATGGTGCCCATCGGCGCCAGAATGCGGCGCAGGACGTACATCTTGGCGAGCGTGCCCTTGTCGACGAGGAGTTCGTCCTTGCGGGTGCCGGATTTGAGAATGTCGATCGCGGGGAAGACGCGCTTGTCGGCGACTTTGCGGTCGAGGATGATTTCCGAGTTGCCGGTACCTTTGAACTCTTCGAAGATCACCTCGTCCATGCGGCTGCCGGTATCGATCAGCGCGGTGGCGATGATGGTCAGCGAACCGCCTTCTTCGATGTTGCGCGCGGCGCCGAAAAAGCGCTTGGGGCGCTGCAGCGCGTTGGCGTCGACGCCGCCGGTCAGCACCTTGCCCGACGAAGGCACGACGGTGTTGTAGGCGCGGCCGAGGCGCGTGACAGAGTCGAGCAAAATCACCACGTCGCGCTTGTGTTCGACAAGGCGCTTGGCCTTCTCGATCACCATTTCGGCGACCTGCACGTGGCGCGAGGCCGGTTCGTCGAAGGTGGACGAAATCACTTCGCCCTTCACCGAACGCTGCATGTCGGTGACTTCTTCGGGGCGTTCGTCGATCAAAAGCACGATCAGATAGATTTCGGGGTGATTGGCGCTGATCGCCTTGGCGATGTTCTGCAAGATCACCGTCTTGCCGGTGCGGGGCTGCGCGGTGATGAGCGCGCGCTGACCCATGCCCTGGGGCGCCACGATGTCGATGACGCGGCCGGTTTTGTCTTTGAGGGTGGGATCTTCGATCTCCATCTTCAGCCAGCGCGTGGGATAGAGCGGCGTCAGATTGTCGAAGTGCACCTTGTGCTTCATCTGGTCGGGGTCTTCGAAATTGATGGTCGAGACCTTGAGCAGGGCGAAATAACGCTCGCCGTCCTTCGGCCCGCGGATAGGACCTTCCACCGTGTCGCCGGTGCGCAGGCCGAAGCGGCGGATCTGGGAGGGGGAAACGTAGATGTCGTCGGGACCCGGCAGATAATTGGATTCCGGAGAGCGCAGGAAGCCGAAGCCGTCCTGCAGCGTTTCGACGACGCCCGCGCCCATGATCTCGACGTTGCGCTCGGCGAGCTCCTTGAGGATCGCGAACATCATGTCCTGCTTGCGCATGGACGAGGCGTTCTCGATCTCGAGCTCTTCGGCGAACGCCAGAAGATCGGTGGGGGATTTGGTCTTCAAATCCTGCAGCTTCATCGCTTGCAGGCCTTCTTGAACTGTCATGGGAAATACACCTGAAACATTGGGAAAGGAGGTTGGGCTCAAACATCCACCGCGGTGTTTCGCACCGCTTTTGAACTTCGATGGAAATTTGGTCGACGGCCGCGACCGGCTTTTGACCGGGCAAGGTCTCGCGTTTTCTTGCGAAAACCTGCGGCGTCAATGGGGAACTAACGCCTTATACCCCGATTTGGTGCCGATGCAAACACCCGTCAAGGGCCGACAGGAATTTAAAACGGCTGGACGATCACCAGGATGACGATGACAACCATCAAAACCGCCGGAACCTCATTCCAGATTCGGTACACTCGCGCCGGGTAGCGCCGCTCGTCGCGCTGGAACTGTCGCGCCATGGCCACGAACACTCCGTGGCTGCCGCTCAAAAGGATCACCAAAACGAATTTCACCTGCAGCCAGAGATCGAGATAGGCGCCGGTCAGCCAGGCCAGCAGCGGTCCCAAAATCCACACCGCGATCATCGAGGGATTGATGATCATGCGGATCAGTTTCCACTCCATCACCTTGAAGCGTTCGGAGTCCGCCGCACCGGGAGTGGTTTGCGTGTGATAGACGAAAAGCCGCGGCAGATAGAGCATGCCGCTCATCCAGGCGATCACGGCGATGACGTGAAAGGCTTTGATCCAGTCGATGTAGTTCGAAAGAAAATTTTGCAGACCACTCATGAAGCATGCTCTCCAAAACCGCAGCGTTTGATCCCAGCCGGGCAGATCCGTCCCGTGCCGCAGGTGGCCGGCGAAGCCGAAAGCGCCCGCTCCACCAGTCCGGCCAGGCCTTCGATAAAGGCCGGATGGGTGCCGGCCGTCGCGGCCCGCAGATAGTCCGGAACCCCGGCTAGTTGCGAGAGCTTCGCATATTCAATGTCGAGTTCCACCAGCGTTTCGGAATGTTCTGAGACAAAAGCGATGGGTGCGACGACAAGGCCTTTGCCCTCAGCGCCCGCCCGGCGGATTTCGCCATCGGTCGCGGGCCCGATCCATTCCAGCGGTCCCACCCGGCTCTGATAGCAGACGACCCAGTCGAGATCTCTTATCCCCAGTCTGTCCACAACCGCTTGAGCCGTCTTTTCCACTTGCCATCGATAGGGATCGCCCTTCTGCACCGTGCGTTTGGGCAGCCCATGCGCAGATAACAACAGGCGATAGTCCACATCCGGCTTTCGCTTGCGCCACTCGGCTTCGATGTGACCGGCAACCGCGGTCACGAAACCGTCCTCCCACGGATAACAACAAACCTGGGCCGAGGCGGCGAACGCTTTTTCGCCCACCGCTTCACGCCAGGCGCCGAGCGAAGATGCCGATGTCGTCGTGGAATGCTGCGGGTAGAGCGGCAGCAGAACCGTGCGCTCCGGCGCGAAGTCTTCGACCGCGCGCGCGGTCTCGGCGCTGAACGGTTTGGCATAGCGCATGGCGATGAAAGCGCGTGCTTCGTATCCGCGGGTGGCCAGAACTTTCTCCAAAGCCCGCGCTTGGGCTTCAGTCTCTTCCAGGATGGGAGACCGGCCGCCGATCTTGGAATAGATCTCCCGTGCAATCGGGGTGCGGCGCGCGGCGATCAGGCGTGCGATCGGCAAACGTAAGAAACTTGGCAGCGCGATGATCGCAGGATCGGAAAACAGATTGCGCAGAAACGGTTCGACCTCCTCGAGCGCCGCGGGCCCTCCGAGGTTGAACAGTACGACGGCGAGCTTCACGCAGAACTCCGCACGCACGCGATCAATTGCGCGACATGCTCCACAGGCGTCTCAGGCAATATGCCGTGGCCCAAATTGAAAATAAACGGCACGCCTTCGAACGCATCCACAATCCTGTCCACAGCGGCCGCGAGCGCATCGCCGCCAGCGATCAACGCGATGGGATCGAGATTTCCCTGCACGGCCACACGCTTTCCCAATATCTTCGCAGCCCAGCGCGGCGGCACAGCGGTGTCGATCGAGACTGCATCCACACCGGTTTCGTTTGCATAGGCTTCGTAACCGGCAAGCGTGGTAGCTCGCGGAAAGCCAATGATTTTTGCGTCGGGCTTAACCGCGCGAACTTTTTCCACAATGCGTTTCGTCGGTGCAATGACCCAGTCGGCAAATTCCCGCTCCGGCAATCCGGAAGCCCAACTGTCGAACAGCTGTACAGCGTCAGCGCCTGCGTCCAGCTGGCGAACGAGATGGAGCGCAACGCAGTCACCAAGAATGTCGAGAAGGCGCGCAAAGCCCTGAGGATCGTTGTAGCCCCACAATTTCGCGGCACGTTGATCGCTCGAGCCTTTGCCTTCTGCCATATAGGTCGCCAGCGTCCATGGCGCGCCGGCAAATCCGAGCAGCGCGGTCTGCGAATCCAACTCGGCGCGCACCATGCGAAGCGTTTCGTACGCCGGGGATAATCTACGCGCCCATTCTTTTTCATCACGCCGCAACGCATCTGTCGTCGTGATCGGCGTCAACGTCGGTCCGATGCTTTCCTCGAACACAACATCGAGACCCAGCGCATAAGGAATCGTCAAAATATCGGAAAACAAAATCGCCGAGTCGAACCCGAACCGCTGGATCGGTTGCAGCGTGATCTCTTTCGCCATCTCAGGCGACATGCACATGGTCCAGAACGAGCCAGCCTTCGCCCTGAGCGCCCGATACTCCGGTAGATAGCGCCCTGCTTGGCGCATCAACCAGATCGGGGGTGGCGTGACGTTCTTCTTTGAAAGAACGCTCAGCAGTTTCACATCTTCCTTCAACGAAGAAGGACTCCTAAAGATGATGAGTAGTGTTGTTTGGTCTGTGAATTGGGGATGAACCGGTGAGTCCGCTTTCCTCTAGGCTCCAAGCGGTTGGGACTCAAGGGGAGTTTGATCGGTGCCGGTGTGTACGGAGGTTCACGTATCATCGACTCCCATTAGCGGTCGTGCACTGTGAGAGCTCGGATGGGCAAGAGTCTCGCCCTGCTGTGCGGGAATTGGGTATGGTTGTGGGCTTTGCAAGGATGAATCTGTGAGCGGTCCTTTTCATCTCCATCTGATCTCCGACGCGACCGGAGAAACCTTGAACGCGATCGCCAAGGCGGCGGTGGCGCAGTTCGAAGGTGTGGAGGTGCGCGAACATTTTTATGCGCTGGTGAGAAGCCGGCGGCAGCTGGAGCGGGTGGTGGAGCATATCCGCGACGAGCCGGGGTTGGTGTTTTTCACCCTGGTCAATCCGGAGCTCCGCCGGGAGCTGGAAGCGCAATGCAGCCAGATGAAGGTGCCATGCCAAGGCGTGCTGGACGGACCGATCTCGATGATGGGAAAATTTCTGGGGTCGGCGGAAACCCATCGTCCCGGCGGCCAGCACGAAGTCGATCAGCGCTATCTCCAGCGCATCGAAGCCTTGAATTTTACGATCACCCACGATGACGGCCAGAATCTGGACGGTATCAACGATGCCGAAGTGGTGCTGACGGGGGCCAGCCGCACCTCCAAAACACCGACTTGCGTCTATCTGGCGATCCGCGGCATCCGGGCCGCGAATGTTCCGATCGTGCCGAATATTCCTTTGCCCGCCCAACTTCTCTCGGCGACCAAGCCGTTGGTCGTCGGATTATGGGCGTCACCCGATCGTTTGATACAGGTACGCCGCAACCGCCTGCAGACCCTGGGCGAGGTGCGCGACACCTCCTACATCGATCTGGAAAATGTCCGCCACGAAGTGACCGCAACGCGCAAACTGTTCGACCAGCAAGGTTGGCCGGCGATCGATGTGTCGCGCCGTTCGGTGGAAGAAACGGCCGCCGCCGTGCTCAACCTTCTTGGCGACCGAAATTCCCGTCGCGGAGACGGCGCGTGAAACTCCTCCTCGCTTCGGCGAGCGTGTCGCGTGCGCGCATGTTGCAGCACGCGGGAGTGGATTTCGACGTCGTGCCGGCGCGCGTCGATGAAGATGCCATCAAGGATTCCCTGCTGGCGGAGAAAGCGGACCCTGCCGCAGTTGCCGACGCATTGGCGGAATTGAAGGCCGTCAAAGTCTCGGCCTCGCGCGAGGGCGTGCTGGTGCTCGGCGCCGATCAGGTCCTGAATTTCGAGGGCGAGCTAATTTCCAAATGCCAGACGCTCGAGGAAGCACGCGCATTGCTGATGCGGCTTCGCGGCAATAGTCACGAGCTGATCAGCGCGGCGGTACTGGCTTTGAACGGCGCGCCCACCTGGCGATTTGTAGGCTGCGCGCGGCTTTGGATGCGCGCTTTCAGCGACGATTTTCTCGAGGACTACATCGCGCAGGAAGGCGAGAATTTGTTGATGGGTGTTGGCTGCTACAAGCTCGAGGGGCTGGGCGCGCAATTGTTCGAACGGGTGGACGGCGACACCTTCACGATTTTGGGGCTGCCGCTTTTTCCGCTATTGAGCGCGCTGAGAGAGCAGGGCGTACTTTCAAGATGACGGGCGCGATGAGGGAAAAGACCAAGCTCGCGGGCGTCATCGGCTGGCCGATCTCCCATTCGCTGTCGCCGGCGCTGCACAATTTCTGGCTCAAGCAACACGGTATCGACGGCGTCTATCTTCCCGTCGCCATCAAGCCGGAAGAATTTTCCCGCGCCGTTGCGGCGCTTGGCGAAGCCGGCTTTGCCGGCGTCAACGTTACGGTGCCGCACAAGGAAGCGGCCTTTGCGATTTCGGATCTGCGCGACGAACGCGCCGAGGCGGCAGGCGCCGTCAATCTGCTTCTTTTCAGGAACGGCAGGATCGAAGGGCGCAATACCGATGCCGACGGACTCGCGGCAAGCCTCAAGCAATCTCTCGGCGCGGATTTTCTGCGCGGCGCGCTGGGTGTCGTTCTGGGAGCAGGCGGCGCGGCGCGAGCGGCCGTTCTCAGTTTGGATTCCTTGGGCGCTCGCGAAATCCGCATCGTCAATCGCACGCCGCAGAAGGCTGCGGCCTTGGCAAGCGCGCTGCAGGCAAAAGTCAGGGCCAAACTCTTCGCGCAAGGTCTGGGCGATTGGAACCAGGCCGCGAACGGCGCCAGGCTTCTCGTCAACGCGACCAGCGCGGGGATGAAGAATTCGCCGCCGCTTGAACTGTCTTTGGACGCATTGCCTCTGGATGCCGCCGTTTGCGACATCGTCTACAATCCGCTGGAAACCGATCTTTTGAAGCGGGCGCGCGCGCGCGCTCATCGCACGGTCGATGGATTGGGCATGCTAATGCATCAAGCGGTTCCCGCCTTTGAAGGCTTCTACGGCGTGACGCCGCGTGTCACGGCGGAGCTGCGCGCCGCGCTCGAGAAAGCGCTGGCATGAGCAACCGCCCTTATCTCGTAGGCCTCACCGGCTCTATCGGCATGGGCAAGACCGAAACCGCCAAGATGTTCGTGGCGCTGGGCATCCCGGTCTATGACGCCGATGCGGCCGTGCACCGGCTTTACGAAACGGGCGGAGCAGCCGTGGCCCCCATTGACAGTGCATTCCCCGGCACCGTGAAGAACGGCAGAGTGGACCGCGACGAACTCAGCAAAAAACTCGCCGCCGATCCGGCACTGTTCAAGAAGCTCGAAGAGATCGTCCATCCTCTCGTCGGCCTCGAGCAGCAGAAATTCATGGCCGAAGCGACTGCCAAGGGCGCGGAGATGGTGGTGCTGGACATCCCGCTCCTGTTCGAAAAGGGCGGCCACAGCCGGATGGACGCCATCGTGGTGGTGTCGGCCCCATCCCAAATTCAGCGCGCGCGTGTGCTGGCGCGGTCCGGCATGACGCAAGACAAATTGGACCAGATCCTTTCGCGCCAGATGCCCGACGAAGAAAAGCGTGCAAAAGCCCATTTTGTGGTTGTGACCGACAAGGGTTTCGATCATGCCTTGGCGCAGGTGAAGATGATCGTGGCGGCCCTGCACGAACGCAGGCTCGCCGAGCAGGAAAAATAAGCGCAGGGAAAGCCGCATGCGTGAAGTGGTGCTGGATACCGAAACGACGGGGCTCGATCCCGCCGACGGTCATCGCATCATCGAAATCGGCTGCGTCGAGCTGATCGATCACATCCCGAGCGGCATGACCTTTCAGGCCTATTTGAATCCCGACCGTTTCGTCCCGCCGGACTCGCAGCGCATCCACGGCATCACCGACGAATTCCTCGCCGACAAGCCCTTCTTCGCGCAAAAATGCGACGAGCTGTTGGAATTCCTGGGCGATGCGCCGCTTGTCATCCACAATGCCGGCTTCGATCTTAAATTCCTCAATTCCGAATTCCATCGCGCGTCCCGGCCGCCGATTCCTTTTTCCCGCGCCATCGACACCATCGACATCGCCAAGTCGAAGATCCCCGGCGCGCGCTATTCGCTGGACGAGCTGTGCAAGCGTTTCGGCATCGATCTTTCCGGCCGCACCAAGCATGGCGCGCTGCTCGACGCGGAACTGACGGCGCGCGTCTATCTGGAGCTGGTGGGCGGGCGGCAGACCAAGCTGATGCTGGGCCCGCGCGACGCCGAAACCGTCGCCGCGATGGCCGACAACCGCCCCATCCATGTGCGGCCCGAACTGCTCCCGCCGCGCGTGAGCGCGGAAGAGATCGCCGCGCACGAAAGCTTCATCGCCAAGGAACTCGGCGCCCAAGCGGTATGGAACTGGCGCTGATGTCCTAAACCGGCGCGCCTACGCGGGCTTGCATTTCGCCCTGCTTGGCGCGGTAGAGCGCCGAGAAATCGATCGGCTCGATCATCAGAGGCGGCATGCCGCCGTCGCGGATGACGTCGGCCACGATCCGGCGCGCGAACGGAAACAGCAGGTGCGGCGCTTCGATCAGAAGCACCTGCTGCAAAATCTCGTCGGGGGCGTTCTGCACCAGGAAGTAGCCGCCATAAACGAGCTCGAGCAGGAAAGCGGGCTTGTCGTCCACCTTGGCCGATACGCGTAGCTTGATTTCGATCTCCGCATGATCGCCATCGACGCGGCGCGCCTGCACGTCCACGCCCAGATCGATCGCCGGGCGTGCCTGGAACGCCTGGGGCGCACCGGGGTTTTCGAAAGAAAGGTCCTTGATGTACTGGCCAAGCACCTGAACGCGAATGCCCTGATCCATGTCGGGGCCTTGGGGTTGGCCGCCGTTCGATTGTGGATTGTCGCTCATGGATGGCTGGTCTCTCGAAAAAGCGCGCGGGGGCTACCATGGATCGCCGAGGTGTGACAAGCGAACTCCTTGGCGCAGCTGTTCTTTCGCACATGGCCAAATGCCATCGCAATGCCCATATTGTGGGTTAACTACTATGTGCTCGCCCGATGATGCGACGCTGGACCGGTCGAGGGCCGAGGTTTAGGCTCGAATTCTTCCCAGAGCGATTGGCCAGAGCGATTGGCCAGAGCGATTGGCGAGCGCGACGGAACCATGCGGGGCGGGCAAAGGTATTAGTGCAATGTTGAACTCGCCGTTTTTCGATGTGCTGCTGTTGGCGATGATCGCAGGTGTCATCCTGTTCCGTCTGTACAGTGTGCTTGGCCGGCGCACCGGCAATGAGCGTCCGCCGCAGGAACGTTATGGCTTGAACGCGCCGGTGCAAAAAAGCGGGCAGAAGACCGGCGGCGACAATGTCGTGGCCATTCCCGACCGCTCGACCCAACGCGCCCAGGCCGCAATCGAAAAGCCGATCGATCCGGTGGCGCGCGGACTTCTCGACATCAAACTGGCCGACAGAAGCTTCGATGCCGACCACTTCATCGACGGCGCGCGCCATGCTTACGAGTTGATCGTCACAAGCTTCGCCGCCGGCGATCGCTCCGCGCTGCGCCCGCTTTTGAACGGCGAAGTCTTTGGCGCGTTCGACGGCGTGATTGCCGGCCGCGAAAAGCGCGGCGAGAAGGTGGAATTCACGTTTGTCGGCTTGAAAGACGCCAAAATCGTCACTGCCACCCTCAAAGGGCGCGTGGCGGATATCACCGTCTCCTTCGCGGCGCAGTTCATTTCGGCCACGCAGGACACCAGCGGCGCCGTCGTCGAAGGCGATCCCAAAGCGGTTCGCGACGTGACGGATATCTGGAGTTTCGAGCGCGACGTGCGCGCCGGCGATCCGAACTGGACGCTGGTGGCGACCTCCGGCGAGGGCTGATACTCCGCAATGGCGCTGACGCGTCCGCGGATTTTTCTTCTCGTTCTTGTTTTTCTCGCCATCGCATTGATCGTTGCCTGGCGCTGGGGCCATCGCGGCCTGCCGAGCGGCGAAGCACCGCTTCGCTTGACGCCGGTTTCTTTCGCCGAGATGCAGGGCTGGGCCTCGAGCGATCCGCGCGCGGCGCTGTCGGCGTTCAAACGCTCCTGCGCTGTGCTGGTGAAGAAATCCCCGCTCTCGGCGATGGGGGGTGTGGGCTACGCCGGCACGGTTGGTGACTGGCAAGGCGCCTGCTCGGCCGCGCCGTCATCGGCCTCCAACGCGGCAGATGCGCGGCGATTTTTCGAGACCTGGTTCTCACCGGTCGCCGTCAGCGCGGGCGACGACAACGAAGGCCTTTTCACCGGCTATTACGAGCCGGAACTGCGCGCGAGCCGCACCAGGCACGATCGTTATCAAACGCCGATTCTCGGCCAGCCCGACGATCTCATCGAGGTCGACCTCGGCCTGTTCAGGCCCGAATTCAAGAACGAGCACATTGTCGGGCGGATCGAGCGACAGACTTTGCTGCCTTATCCCACACGCGCGGAGATCGACACGCATGGACTCTCCCGCGCGCCGATCCTTGTCTACGCTGAAGATCCGGTGACGGTGTTTTTCCTTCACATCCAGGGCTCGGGGCGGGTGCGTCTCGACGATGGCTCCATCATTCGCCTGGCCTATGCCGCAAAGAACGGCCGCGCTTACACGCCCATCGGACGCACGCTGATCGCGCGCGGCGAACTGGATCGCGCAATCGTTTCGCTCCAATCCATCCGCGATTGGCTGAACACCCATCCCGCGGACGCGCGCGAAGTCATGGAAACCGATGCCTCTTACGTCTTCTTCAAGGAAGAGCCGTTGGCCGATCCCGCGCTCGGCAGCGAAGGAAGCGAAGGCGCGAAGCTGACACCCGAAGCCAGCCTCGCGGTCGACTATCGCCTGCATCCTCTGGGTGCGCCGTTTTTCCTCGAGGCCGATGTGCCGGACGGCGATGCCGCGAAACCGGATCGGTCCTTTCGCCGTCTCTTGATCGCGCAAGACACCGGCGGCGCCATTCGCGGCGCCGTGCGGGGCGACGTGTTCTGGGGACTCGGCAGGCGCGCGGAAGAAATTGCTGGCCGCATGAAGGCGCATGGCAAATTCACAGTATTGTTGCCCAAGCCTGTCGCGGCAAAACTTGGGGCCCACAAGGATTTTGGACATTCGCCGTGAAACGAAGATTGAGCGAGGAAGAACGCGAACTCTTCGAAACCACGTTCAGAGACGCGCGTCCGCTCAAGAAGCTTGGACGCAAGCCCGCAAAGAAGATCGCGCCGGCAACGCCTAAGGAATCCGCAACGCTCGCCCCGACTGCAACATCCCATTCGCGCGGCACAGGCGGCGGGCTCGACGGTCGCACCGCCGAACGGCTGCGGCGCGGCGTGCTTGAACCTGAAGCGCGCCTGGATCTGCACGGGCTGACGGAAGATGCCGCCCATCGCGCGCTCGCGACGTTTCTGCGCGGCGCCTCGGCGCGCGGTCTCAGGCTTGTGATCGTCGTCACCGGAAAAGGCGCCAAACCCGCCGCGCCCGACGAACCTTTCGATCTGGAACTCAATTCGCGCAGCCGCGGCGTACTCAAAGCCGTGACGCCGCGTTGGCTCAAGGAGCCGGAATTGGCGCGGTTCGTCGTCGATGTGCGCAGCGCGCATCGACGCCACGGCGGAGCAGGCGCGCTCTACGTCTATTTGCGAAAGCCGGTGCGGTGAAACACAAAAAACAAAAATGAAGTGTTCACGCGGAGACGCGAAGCCGCAGAGATAGCGAGTTCCACGCGTATTGCCTTGCAATCACGTTGTTAGTTGGCGCGCATAGCGCGCCGATAATTCAGTTCGGTCTCCAAGAATGCGCGCCGGGAAGCGTGGTGTCTTCGCGGCGCAGCGAAGCTGCGCCCGCGTCTCCGCGTGAATCATTCTTTCTTAGAGCAGTCCCACGTCCGCCGCCAAAGTTCTGAGCGACACTTCCGGGCGCGCACCGTAGTGCGAGATGACTTCCGCCGCCGCGATGCCGCCCAGCCTGCCGCAATCGCCGAGCGATTTGCCGCGCGTGAGCGCATAGAGGAAACCGGCGGCGTATTGATCGCCCGCGCCTGTCGTATCGACGACACGCGCGGCGGGAGCCGCATCGACGACGTGCACTTCTTTGCCGCGCGCTACGACGCAGCCTTTTTCCGATCGCGTTAGCGCCGCGATACCCGGCCAATCGCGCAGTGCCTGCAGCGCCTCGTCGAAGGTTTCGACTTCGAACAGGCTTTTGATTTCGGCTTCATTGGCAAAGACGATGTCGAGGCTGTTCTTCAGCATGGCCTTGAACTCGCCCCGCCAGCGCGAGACGCAGAAGGGATCGGAAAGGGCCAGCGCCACTTTGCGTTTGGCGCTCTTGGCCGCTGCGATGCATTTGACGATAGCCGCTTTCGCCTCCGGCGCATCCCACAGATAGCCCTCGATGTAGAACACCTGCGCGGAAGCGATTTCGTTTTCGTCGACGTCGCGGGGTGCGATCTCGCGGCTGGCGCCCAGATAAGTGTTCATGCTGCGATGCCCGTCCGGCGTCACGGCGATCAGGCTGCAGGCCGTCGACGGCCCGCCTTCGGCGAAGCGCGTCGTAAAGCGCACGCCGGTATCGCGCATGCTGGCGGCGAAACTCGCCCCCAGCCGGTCGTCTTTCACCTTCCCGACGAAGAGGCCCTTGCCGCCGAGCGAGGCAAGCCCCGCCATGGAATTGGCGACGGACCCGCCGCCGATTTCCTGCCGCTCTTCAAACGCTTCGTAGAGTTGGCGGGCGCGGAATTCGTCGATCAGCGTCATCACGCCTTTGGCGATGTTGTGCTTCAGCAGAAAGCCGTCGTCCACCGGCGCGATCACGTCCACGATGGCGTTGCCGATTCCGGCGACGTCGAAGAAGCTGTTTTGAGTCATTCGTGCGGTCCATTACAGTCCTGCACGCCCCGATAGTGGAACGGCCCCATGTTCGCAAGCGTCGGCAAAGCGCTCGGCATTTTTTCCGACCGCGCCTTTCTGGGCGTCGTGCTCAAGGCGCTGGCGCTGACGGCGCTGCTGTTCGCCGTGCTGTTCGTTGGCCTTCGCTACGGGCTCGCGCATCTGCCGACGCTCGAGTGGCACTGGGTCAACGTGCTGCTGGATTGGTTCGCCCAGTTCGCTCTGCTGTTTTTGCTGTTCTTTCTGGGCGCACCGGTGGCGGCGATTTTCGCATCTCTGTTTCTGGACGAGATCGCGCAAGCCGTAGAGAGGAAGGACTATCCCGAGGATCCGCCGGCGCCGGGAACCCGCTTTTCAACCGCGCTCTATGTCGGTCTGCGTCTTGCCTTGTGGATCGTCCTGCTCAACATCCTGCTCTTGCCGGTCAACTTGTTTCCCGGAATCGGCACGGTCGTTTCCCTGCTGGTGAACGGCTGGCTCCTGGGCCGTGAATTTTTCGAGCTCGTCGCGATGCGCCACATGACGCTCGCCGAGGCCGACGCCATGCGGCGGCGCTACGGCGCGGGCGTGCTGTGGGCCGGCGTGCTTATCGCGATTTTAACGCTCATTCCCTTCGTAAACCTCCTCGCGCCCCTTTTCGGCGCCGCTTTCATGGTGCATGTGTTCAAACGCTACGCGCATGAGGATCGCGCTCGATGAACCGTATCGTCCTTCTTGCCATCGCCTGCGCCTTGCTCGCCGCCTGTGCCGCGCAGCCTCGCGTCGCCAGCATTCCAACGGCGCCTCCGCCGGGGGAAATTTCAGGGCTTGCGGGGCTTGAGGCCTCGCAGGTGAAGCTCGCCTATGGCGCCCCCAACTTCGTGCGCAAGGACAACGGTTTTGAAATCTGGCGCTACGACGGCGCCAACTGCAAAGCGTTTTTCTTTCTCTATCGCGAAACCAGCAGGCTCGCCGTGCGCCACGTCGAAACCATGCCGCGCGGCCAGGGCATCGCGGCGGACGCTAGTTGTCTCGACGCCTTGAAGGCGCGTGCCCACGCAATTTCTTAGGGCGCGATTCCTTATCGTCCACCTCCCGCGTCTTGTCCTTGTAGCGGCAGAGTTCGCGCACCACGCAAACCGGACATTTCGGCGTGCGCGCGACGCAGGTGTAGCGCCCGTGCAGGATCAGCCAATGATGTGCGTGCAGGTGATATTGGTCGGGCACGACCTTTTCGAGGCCCGCTTCCACTTCGCGGGGATTTTTTCCCGGCGCGATTGCCGTGCGGTTGCCGACGCGAAAAATATGCGTATCCACCGCGATGGTCTTTTCCCCGAACGCCACATTGAGCACGACATTCGCCGTCTTGCGACCGACCCCCGGCAGCGCTTCCAGTTCTTCGCGCGTTCGCGGCACTTTGCTTTCGTGGTTTTCGACTAGGGCCCGCGACAGCGCAATGACGTTCTTTGCCTTGGTGCGATAGAGTCCGATGGTGCGGATATATTCGATCAGCTTGGTTTCGCCGAGCGCGATCATCTTCTGCGGCGTATCGACAAATTCGAACAACGGCTCGGTGGCTTTGTTCACGCTCTTGTCGGTCGCTTGCGCAGACAGCACGACGGCGACGAGCAACGTATAGGGATTGAGAAATTCCAGTTCGGTTTGTGGAATCGGATTGACGGCCGAAAGACGCGCGAAAAATTCCTCTGCTTCTTTCTTGGTGAATGGGCGGGCCATCGGGGCGAAATCCTTGCGCGCCCTTGTGCCACAGAACCGCCTGGAAGTTCCAACGGAACATTGGACCGCCGTTTGTGCTTGCGGGGAAATTTGGAGTGGAGCAGGCTTTGTCCATGACAGTGCAAAGCGAGCCTGTCTTTTTCGACGCCGTGCTGCGGCCCAATCCGCCGATGAAGCCGCGCGCGTTGCTCGTTGTGCTGATGGCCGTGCTCGCGGTCAATCTCGCATTCGCACTCTATTTCGTTTCGCGCGGCGCCTGGCCGATCACCCCGTTCATGGGTGCGGATGTTCTGCTGTTGGCTTGGGCGTTTCATGCCAGTCGCGTGGCTGCGCGCAGATTCGAGCACCTGCGGCTGACCCATGCGCTGCTTTCAGTTTCGCACCATCCCCCGCGCGGACGCCCGCGCGAGTCCCGCTTCAATCCCTATTGGGTGCGGGTGCGCGCGCCCGAACCCGACGTCATCGGCGCGCCGCTTCTGCTGGTCAGCCACGGTCAATCGCTCAGGATCGCAAGCTTTCTGGGAGCCCAGGAAAAGCTTTCGCTCGCGCAGGCCTTGAAAGAAGCGCTGCAAAAAGCGCGGGAATTTCGGGAAAACTAGGGGATTTCAGGCGCAAGAATCGGGTCGCAGCGCCGCCTCTTCCGCCCCATATTGGTTCCATGGATACGTTATACGAAGATCAGGAATCGGGGCCCGATTATCGCCGCATGGGCAAGGCCATCCGCTATCTGGCCGAACACTATCTGGACCAGCCGAGCCTCGATGCGGCGGCCGAAGCGGTCGGGCTTTCGCCGTTTCATTTCCAGCGGCTTTTCACCCGCTATGTCGGCGTCAGTCCCAAATCCTTCGTCGGCCATCTCACGCTCGGCCGCGCCAAGTCGGAACTAAACCGCGGCGTCAGCGTGCTCGACGCGGCGCTCGATGCGGGACTCTCCGGTCCCTCGCGCTTGCACGATCTTTGTCTGAAGATCGAAGCGATGACGCCGGGCGAATATGCGCGCGGCGGCGCCGGCGTGACCGTCGACTACGGCTTTCATGATTGTCCCTTCGGCATCGCACTCCTGATGATGACGGACAAAGGCGTGTGCGGACTTGGCTTCGGCGATGAAGGCGAAGAAGCCGCCATGCTGGCCGACATGAAAGCGCGCTGGCCGAAGGCGGTGTTTCGCGAGATGCCGGCGCGCACCGCGGACGTGGCGGCGAAGATCTTTCAGCCCAAAGCAAGCGACACCGTCGGCCTGCATCTTCTGGGCACGCCCTGGCAGATCAAAGTTTGGCAGGCCCTGCTCGCCATTCCGCAAGGCAAGGTCACGACCTATCGCACCATCGCCTCCAAGATCGATGCCATGAACGCGTCGCGCGCCGTGGGCACTGCCGTCGGGCGCAATCCGATTTCCTGGCTCATTCCTTGCCATCGCGTGCTGGGAAGCGACGGCGCGCTGCACGGTTATCACTGGGGCTTGCCGCGCAAACGCGCGATGCTTGCTTTCGAAGCGGCGCGCGCGGAAGTTCAGGCCGCCAACCTTCAGGAAAGACCCAGAACGTCGGCCATCGCGTAGAGGCCGGGCTTCTTGCCCTGACCCCAGCGCGCGGCGACCAACGCGCCATTGGCAAAGATGGTGCGGTCTTCCGCGACATGACTGAGCACGAGGCGCTCATGGGAGCCGGCCAGCACCACTTCGTGTTCGCCCACCACAGTGCCGCCGCGCAGCGAGGCGAAACCGATGGTGCCGTCCTTGCGCGCGCCGGTGTGCCCGTCGCGCAGGCGCACGGATTTTTCTTCCAGCGAAACTTGACGGCCTTCGGCGGCGGCGCGGCCCAATAGCAATGCTGTCCCCGATGGCGCATCGACTTTCTGGCGATGGTGCATTTCCACGATCTCGACGTCGAAATCGGGCAGCGCCTTGGCGGCCTGCTTTACGAGCGCGGCCAGCATGGTCACGCCCAGACTCATATTGCCCGATTTGACGATCACGGCATGGCGCGAGGCGGCGCGGATCTTGATTTCATCGTCCGCGGAAAAGCCTGTCGTTCCCATCACGTGCACGATGCGCGCTTGGGCGGTGAGCGCCGCCAATTCCACCGATGCTTTGGCAACGGTGAAATCGATCAAGGCCTGGGTCTCGGCAATGGCGGGCAACGGATCGTCGGTGAGCGTCACGCCCATTGTCTTGGCGCCGATCAGCGTTCCCGCGTCGGCGCCGAGATCGGGATGACCGTGCCTGACCAAGGCGCCGGTCAGCTCAAGATCGTCCGCTTCGGAAACGGCGCGCACAAGTGCGCGGCCCATGCGGCCGCTGGCCCCTGCCACGACAACGCGAATCTTGTTCATCCTGAAAATCTCACGAAGTGCTCGACGAAATACTGTGCCACCGCCTGGCCGAACCAGGGAATCGCCGGAATCAGAACATAGGCCGCCACGCGCACGGCCGTCGACTGATCGAACGGCCACTCGCGCACGCCGTGAATGCGGGTCTCATAAGCGAGCAGTCCTTGCAGGCGCGAGGCGGCATGCGGATCGCTGCCGATCTGCCGACGCGTCTGTTCGATCTCGCGCCGCGTGTGCTCCAGTTCGGCCGTCTTGGCTGCGTGAATCTTGCGATGCACCGCGTGGAGCGTACCCACGAACATCCACAGTCCCATCGCCGCGCAAGCGACAAGAAGCGCGACGGTGAACCAGTCCATGCCGCCGCCCACGAAGAAGAGGCAAACCACGGCAGTCACCGAAAACCAGATCAACGCACCGCGCGCGGCCGAACGGCCGAGTACCGCGAGGTTCTCGACCCGCAACAGATCGATGACGAGTTCCGATTCCATCAATTTGCGGAAAGACGCACCGGCCTTGCGAGACATTTCCACGCCGCGCGTGAACGACATCATCAACAGCGTGATGACGACCAGGAACCACACCATGGTCCCGATATGGCTGCGGAATCCGCTTGCGGTGGACTGGCTGGCGAGAATGGCCACGCTCGCAACAACGCCCAGCAGCAGGCCCGCAAAAGTCGCGCGGCCTAGCTTGGCATCGTGCGGCGCCCATTGGCCCATGATATCCGCCGTGGAGCGGCCGCTTTTGAAAATCGCCGTGAACGATTCCACGTCGGCGAGTTCTCTGGTGCGGATGTAACGCTGAACGCCGAGGGCCGTGCAGCAAAGAAGCACAAGAACCAGCGCGGGCCACGCCCCGGACGACATCGTGATGTGACGATCGGCAAAGCTGATGGTTGGCGCGCGCTCCAGCGTCGCGATCAGCAGGAAACCGCCGTAGAGCAGAACGAAGATCAGTGCCGTGGTCGCAAGAATGCCGAACGGCGAAAGCATGTAGAGGCGATGCTCGAAAGGAACGAGCGGAGCAGGCGCGTCGGTCGGTTCGAGGGCGGCGGACTGGCTCATGCGGCCAGCTTCGCGCCGGTGCGCCAAACTGTCGAGAGGAGCCTGTCGAAGGGCGCCCTCTACGACGTCGTGTTGACCGTGCTCGAGGCCGGGGACTCAGCCTTCGCCACCGTCACCATGGCGGGACGCAGCAGCCTGTCGCCGATCACGTAACCCTGCTGCACCACGCTCACGATCGAACCGGGGGGCTTGCCGCTCCCCGGTACTTCGGCAATGGCTTGGTGCAGATTGGGATCGAACTTGCCCTCAAACGTATCGATCGGTTTCACGCCATAGCGTTCCAGGGTGGCGAGCAGTTGGCGCTCGGTCGCTTCGACGCCTTCGATGACGGCTTTGACCTGCGGGCTCGCGCTTTCGCGCGCATCGGCCGGGCAGGCTTCGATGGCGCGCTGAAAATTGTCGGCGATGCCCAGGATATCGCGGGCGAACCGCGTGACCGCGTATTGTGCGGTTTCCCTTTGGTCGCGCTCGGCGCGCCGGCGCGTGTTTTCGGCGTCGGCCAGCGCGCGCAAGGCGCGATCTCTCAGCTCGGCGACTTCGGCGCGCAGCTTCGTCAATTCGTCGATCGCGCCTTCCGGGGCCTCCGGCTGCGCTTCCGGCATCGTGTCTTCTTCTTCGGGAATCATTTTAAAATCCTATGCCAGAAGGCGCCCCACGACCTTCGCCGTGTGATCGACCATGGGAATGATGCGCGCGTAGTTGAGACGGGTGGGTCCGAGAACACCGATCACGCCGATCACCTTGCCTTGCGCATTGGCGTAAGGCGCCGCGATGATCGAAGAACCGGAAAGGCTGAACAGCCTGTTCTCCGAACCGATGAATATCCGCACTCCGTGACCTTCGGTTGCGAGTTCCAACAGACGGATCAAATCGTTCTTGCGTTCGATATCGTCGAACAGGGTGCGCACGCGCTCCAGATCGGCCTGGGCTTCCACCGTATCGAGCAGATGCGATTGGCCGCGTACGATCAGAACCTTCTCTTCGGCGCTTCGTTCCGTGCCGCCGGGCGCGGCGAGGGTTGCAAGGCCTTCGGAGACGATCTTGGCGGTGAGGGTGTCGAGCTCGGCGCGCTCGCCTTCGAGTTCGGTCTCGATCTCGCTGCGGGCCACGTTGAGCGTGCGTCCGCGCAGCCGCGCGCTCAGATAATTGGAAGCTTCGCTCAAGGCGGACACCGGCAGGCCGAGCGGGGTATCGATCAAACGATTTTCCACCTGGCCGTCTTCGCTCACCATGATGACCATCGCCTTGCCGGGCGAGACGGCGACGAACTCGACATGCTTGAGCGTCGCATCCTGCTTGGCCGCGACCACCAGACCGGCACAGCGCGAAAGGCCCGACAGCATCAACGTCGCTTGCGTCAGCACATCTTCGATGCCGCGATTGGTGGAAGCGACGCGCGCTTCGATGGTGCGCCGTTCGTCCGGCGTCAGCTCGCCGATCTCGAGCAGACCGTCGACGAAGAGACGCAAACCTTTTTCCGTCGGCACGCGGCCCGCGCTGGTATGCGGGGCGTAGAGCAGGCCCATGGCTTCCAGATCCGCCATCACGTTGCGGATGGAAGCCGGCGAAAGCGAATGGGGCAGGCGCTGGGACAGCGAGCGCGATCCCACCGGCTCGCCGGAGGCGAGGAACGCATCGACCAGATGGCGAAAGACCTCGCGCGGCCGCTCGCCCATCTCGGCGGCCAGCATGCGCGCCTGGCCTGCATCGATCGGATTTGCACCCAAGGTTTCGAACTCTCCATCCCGCCTGGCGCCAGCCTAGGCCATTGATGCAACAAATGTTTGGGCAAATTGGGCGGTCCGCATTGCGGCGCCTTGCCCGGGGAGGCTAGGTAACCGCAGAAAGTCCGAACTTCAAGGGATCAAACCATGCGCCCCTCCAAGCGCGCGCCCGATCAATTGCGCGCCGTAAGCCTGCAGCCGGGCTTCGCCAAACACGCCGAAGGCTCCTGTTTGGTGAAGTTCGGCGACACCCATGTGCTGGTGACCGCGAGCCTGGAAGAAACCGCGCCCTCTTTCCTGCGGGGCACCGGCAAAGGCTGGGTGACGGCGGAATACGGCATGCTGCCGCGCTCCACCCATGAGCGCATGCGCCGCGAGGCCGCGCAGGGCAAGCAATCGGGGCGCACGCAGGAGATCCAGCGCCTGGTCGGCCGCTCGTTGCGCGCCATCGTCGATCTTTCGGCGCTGGGCGAAAAGCAGATCGTCATCGATTGCGACGTCCTCCAGGCTGATGGCGGCACGCGCACGGCCTCGATCACCGGCGGCTTCATCGCGCTGCATCAGTGCGTCGCCTTCATGAAGAAGACCGGCATGATCGCCAAGCCCGCGATCAAAGACCATGTCGCGGCGATTTCCTGCGGCATCTGGAAAGGCGAGCCGGTCCTCGACCTCGATTACGACGAGGATTCGACCGCCGAGACCGATGCGAATTTCGTGATGACGGGCGGGGGCGGAATGGTGGAAGTCCAGGGCACCGCGGAAGGGGCACCCTTCAGCGACGAACAATTCGCCGAGCTGCTCAAATTCGCCCGCAAAGGCATCGGCGAATTGGTGGCGCTGCAGAAGCAGGTTTTGGGATGAAGCTCGCGCGCGGCAGCGTTCTCCTCGTCGCGAGCCACAATCCGGGCAAGGTGCGCGAGATTGACGATCTGCTCGCGCCGTACGGAATTGAGACCAAGGGCGCGGCGGAACTCGGGCTCGACGAGCCCGAGGAAACCGCAAACACGTTCGCCGAGAACGCCTTGTTGAAAGCGCGCGCTGCCGCCGATGCCTCCGGTCTTATCGCACTCGCCGATGATTCCGGCCTCGCGGTCACGGCGCTTGGCGGCGCGCCGGGAATCTATTCGGCGCGCTGGGCGGGACCGAACAAGGATTTCTCTATCGCGATGACGCGCGTTGAACGAGAATTGAGAGCGAAACAGACGAAAGACGCATCCGCGAAATTCGTCTGTGTGCTTGCACTCGCCGAACCAAAGGGCGACGCGCAAATCTTCGAAGGCGAAGTGCAGGGAACACTGACGTTCCCGCCGCGCGGCAACAAAGGTTTCGGCTACGATCCGATCTTTGTCGCCGACGGCATGACGCAGACCTTCGGCGAAATCGACCCGGCGCGGAAACATGCCATGAGCCATCGCGCGCGGGCTTTCGCCAAATTTGTCGATGCCTTGGGGCTCGCGCGCCAATGAGTGCGGATTTCGGCATCTATGTGCATTGGCCGTTCTGCGCCGCCAAATGTCCCTATTGCGACTTCAATTCCCATGTGCGCTCGGCGATCGACGAACAAGGTTGGGTCGATGCGATCGCGCGCGAGCTCGCCTGGACTGCGCGCTTGCAGTGCGAAGAACGGCCCAGCGTGCAAACGATCTTTTTCGGCGGCGGCACGCCGTCGCTGATGAACGGCAAGGCTGTCGGTGAGGTTCTAAACGTCATCGCAAAAAACTGGCGCGTCGCCAACGACGCCGAGGTCACCCTGGAAGCCAATCCCGCAAGCGCCGATGCGGCGCGCTTTGCCGACTATCGCGGCGAAGGCGTCAACCGGCTTTCCATCGGCGTGCAGGCCTTGAACGATGCCGATCTCAAATTCCTCGGCCGCCTGCACGATGTCGCCGAGGCTAAAGCGGCGCTGAAAATCGGCATGGACGTGTTCGATCGCGTCTCGCTCGATCTCATTTATGCGCGTCCCAATCAGACGCCGGAACAATGGCGCGCCGAACTTAAAGAAGCGCTGTCGTTCGGCACCGAACATCTGTCGCTCTATCAGCTGACCATCGAGCCGGCGACGCCGTTTGCGACGTTGGCGCGAACCGGTCAGCTCAAAATTCCCGACGATGATCGTGCCGCGACGCTCTACGAGATCACGCAGGAGTTGACGGAAAAATCCGGCCGGCCGGCTTATGAGATTTCCAATCACGCCGTTCCCGGCGCGGAGTCGCGGCACAATCTGCTCTATTGGCGCTATGGCGCTTATGCCGGCGTCGGGCCCGGCGCGCATGGCCGCTTGGATCTCAACGGCAAACGCGTTGCGACGGCATGCGAGAAGTTACCCGAACGCTGGCGCGAAAAAGTCTCGCGCGAGGGTCGTGGCATCGCGGAGATGAGCGAGGTCACGCGCCAAGACGCCGCGCGCGAACACCTGCTGATGAATCTGCGCCTTGCCGAAGGCATCGATCTTACCGCCTTCGCGCAGCGCTGGTCGTGGCGGCCTGAGCAGAAGCGAATCGCCATGCTGGTCGAAGACGGCCTACTGCGCGCCGGCGATGCGCGCCTCACCGCGACGCCGCGCGGACGCCTGGTGCTGAATCGCGTGATCGCAGAGTTGGTCTCTTAATTCCTCCAGCGAAATCACTGGCCCTATCCGCAGCAATAACGTCATCCCGGCCTTGTGCCGGGACCCATAATCGCGGTGTGAAAAGTTATCGCTGGTCCCATTCGGAACCGTGTTTATGGATCCCGGCACAAGGCCGGGATGACGGTAAATCTTGATCTAAGATCGCTCACGACCCCTTCGGCTGGAACGTGTCCGGCGCGGGGTGCACGACGGTGAAGCCGGTTGCGTCCACGCCCAGGATCGCAAGGCCGCGTTCCGAGCTTCCGTCCGGATTGAAGCGGAAGATGCCGTTCACGCCGGCGAAGCCGTTGGGATCCATCAGGGCCTGCGCCGTGAAACGCTTATAGGGTTCGCCCGTTTGGCCGATGAGCACGGCGAGCGAGATGCCGTCATAGGCGAGCGTCGCGAGCCTGGGCGGCGTGGTGCCGAACGCGTTCTTGTATTTCGTGTCGAAGGCGTCGTCGGCATAAGGCATGGGGGCTGCGAACCACGCACCCTGCAGCGCGGGTTCCTTCGTCAAGGAGGGATCGTCCCAAAGCCCGGTGCCCAGCAGATGCACATGGCTGCGATCGACGCCGTCATCTTCCAGGAGCGGCGCGATGGTTTTGAGGTTCACGTCGCCGTCGGCGATCAGAATCGCGTCCGCGCCGGTTTTGGCGATCGCAGCGGCCGGCGCGTTCATGGCGTCGCCCGCGGCGCTGTATTTTTCGACATCCTTCACTTCGCCGCCCACCGCTTTCACTTCATCGTCGAAAGCCTGCTCGGCGCGTTGGCCGTAGGCCGTCTGCGGCACCAGCGCGGCGAAAGTTTTTGCACCCTGCGAGGCCGCATAATCCACCACGCGTCTGACTTCGTTTTCCGGCTGGAAGCTGAGGAGATAGACGCCGTCTCCGCCCACGGTGCGGTCGGTCGAGAACGCCACGAGCGGCACGCCGCGGTCGCGTGCGAGCGGCGCCACCGCGGTCACCGACGCGGCAAACAGAGGGCCGATCACGATCTCGGCGCCTTCGTCGAGAAGTTTGTGCATGCCGGCTACCGCGCTGTCGGGCGTGGAGCCTTCGTCGGCCGTCATGAGAAGAACGTCGGGATTGTGCGCGTCGAACACGGCGAGCTGGGCCGCCTTCAGCATCGCGTTGGCGAGCGCGCGCGTCTTGCCGGAGCCGTTGGAGAAGGGCAGCAGCAATCCGATCCGGGTCGGCGTCTTGTTTGCCGTCATGTTCGGCAGCCGCAGGAATTCGGGCAGTTCGCCGGTCAGCGGATGGGTCGCCGGAGTCGTCGGCATGACGGGCGGGGGCGCGACCACCGGCTTGACGGGGCCGGGCGCGGCACAGCCGGCCAGTGCGGCTATCGCAACAATCCCCGCGATGGCGCAAAGTCGCAGGCCAATGCCATGGCCGGTTCTTTTGGGGCCGGTTCTTTTGGGGCCGGTTCTTTTGGGGCCGGTTCTTTGGGGGTTGGGTCTTTGGGCGGAGGGACGCGAGAAGGATGCAACGGGGTTCATCGAACGAAACTCGATTTTCGCGAGGGAACGCTTAAGCCTATGCAAGACGGCGACAAAGCGCAAAGCCCCAAGATTGAACTTGGCGTCGATCTCCTTCCCGGTCTGTACATCACGGCCACGCCGATCGGCCATGCGCGCGACATTACCTTGCGCGCGCTCGACGTTTTGAAAGGCTGCGACGCCATCGCGGCCGAGGACACGCGCGTGACCGCCAAGCTGCTGGCGATTTACGGCATTTCCAAGCCGCTCTTTGCCTACAACGATCACAATGGCGAACGCGAACGGCCCAAGATTCTGGCGCGGCTGCAGAGGGGCGAGCGCATCGCGCTGGTGAGCGACGCGGGAACACCGCTCGTTTCCGATCCCGGCTACAAGCTGGCACGCGAGGCATTGGCGCAAGGCTTCAGCGTGCAGGCCATTCCCGGCGCTTCGGCTCCGCTCGCAGCGCTCACGCTTTCGGGCCTTCCCAGCGATCGTTTTCTGTTTGCCGGATTTCTTTCCTCCAAAGCCGGCGAGCGCAAAACCGCCCTGGAAGAATTGCGCGACGTTCGCGCCACTCTGATCTTTTTCGAATCGCCGCAGCGGCTCGCAGCTTCTCTCGCGGACATGGCGTCGGTGCTCGGCCCGCGCAAAGCGGCGATCGCGCGCGAGCTGACGAAGAAGTTCGAGGAGATCCGGCGCGGCGATCTTTCCTCGCTTGGCGAACATTATCGCAAAGCCGCTACGCCGAAGGGCGAAATCACCGTTGTCGTGGGCGCGGCGGAAGACGCAGCTCCCTCCTGGGACAAAGCGGAACGCCTGCTAGGTTCGGCACTGGAATTCATGCCGGTGCGCGCGGCAGCCGATCTCGTTGCCGAAGCGCTCGATCTGCCGCGCCGCGAGACCTATGCCCGCGCGCTCGCCAAAAAGAAGAACGATGCCAACGATGAGTAAGCGCAGCTCTTCCAAGCTGGATGGAAAGCGCGCCGCGGAAAAACGAGGACGCCGCAGCGAAACATTCGCCGCGCTGTTCCTGATGCTGAAGGGCTACCGGATTGTGGAGCGGCGCGCGCGCACGCCCCTGGGAGAGATCGATCTCGTCGCGCGCGCGCCGTCGGGCGTCCTATGCTTTGTGGAAGTGAAATCAAGGGCGGACATGACGGCCATGCCGCACGCGTTCGGCGAGCGCCAGCGGGCGCGGATAGCCCGCGCCGCCGCGCTTTACGTCGCGCGGCGCCCGAGCCTTGGCGCCAAAGGCGTCAGATTCGATATGGTGACTGTTGCGCCCGGCGCGCTGCCGCGCCATATGCCGGATGCGTGGCGGCCCTAGAGTGTCATGACGACGGTCAAAGAAAATCCGATGGACTATCTGCAGCGCCTCGGCCAGGCCGGCGAGGGCCCGCACGATATCGCCACGGCCGCGCTGATGCTGGCGGCGCTGGATCATTCCAGCCGCGCGCTCGAACCCTATAGAGCCCATCTCGCCGAAATCGCCGACGCCGCGCGCGCCGAAGGACGCCTGACCGCCAATGTCGAAGACGGCGCGCGCGCGCTCGCGGCCCTGCTGGTCGGGCGCTACGGTTATGACGGCGATCGGCTGGCTTACGAAGATCCGCAGAATGCCGATTTCATCGCGGTGATGGATCGCCGCCGCGGCCTGCCGGTGGCGCTCGGCATTCTTTATATGCATGCGGCGCGCGCGGCGGGCTACGAAGCCTGCGGCCTCAACACGGCGGGGCATTTTCTTCTGCGCATGACGGTGCGCGGCTCGGAAGCCTTGATCGATCCCTTCAACGGCGGCGCCGCGATCGATCCGGAAAAACTCGGTGCGCCACCGGGGCGCGGTTCGCAGGCGGTCGAAGATATTCGCCTTGCCGAACCGGTCAGCGACAGCGACGTGCTGCTGAGGCTCGAAAACAATTTGAAGATGCGCGCCATCAACACGGGCGAACGCGCCCGCGCGCTGGAAATCGCCCACCGCATGGTGCTGATCGCGCCGCGGCGCGGCGAGCTCTGGGTCGATCTGGCCAAGATCAACGAAGCGGTCGGCGCGCTCGGCGCCGCGCAAAAGGCGTATGAAGCCTGCCTCGCCCTCGTCAAACCGGGTTCGGCGCTGCATAACGAAGCGGCGCTGGCGCACCACACTTTGAAACGCAAGCTCAACTAGGAAGACGTCATGACGCTCACCGTCGCCATCCAGATGGACCCGATCGAGAAGATCGATATCGGCGGCGATTCCACCTTTGCACTGGCGCTGGAAGCCAAGGCGCGCGGCCACAAACTGCTCTATTACGGGCCGCGCGATCTGACCTTTCGCGACGGCGCAGTGACGGCGGTGGCACGTTCGCTCGACGTGCGCGCCGTCAAAGGCGATCACTTCACGCTCGGTGCGCCGGCGGTCACCGATCTCTCCACCGTCGATGTCGTCTTGATGCGCCAGGATCCGCCGTTCGACATGGCCTACATCACCGCCACCCATATTCTCGAGCGCCTGCAGCCACGGACGCTGGTCGTCAACGATCCGTTCCATGTGCGCAATGCGCCGGAGAAACTCTTCGTCACGTTGTTCAAGGATCTGATGCCGCCGACATTGATCACCTCGGACCGCGAAGAGATCCGCAAATTCCGCGCCGATCACAAAGACATCATCCTGAAACCGCTCTACGGCAATGGCGGCGCCGGCGTGTTCCGCGTGAAGCCGGACGATGAGAACATGGGCGCGCTTCTGGAGATGTTCACCCAGTTCTATCGCGAACCGGTGATCGTGCAGCGCTACGTGCCCGAAGTGCGCCAGGGCGACAAACGCATCATCCTGGTCGACGGCGAATTCGCCGGCGCCATCAACCGCGTGCCGGCGCAAGGCGAAGCCCGCTCCAACATGCATGTCGGCGGCAGGCCCGAAGCCACAACGTTGAGCGAGCGCGAAAAGCAAATCTGCAAAGCGCTGGCGCCGGAACTCAAATCGCGCGGCCTGATCTTCACCGGCATCGACGTGATCGGCGACTATCTCACCGAGGTCAACGTCACCTCACCCACCGGGATCCTGGAAGTAAAGCGTTTCGGCGGAGCGGATATCGCCAAGCTGATTTGGGATGCGATCGAGAAGAAGAAGCCCTAAAGGTTGATCGGCGCACAAGCGCCTAGGCGCGCGGCTTTCCGTTTGGCAATGGCCGCGTCTGAAACAGCGCATCGATGATAGGACAATCGGGGACTTTGCGCCCGCTGCATTGGGAAGCAACGCTAGTCATCACGCGTTCGAGACGACGCAAGTCGGCAATCCTCTGTCGAATGCTTGCGACATGATCGAGTGTCAGCGCCCGCACCTCGGCGCAGGTATAGTCGTGACCGTCGACGAGGCGAAGAAGGCCGCGTAACTCGTCAAGGCTGAAGCCGAGTTCGCGTCCGCGCCGGATGAAGCTGAGTCGCTTGAGGTGGTCGGAGGTATAGAGCCGGTAGCCGCCCATGCTGCGCGCGGGCTTGGGCATCACGCCGATCTTCTCGTAATAGCGAATGGTCTCGATATTGACGGAACTCTCTTTCGCGAGCGTCCCGATTGAAAACTCTGCGTCGACCGCGGCTTTTGCCATGCAAAATACCCCTTGAGTCTGTAGCCGCTACAGGGTGCATCCTTGGGGCCATGACGATCAAGGACGAAAACTTCACTCCCGATTCCCGGCGTTCTCAGACGTTGCTGGCGGCGGGCGGTCTGCTCGGCGCGCTGGCGGCATCCTCGTGCTGCATCCTGCCGCTCGTCTTGTTCAGCCTGGGCATCGGCGGCGCATGGATCGGCAACTTCACCCAACTTGCGCCCTATCAGCCCTACTTTATCGCGGCAACGCTCGTGTTCCTCGGCGCAGGCTACTGGCTCGTTCGCCGGGCATCGAAAGAGGCCTGCGCCGATGGTGCGGCTTGCGCCCGCCCCCTGCCGAGCCGGTTGGTCAAAGGCGCGTTGATCGTCGCAACCATTTTGGTCATCGCGGCATTGGCCTTCGACCTTCTTGCGCCGCATCTACTCGACTGAGAAAGGAAAGCATTCCATGAACAAGCTTCTTGCATCTGCCGCGCTCACACTGGCCGTGCTCGCATCGTCGACGGCGTTCGCCGCCGAAAAGACCGTCACCCTGGCCGTGCAGAACATGTATTGCGCGGCCTGTCCTCACACCGTGAAGGCGAGTCTCGAAGCCGTACCGGGCGTGTCCAAGGTCGCCGTATCGTTCGCAGCCAAGACGGCGACCGTGACGTATGACGACGGCAAGACGGGGGTGAAGGCGCTCACGGACGCTACGACGAACGCAGGCTATCCATCGACGCCACGGAGTTAAGCAGAGGATGGACAGCTATCGCACGACGCTGGCGACCGCTGGCATCGGTGCCGCTCTTGTTGCGATTTGCTGCGCAGCGCCGCTGCTTGCCGTCACGTTTGGCGCGATCGGCGCAATAGCGTGGATGGTCAAAGCAGCTTACCTGCTGGTTCCCGCACTGCTGATCTTGCTCGCGCTGATTGCCGTGGGGCTCTATCGGCGCCGGACAACGGCGCAAGAGTGTTGCGAACCGGCAGCCCTCGACAGGGTTGAACGAGATGAGTGAATGCTGTGCCCCCGGCGGCGGCGGCAAACCCTTCGATCTCGCCGTCATCGGAGCGGGCTCCGCCGGCTTCTCGGCGGCGATCGCAGCGGCGGAACAAGGTGCACAGGTCGCGCTCATCGGTCACGGCACCATCGGCGGCACCTGCGTCAATATCGGCTGCGTGCCGTCGAAGACACTGATCCGCGCGGCGGAAACGTTGCATCAGGCGGGTGCTGCCGCGCGCTTTGCAGGCATCCGCGCCAAAGCAGCGGTCGAGGATTGGACCGCGACGGTGCGCCAGAAGGACGAGCTTGTGACGGGCTTGCGCCAGTCGAAATACGCCGATCTGTTGCCGGCCTATAACACCATCTCCTACATCGAGGGCCGCGCGCGGCTGACGCAAGGCGGTGTGGCGGTCGACGGCGAACTGGTGAAATCCGAACGGCTCATCATCGCGACGGGCGCGCGGCCTTCGGTTCCGTCGATACCCGGCATTGAGGACGTGGACTACTTGACCAGCACGTCGGCGCTGGCGCTTGAAGCCCTCCCGAAGTCTCTTCTGGTGATCGGGGGCGGCTATATCGGCGCGGAACTGGCGCAGATGTTCGCGCGCATGGGCGTGGCTGTCACACTCGTTTGCCGCAGTCGTCTGCTTCCCGCGGCCGAACCGGAAATCTCCGATGCCCTGTCGCGGTACTTCGGCGACGAAGGCATCGCGCTCACTTGCGGCGTCACGTACCGGCGCATCGCAAAGAACGGCCGGGACGTCTCGCTCGTTGTCAACACGGACGGCCATGAGCAGACGTTCACCGCCGAACGAATTTTGCTGGCGGCGGGCCGTTCGCCAAATGTCGAAGGGCTCGGCCTTGTTGAGGCTGGCGTCTCACAGAATGCCAACGGCAGCATCCGGGTAGACGACCGGCTGCGTACGACACGCGCCGGTGTCTATGCCGCCGGCGATGTGACCGGCAGCGACCAGTTCGTTTACATGGCTGCCTACGGCGCAAAACTCGCCGCGAAGAACGCCCTTAATGGCAACAGCCTGCGCTATGACAACAGGGCCATGCCGGCAGTCGTGTTCACGGATCCGCAAGTGGCCAGCGTCGGGATGACCGAGACCGCAGCCCGCGAAGCGGGGTACGACACGTTCGTATCGGTGTTGCCGCTCAGCGCCGTTCCGCGCGCGCTTGCTGCGCGCGACACGCGCGGGCTCATCAAGCTGGTCGCCGATCAAAAGAGCCGCAAGCTTCTCGGCGCACACATACTCGCCCCCGAAGGCGGCGATAGCATCCAGACGGCCACCCTCGCGATCCGCCAGAGCCTCACGATTGACGATCTGGCGGAGACGCTCTTTCCGTATCTCACCACTGTCGAAGGGTTGAAGCTCGCCGTTCTCGCGTTCGAGAAGGATGTCACCAAGCTGTCTTGCTGTGCGGGATAGAGACTAGGCGCGCGCGAGATTCTCTGACGGGCACGCCTCGATCACGAAGAGAACCATGGTCCGGCAGTGATGGACGAGCAGGATGGAGTTGACTCGTCAGCTGCGATTAGAGAACCCCAATTACCCCTTCCACGCGAGAGGCCTTGTTTGCCGTTGCAGGCGCAACACTGCTGTTGCTCCTGAGCGGCATTCACAATGCGTGGGACGCCGTCGCCTACCACGTGCTGGTGAATCAAAAAGCCGCCTGGCCGAGACAAGGGTTCGTAAGGAACGCGAGGGCGCTTAAGATGAGGCGGTAGAGCCGTTTTGATCGAGCTGAAGCGCATTCTATTCCAATATAACGTCATCCCGGCCTTGTGCCGGGACCCATACCCCCACCGTCGAATTGATGGCGAAACTTTCCGCACCGCGATCATGGATCCCGGCACAAGGCCGGGATGACAGTTCTCTCAAAGCGGAGGCCCAATCCAAGTCGCTCGAAGTGTCAGCTCTCGCTCATCCCGAAGCGGCTTTTGTAGCGTGCATCCAGTTTGGACAATTCGGCGGAGATGAACACGTCGACGGTGGAGAACTGCCGGTCGATCACCGCGCCGTCGCCGATGCTGCAGCCGGAGCGCAGATAGCCTTTGAGCAGCGGCGGCAGGCTGCGCAGCGCTTCTTTCTTGTCGATGGCGTCTTTCGCGATCAGGTTCATGTTCACGTACAGCTCGGCGCGCGCGCGCACCCGCATGTTCGCCGGCGCCAGATGATAGTGGTGGAGATAGGACAGCGGCAGCGCCAAGGATTTGACATCGGTTCCCATCAGCGAGGCGCAGCCGAACATCAGATCGATCGAAAAGCGCGCCACGAACGCCATCAGCCCACGCCACAGAAGCTGCATGCATGCCGGCTTGCTGCGATATTCCTTCAGCACGCAGGAACGCCCCAATTCCAGAAGCCGCGAACCCTTGGGAAGGCCGGCCAGCATCGGCGCGATGTCGAATTCGCCCGCCGTGTAGAAACCGCCGGCACGCGCGGCATCGACGTCGCGCATCATGCGATAGCAGCCGACGACGGCGGGCTGGCCGTCGTCGTCGATGGCGGCGCGGTCCACCACCAGCAGGTGATCGCAAAAATCGTCGAACTTGTCGAAGTCGCGCCGCGCCGTGCGCATTTGCGGCGAAGGGACGGCGCTCATCTCTTCGTAGAACACGCGGTAGCGAAGGCGCTGGGCGGCTTCCACCTCGGCCTCGGTTTCGGCGAGGCGCACTTCGAGCGCGCCCGAGGTCGCCAGAACGGGCCATTGTTCGAGACGCCCCTGCAGTGGGCCGGGCTCGTGAATATTGACCAAGCGTTGCTGCTTCCTTTGCGCTGGCTCCGGCTTTTGCCGGGGCCGCGGGACCAAGGTCCCTGCTTTGCGAATAGCCAGAATATCCTACCTCAAGGGACTTTTGCGGCGCAAACGTGGCCTGAAAGATAGCTAACGGCGCCTTAGGCGGCTTTATCGGCGGATTGTTCCCGGTGACGGCGCGCGACCAGCACGGCCAGGATCATGGACGCGATCCCCACCAGTCCCGAATAGATGAAAAAGACGATGTAGCCGGCACCCAACGCGGCGGGTGCGACGTGCGACTTTGCCATGGCGCCGGCAAAGGCTTCGGGCGGTGCGTGCACAAAGAACCTCTGCAGGAAGGCGAGCGGCCCGCCATGTTCGGAGGCGCGCGCTGCGCTTTCCACGATGCGGCCCGACTGCGAAGCGACAAGCTTGCCGGGCAGCGAATAGAGCGACGAAAACAGTGCGTATTGCGTTGCCGTGAATCCGACGCCCGTCAGACTCGACATGTAAGCGATGAGACAGGTGCCGGCGTAACCGGAGACGAAATTGTCGACGCCAATCGCGAAGAACAGCGAACGCATGTCCGGACCTTGGGTCGCAAGCCACGCGAAGATCGTGTTGGTGACGGGAAGCGCAAAGGCGCCCACGACCAGCGAGCGCATCAGTCCAAAGCGCGCGATGGAGAAGCCGCCGCCGAACACGCCCACCATCGACATGACGACGCCGAACACTTTGCGCGCTTCGGCGATCTGAGTGAGCGTGAAGCCGAGGTCCTGATAGAACGGCGTCATGATGTTGAGCACAAAATCGGAGAGCCGATAAAGACAGATCAGCGCGAGGATGAGTCCGGTGGCGCTGCCGAAACGCTTGAGCAGATCGGCGAGCGGATCGCCCAGCGCGTGGAAAAGATAAACGCCGGGCCGTGTTTGCACGCGAGGGATCGGCCATGCCGCCAGGATCACGAAGGCAAATCCCAGCAGCACCGAGACGAGCTGAAGGAAAATGCCCGTTTCTTTGGTCGCCCAGATGGCGGCAAGGTTCTGCGCCAAATCGCCGAGATCGAGCGCTTTGAGAATGCTTGTCAGGATCTCGACTTTGGCGCTGAGGCCCGAGCCGAGAAACAGCGCGCCAATGACGATCAAAAGCAGGCGCGCCAGCCATTCCAGCGTCTCCATGAGCGGCGCGCTTTTCATGCCCGTCGTCGGAATTTCGCGAATCTTGTGTTCCTGTTCACGCGGCGCCAGCAGCACGGCGGTGGCGCCCAACAGCATCAGGAATGCCATCAGTCCGTAAGAGAAATTCCAGCCATAGCTGTCGGCCAGGACAAGCGGCACCGCACCGGCGACGACGATGGCGATGCGATAGCCCCATTGATAGGCGGCGGCCATCGCGCCTTGGCGGCTCACTTCGGCAGCTTCGATGCGCCAGGCATCGATCACGATGTCCTGCGTGGCGGAGGAAAATCCCGTGAACACGGCAAACAGCGCGACAAAACCGAGATTGACCTTGGGATCGCCCGCCGAAATGCAAAGCAGGCCCACGAAGATCAGCGCCTGCGCAATCAGCATCCAGGAGCGGCGATGACCGAACATCTTGGTCAGCACCGGAATGTGGGTGCGGTCCACCACCGGCGCCCAAAGGAATTTAAAGGAATAAGAGAGCGTGGCGAGGCTGAAGAAGGAGATCACCTCCAGCGATAATCCCGAAGCACGCAGCCACGCCGAAAGCGTGTCGAAGATCAAGAGGTTCGGCAGGCCGGCGGCAAAACCCAGACCCAGCATCACCGCGATGCGCCGATCGGCATAGACCAGGAATGCGCTCAGGATATTTCCGCTTTTGGCGGCACTCTCGTCGTGCCCGACGTTCTGGGGCTCGGCATTCTCGGTCATGGAATCAAAGTGCTCTTCGTTCGCGAAGCGACACTAGAGCAATACGCATTCGGATAGAATCATTCTCCCACTTTCACCTCCCCCTTGCGGGGAGGTGGAAATGAGGGACAACGTGAATCGCGCTCGAACGCGCGATGTTCTGGGCACGGCTAGCCGAAATTCACGCGGCGGCTTCGCGCGGCTCGCCTGGCGAGAAGATTTCGGACAGCACTGCATCGAGTTCGGCGGGATCGACGGGTTTGGTGAGGAATCCGTCCATGCCCGCCTCCTGGCAAGCGCGGCGGCCGGTCTCCAGCGCGTCGGCGGTCAGCGCCACGATGGGCACACGCGTGCGCCCGCAGCGGCTTTCATGGGCGCGGATTTGCCTGGTCGCTTCGACACCGTCGAGGCCGGGCATGTGGATGTCGGTAAGCACCAGATCGAAACGCTCGCGGGCCGCGGCTTTCACCGCGTCTTCGCCGTTGTTCACTTCGCTGACGCGATAGCCGCGGCGGCGCAGCAATTCGCGCGTCAGCATCGCGTTGATCGGATTGTCTTCTGCCAAAAGAACTTTGAGCGCCGCCACGGGGCTCGCCTCGCTTGGTTCGCACGAAGGAACAGGCGGGGACAATTCCGCAGCAGGCAGTGTCGCCGCAGCGGGCATGTCATCCGGGACGACGGCCGCGGCATTCCCCGCCGTGCGATCGCCAAGCCGTTCGAGCAGCGAAGTCTGGCGCACGGGCTTCACTAGATAGCCCGAGAACCCGATGGCCTTCAGATCGCCGAGCCGGTTGCGCGCGCCCGAGGTGAGCAGAAGTATGGTGCGCATCGTAGCGTGCGGCCAATCGGGCAACTCGACCGTCTCTGAAGTGCCCGCGTCGATCAGCATGACGTCGATGTCGGAGGTATCGCAGTCGTGGTCGCCTCGCATATCCAGCGCCACCACCTCGCCGCCGCCGGCGCGGATTTGCGCGGTCAGGCCTTCGCGCAGCACCTGGTTGCGCGCCACGATGGCGATCTTGAATCCGGCGAGCGAGTTTGCCTCAGTCTCGTTCGCATCCTGTTTCACCAGCACGGGAATGCTGAACCAGAACAGGCTACCGCCGCCCGGCGCGGTCTCCACCGCGATGTCGCCGCCCATCGCATCGACGAGCTTTTTGGAAATCGCAAGGCCGAGACCGGAGCCGCCGAACTTGCGTGCGTAGGAGGAATCGGCCTGCACGAATTCGTCGAAAATTTCTTTGCGCTTTTGCGGCGGAACGCCGACGCCCGTGTCGCGCACTTCGAAGCGCATGTGCTTGCGGTCATTGCCTTCCACAAGACTCACGGCCACGCGCACGCCGCCCTTCTCGGTGAATTTGACCGCGTTGCCGATGAGATTGGTGAGGATTTGGCGCAGGCGCATTTCATCGGCGCGAATAAGCTCGGGCGTGTCCGGCGCGATCACGGAGACGACTTCGATGCCTTTGGCATGGGCGCGGGGCGTCAGAAGTTCGACGACGCCTTGAACGACCTTGCGCGCCTCCACGTCGTCTTCGTCCAGCGTCAGCGTGCCGGATTCGATTTTGGAGAAGTCGAGAACGTCGCCGATCAGCTTGAGCAGCGTTTCGCCCGAATGCTCGATGGCCTTGGCATAAGTGCGCTGTTCGGGCTGCAGGTTGGTTTCCAACAGCAGCCGCGCCATGCCGAGCACGCCGTTCATCGGCGTACGGATTTCGTGACTCATGGTGGCGAGAAAGCCCGATTTCGCGCGATTGGCGGCCTCGGCATGATCGCGCGCGTCGGTGAGCGCGTCTTCCAGCGCTTTGCGCTCGGTGATGTCGCGGCCCACGCTTTGGATTTCGATCAACCGGCCTTTGGTGTCGCGCACCGCATAGTCTTCCCAGGCGATCCAGCGATAGCCGTAGGCCGTCTTCACATGCTGATCGTAGCGCACGCTGGCGCGGCCGGTTTCCAATCCGCCGAAACTTCCGAAGAA
Source organism: Pseudomonadota bacterium (assembly GCA_016201105.1). GTDB lineage: Bacteria > Pseudomonadota > Alphaproteobacteria > Micropepsales > Micropepsaceae > Rhizomicrobium. Next base: position 78,088 of record JACQDN010000076.1, read on the forward strand.
CGGCGCGCGGCTGTCGGGATGCAGTTCGGGCGCGAACGGTTTTCCGAGTGCCGCTTTCGGCGCGAGTCCGAAGAGGCGGAAGAACGCTTCGTTGCCGTAAGTGAGGCGGCTGTCGGGCGCGCGGCGGAAAATGGCGTCGCCTTGCGCGTTGACCAGACCTTTGTAACGCACTTCGCTTTCATGCAGCCGCGCATTGATCGCCGACACGGAGGCAAGCGATCTTTCCAGTTCGGCGGTCAGGCCATGAAGTTCGGAGGCTTGAGTCTGAAGCGTGCGGGCGCGAAAGCGCGCATCGACGAGTCCGCTGAGCAGAAGTCCCACACCCAGAAGCGCAAGCGCGACGAGGATCAGCGGCGAGAAAATCGTAAGCGTGCCGTGCCTTACGATATCGTCGAGCGCGGCCGCTCCAAGCACGATGGCGCCGATCCCAAAGAACACCATTCCGGCTTTCGCCAACGCCGCGGTCAATCTCGCCCCCAAAAAGTGCAAACGGTTAAATGCCCAGAAAACCGTGCGGAAAGCGCAAGTAAGCAGCCGGCGCTGTTTAGAAAGCTTTAAGCGTTACAAAGGTTTTCACAGGCACTTGGCATTCGAACGATAAAGGTTAACATCCGCCGCCCCGCAACGGGGCGACTGGTGGGGCCAGTTCAAAGTCCAGTTCAGAGACCAAAACTCAAGGGAGATGTTGCATGCAGTTTCGTACAGTGGCGCTCGCAGGCGCCTTGGTGTTGTTCGCCGGCAGCGCGGTTGCCGACGATCCCATGATGAACACCTATGCCAATACGGTGAACACCACGAACAAGGCGACGGCCGCCAAGGGCACGTTGTTGTTCAATCAGGACGGTACCTACACCGGCAAAGCCACCGACAAGGACGGCAAGCCGATACAATATCCCGGCCACTGGACGCTGAAGGACGCCAACGCCACGATCTGTCTGACGATCGACATGCCGGCGAATGCGCCTGCCAATGCGGCCGCGACCATGCCGAAGCCTTCCTGCTCGCCGCTGCAGAAGCACAATGTCGGCGACAACTGGACCGTGACCAACGATCAGGGCGAAACCTACGATATTTCGCTGGTCGCCGGCCGCTGATTCGGACTTCATCGTTTGAGCAAACCGCGCGGGTTCCGCCCGCGCGGTTTTTCTTTTTTATCAAGCCGCTAGAGCGATTTTGTCTTGAGATTACGCATAGCCTGCGTGGCTGAGGAAGTTTGCGCATTCGGCGGATGAGAAGGTGTCGAGGATCGAGCCGATGCGATCCCAGAGCGCGGGCATGGAGCGCTCTGCGGCTTTGCGCAGA
>JACQDN010000072.1 GCA_016201105.1 Pseudomonadota bacterium
CGATTCCATTCCTCCGGCGACATGCGCGCGTGCGTCGTGCAGATATGATTTAGATCGTATTTGTTCAAATCGGGATCGAGCGGCGCCCCCATGCGGAACAGTTTCTGATGATCCTCGGAGCCCGGCAGTGGCGTAAGGTAAAAGAACTCGAGCATATCCACCGGCAGCTCGCGCTTGATCACATCGATGTCGTGGAGAATGGATTCGAGAGTGTCGTTCGGAAAGCCTAGGATGTAACCCGCATAAGTGAGCACGCGCGCTTGTTTCCAGGCGAGCAGCATCTTGCGATATTCGGTGATCTTGTTCTGGCGCTTCTTGGCGCCCATCAGATTGTCAGGGTTGATGTTCTCGAGCCCAATGAAGACGCGCTTCACGCCGGCGCGCGCGCATTTCTCCACGAAATTCGGCAAACGATGGCACAGCGTATCGACCTGGATGATGAAAGTGATCTTGAGCCTTTCGACTTCGCGCAGATGGATGAGCCGATCGAGGATGATTTCCCAGTCCTTGTTGCGGGCGAAATTGTCGTCGGTGATGAAAAAGCTGTGCAAGCCCTGCGCCACATTGGTGCGCACGATGCGCTCGATGTCGTCGGGAGAACGGCGGCGAGATTTGCGGCCCTGCACATTGATGATGGTGCAGAACGAGCATTGATAGGGACAGCCGCGGCCGGCATCGAAACTGGTGACGCCGCCGGCGGTGTGCATCACGCGCTCGGCGACGAGGTGGGGAATGGGCGTTCCTTCAATCGACGGCAGATCGTCCATGAAATTGTAGAGCGGCTTGAGCGCGCCGTTCGCGGCATCGACCAGCACGGCATCGAGACGGCCGCCTTCCGCTTCGCCGGCAAATAGGGAAACGCCCATGGCCTTGGCCTCGTCGAGGCCGGCATCCCTGCCTTGCAGCATGCCGATCGTGCCGGAAACATGAAACCCGCCGATCCCCACGGCGATGCCGCGCGTGCGGAGCGGCCGCGCAATATCGAGTGCGCGGGGAAATTGGTTCGACTGCACGCCGACCAGCATGACCATGCCGGCACCGGCGCTCTCGATCATTTTCCCGATACGGTCAGGGCGGATCTGGGTGTTGGTTTCATCCAGTGCATGGATTTCCAGTTCGGTGTCTTCGCCGAGCACCTTACGGTCGGCGCAATCCTTCGCGAGCCCATAGATGGCCGCCAACGAATTCGACGGAATGGCCGAACGGTACCATTGGATGACGTAGCCGATGTCGTCGTAGTGCGACGGCTTGACGAGAACCAAGCAAAATCGGCGCCTGTTTGAGCCCGACATCGGACATCCCCAAGATTACAAACATGTTAGCTTCTAATCGGGGTCGGACATAGTTCTATTGTGCGCTGAAGTCCTTTTCAGCCGTTCCGCCGAATTTTGGTTCGATGGCGCCTAGTTCTTTGCCCTGTCGACCAGTTTGTTCTTCGCAATCCACGGCATCATGGCACGCAGGCGCTCGCCCACCTCTTCGATGGGGTGCGCCGCGGCGCGGGCGCGTGTCGCTTTGAAGGACGCCTGCCCCGCTTTGTTTTCCAGCACCCAATCGCGCGCGAAGCGGCCTGATTGGATGTCGTCCAGCACGCGCTTCATCTCGGCTTTCGTCTCCTTGGTGATGATGCGCGGACCGGTGACATATTCGCCGTACTCCGCGGTGTTGGAGATCGAGTAGTTCATATTGGCGATGCCGCCTTCGTAAATGAGATCGACGATCAGCTTCACTTCGTGCAGGCATTCGAAATAGGCCATCTCGGGCGCGTAGCCGGCTTCGGTGAGCGTCTCGAAACCGGCGCGGATCAGTTCGACAAGCCCGCCGCACAGAACCGACTGCTCGCCGAACAGATCGGTTTCGCACTCTTCGCGGAAGGTGGTCTCGATGACGCCGGCGCGCCCGCCGCCGATGGCGCTGGCGTAAGCCAGGCCCAGATCATGCGCATTGCCGCTGGCGTCCTGATGAATGGCGATCAGGCACGGCACCCCGCCGCCCTTTTGATATTCGCTGCGCACGGTGTGGCCGGGACCTTTCGGCGCCACCATGCCGATATCGAGATCCCTGCGCGCTTCGATAAGCTTGAAATGAATATTGAAGCCATGGGCGAAGAAGAGAGCCGAACCTTGCTTCATGTTGGGCGCAAGATCCCTGGCATAAATGTCGGCTTGAAGCTCGTCGGGCGTGACCATCATCATCACGTCGGCCCATTTCGCGGCTTCCGCATTGCTCATCACTTTGAAGCCGGCGCCTTCCGCCTTGCTGGCCGAAGCGCCGGGACGCGCGGCGACCACGACATCCTTTACGCCACTGTCGCGCATGTTCAGCGCATGGGCGTGTCCCTGCGAGCCGAAGCCGATGACGGCGACCTTCTTGGCCTTGATAAGATTGAGATCGGCATCCCGATCGTAGTACACGCGCATGATTGTCCTCGTTTGCGATAGCTTGATGTTGCGGTGTGCTCAATCCAGCGACGTCGCGATGCCTTGGCTGAGTTCCGGCACTTTTGCTGCGGCGAGATCGAAAGCCGCCGTGGTGATTTCCTCGAGCTGTTTCATCGGGCGGCAATGAGCGCGCGCAAAATGATAACGGCCGAGCGTGTAGCCTTCCACGACGAACGCGATGCCGTCCGCGCATGGCTTGGAGGCGTCCTCCGCCGTCGGCATTTCCGATACATCCGCCATCACCGGCATGCCCCAGAATGCTTTTTTTACGACGACCGAAAGAAACTGCTCGGTTTCGGCTTCGTTGAGATCGACGGTGCGATCGAGCGTCAGCTTGCCGGCTTTCATCTTGCGCACGGCGAGCTTGGCGCCGTCTTTCAGCGGCTCGATGCGGATGACGAAAGAGGGTTGCGTTGTCGAGAGCATCAGCACGCGATAGACGGTTGCGTCTTTGCGCGGCCAGGATTCGGGAAGTGCGGTCTCGTTGAAGGCGGCGAGCTTGCTGCACAGCATCGCGCGATCGGCCTCTTCGAGCGGAGTTTCCTTGCCGCACAGCGTCGTCACGTCGATCGGATTGTCCGGCTTGTCGGAGCCGACGATCGAGGAAACCGTACTGCAGGCCGAGAGCAACGCAGCCGCCGCAAGCGCGACCACTGGCCGAACGGCGTGACGACCTCCCTGCACACAGATAGGTGAATTTGCGTTTTGTCTCATCACATAGGTTCCGGGCCGCGCGAGATAGCGGCGACGCCGGTGCGGGAAACATCCGCAAGGCCCAGCGGCCGCATCAAATCGATGAAGGCATCGATCTTATCAGGATTGCCGGTGATCTCGAACACGAAGCTGGCGTGGGTGGTGTCGATGACCCGGGCGCGGAAGGCATCCGCCAGCCTGAGCGCTTCGACCCGCCTTTCGCCGGTGCCCGAGACCTTGACCAGGGCCATTTCGCGCTCAATTCCGGGCTTGGCGGTGGTCCAGTTGACCACCCGATGGACGGGGACGAGGCGGCCGAGCTGGGCCTCGATCTGCTCGATCACCTCTGGCGTGCCGGAGGTGACGATGGTGATGCGGGAGGTGTGGGCTGCGTGATCGACTTCGGCCACCGTCAGGCTTTCGATGTTGTAGCCGCGGCCGGCAAACAAGCCGATGACGCGTGCCAGCACGCCCGCCTCGTTGTCCACGAGCACAGCGATGGTGTGGCGTTCAATGGAGGGAGATTTTGCAGCCGCACTCATGGCGATTACACTAGCATCTTCCCTTCTTCGCTCACTTGGGCGCTTTCCTCTTCGGCGTCCGAAAGGATCATCTCATCATGCGCGGCGCCTGAAGGAATCATCGGATAGCAGTTTTCCTTGGGATCGACGCGCACGTCGAACAGAACCGGTTTCTTCACCTCGATCATCTCCATGATCTTGGCATCGAGTTCGCGCGGAGATTCCGCGCGCAAGCCAACGGCGCCGAAGGCTTCCGCCAGCTTCACGAAATCCGGCAACGCTTCGGAATAGGAGTGCGAATAGCGCCCGCCATGCAGCAATTGCTGCCACTGGCGCACCATGCCCATGTATTGATTGTTGAGAATGAAGATCTTGATCGGCAATTCGTACTGAACCGCCGTCGACATCTCCTGCATGGTCATCTGCACGCTGGCTTCGCCGGCGATATCGATCACCAATGAGCCCGGATGCGCCATCTGCACGCCCAAGGCGGCCGGCAGTCCGTAGCCCATGGTGCCGAGCCCTCCCGATGTCATCCAGCGGTTGGGTTCCTCGAACTTGAAGCGCTGCGCCGCCCACATCTGATGCTGGCCCACTTCGGTCGTGATGTAGACGTCACGCCCTTTGGTCAGCGCGTAGAGCCGGTCGATGGCATGTTGCGGCTTGATGAGCTTGTCGGAATTCTTGAACGCGAGCGAGTTCTTGCCGCGCCATTGCTCGATCTGCTTCCACCACGCGGCGAGCGCGGCCGCATCGACCTTGCGCTTCTGGGTCTTCCAGAAATGAAGCATTTCCTTGAGCGTTTTGCCCGCATCGGCGACGATCGCCACATCGACGCGAACGTTCTTGTTGATCTGCGAGGCATCGATATCGAGATGGATCTTCTTGGCCTCCGGCGCGAACGCGTCGATCCGGCCGGTGACACGGTCGTCGAAGCGCGCGCCCAGGCAGATCATCACGTCGCAATCGTGCATCGCTTTGTTGGCTTCGTAGGTGCCGTGCATGCCGAGCATGCCGAGCCATTGCGGATCCGACGCGGGATAGGCGCCGAGGCCCATCAAAGTCGAAGTGATGGGAAAGCCGGCGAGCTTCACCAGCTCGCGCAGCAGGGCGCTGGCTTCAGGACCGGAATTGACGATGCCGCCGCCGGTATAAAACACCGGACGCTTGGCGTTCGCCATCAGGTCGATGGCTTTCACCACCTGTCCAAGCTCAGGATCGGTCTTGGGCCTGTAGGTGCGATGGCGGATCGACGCCGGGCCGACATAACCGCCTTTCTTGAACTGAACGTCCTTGGGAATGTCGACGACAACCGGACCAGGCCGGCCGGTGGTGGCGATCTGAAACGCTTCGTGGATGGTGTGTGCGAGCGCGTTCACATCCTTCACCAGCCAATTATGCTTGGTGCAGGGCCGCGTGATGCCAACAGTATCGCATTCTTGAAAAGCATCGTTGCCGATCAGATGCGTCGCCACCTGTCCCGTGAGCACGACGAGAGGAATGGAATCCATCAGCGCATCGGTGAGGCCGGTGACGGCGTTTGTCGCGCCGGGACCGGATGTGACCAGCACGACGCCCGGCTTGCCGGTGGACCGCGCATAGCCTTCGGCGGCATGTGTCGCACCCTGCTCGTGGCGGCAGAGCACGTGCACGATTTCATCGTCGGCAAACAGTGCGTCGTAAATCGGCAGCACCGCGCCGCCGGGATATCCGAAAATATGTTTGACGCCCTGGTCCTTCAGCGCGCGGATCACCATCTGCGCACCGCTCATTTCCACGGCGCCCGCTCTTGCGACGCCTTCGACCGCCGTTCCAGTCCTGTCCATCACGCCCATCTCTCACGTTCTTCTCTGGCCACCCAAGGCCCTAAAAAAGCGAAAGGGGCGTTTCCGCCCCTGTCCAAACGCCGCCAACCGGGAAAACCGAGGTCTAGCCTCGCCCGATCAACGGCCCACCTCTCACTACGAGAGCGATCTTCACGATCTATCTAGCCTCTTCGGCCTTCTGTTTTGCAGTTGCGAACGCTAAATGGCCGAATTCCGCCCGTCAAGCAATTTCATAGTAGATGAGACTGCATAGCTGATAGGATGTTGCTCAACCGTAAATCCTCAATCCACACCCAGTCCGCCATGCGGTTGCGAAACCAGGTGAGCTGGCGCTTGGCATATTGCCTTGTAGCGGCCTGGATCTTGGCTGCGGCCTCTTCCAGGGAAAGCTCGTCGGCGCGAACCGCCAAAAGCTCCCGGCGTCCGAGAATTTTTGCGGCCGGAAGCTGGGCGGGAATATCCACGAGGCGCGCGGCCTCTTCCATCGTCCCCTGCATCAGCATCGCTTCGAAGCGGGCGTTAATACGATCGTGCAGAACGTCTCGCGGCGGCGAGATCACGAACCGCGCCAGCTTCAGACCGGCAAGAAGCGGTTTTTCCTTTTCACGTTGCCATTGCGCCAGCGGACGGCCTGTCGCTTCGAGCACCTCAAAGGCGCGCAAGGTGCGCTGCGTATCGCCCGCGCGAAGCCTGGCGGATGTTTCGGGATCGCGCGCGCGCAATTCCTCGAAGAAGGCACCGGCGCCCAGTTTCTCGCGGCGAAGACGCGCCGTCTCACGGATTGCGGCGGGAATCGGCGGGATATCGGCAAGACCTTCGGTGAGTGCATCGAAATAGAGGCCGGTGCCGCCCGTGAATATGGGAATGCGCTTCTCACGTCGCACCTCGTCCAGGGAGCGCGCGGCATCGGCACAATATCGTCCCACCGAATAGAACTCGTTCACGCTCACATGGCCGTACAACAGATGCAGGGCTTGCGCCTCGTCTTCGGCCGTGGGACGCGCCGTCAGGATTCGCGCCTCGCGGTAGATCTGCATGGAATCGGTGTTGATGATCGCGCCGCCGATCTCACGCGCAAGCGCGAGCGCGGCGGCCGACTTGCCGCCTGCGGTGGGCCCTGCGATAAGCACGGCATCGACGGACACGGGCGCGAACATCCATGAGCGACGCCAAAGAAATGGCACGGTTCGAGGCGCTGGCGGAAGAGGCTTACGGCGCAATGTACGATGTGCGCCCGCACGGCGCGAAGGATTGCTATGAGGATGCCTGCTACAACCTCAGCCGCGCCATTGGCATCGCGAAAATGCGCGGTCTTGCGGCGGACATCGAGCGCCTGACAAAGCGCCTGGAACACATCGAGGCCGTTTATAACAGCCAATTTCGGCATGTCGGGCGATGACGCGATGGAAAAAGACGCTCATTTCATTCTGAGCGTGGCCGGACCTCGCGCCAGCGCAGCCTTTCCCACGACCTACCTTCCCAAAAACGACGTGCCGGTGATCCTTTCCAAGGACGACGCCTTTGAAATCGGCTTTCACGGCGATCCGCACAAAGCGCTGGCGGCGGCCCGCGCTTTCAATGTGGGGCGCGGTTTCGACATCAACGTGGTGCCGGCCACGAACCGGCGCAAGAAGCTTCTCATCGCCGACATGGATTCCACCATCATCACCTGCGAATGCCTCGACGAGCTTGCGGACATGGCGGGCTTGAAACCGAAGATCACCGCGATCACCGAACGCGCTATGCGCGGCGAAATCGCATTCGAGCCCGCCTTGCGCGAACGCGTGGCGATGCTGAAAGGTCTGCCTCTCGATGCGCTCGAGCGCACCTACAAGGAACGGGTGCGCCTCAATCCCGGCGCCAAGGCGCTGGTCGCGACGATGAAAAAACACGGCGCACGCACCATGCTGGTCTCCGGCGGCTTCACCTATTTCACCGAACGGGTCGCGAAGGAGGCAGGCTTCGACGAACACCAGGCCAACATGCTGCTCGACGACGGCGCCGCGCTGACGGGCTTCGTGCGCGAACCGGTGCTCGGTCGCGAAGCGAAGTTGAAAGCGCTGGAGAGCGCCGTGGCGGCGCTGGGATTGAACTTCGACGATGTGCTGTGCGTCGGCGACGGCGCCAACGATCTGGCCATGATCGAGCGCGCGGGACTGGGCGTGGCCTATCGTGCCAAGCCGATCGTTGCCGAAGCGGCCGGCGCCCGCATCGATCATGGCGATCTGACCGCGCTGCTCTATCTTCAGGGCTACCGCGACGAGGAAATCGTTCGGGACTGACGCTGAGGCGGGTTCAGCCGAGTTTCAACGCCACGAACGTCATGTCGCCGCCGCGGTTGATCAGCAGCAGCTCGACTTTCCTGCCCGCCTTGGCGTCGGCATCGACGCGTTTCATGACGTCTTCCGGCGTGCGAACAGGCTGGTTCTGCACTTCGACGATGACGTCGCCGGCATGCACGTTCTTTTCTCCGGCGCTGCTATCGGGGTTCACGCCGGTGACGAGGACACCCTTCACGTCCCTGCCGAGCTTGAATTTCGCTCGCGCCGCTTCGTCCAGCGCGCCAAGCGAAAGACCGAGTTGAGAGACTTTCGACTTGGGCTTCTGCGGTGGCGGCGCGGAAGCCTTGACGACCGGTTTGCTGCCCTCGTCGAGCTTGGCCACCGTCACGCGGAAGGTTTGCTTCTGCCCTTTGCGCAGCACATCGACGTTCACCACCTTGCCGATGGGCGTGTCGGCCACAACACGCGGCAACGAACGCGAATCGGTGATGGGCTTGCCGTCGAAAGCGGTGACGAGGTCGCCGTTGCGGATGCCTGCTTTGGCCGCCGGACCGTCAGGCGTGACTTCGGCGACGAGAGCGCCGGATGCGGTGGGAAGGCCCAAGCCTTCGGCGATGTCGCTGGTCACTTGCTGAATGCGCACGCCGAGCCAGCCACGCCGTATCGTGCCGTATTTTCGAAGCTGATCGATCACGTCGCGAACGAGATTTGAGGGAATCGAGAAGCCGATGCCGACCGACCCGCCGGTGGGCGAAAAGATTGCGGAATTCACGCCCACGACGTTGCCGTCCATGTCGAACAGCGGACCGCCGGAATTGCCGCGATTGATCGGCGCATCGGTCTGAATGAAATCGTCATAGGGGCCGGCGCTGATGTCGCGATTGCGCGCGGAGACGATACCTGCCGTCACCGTGCTGCCGAGGCCGAAGGGATTGCCGATGGCGATGACCCAATCGCCGATGCGCGCCTTGTCCGAATTGCCGAAATGGGCGGCGGGAAGCGGCGTGGAGGACTTCACCTTCAAGAGCGCGAGATCGGTCTTGTCGTCGCGCCCGATGAGCTTGGCCGGCAGGCTGCGGCCGTCATTGAGCGTGACCGTAATTTCGTCTGCATCTTCGATAACGTGGTTGTTGGTGACGATCAGTCCGGAAGGATCGATGATGAAGCCGGAACCCAGCGAGGTGACGTGGCGCGGCAGATTGCGATTGGGCCCGAGGAAATCCTTGAACAGGTCCTCCAGCGGCGAGCCCGGCGGAACATCGGGAAGCTTGGTCTTGGTGTCGACGCCTTTGAGCGTCTGCGTCGTGGCGATGTTGACGACGGTCGGCAGCAGCTGACTGGCAAGATCGGCGAAACTGTCGGGCGCGCCGCGCGCGAAGGCGGCCGTCGGAGCGATGGTTGCGGGAACCGCCGTCGCGACCAAGCCGACCAGGGCGGCGCGAATCACCGCTCGTAAAAAAGTGAATGACCACTGACGCATGGCGGCAAAAATCCTCTAGCGCTTATCGAGTGTTAGGCCGCATCAGCCCGGCGAGCGGCCTTATTCTTGCTGAGATGATACCACCAACCAAATGAGGCAAGGGGTGGGCGGGGCGAATAGCCCTATTTCCCGTCGCTATTTGCGAGTCCCTTGGCCGAAATAGCGCAGGTACTCGTTGTTCGGCGACAGCACCAAAGTCGTGTTATCGCCGCCCAGCGAATCCTTGTAGGCCCGCATCGAGCGGTAGAAGGCGAAGAAATCGGGATCCTGGCCGTAAGCGTCGCCGAGGATCTTGGTTTTCTGCGCGTCGCCCTCGCCGCGCAGGATTTCGGATTCGCGCGTGGCTTCCGCCGTCAGCACCGTGACCTCGCGTTCGGCGCGGGCCTTGATGCGCTGGGAGATTTCCTCGCCCTGCGCCCGGAACTCATTGGCTTCGCGCTTACGCTCCTGCTGCATGCGGTCGAAGATCGACTGGCTGTTCTGCGGCGGCAGATCGGCACGGCGGATGCGAACGTCCACCACAACAATGCCGAAGCTCTTGGCTTGCCGGTTCACGTTGTCGCGAATGTCGAGCATCAACTGCGCGCGCTTGCCCGACAGCATGGCGGAGAAACTCTGCGAACCCAGCACGTCGCGTACATTGGAGCTGAGGATCGGGCGCAAACGGATCAGGGCGTTCTCGAGATTGTTCACGGCTTGATAGAACCGCAACGGGTCGACGATCCGCCAGCGTGCGAAAGCATCGACCACCAGGCGCTTTTTGTCCTGCGCGATCACTTCCTCGGATGGCGCTTCGAGATTGAGCAGCTGTTTGGGCAGGATGACCACGTTCTGCACGAACGGAATTTGCGTGTGCAGTCCCGGCTCCTTGACGATGGCCACGGGGGCGCCGAACTGCAACAGCAAGCCCTGCTGACGCATGTCGATCGTATAAACAGAAAACAGCCCGACGATAAAAACGAAGAAGACCGCGAACGCCGCGGCGATGACGTTGGTGCGGATCATGGCGCGCGCCCCTGGGTGACTTGTTCGGACTTGTCGGGAGGAGGCGCGGTGACCGTCACCGTCTCGGGCAAGTTGTTGCGCGTGAGCGCGGGCAGCGGCAGGAAAGGAAGAACTTTCGCGGAATCGTCGATGATGACCTTGTTCATCGGCGCCAGCACATTGGACATCGTCTCGATATACATGCGCCGGCGGGTCACTTCGGGCGCCTTGCGATATTCCTCATAGACCGAAAGGAAGCGTTTGGCTTCGCCGCTTGCTTCCGCAATGACCTGCTGCTTATAGGCTTGCGCGTCCTGAACGATTTTCGAGGCGCGGCCGCGCGCTTCGGGGATGATCTTGTTGGCGTAGGCTTCCGCTTCGTTGCGGGCGCGTTCCTGATCGGCGCGTGCCGCCTGCACGTCGCGATAGGCCGGGATTACCGCCTTGGGCGGGTCGACCTTTTGCAGGTTGACGCTGAAGATGTAGACCCCGGCGCCGTAGTGATCGAGCGTTTTTTGCATCAGATCTCGGACGCGGGCCTGCACGGATTCGCGGTCGCGGGTCTGGATCAATTCAATTTCGCTTTGACCGACCACTTCGCGCATCGCGCTTTCCGCGACCGCCTTGATGGCTTGATCGGGATCTTCGACATTGAACAAATAGGCGCCAGCATCCTTGATGGACCATGTCACGGTGAAATTGATGTCGACGATGTTCTCGTCGCCCGTGAGCATCAACGCTTCTTCATCGACGTCCTCGGGAGCCGCCTCGTCGTTGTCGCTTGGCGTTCGATAACCGATGTTGATTTGCTTTTGTCCGGTGACGTCCGGCGTCTCGACCGTCTCGAACGGCCAGGGCAAATGATAGTGAATGCCCGACGGCGTGGTGGCCACCCATTGTCCGAATCGCATCACCACGCCTTGTTCGGAGGAGTCGACGCGGTAGATGCCCGTCGCAAGCCAGATGAGAACAAAGCCCAAAACGACGACGGCGATGCTTCCGGAGGTGAACTGGCCGTTGGGTAGAAATCCGCGCAAGCGCTCGCGGCTGCGGCGAAGAAGCTCTTCGAGGTCGGGCGGCTGGCCGCCGCCGCCGTTGCCGCCACCGCCGCCTCGGCCCCAGGGGCCGCGTATGGGACCGCCGGAATTGCCCGATCCGCTCCCACCAGTCTCATTGTTCCAGGGCATAGGCGTTTCTCGAAATCTCTATGTGACTATGTAGCCAGGCGCGTCACGCAAGCGCGCCCCGCGCGCCTTTTCTTGGTTTCGCGCGCATGGGCGGTTATATGTGCATATCCCTGAAGGTGCAACGAAGGTGGCGGTGCGCTCCATTGCGCCGTCGGGATCGTAAGCGCGTGGGACGCGGCCGAGATACGCAGTTAGGACACTGAACATGGCGAAAGCCACGAAGGACGACGTGCTGGCGGCGCTGGATCGCGTGATCGATCCGGCAAGCGGGAAGAGCGTGACCGAAAGCGGCCTCGTTCAGGGCCTTGTCCTGCGCGACGGCAATGTCGGGTTCGCCATCGAAGTGCCGCAGGCGCGAGGGCGCGAAGCCGAACCTCTGCGCAAGGCCTGCGAGGATGCCGTCGCGAAAGTGCCCGGCGTTCTCAGCGTGACGGCCGTGTTGACCGCGCATCACGAAGGCCCGCCGGCGGCGCGACCTCATTCTCACACCCGTCCCGGTGCCCGCGGACCTTACACCGAAGGCGAGCCGCAAATTCCCAAGGCGCAAGGAATACCGGGCGTCGCCCACATCATTGCGGTGGCGAGCGGCAAGGGTGGCGTGGGCAAGTCGACCGTGGCGGCGAACTTGGCCCTCGGTTTGGCCCGACTTGGCCTCAAAACCGGCCTTCTGGACGCCGATATTTATGGACCGTCCGTTCCAAGGCTTTTGGCCATCACGGACAAGCCTAAAACAGTGAACGACAAAGTCGAGCCCATCGAGAAATTCGGCATCAAGGTCATGTCCATCGGTTTCTTCGTGGAGGAAGGGTCTCCCGTCATCTTCCGTGGGCCGATGGTGCAAAGCGCGCTCAAGCAGATGATGAACGATGTGGCGTGGGCGCCGCTCGACGTGCTTGTCGTCGACATGCCGCCGGGCACCGGTGAAGCACAGCTCACCATGGCGCAGAGCGTGCCGCTCAAAGGCGCGGTGATCGTTTCCACGCCGCAAGACATTGCACTGATCGATGCGCGCAAAGGCATCGCGATGTTTCAGAAGACGGCGGTGCCGATACTCGGCGTCGTCGAGAACATGAGCGTATTCGTCTGCCCCGAATGCGGACACGAGAGTCACATCTTCGGACATGGCGGCGCGCGTGCGACTGCGCAGCAACTGAACGTCCCGTTTCTGGGCGAGATTCCGTTGGTGCCCGCAATCCGCGAAACGTCGGACGCGGGAACCCCCATTGTGGCAGAAGCGCCCCAGAGCCGTGAAGCGCAGGCTTTTCTTGCGTTGGCTCAACAGGTTGGAGAAAAAATTTCAGGGCCTATACGTACGGCCCCGCGAATTGTTATGGAATAGATTATGGCCACGCCCAAACCCCAAATACGATCGACGTTTGCAACACCCATCTGTTTGCACTTCCTGCCCATTGCGCAGGAGGTCAATGTCGAATTGCGACCGCTTATTGCGGAGAAGATGCAGACCAATGGGACAAATGGCACGCACGGCCAGGGCTGGCGCTCGCAAACCGATTTCGAAAGCTGGGGCGGACAACATGCACAAACCCTGTTTCGCGTCATGCGCGAGCTGGGCGACGGGCTGACCGCCACACGCGCCGGTGGGCGTACAAGCGTGGATTGGAAAATCACGGCATGCGCGAGCGTTCGCCAGAAGGGCGAGTTTCAGGAACGCGCGGCGCGGCCGGGAGCGTTCTGGTCCGGTCTCTATTTCGTGGATGACGGCTATAACAACGACGACGATGAAAAGCTCGGCGGCGAGATCGAGCTTGGCGATCCGCGCGGCGCGTTGCCGGCGATGATGGCGCCTCACCTCGCCTTTCGCATTCCGGGCGGGGTCACTGCGGGATACAGCGAGATCATCCGCCCGCAGGCGGGCATGATCTTGCTGCACCCCTCCTGGCAAGTGCGCGGCGAGCGGCGCTATGACGGCCCCGCCCAGCGCGTGACCATCGAATTCGATCTCGCGGTGCCTTAGCGGCCTGCGGTAATCGACATCGTCCAGGTTTGTCCCTTGTCGTCCTTGTCGGTCCAGGTATCGCCCACTTTGTGATCGCCTTTGATCTCATCGCAGCCGCCGGCCTTCGAAGGATCGGCCGGAGCGGGATCGGTCTGCGTAAAGCAGGCGTGCGTATCGTCCTTCCAAGTGAAGGTGCCCTTTAGAACAGTTCCGTCTGGACGATGCTGCTCCCACGTCTTGTCGGCGTTGACGTAGATGACGGTCTTTTTGCCGTCGGGCCCGGTGTTGGTGACGGTGTTGCCATAGACCGCAGCAAACTGGTCTGCGTGCGCGGCGCCCATCGTCAAAGCGAGTGCAGCCGACGCAAGAAGAATGCGCTTCATGAATCCCCTCCGAGGATGACAGCGGGAACGGCCCCGCTCACGCGATATGGTGAACGCAGAGAGGGCTGCAAGCAGCGCAGTTAAGAATTTCGACTAGTGGAAAAATACAATAGCGGCGGAAAGGAGTGAGTGCGGCGCGCCGACAACAGTGCTGCCAAGCCCGCCGCACAAAGGCACGCCGCAATCAAGCACGCCGCAATCCTCGCTACTGAATGCCGGCCACCAGCGAGACCGTGTAAGGACCGGCCGACCACGTGTCGCCCACCTTATGCGCAGCGACGGGATTGCAAACCGGATTGGGCGTATTGGGAATCGCGGGATCGGAGGTCAGGCAAATCGTATTGCCGTCTTTCACGAGCCAGGTTCCTTTGAAGCTTGTGGCGCCTTGCTTGCCGGTGAAGGTGCCATCGGCATTGTAGTAGAGATGCGTCTCGTTGCCCGACGCGTCCTTGGTGATCGTCGTGTTGCCGTAACGCGCTGCCATGATGTCGTCCGCATAGGCCGCGGTCGATGCGAATGCCAATGCAGTGGCCAGAAGAATGATGCGCATAGTCGTCTCCTTCGAGTTTTCTTGTGCGTTGTAAATTGCGTGTTGAAGTTCAGGCGTTGTAGTTCAGGCGCAGTCCTGCCGACGGCCAGTCCGCCACATAGAGCTTACCCGTGCCCGAAGCGGTGATGAATGCCGTTTTCATCTTCTTGCCGCCCCAGCAGATATTCGTGACCAGCGGGTCGGGGATCGGCGTGTGGCGGAATTTCTTCGTGCCGGGCCAGAAGGTTGTGATGCCGCCCGCCAGGATCGTGGCGACGCAAACGCCGCCGTCGGCTTGGACGCCGAGCGAGTCGAAATAGGCCAGTCCCGGGAAATTGTTCACGAACGCGCCGGGCGTGAAGCCTTCGACTTTGCCCGGCTTGCCCGGTTTCAGCAGCGGCAATCCGTAGAGACGGCCGGTAAACGTTTCGGCGTAATAGACCGTCTTTCCATCCGGCGAGAGTCCGACGCCATTGGGCGTCACAAGCTCGCGCAGCACCTGCGTGATTTTCGAACCGTTGGCTTTCGCATAATAGAGCGCGCCATGCGTGCGATATTCCGCGGTCGTCGTGCCGTGATCGGTGAACCAGAAACCGCCTTCGGTATCGAACACCAGATCGTTGGGCGCCATCAGCCGCTGGCCGTTGCAGGTCTCGTAGGGCCGTTCGACTTTTCCGGTTTTGATATCGACGCGTTCGATCCAGCCGCCTTTGTGATGGGCTGGCGCGTGCCCCGGAATATTGAGGCCCTGACGCTTGTGATAGACGAAGTTCCCGCCGTTGTTGCAGATATAGAGCGCGCCGTCCGGTCCGATGGCCGCTCCGTTCGGTCCGCCCTCGACTTTCGCGATCGTTTGCGTCTTTCCGTCGGGTTTCACGCGGGTGATGCGCTTGCCTTCGATTTCAACAAGGATGACCGACCCGTCGTCCATCGCGACCGGACCTTCGGGAAATTTGAGGCCGGCGGCGATCTCGCGAATTTGCATGGACGTTTTCCCTCTGTGGCATTTGGATAGCGTTGGGCCGCGAGGCTAGCGGGCGCGCAAGACTTCGCAAGGGGGAATTATGCGCAAACTCATGATTGTTGTTGCAGCCGCGTTCGCGGCGCAAGCGGCGAACGCGGCGCCTCTGCCGCGCGGCACCACGCCGATGCCGTGCCGAGCGGACGCGATGGGGCGCGCGCTCGACTTCTGGGTGGGCGACTGGACCGTGACCAATGTCGATGGAACGAAGGCCGGTGAGAACAGCGTGGAACCCATTCTCGATGGCTGCGCGATCATGGAGAACTGGCACGGTGTGGACAAAGGCGACGACGGCGAAAGTCTCTTCACCTATGACGCACGGCGAAAGACCTGGGACCAGGTCTGGGTGACGCAGGACACAACCAGACCCGGTGGGCTGAAACGCAAAACGTTGACCGGAATTCTCTACGCCAACGCGGTTCGCTTTGAAGGCAAGATTGAAATGAAGCCGGGCGTGACCATCATCGATCGCACGACCTTAACGCCATGGCTGGACGGTCGCGTACGCCAGACAATCGAATGGTCGAAAGACGACGGAAAGACGTGGAAGGCCGTATTCGACGCCTATTACAACCGCAAGGGCCACCCCGATCTCGGCGCCCGCAAGGGCGGCGATCCGCACTAGAGATCAGCGCCGTTCCAGCGTGACGTAGCTGTAGCCAAGACCGTCCGGCGTCCGGCGATCTTCGCGCGCCGTTTCCTTCCAAATACTTTTGTCGAACGGCGCCATGCTGGCATCGCCTTCCGGCTTGGCGTGGACTTCCGTCAGGTGGACGATCGAAGTGCGCGGCAGAACGGCGCTATAAATCTCCGCGCCACCGATAACGGCTATCTCGCCTGGTTTCTCCTCTTGTGCACGCGCAATGGCTTCGTCCAGCGAGTTCACGACGAGCGCACCCTCCGCCCAGAAGGTCTTGTCGCGTGTGACGACGATGTTGGTGCGATCCACCAGCGGTTTCTTCGGCAGGCTTTCCCACGTCTTGCGCCCCATGATCACGGGCTTGCCGAGCGTGAGTGCCTTGAAGCGGCGCATATCTTCGGGAATGCGCCAGGGGATCCTGCCGCGATCGCCGATGACGCCGTTGTCGGCGACGGCAAGAACAAGAGAAATCGGGGCACTCATCCCTTTGCCAAATCAGCGAGCGCTTCGTCCGTCAGTCTATAGGTGAACCAACCGTCGTGGCGGCGGGCGCCGAGCAATTCGTAGAATTCGATGGACGGCTTGTTCCAGTCGAGCACGCTCCACTCCACGCGGCTGGCTTTCGCGGCGACGGCGCGCTTCGTCAGATGCGCGAGCAGCTTCTTGCCGTAACCCTTCCCACGGAATTGCGGGCGCACGAAGAGATCTTCGAGATAGATGCCGCGCGCGGCGGCGAAGGAGGTGTAGATCCAGTACCACGACATCACGCCAGCGGGTTTTTCGCCTTCAAACGCAATGTCGACATGGCACAGCGGATTTTCGCTCAAATAGTCGCGCACGATCACTTCTCGCGTGATCTGGAACTTATCGAGCAGCTTTTCGTATTCGGCAAGATCATGAAGCAGCGAATAGATCGCGTCTTCGTCGCCTGCGCGGCCTACGCGAATAAAGAATTCCGTCATTAATCCCTCGTGGCACCCTGGTGGAACCGAACACAGAATCGCCGCAATCCGCGACGCAATGCGTCGGAACCTGCGACGGCGCGGGACGGTTATGTCTCCGGGAAGGAGACAACCATGTTAAAAAAGATTCTTCCAGCGGCGGCAAGCCTTCTGTTGCTTTCATCGGCCGCACTCGCCCAGCCCGACCATTATCGCGGCAGGGCGCGACCTGGGAACATGACGCAAAACGAAGAACCGCGCGGTAGTCGGGTAGAGCGGACGCCCATGATGGGCACGCCGTCCAACATGAATGAACAGATGGGTCCGCGGCGTCACAAGACGATGCGAACGCCCAGGCCGGGCAGCGAAGTGACCGTGCCGTCGGGCCATAACATGCGCAGCGGTGTGCAGACACGCACACGCACAGACGTCAGCCGCTTGCGCGGCGCCAAGACGTCTCCGCAGCGCTACCACGCCGGCGTCTATAAAGCGCCGTCGGGATATCACTATCAGCGCTGGAGCCCGGGAGAGCGCCTGCCGCACATCTACTTCGTGCGCACATTCTGGATCCTCGACTTTATAGACTTCGGATTGTTCCTACCGCCGCCCGGCTATGTGTGGGTACGCTTCGGGCCGGACGCGCTCCTGATCGACACGTTTACCGGCGAAGTCATAGCCGTCGAATACGACGTGTTCTGGTAGTCGATTGACTGAAGTTGGTTGTCACTGTTCAAAGCAACGGTGACAGCCATCGCTATACGGCCACTTCCGCCTTGATGTGCGGATGGGCCTGATAGCCTTCCAGTTTGAAATCTTCGTAGCGGAACGCGAAAATATCCTTCATCTCCGGATTGATATGCATTTTCGGCAAAGGATACGGCTTGCGCGTCAGCTGCTCCCGCGCTTGATCGAGATGATTGAGATAGAGATGCGCATCGCCGAAGGTGTGCACGAATTCGCCGACCTTCAGCCCCGTCACTTGCTCCACCATCATGGTGAGCAGCGCGTAAGACGCGATGTTGAACGGCACACCGAGGAAAATATCCGCCGAGCGCTGATAAAGCTGGCAGCTCAGTTTTCCGTTCGCGACGTAGAACTGGAACAGGCAGTGACACGGCGGCAGCGCCATCTTCGGCACATCCGCCGGATTCCAGGCCGTGACGATGAGCCGGCGCGAATCCGGATTGCGCTTGATGTCGGCGATCAGGTTTGAAATCTGATCGATGGTGCCGCCTTCAGGCCCAGCTTCGGGATTGGGCCACGAGCGCCACTGGTAGCCGTAGACCGGGCCCAGTTCGCCATCCGCATCCGCCCATTCATCCCAAATGGAAACGCCATGCTCCTGCAAATATTTCACATTGGTGTCGCCGTTCAGGAACCACAGCAACTCGTAAATAACCGCCTTGGTGAAAAGCTTCTTGGTGGTGAGCAGGGGAAACCCAGCCTCGAGATCGAAGCGCATCTGATGGCCGAAGATGGAAATCGTGCCGGTGCCGGTCCGGTCGCGTTTCTCAACGCCGTGCTTCAGCACTTTTTCCATCAGATCGTGATACTGACGCATCTTGTTTCAATCTACATTTTCGCGCGATCAGACTCGCTGGGCGCATAGACTTGCGCTGGATGGTGCGCGGTCTCAAGGGCGGAAGCAGGCTGCCGGCGAAAGTTCCACATCTTCAAATATTTACTTGCAGGGCCTATGTTCCAGGGGTTCGGGTTCGCCCGAACTATGGCGATAAACAGCTGTGTAATAAGCGGACTGGACCCGGGGGCGGTACCCGGCGCCTCCACCATCCTCCTTCGCCCTCTGGGCTTCGGAGGATTTTGCGGGGGCGAAATAGGATCGACAGACGTGTAAAGGCAGACTTTTCGCTCGGTATGGTATCCGCCGTTATCGGGCTAATCGTACAGGTGCCAACGACAACGAAATGGCCCTCGCTGCCTAATAGGTAAGCGCGGTTTCGGGGAGAGCACCGGGCAACAGAAGCTCTCCCCACTTTCATCTCTTCCTACCCTCCCCTGGGAGGGTCGAAAAATCCGCGAGGATTTTTCGGGGAGGATATGCGACCGTGCAGCACATCCCCTTCCACATCCTCCCCGAAATTTGCGTTCCGCAAATTTCGACCCTCCCGAGGGAGGGTTGTGATTAGTGCGATCTCATCGCGACGAAAAAACCACGTCGCGATCGCCGCGACGGCAACGGCGCTGCCTCCCACAGTCACTGCTTCGCCGATGCCGATGCGGCTGGCGAGCGTTGCGAGCAGCAACGAGCCCCATGGCATCATCCCAAGAAAGCACTGCGTGTAGTGCGAGATGACGCGCCCGCGCATATGTTCGTCCGCCACCATCTGGATGATCGTGTTGGTGGTGCCGCCCAGCAGCATCAGGCTCGCCGCCGTCGGCAATAGCAGCAGCACGCTCAGCCACAGCACATGGGTTTGGGCGAAGCCGATCAGGCAAATGCCGAAGGTGACCGACGCCAGCACGGGCGCCAACGTCAACCAGCGTTCGTGAATGCGCGACAGGCTGTAAGCGCCGATCAAGGCGCCGGCGCCCACCGACGTCATCAGCGTGCCATAGCTTGTCGATTGTCCGTGCAGGATATCTTTCGCAAAAGCGGGCAGCAGCGTGAGATAGGCCGCGCCGAACATGGACGACACCGCCACCAGCAGAAGCGACAGGCGGATTTGCTTGTTGCCGAAGGAATAGCGATAGCCCGCCAGCACTTCGCGCAGAGGATTCTGCGGCACGCGGCGTGGCCGCTCGGGCAAGCGCATCAGAAGAAGGCTCGTCAGCACTGCTCCGAACGACAGTGCATTGAAGGCAAAGCACGGTCCCTCGCCCGCCACCGCGATGAGCGCACCGGCGATGCTGGGGCCGATCACGCGCGCCAGATTGAACATCATCGAATTGAGCGCGATGGCGTGGCGCAAATCTTCGCGGCCCACCATGTCGAGCGTCATGGATTGGCGCGTGGGGATGTCGACCGCGTTGATAAGGCCCAGACCGAAGGCGAGCACGATGATCTCTTCGACCCGCACCACGTGGGTCAGCGTCAGCACCGCCAGGATCGCCGCCTGCGCCATGGCCAGGCTCTGCGTCAAGATGAGCATGCGGCGGCGGTCGACGCGGTCGGCGATCATGCCGCCGAACGAGGCCATGAAGAACACCGTCACCTGCGCGCAGAAGGTGGTGACGCCGAGCAGAAAGACCGAATGGGTCAGGCTGTAGACGAGCCAGCCTTGTGCCACGGTCTGCATCCAGCTTCCCATCAGCGAGACGAGCTGGCCGGCGAAGAACAGCCGGTAGTTGCGATGGCGGAAGACGGTAAGAAGGCCCAGCGCGGACGACGGCTTGGCGAGGTCTTTAATTTCCTGTTCGGCCGGCGGTTCGTCGGGCGGCGTGCCAACGCTCACACTTGTCAGGAGATCGGCTTGCGTGCTTGCGTCTGTGGAACCGCTATTCGTATCGAGAGGCATCGCCATGGTTTCAACCGACGTACTCTTTGCGCCGTTCCGGCTCAAGCAACTTTCTCTACCGAACAGGATTGTCATGGCTCCCATGACGCGCTCGCACTCACCGGGGCAAATTCCCAACGCCGAAGTCGCCGCCTACTACCGGCGCAGGGCCGAAGGCGGCACCGGCCTCATCATCACCGAAGGCACCTCGCCCGAGCATAAATCGGCCTCCAACGACGCGAACGTGCCTGCGTTCTTCGGCGAGGAAGCGCTACAGGGTTGGGCGAATGTGCTCAAGGAAGTGAAAGCGGCCGGCGGCATCATCATGCCGCAGCTCTGGCATCAGGGAATCGTGCGCCATCCGGGCACGGGTCCCTATCCCGATGAACGCAGCATGGGCCCTTCGGGTCTCGCCAAACCGGGCAAGAAAGTCGCCGAGCCCATGACGGCGAAGGACATCGACGACGTGATCGGCGGTTTTGCCAAGAGCGCCGGCTACGCCAAGAAGCTCGGCTTCGACGGCGTCGAAATCCACGGCGCGCACGGCTACATCATCGATCAATTCTTTTGGGACGGTACCAACGAGCGCGGCGACGCCTATGGCGGCAGCTTGGCCGATCGTACGCGCTTTGCCGTCGACATCGTCCGTGCGGTGAGAAGCCAAGTCGGTCCCGACTACCCGGTCATCCTGCGCTTCTCGCAATGGAAGCAGCAGGATTTCGCCGTGAAACTGGCACACGATCCTAAAACCCTGGAGCAGTTTCTCTCACCGCTCGCAAAGGCCGGCGTCGATGCTTTTCACTGCTCGACGCGGCGGTTCTGGGAGCCCGAATTCCCGGAGACCGGATCTGACCTCAATCTCGCGGGGTGGACCAAGAAGATCGCAGGCCTGCCGACGATCACCGTGGGCTCGGTGAGCCTGAACACCGACTTCATTTCCGCCTATCGCGCACAAGGCGCAGAGACCGCCGGTATCGACCGCCTGCTGGAAATGCTGGGGCGCGGCGATTTCGATCTGGTGGCGGTGGGACGCGCGCTGATCGTCAATCCCGATTGGCCGAAGAAAATCCGCGAAGGACACAGCGATCAGCTGAAGCCCTGGGCGCCGGAAGCGTTGACGACGCTGGTCTAGAGCGATTTTGTCTTGAGATTACGCATAGCCTGCGTGGCTGAGGAAGTTTGCGCATTCGGCGGATGAGAAGGTGTCGAGGATCGAGCCGATGCGATCCCAGAGCGCGGGCATGGAGCGCTCTGCGGCTTTGCGCAGA
>JACQDN010000001.1 GCA_016201105.1 Pseudomonadota bacterium
CCGCGGCATGACCCCTCCCCGAAATTTGCTTCGCAAATTTCGACCCTCCCTCAAGGGGAGGGTTGTCTATTCCAAAGCTCCATACGTCATCTTCTGGAACATGGGACACGCCACGCGGGCGCCCATGCGGGCGCCGGTGACGGCTTGGCCCGCCATGTCGGGCGTCAGCGGGCGATAGTTCTGGATGAGGAAGATGAGGATCATCTCCTGCGCCGGATCGGCCTGCCACCAGGTGCCGAAGGCGCCGGGCCAGCCGAACGAGCCCTTCGAGCCCGCGCCCATCCATTCGTGCTTCACCGGATCGACGATGGTGGAGACGCCGAGCCCGAAGCCCTGCCCGGCCCAGAACGGGAAGCCGAGGAACGGAATTTCGCGCTGTGCGTCCGTCAACCGGTTCGTCGTCATCAGCTCGACGGTTTCGCGCTTGAGCAGGCGCGTGCCGCCCAGCTCGCCCTTGTTGAGCAGCAGGCGCGCGAATGTCAGATAGTCGTCGACCGTCGAGATCAATCCGCCGCCGCCCGCGCAATAGTCCGGCGGGGAATCGTATTGCGGGAACGGTACGGGTTTCAGCGTGCCGCTCGCCTCGTCCTGCTGGTACATGATCGCCATGCGATCGCGCTTGGCCGGCGGCACATAAAAATCTGTGTCGTTCATGCCGAGCGGCGCGAAGATCCGCTCCATCAGCACGTCGCGATAGTGCTTGCCGGCAATGCGCCCGACGAGGAAGCCCAGCACTTCGGTTGAATGGCTGTAGTGCATCCGCTCGCCGGGCGGATAGCTGAGCGGCAGGCTGCCAAGGCGTTTCAGCCATTCGCCCGGTCCGTGCGGACTGTCGAGCACGGGGCCCAGCGCTTTCTCATGCGCCTGACCGAGCGGACCTCTCGACGTGAACCCGTAAGCGAGCCCGGAGCGATGCGTCATCAGATCTTCGACCGTGATGGCACGCGGGCTGACATAGGTTTCGTCGAGCGAGCCGGCGGGATCGTGCAGCACGCGCATGTCGGCGAATTCCGGCAGCCATTTGGAGATGGGATCGGAGAGCTTGAGCTTGCCTTCTTCCAGCAACATCAGGGCCGCCACCGAGGTGATCGGCTTGGTCATCGAGGCGATGCGAAAGAGCGTGTCGCGCGTCATGGGCTTTTTGGCTTCGATGTCGCGCCGGCCGATGGCGTTCAATTGAATCTCTTCGCCCTTGCGCCAGATCAGCGTGACCATGCCGGAAAGATCGCCGGCCTCGACGACGGCCTGCATCGCGGGCGCGATCTGCGCGAGCCCCGCCTCGTTGAAGCCGGGAGCCGGTTTTAGGTCTTTATCCATGGGCGTTCCTGCGGTTGGGCTTTCGGATTTCATCGCGAGCGGACGCACGCGGGTCTCCAGAGAATGGCAGAATGTCCATGGCCCTTGAACACGACAAATTGTTTCACCGGCGCCTGCACTTTGTCGAAATAGGATCTAGCCAGATCGCCGATCTTCAAACAACCCGTCGTCCCGGCCAAGCACCCGCAGGGTGCGCGTGCCGGGACCAATAAGCGTGGTATCGAATTCGTGCGAACTTTTCAGAAGCGAGAGTATGGGTCCCGGCACGCGCGTTGCTACGCAACGCTTGGCCGGGATGACGAGTTCTTTTGATTGGTGGACTCACCGCGCGGGCTTCATCTCTGCAAAGCTCCATACGTCATCTTCTGGAACATCGGGCAAGCCGCCGCGCGCCCCTGCGCTGCAGAACGCAATACGCATGACGCCCCACCTTGGGTGAGATGGTAAAGCGTCCACCCTCCCTTGGGAGGGTCGAAGCGCGAAGCGCTTCAGGGAGGATGCCGACAGGAGTTCTACTTTCCTGATCCTCCCCGAAAATTCTCGCTGCGCGCGAATTTTCGACCCTCCCAGGTGAGGGTGGAATCGCTATTCGGCCGCTTGCGCAGTTGCTGAAGAGGCGGCTGGCGCGAAGCCCATCATCCGGTCGAAGTTCTTGTGGAAGAAGCGCGCTTTGGTGTCTTCGTCCAAATCCGCCATCAGCTGCTCGAACTTGCCGATGGGATCGCGCCCGCCTTCGGGGTGCGGATAGTCGGAGGAGAACATGAAGAGCTCGGCGCCCGCTTCGCGGATCATCTTGGAAACGTCTTCGTTGCCGAACGGCGTGAAGGTGACGCGCTCGCGAATGATTTCGGAGGCCGGACGCGTCAACGCGCCTACCTGGGTGTCGCTGGCGCGGAACATGTTCTGCCCCGCATCGAGCCGCCTCAGGAAATCCGGCACCCAGCCCGCGCCCATTTCGACGACGCCGCCGCGCAAGCTCGCGAAGCGATCGAACACGCCGTCATAGACCATCGCGGTCAAGAACATCTGCGCCGCGAAGGGCAGCACCATGTAATCCTTGAAGCGCAGATTTTCTCCGCCGCCCAGCCAATCGGTGGGAAGCGGCTTGCCGTTGTTGGCGTATTCCTTCGGCAGGACGCGGTTGCCGCCGCCGATATGCAGCATGAACGGCATGGCGCAATCGGCGAGCGCCGACCAGACGCGATCCATCTGGGGATGGCCCGGCGATTTGTCGCCCGCGGGGCTCGCCGAAATCCACATCGCGCGGCAACCGTCCTTCGCCGCGGCGAAGATTTCCGCGCGCGCCGCTTCGACGTCGTCGGTGGGCAGAACGCCGACGGCGATCATGCGATCGTCGCCTTTGCAGAAATCGGCGATGGCGCGATTGTGCGCGCGCGTACCGCCGTAGCGGATCCTCGTATCGGGGCTGTAGTAGAACTGCGTCGTTGCGAAGGTCGAGAAGATGAGCTGGTGCTTGAAGCCCAGATCGTCGAGCGCCTTGCGCCGGTCATCGCGGTTGAAGGCGCCGCAGGCAAACCAGCCTTTGGGGCCACCGACGACGTTTTGGCCGAAGCTATCCCGTTTGGAATCCTGCTCGCGGTGGCGCAGTGCGGCTTCGATAAGCTCGGCGGCCATGCTGCCGGCGGAGCCCAGATTCAACGGTGGCAAGAGTTCGCGCAGGTCCGGATCGGCATAGGTCGCGATCCAGTCAAACGTCTCCATGAAATGGCTGTCGGCATCGCAACACACGCGACGGGCATAGGTCATAACGCAACCTGTCTGTACTTACGCTTCCCGGCTAAAGACTTGTTTACATTATCGATCCCGCCGATCCAATACGCCGTTTGCTTATACGCGCCCAGGTCCGGCATATACGGCGCGCTGCGCCGGCGGCCCTCGAGAACGCCCGAATCCCTTGAAATGCTTGTTGAATTCGGCAGCGCCCCTTAGAACGGCTGCAATCGATCCGAGAGGTTTTGAAATGGCGGCAGAAGGCCTGATGAGAGGCAAACGCGGCCTCATCATGGGCGTCGCCAACGACCGGTCGATCGCCTGGGGCATCGCCGACGCGCTGCATAAAGCCGGCGCGGAACTCGCCTTCACCTATCAGGGCGAAGCGTTCAAGAAGCGCGTGACGCCCTTGGTGGCGCCGCTCCATCCCGCGGCTGTGGTGGATTGCGACGTTTCCCAACAAGGTTCCATCGACGCGACGTTCGCCGAATTGCGCAAGACGTGGGACAGCATCGATTTTCTCGTCCACGCCATCGCCTTCTCCGACAAGGATCAATTGAAGGGCCGCTACGTCGACACCACGTCCGACAATTTCACGACGACCATGAACATCTCCTGCTACTCGTTCACCGCCGTCGCCAATCGCGCCGAGAAGATGATGACGAACGGCGGCAGCATGGTAACGCTGACCTATTACGGCGCCGAGAAAGTCATGCCGCACTACAATGTGATGGGCGTGGCGAAGGCGGCGCTGGAGGCGAGCGTGCGCTATCTCGCCGAAGATCTCGGCAAGAAGAGAATCCGAGTCAACGCGCTTTCGGCGGGCCCGATCAAGACGCTGGCCGCTTCGGGCATTGGCGATTTCCGCTACATGTTGAAGTGGAACGAATACAATTCGCCGCTGCGCCGCCTCGTCTCCATCGGCGAAGTGGGCAATGCGGCGCTGTTCCTGCTCTCCGATCTCGGCGCCGCCGTCACCGGCGAATGCCTGCATGTCGATGCCGGCTACAACATCGTCGGCATGAAGGCGGAAGACGCCCCCGACATCACCGTCTCCAAATCCGGCGGCGAATGAGCGCGGGCGCAGATTTCCGCGCGCGGACGCTTTACGTCATCCGCCACGGCCAGACGCAGGAAAACGCGGCGGGACTTCTGACCGGACAGAACGATTCCCCGCTGACCGATCTGGGCCGCGCGCAAGCCCGCAAGAACGGCGTGCTGCTCAAGGAGCTGGCAAGCGATCTTTCGCGCCTCGACTTCTTCGCCAGTTCGCTCCACCGCGCCTGTACCACGATGGAAATTCTGCGCGACGGCGCGGGCCTGCCGCCGCTCGCCTATCGCGCCGACCGCCGTCTCATGGAAGCCGACATGGGCGATTGGTCAGGCGCCGTCTATGACGACTTGAAAGTGATCGACAAAGCGCGCTGGGACGCGCGCGAGAACGACCGCTGGAACTGGGTTATGCCGAACGGCGAGAGCTATGCGCAATTGCACGAGCGCGTGGGCGCGTTCCTGCAGACCTTGCGCCGCGACAGCGTCATCGTCTGCCACCAGGGCTCGGCGCGGGCGATACGCTCGCACTATCTGCGTCTGAGTGTGGAGCACACGGTGCGATACACCCAACCCAATGCCGGGATCATGAAATTGTCCGAAGGCGTGGAAAGCTACTGGGGCGACTGAGTCATTCTCGACGGCTTGGCGTGCGCCTTGTCGTGATTGGACGCGGCCAGGATGATTGCCGCGGTCCCCAGCCCGCCCAGCAGCAACCAAAGCGGCACGCCGCGCAGCTTCTGCTGTTCGGGCTTTGGCGCCACCATCGTCTTCTTGGCCAGCGCCTGATTGGGATTGGTCTGCGCCTGATTGGTCTGCGGCTGGGCGGCCAGCGCGCTGGCGTGAGCGAGGACGGGCGCGAAGGTCATAAAGAGGCCGGTTGCCAGGGAAAGATAACGCCGTTTCACAATTGTCCCCGAAGCCCTGCCCGATTTGGACTCAGTATAGATTAAGGGCGCAATACGCGAGGCCCGGTCGCGCTTGTGGTTGAATTCCGCCGCAAAATCGGGCTTTTCAGGCTCTGACTTTCCGGCGCTCAGAGGTTTACGAATGTCCTTCAACAGCTTCGGCCATCTCTTCCGGGTCACGACCTTCGGCGAAAGCCACGGGCCGGCGATGGGCTGCGTGGTCGACGGCTGCCCGCCCGGCATCCCCCTCGCCGAAGCCGACATCCAGCGCGACCTCGACCGGCGCCGGCCCGGACAATCCAAATTCGTCAGCCAAAGAAAAGAGCCCGACACGGTGCGCATCCTCTCCGGCGTCTTTCAGGACGAGCGGATGAAAGCGCAAGTGACGACGGGAACGCCGATCGCGCTGCTGATCGAAAACGTCGATGCGCGCTCGAAGGACTATGCCGACATCCGCGACAAGTTCCGCCCCGGCCATGCCGACTACACCTATTGGGCCAAATACGGCGTGCGCGATTACCGCGGCGGCGGACGGCAATCGGCGCGCGAGACGGCGACGCGCGTGGCCGCGGGCGCGATCGCGCGCAAAATTCTGGATTCGCTGTACAGACGCGTGAGCGTGCGCGGCGCGCTGGTGCAGATCGGGAGCCAGAGCATCGAGCGCAAGCGTTGGGATTGGGACGAAGTCGCGCGCAATGCGTTCTTCTGTCCGGACAAAAAGACGGCGGAGTCGTGGACGGAGTATCTCGAAGGCATCCGCAAGAAGGGTTCGTCCATCGGCGCGGTGATCGAGGTCGTGGCCGACGGCATTCCGGCAGGGCTCGGCGCGCCGATCTACGCCAAGCTCGACGGCGATCTTGCGTCGGCGATGATGAGCATCAATGCCGTCAAAGGCGTGGAGATCGGCGACGGTTTCGCATCGGCTGTGCTTAGCGGCGAAGAAAACGCCGACGAGATGCGAAAAGGAAAAGGCGGCAAACCTAAATTCCTTTCCAACCATGCGGGGGGGATTCTCGGCGGTATTTCCACGGGCCAACCGATCGTGGCGCGCTTCGTGGTGAAGCCGACGTCTTCGATTTTAAGCCCGCGCAAGACCATCGACATCGAAGGCGCCGAGACGGAAATTTTCACCAAGGGCCGTCACGACCCCTGCGTCGGCATTCGCGCGGTGCCGGTCGGCGAAGCGATGATGGCCTGCGTCCTCGCCGATCACGCCCTGCGCCATCGCGGGCAAGTGGGGTAGAGGACTACCCTGCCTTGGGAGGGTCGATAAAATTCATGAGCGAGGCGAATGAATTTTTCGGGGAGGATCAGGAAGAAGAATCTCCTTCCGCATCCTCCCCGAAATCGCTTCGCGATTTCGACCCTCCCGAGGGAGGGTGGAAGGCTCACCACCCCGGCAAATGCGCGGCGATGTCGTCGCCCAGGGAGACTTGCGGCTCGGATGGCGGAGAGACATTGGACTCTTGCTCGCGTTGAGTGACGCAGTCTTTCACGCGATCGGCCAGTTCGGGAAAACCGTGCACGTCCGGCAAGTCGTCGAGCAGGCAGGCATCGAAATAAGGATAGCGGTCGGACGAGGTGCAGCCGAACGAGGTGCGGTCGGGCCGCGCCGCCGTCATGATCATGCGGTTGGCGCCCTTGAGCGCGGGCACGAAGACGCCGGAATAACAGGCGGACAAGATCACCACCGTCGGGCGGTCGCCGCAGGCGGTGTCCACGATGTTTTCGAGCGAGTCCGGGGAAAGAATGGAGTTTCCCAGGACAAGGCCTTGCGGCGCGCCGTGGCTGGTGAAGTAGACGAGACAGCCGCCATGCGCCTGACCCGAGAGCGTCCACAGCCAGCGCGAGATTGTGCCGACATCCGAAGAGAGGGGCTGGGTGTCGCGATAACGCTCCGGGCGTACGGAGAACTGCACGATGTTGTCCGGCGAAAATCCAATGTCGTGAAGCTTGGCGGCGATGTCGCGCCGGGCATTGTCGAAGGCTTCGGTATCGGCCCCGTTATGGGCGTGATAGTCGCCGGCGACGACGATGGCCGCCCAGTTGGAATAGGAGTCGGCGGCGAAATACTGCTCGGCCGCGAAGGCAGCCCCGCCCAGCAACACGACCAAAATCATGATCCAGAGATAGTGGCCGTAACGCTCCCACTCCGTCTTGGGCCTGGGTGGCGGCGGCAGTGCGCTCGAGACGTCTTGGCCAAGGCTCTCGAAGACCCAGGCCTTCATCCAGCTAAATATGCCCATCCGTCAAAATATCCGCTCGCGCCCCGCTCTCACACTTAAACAGCTGCGGTTCGAAGCCTCAACGCTCATCGCCATTCCGGCAGTTTTCCAGCCACCTGCGAGCCGACGAAGAGCTGCGGTTCCGACGGCGTTTCGACGGCGCGCTTCTGTTCGAGCCTAGCCACGCAGGCGCGGACCTTGTCGGCCAAATCCTCGAAGCCGCTCGACACCGGCATTTTGGCGAGAATGCACTCGTCGAAATAGGGATATTGGCTGCCCTGCCCGCAACCGAACGAAGTGCGATCCTTGCGGGCGGCCGTCATGATCAAGCGGTTGGGTGCTTCCAGCTTTGGAATGAGAAATCCCGAATAGCAGGCCGACACCACGATCACCGTCGGCCGGTTTTGACAGGCATCGTCCACCAGCTGCGCCATCGCGTCGGGCACCAGAGCCACGTTTCCGATGGCAAGCCCGCCGGGCCTCCAATGCGAAGTGAAATAGAGAAGGCAGCCTGCCGTCGCGCGGCCCGCCAGTTCCTGCAGCGAGTCCGAAATCGTCTGCACATTGGATTTGAGCAGACGGCCATCTTTCTCCCGGCCGGGTTGCATGGAGAATTGCTGAATGTTGGACCGATTGAATCCGATGTTGACGAGTTCGGCGGCGACGTCGCGGCGCGCGTTGTCGAACGCCGGACTCGGCGCGCCGCTCAGCGAGCGCCAATCGCCGGCCACGACGATGGCGGCCCAGTTGGCATAGGGCGAGACGGCAGGCGCGGGCGCCGCGGCTGCAAGCCAGAGGCCCGCCGCAAGCCAAAGCGTAATGGCAGCGCCATATCGCACACCCGATCGCACGCCAAATTGCATAAGCCCGCTCTGCCCTTCTCAGCCGCGCGTGAAAGCCGCGACGAGTTCAATATGCGACGACCAGAGAAACTGGTCCACCGGCAAGACGCGTCCAATATGGTAACCGCCGTCGACCAGAAGGCGCGCATCACGCGCAAAGGTTGCCGTATCGCACGAGACATAGGCGATGCGCCGCACCTTGGATTGCGCGAGTTCTCGCGCCTGCGCCAAGGCACCGGCGCGCGGCGGATCCATCAGCACGGCGTCGAAACGGTTCAATTCCGCAGCCGTCAGCGGCCGCTTGAAGAGATCGCGCTTCTCGGTGGTGAGAGGCTTCAAGCCTTGCGTGGCGCGCGCGGCTGCCGCGAGGGTGTCCAACATGGGAGCATCGAGCTCGACCGCGTGGACGCGCGCCTGTTCGGCGAGCGGCAGGGCAAACGTGCCGCAACCCGAAAACAGATCGGCGACGGATTTCGCGCCTTTGAAAATCTCGACGACTTTTTGCTGAAGGATATCTTCGCCTTCGCGTGTGGGCTGCAGGAAAGTTTCGGGCGGCAGTTTCACGCGCGCATTGCCGAAACGGATTTGCGGCTGCGCGGTTTCAAACAGCACGTCGCCATTGGACGTGATACGCGCGATTTTCAGCTTGGCGGCCCAGCGGGCGATCTCCGCCGTCTGCGGCGCACCGGGCTTTCGGCTCCAGCGGATGGCGAGATCGGGGCCGGTGTCGCTTTGCGTGAGATGCAACTCCGCCGCTTCGCCCTCGCGCAGCAGCGCCGTCATCATCTCCCGCAGTCTTTGAACCAGCGTCACAAGTGAGGGCGCCAGAACGCGGCATTCCCACATGTCGACGATGCTGTGCGATTGGCGGGCGTGAAAGCCGATTTCGGCTTTGCCGCCCTGCTTCTTCACTTTCAGCGAAGTGCGGCGGCGCGTGTTGGGCGGAACCGAGATCACATCGTCCACGAGGCTTGCTTCGAAGCCGTACGGCGCCAGCGCGGCGATCACATCGTTCTTTTTCGCCGCGCGATAGTCACCTGCCGGCATGTCCTGCGACAGACACCCGCCGCAGGTGCCGAAGTGTTTGCAGAGGGAAGAGCTAGCGGCGCTTTCTGCAGTAGCAGAATTCGTCACGCCAGCTTTCCGGAAGCACGCGCGTCTTCTTCGCGGCCGAGCGCATTGAACGCGACCGTCACGATCGCTCTGGCATCGAGGCCTGCGGCTTCGTACATGTGCTCGGGCGTGTCCTGATCGATGAAGCGATCGGGCAACGTCATCGGACGGATTTTCAAGCCGCGATCGAGCAGGCCTTCCAGCGCCAGGAATTGCATGACATGCGCCGCAAAGCCGCCGATGGCGCCTTCTTCCACGGTTATGAGCACTTCATGCTCGCGGGCGAGACGGCGGATCAAGTCTTCGTCCAGCGGTTTTGCAAAGCGCGCGTCGGCCACAGTGACCGATAATCCGTGCGCGGAGAGTTTTTCCGCCGCCAGCAGGGCTTCGGTCAGCCGCGTGCCGTAGGACAGGATGGCGATGGATGTCCCTTCGCGCAGGATACGACCTTTGCCGATTTGAAGCGGCGTGCCGATCTTTGGACGCTCGAGCCCCAAGCCCTCGCCGCGCGGATAGCGCAGCGCACTCGGCCGGTCGTTTATCTGCGCCGCGGTCGCCACCATGTTGGTGAGTTCGACTTCGTCTGCGGCGGCCATCACCACGAAGCCTGGAAGCGTCGCGAGATAAGTAATGTCGTATGAACCGGCATGCGTGGGCCCATCGGCACCGACCAGTCCGGCGCGATCCATGGCGAAGCGCACCGGCAATTGCTGGATCGCGACGTCGTGCACGACCTGGTCATAGGCGCGTTGCAGGAAAGTGGAATAGATCACGGCAAACGGCTTCATGCCTTCGGCAGCAAGGCCCGCCGAAAACGTCACCGCATGCTGCTCGGCAATACCGACGTCGAAGGTGCGTTCGGGAAATTTCTTGGCGAAGAGATCAAGACCGGTGCCCGACGGCATCGCCGCGGTGATGGCAACGATCTTTTCGTCGCGCTCGGCTTCGGAGATCAAAGCTTCCGCGAACACCTTCGTGTAGCTCGGCGCTTTCGCCGCCGACTTGCTCTGCTCGCCGGTCAGCACGTTGAACTTGACGACGCCGTGATATTTGTCGGCGCTGGCCTCGGCCGGCGCGTAGCCCTTGCCCTTTTGCGTGACGACGTGAACCAGGATCGGCCCGTTCCGGGCGTCGCGCACATTTTCCAGAATGGGAATGAGGTGATCCAGATTGTGTCCGTCGATCGGCCCCACATAGTAGAAACCCAGTTCGTCGAACAGCGTGCCGCCCACCCAGAAACCGCGGGCATATTCCTCGGCGCGCTTGGCGCTGCGGAAAATGAAGTTCGGCAGGCGCTCGGCGATGCGCTTCACGAAGGCGCGGAAGCCGCGATAGGGACGGCTTGAAATCAGGCGCGGAAGATAGGCGCTCATCGCGCCGACCGGCGGGGCGATCGACATGTCGTTGTCGTTGAGAATGACGATCAGCCGTTCCCTGCGAGCGCCCGCATTGTTCATGGCTTCATAGGCCATGCCCGCGCTCATGGCGCCGTCGCCGATCACGCAGACGACGTTGTTCTTCTCGTGCTTGAGATCGCGTGCCACAGCGAAGCCGAGGCCGGCGGAAATCGAGGTGGAGGCGTGCGCGGTGCCGAACGGATCGTATTCGCTTTCCGCGCGCTTGGTGAAACCGGAAAGACCGCCGCCCTGGCGCAACGTGCGCATGCGGCTTCTGCGGCCGGTGAGAATCTTGTGCGGATAGGCCTGGTGGCCGACGTCCCAGATCAGGCGATCGCGCGGCGTGTCGAACACATAGTGCAATGCGACCGTGAGTTCGATGACGCCGAGGCCGGCGCCCAGATGTCCGCCCGTTACCGAAACGACGTCGATGGTTTCCTGACGCAATTCGTCGGCGAGCTGGCGCAATTGGCTCTTGGCGAGCTTACGCAAAGCCTGCGGGTCGTTGACGGTATCGAGGAGAGGTGTTTTGGCCGGCTGACCCATCAAATCCAAACTCTGCTGCGGCTTTCAATCAAGCACGCCGCGTCACCGCAAACTCAGCCGCCGCGCGCAAAAGGTCGGCCTTTTCATCAAACAAATCAAGGTGACGAACCGCCTGTGCGGCCAGTGCGTTGGCCTGTGCGTGCGCTCTTTCGGCGCCCAGGACGGACACCACCGTCGATTTGCCCCGGCCGTCGTCCTTGCGCGTTTTTTTGCCCATCGCTTCGGCATCGCCTTCGGCATCCAGCAGGTCGTCGGCGATCTGAAACGCGAGACCGAGTTCCTGGCCGTAGTTGCAGAGCGCACTGCGCAGCGGTTGCGAGGCCTTGCCCATGATCGCGCCGGCTTCGCAGCAATAGGTGATGAGCGCCGCCGTCTTCATCCGCTGCAGCCGCGTGATTTCGGGTAGCGCGGGCATCTTGCCTTCGAACTCCATGTCGATCATCTGCCCGCCGACCAT
The DNA here is from genome assembly GCA_016201105.1 of Pseudomonadota bacterium. GTDB lineage: Bacteria > Pseudomonadota > Alphaproteobacteria > Micropepsales > Micropepsaceae > Rhizomicrobium. The sequence goes on from JACQDN010000001.1 coordinate 11,587, forward strand.
GCCGGCATGGCCCGCGACATGGGCGAGACGGGCGACGAGATCACAACGCACAAATGGATCCCCATGCGCATCGGGTTCCGCGAGCAGTCCAAACGCCAATGTGAGCAGTCCGTCGCCCGCGAGGATCGCGGTCGCTTCGTCGAACTCTCTGTGCACCGTCGGCTTGCCGCGGCGCAGATCGTCATTGTCCATCGCCGGCAAATCGTCGTGCACCAGGGAATAGGCGTGCACGCATTCCACGGCGGCCGCGACGCGTCCCAAGGCGCGGCGGTCCACGCCAAACAGCCGTCCGCTTTGCAGAACCAGAAAGCCGCGCAAGCGCTTTCCCCCGCCGATCGCGGCGTAGCGCATGGCCTTCAGCAGACGCTGCTCCGGCCCGACCGTTCGGGGCAGAAGCGCATCCAAGGTGCTTTCGACAAAGAGGGCGGCCTCGGCCAGCGCCGGTTCCACCAGACTTTGCGCGAGACGCGGTTCGGAATTCATCAAAGCTATATTCTACGGGCTAATTGAGATCCATGGGTTCGACGGACGGCTCGCCGCCCGTGCCCTGGACGATCTTCTCCAAACGGCTTTCCGCCGCTTTCAGCTTCTTCTCGCAGTGCGCCTTGAGCGCCTGACCGCGTTCGTAGAGCAGAATCGAATCCTCAAGATCGACTTCGCCCTGCTCGAGGCGGCCCACGATGTCTTCGAGCTCTTTGAGCGCAGCCTCGAAGCTCAGTTGCTCGACCGGCGCGGCGGTTTGCTTGTCGTTTTTGGCCGGCATTTACGCCTCCATCAGCGCGCGGACATGGGCGGCGGCGGACCGTGCCAGCGCGTCGAGGTCATAACCCCCTTCCAAAGCCGAAACAACGCGGCCCTGGCAGCAGCGCCCCGCCACGGCGCAAATCTCGCTCGTCGCCCAACCGAAATCGTCTTCGATCAATTCCATCTCAGCCAAGGGATCGGCGCGATGCGCATCGAACCCGGCGGAGATGAAAACGAACTCAGGCGCGAAGGATTCCAGTGCCGGAAGAACGATGCCGCAAAACGCCGCGCGAAACTCGCTGCTGCCCGCGTGCGCAGGCAACGGTACGTTCAAGATGTTGTCGGCGACTCCTTTTTCGGATTCAAATCCGGTTCCGGGATAGAGCGGAGACTGATGCGTCGACGCGTAAAAAAGCCCGATTTCATCGAAGAAAATCGACTGCGTGCCGTTTCCGTGATGCACGTCGAAATCGACGACGGCGATGCGTTTTAGTCCGTGAACTTTGCGTGCGTGCAATGCGCCGATTGCCACGTTGTTGAAAAGACAAAATCCCATTGCGCGATCGCGCTCGGCGTGATGCCCAGGCGGCCTCACCGCGCAAAATGCATTGTCGCATTCGCCGCGCATCACCCGATCGACCGCGTCGATCACCGCGCCGGCAGCCCGCAGCGCGGCTTCCGCCGAACCGGCCGACATGGCGGTGTCGGGATCGAGATGGACATGGCCGGACGTGCGCGCGAGCTCGGTAAAACGGCCCAGAATCGCATCGACCAATTCGGGATCGTGAGCGCCGATCAGCGCCTCCCGGCGGGCACGCGGCGCCTCAACTCTCGTAAGATATTGAAACTCCTCACTTTCCAAGATTTTCAGAACAGCCTGAAGCCGCTCCATGCGTTCGGGGTGGCCGCGCGGGGTTTCGTGCCCCAGACAGGCGCGATGCGTGGAAAGCACAGTCTTCATCTCAGATTCTCTTCAGGCACCCGTTCCGCGAGTCGCGAAGACTCAAAATTGGGCAATTTCGACTCGGTTTTTGGACCGCGGTTCCCGTCCCTGGCCTTAACCAAACCTCGAATCGGCATAGGAAATTCCTGATTTCCTCTAGTGAAACGCAAGATTCGCCCAATATCATGACGGGCCGTCATAGATTTGATGCACAAAAGCCACAGACGCCTATCGAACGTCCGTAGAAAAGCAAATCCTTTTTGACCAACGACGCCACTCTCACTTACTTTTTGGCCAAACGGGCTTATTCCGCGCGCATCGCCATTGGTGTGCGGGGGGGCTAACTGCCATCCGGCAGCGTCCGTTGATGGCAGTATCGTATCGTCGTTACGACAGAACCAAGGGGGTTCAACGTGTATCAGATCAAAATCAGCAAGAGCAGCCTGCGCTCATCGTTGCTTCTCGGAGCAGCCTCGGCCGCGGTGTTCGGTATCGCCGCGCCGGCAACGGCCGACGAAGTGACGACCGTCATAGTGACGGGTTCGCGCATTCCGCAAACGGGCCTGTATTCCAGCTCACCGGTGACGGCCGTTGGCAAACAGGAAATGAAATTCGAAGGTACGACGAACGTCGAAAACCTTCTCAACAACTTGCCGGCCGCGTTTGCCGACTTCGGCGACACGGCTTCGAACGGCTCAACCGGTACCGCGACCGTCAATCTGCGCAACCTGGGTTCAGCCCGCACACTCGTGCTGATCGACGGCAAGCGCTTGATGCCTGGCGATCCAGCCCTTCCGTCTGCAGACTTGAACCAGATCCCGGCAGCGCTCGTCGATCACATTGAAGTCTCCACCGGTGGTGCATCGGCCGTGTACGGTTCGGATGCTATCGCCGGCGTCGTGAACTTCATCATGCGCAAGGACTTCGAAGGCGTCGAAGCCGATGGCAACTACAGCATCTACCAGCACAACAATGACAGCAGTATTGCCAAGGCTGCGGTCGACCATTCGACGTTCCCGGTCAAGTCCGCGCCGAGTTCGGTATGGGACGGCGCGAACGTGGACGGCACCGTGCTGTTGGGCGTCAACTCCGACAGTGGCAAAGGCAACATCACCGTCTATGCCGGTTACCGCAATACCCAAGCGGTTCTCGAAAGCCAGCGCGACTTCTCCACTTGCGCGATGAACACCACGACCTTGTTCGGGCACCCTCCTCTCGGCCCCAACGATCTGTTCAGGTGTTCGGGATCGTCGAACTCTCAGTTCCTCAATATCCGCGCGCATAACCCGAACGTGTTCTGTCCGACTTGCGCGCATCCCGCTTCGACCAAGGCGTTCCGCTCGACGACGACCACGAGCTTCATCCCGTATCAAACGGCGCGTGACAACTTCAACTTCGCGCCGCTCAACTACCTGCAGCGTCCCGACACTCGCTACACGCTGGGTGGCATGGGTCACTATGAGGTCAGCAAAGCGTTCGACGTTTACACCTCGCTGATGTTCATGGACGATCACACGGTTGCCCAGATCGCTCCGTCGGGCTGGTTCCGCGGCGGCGGTTCGTTCGGCGGCGACATGCTGATCAACTGCGACAACCCGTTCCTCGGCAATCCGTTGAATACTCACTCGCCGGCACATCTGTTGTGCGGCGCGAGCGCGGGCTCCTCGACCAACGTTCTGGCCCAGATCGGACGCCGTTTCGTCGAAGCCGGCAACCGCCAAGACAACCTCCGCCATACGTCCTATCGCATGGTGGTGGGTGTGAAAGGCGATCTCGGCGACGGCTGGACATATGATCTGTTTGGCCAGTACGGCACGACGATATATGCCGAAGAATATCTGAACGACGCCTCGCTCTCGCACGAGCAGAAGTCATTGCAGGTGGTGCTGGTCGGCGGCGTCCCGACTTGTAAGTCCGTGATCGATGGTAGCGATCCGTCTTGCGTGCCCGCCAATATATTCCGGCTCGGCGGTCTGACGCAGGCAGCGATCAACTACATCGCCACGCCGGGCTTCAAGGAAGGCGCGACCGAAGAGCGCGTCCTTGGTGCGAACTTGACAGGCGATCTCGGCCAGTGGGGCGTGCAATCCCCGTGGGCGAAATCTCCGGTCGCGGTCTCTTTCGGTTTGGAATACCGCTCGGAGTTCCTCGACTATCGCACCGACGTCGAATTCCAAACCGGCGACCTCGCCGGCCAGGGTGGTGCAACGCCGAGTGTGCGCGGTTCGTTCAATGTGGCCGAAGGTTTCGGCGAAGTCCGCGTGCCGTTGATCCAGGGCATGCCGCTCGTCGAGGACCTCACGGTGAATGGCGGCTATCGTTACTCATCGTACAACCTCGCTGGCAAAGTGTCGTCCTACAAGTACGGCGCGGAGTACCAGCCGATCGACGACCTCAAGTTCCGCGCGAGCTTCCAGCGCGCGGTACGTGCGCCGAACGTGGTTGAACTGTTCTCACCGCAAACCATCGGTTTGTGGGGCGGGTTCGATCCGTGCGGCACGGCTCCGACGTTCAACGCTGCGCAGTGCGCCAACACCAATGGTGGCGTGCCGCTGGTCAACTTCGGTTCGTCCAATCTCGACTGCCCGGCCGGCCAATGTTCGGGTCTGTTCGGCGGCAACTTGAATCTGAAGCCGGAAAGCTCCGACACCCGTTCGCTCGGCTTGGTGTTCACGCCGACCTTTATCGACGGCTTCACCGCCACAGTCGACTACTTCGACATCAAGGTGAGCGGCTTTATCGGGGTTATAAATCAGCCCTTGATCTTGGATGCGTGCGCAGTCAGCGGAGCTGCGTCAATCTGCAGTCTCATTCACCGCGCGCCGGGCACCGAAATCCTGTTCGGCAATGCCGGCTTCGTCGACTCGCGCAATCAGAATACTGGGTCGTTGGAGAATAGAGGTATCGACTTTGAAGCCAACTACCAGACGGATATGGCCGACTGGGGTATGGGCGACAATGGCGGGCTTGCGTTCAACTTTGTCGGCACCTGGACGCAGCGGTACAATATCTTGTCAATCCCCACGAACTTCACCAGACCGTTGGGCTTGCCGGATACGAATACTGACTGCGCCGGCAAGTTCGGCAATTTCTGCGGCACACCCACACCGCGCTGGAGGCATAAACTCCGCGTGACGTGGTCCAGCCCGTGGGATGTCGATGTGTCTGCCGCTTGGCGTTACATGAGCCGCGTCAAGGCCGACTGGGGCTCATTTGACCCGGCGGATGCCAGGATCCCCGCGTTCAGCTACTTCGATCTGGCTGGCACGTGGACGGTTCGGGAAGGCGTGGAACTGCACGCCGGCGTCAACAACATCGCCGACAAGGCGCCACCGATTCTCGACAACAGCTACATTGCCACGCCTCCGTTCGGCAACGGCAATACCTTCCCGCAGGTGTATGACGCGCTCGGCCGTTTCATCTTCGTCGGTGCGACCGTTAAGTACTAAGTCAAACCTGCATCTTACTTCCCAGCGGCGGCCCAAAAGGCCGCCGCTTTCTTTTTGCTGGTACAGTTGGACTTTATGTCCAAACCGTTGGGGCCGCTTTTCTCCCCTCAAGCCTCCGGACAGCACCCGTCGGATGATCTAAGTTTCCGCCCCACATGAGTTCGTCATCGCCAGAGCCCGAAGTTCTTCGCCGCGTCGTTGCAGCCCTCGAGGCCTCCGACTACGCCAAAGCCTCGCTGTTGGCGCGTGCCGCCCTCAACGACGGGAACGAACACCCTCTCCTTCTCAACCTGCGGGCGCTTTGGCACGAGCAGGAGGGCCGCGATCGCGAGGCGCTGAGCGATCTGGAGAGGGCGCGCACGCTTGCGCCGCAGGATTTCGGCGTCCTCAACGCGCTCGGATTGGCCCTCTCCAGGCAGAACCGCCTATTGGAAGCGGCGCATGCATTCGACGCGGCCATTGCCGCTCAGCCCCGGATACCGGCCGCGCACTTCAACAAGGGTTGCGCGCTTGAAGCGATCGGTGAACTGGACGCAGCGCGCGCGGCGTTTGAAGCCACGCTGGCCCTGGATTCAAATTCCGCGGAACCATTCGCACGCCTCGCGTCTTTGGCGGCACGGCGAGGAGACTGGCCATCCGCCCGGCAACACGCGGCACGTGCCCTGGCGCTAAAGCCAGGCGAGGCGACGGCCGAACTCGCGCTCGTCACCGCCGATCTGGAGGAGCGCGATTTCGTCCCGGCCGAGCGGCGCATCCGCGCTTTGCTCGATGACCCTCAGCTGTCGCCCACCGATCGCTACTCCGCGCAGGGCCTGCTGGGCGATGTTCTGAACAATCAGGGCCGCTTTGCGGACGCGTTCGCCGTCTATGTCCAAGGCAACGCAGAGTTTCGCCGCTTTCACGACCCTCGCTTTGCCGGTCAGGAAACAGCTCTGGACGCTATCCGGTGGCTGACGGACTACTATGGACGCATCGACCAGATCCCGCGCAAAGCGTCCGCGTCCGACGCCGCGGAAAAAAGCCCGGCGGCGAACCACGTCTTTCTGCTGGGCTTTCCCCGATCCGGCACCACGCTCATGGAACAGGCGCTGGCAAGCCGGCCCGACGTCGTCTCGATGGAAGAGAAAGAGGCGTTCGTGGATTCGGGCCGCGTCTTCCTTCACGACGCCGAGGGCTTGAGGCGCCTCGACACGGTCCCCGCCGACCAGCTTTCGTCCCACCGTCAAGCCTATTGGCAACGCGTGCGCGAATTCGGTCTCGACGCCACCGGCAAGATATTCATCGACAAGCATCCCTTCGGCACTCTGAAGCTGCCTCTGATCGCAAAGCTTTTCCCCCACGCAAAGATTCTCTTTGCCTTGCGCGATCCTCGCGACGTGGTCCTGAGCTGCCTGCGCCGACGCTTCCGCATGAGTGCTTACACCTACGAAATGATGTCGCCGCAGAGCGCCGCGCGTTTCTACGACGCCTACATGAATTTGGCGGAGCTCTACCGGCTGAAGCTGCCGCTTGACCTGAAATACGTTCGGCATGAAGACGTCGTCGACGATTTCGAGGGCCGCCTGCGGGAGATTTGCGCCTTCATCGGGATCGGCTGGGCCGACTCCATGCGCGAATTCACGCAGCGCGCCAAATCCCGCACGATCGCAACGCCTAGCGCCGTCCAGATCTCACGCGGCCTCAACCGCGAGGGCGTCGCGCACTGGCGAAATTACGAAACGCAGCTGGCACCCATCCTGCCCGTCTTGAAGCCCTGGGTTGAACGGTTCGGCTATTCATGAGCGGGGCGTCCAGCGATCGGGTCAAACTTCTTTCCGAGATCGAGCGCGCCATTCTTGCCTCGAACATGCCGGCGGCTTTTGAGCTTGCCCGCAAGGGTCTGGACGCAGGTATTGGCGATCCGCTGCTGCTGCATCTGCGGGCGCATTGGCACGAGAGCGAAGATCGTCTCGACAAGGCGCTTGAGGATCTTGAAGCCGCAAAACGACTGGCGCCGCTCGATGCACGCATTCTCAATGCCTTAGGCCATTGTCTTTTCCGCCTAGACAGGCTCGACGAATCGGTGACCAGCCTGAAGCTTGCCGCTTCCCTGAATCCTAATTTCGCGCCGGCGCAGGCCAATCTCGGGCTCGCCTGGGAAGCGCTGGACGAACACGAATGGGCCGAGCGCAGTTACCGGCGCGCGCTCGAACTTGCGCCCAATCTGTCCGAACCGCTTGCGCGGCTCTCCAGCTATGCCGCGCGGCGAAACGACTGGACCCAGGCGCGAACTTATGCCGAGCGCGCGCTGGCGCTCGATCCTCACAGCAGCGTGTCGTTGATGACGTTGGCGCAGGCCGATTTCGCGGCGGGAAATCTGGACGCCGCCGAACGGCGCATTGTCGGCCTGTGCGCCGATCCCGCGCGACATCCGGTGGAACGCGCGACGGCATGGAATATCGTCGGCAACATCCGCGACCGGCAAGACCGCATCGCTGAAGCTTTTGCCGCTTATGAACGATCGGCGGCAGAGGAGAAAACACATTTCGCCTCACGCTTCAGCACTGGCGGCGAAGAACGCGCGCCCGACCTGCTTGCCCGGCTGGCAACGTCCTTCGCGCGCATTCCAAAAGAACGATGGAAAAAGCCGGAGCATTCCTCACGTCCGTCGGAAGACCAAAGCGCGGGACATGTCTTCCTGGTCGGATTTCCGCGTTCGGGCACAACCCTTCTGGGCCAGGTGCTGGCCAATCATCCCGCAATGGTGACGCTGGAAGAACGCGCGACGCTGATCGAATCCATTCGCGATTTCATCGCCACACCGGACGGCTTGGATCGCCTTGCGGCGGCAAGCGATCAGCTTTTGGCAGGATATCGGCGCGCCTATTGGCAGCGCGTGCGCGAATTCGGCGTTCAGGCGCGCGGCAAGATCGTCATCGACAAGATGCCCTACAACCTGCAGCGATTGCCGCTCATCACCAGGCTGTTTCCGCGGGCGAAAATCCTCTTTGCCGTGCGCGACCCGCGCGACGTCGTCTTCAGCTGTTTCCGCCGCATGTTCACCATCCATGCCTTTACCTATGAACTGCTGGAACCGGAAAGCGCCGCACGCCTGTTCGATCAAGTCATGAGTCTGGCGGAACTCTGCCGGTCCGCTCTGGCCTTGGATCTGCTGGAAGTTCGCAACGAGGATCTCGTTGCAGACTTCGACGGATGGACAAGAAAGCTTTGCGATTTTCTCGGCGCCGAGTGGAATCAATCCATGCGCAGATTCGCCGAAGGCTCGCGCAAGCGAACGATCGCTACGCCAAGTTCGTCACAAGTTGCAAAAGGCCTGAACAGGGAAAGTATCGCGCAATGGCGGCGCTATGAAACACAATTGAAGCCGATGTTTCCGATCCTTGCGCCCTGGGTGGAACGCTTCGGCTACGAAACGAATTAGACGGCAGCCCCTTACGCGTCCCGATAGTACTCCCGCGTCGACAGCAGAAGTTCTGAAACCAGGTCGCGCTCCGCGGCAGAGAGATAAGGATTCCAAATATCGAAGATCAGGATGACCCGCAGCTTGTCGCTGTCGTTCCGCGCTTCGTGTTCCATAGTATCATCGAAGATCCACGCTTTGCCATCCTGCCATTCGCGCGTGTCGTTGCCGACCCGGAAATAGCATTTGCCCGGCAAGATAAGGGGGAGATGGACGATCAGACGTGCATTGGTGACGCCGGTATGCGCCGGAATTCGCGTATGCGGATCCAAGGTCGAGAAAAACACGGCCGGAGCGAACCCGGGAATCTGAATGAGCGGCGCAGCTTCCACCGCTTGTGTCGTGCGGGGGCAACGGCGGCAGTGGTCATCGAGGCGCTTGCCGTCCTGCCAAAGGAAGTATGCGCTCCAACGCGGGGAAAAATTCAGCTCCTCCCATTGGTTTACCGGCGCGCCGGTTTCGTGCCGCACGTAGGGGCCAAAACCTTCTTTTTTTTCTTCGGCGAGCAGAGCGAGGAGTTCTTCGTGAATCTTGTCCCTGGCGGCTTCTATGCCCTTGAGCCACGGGAAGTCCGCATTGTCGTAATACTGGATCGTCGGCAATCCGGGATAGTCGAGCATCGTCGGCTGCGGGCGATAGATCTTCTTGGTACCGGCGGCGATCGCCTGACATTCCTCGAAGCGCGCCAAGTTCGCGCCTGCATGACGCTCCCGAATCGAACCCATCCTCGAAGAAAGAAATGCATCCAGCGACTGCGCGTTTTCGCGCACGATTTCGCGGCCCCGTTCCATCGCTCTTTGTAGTTCAGGGGCGAGTTCGCTGTCCGGTGGCGCGATAGTCATCGCATCCTTGTAGATACGCGCGGCGGCCCGGCGCCTGCCCAGACGCACCAGCAATGCAGCCTTCGAGAGCAGTGCGGGGAAAAAATAAGGATCGGCGGCCAGCGCTCGTTCCAGTGCCTCGAATTCCGCCTTCGTATCGCCCAACGAGCGATGCGCAAACGCAATATTGAGCGCAGCCACCGGGTCCTTGGGCGAAGCGCTCTGCGCTTTCGCAAAATATTCGAGCGCGCCGCGCGCGTCGCCACGTTGCAGCACAAATTGTCCCGAATGGAGAAGAGCTTGCGGGTGCTGAGGCGCCAAAGTCAGCACCTGGCTCCAAAGCTGCGCCGCGTCGTCGCGGCGTCCCAGAGCCATCGCCTGGCGAGCCCTTTGGGCCAAATCTTCTATGCGTGGGTCTTGCACCGGGCTCGCTAGTGTTGTTGCTGCTGCGCTAGCGTTATCACACGAAATCGTGAGATTTGTCGCGATGTTCGCGCCGATGGATCAAATTCGTCTCGTCAGAATATCCTTGCTATATCAATTGGTTATGTCCCATGCCTAGTGCGGCAAGTTGGTCGCCCTGAGTTCGACGCCGCCGCGCGGGGTTTCCGAAACCGTTCCGAGCACGGCCTGGAACAGCGGTGTCTGAGCCACGTTGGCCAGAGCTTGAAGCGTGCGCGCACCTGCGACAGAACCGCTGAACATGGCGTCGAAGACCTCGGTCAGCGACTTGGGCCGCGGATAAGTACGCAGGGAAATCTGCGAACTGTCGGCAATGCCCGAGAGTTTCTTGGCTTCGGCGACTGCGGTCCACAGACCGCCCAACTGGTCGACCAAGCCTTGATTATGGGCATCGGTGCCGCTCCACACCCGGCCCTTGGCGATGTTCTGCACCTTGTCGATGGGTAGTTTGCGTCCCTCGGAGACCTTGTGCGTGAAGTCCGCATAGATCACGTCGGCCTGATGGTTCAGTGCTGCCCATTGATCGGGCGTGTAGGGCGAAATCGCGGAATTGAAGAGTGCGTTCTTGCCGATACCGATTTCGTCGGCCGTGATGCCCGCCAGCGCCAGCGTCTTGCCGATCGCGACTTTGCCGGTGAGCACGCCGATCGAACCGGTGATGGTGCCGGGCTGTGCGATGATCTTGTCGGCGGAGGCGGAGATGTAATAGCCGCCGGACGCCGCCACCGATCCCATGCTGACGATGACGGGTTTTCCCTTCTTCTGCGCCATCTTCACGGCGTGAAGAATCTGGTCGGACGCCGTCACCGAACCGCCGGGAGAATCGACCCTGAGGACGATCGCTTTGACGTCGTCGTCGTTCGCGGCTTCGCGAATGGTACGGGCAAGATCGTCGCCCGCAATCACGGTGCTGCCGTCGAACGTGCCGCCGCCCGCGGTTCCGTCGACGATCTCGCCGGACGCCTCGATCAGCGCGATTTCCGGGCCGCGTACCGCGCGGTCCGCTTCTTGCGTATCGTGCGCATATTCGCGCATCTGCACGATTTTCGCCGAGCCTGCACGGGTGCGGGCCGACGTGTCGGCTTCGTCGTCATATCCGATCTTGTCGATCATGCCGGCCTTCTGCGCATCTTCCGCGAATTGCGGGCTGGCCTGGAATGCCGCGTCGACGGCTTTTTCCGAAATCCGGCGGTCGCTCGCGGCATCGCGCGTGGCGCTGCCGTACCAGGATTGCAGAAGCGCCGTCGTCTGCTCGCGGTCGGCAGGCGTGTAGCCTTTCTCCATGAACATGTCGGCAGCGCTCTTATAATCCGAGCGCTTGGCAATCTGCGGTACGGCGTCGATCTTGTCGAAGAGACCGCGCAGGAATACCGCGCCGGCACCGGCGCCGGAGGTGCTGAACACGCTGTGCGGCTGCATCCAGATCTCATTGGCATTGGCGGCCGCGAGATAGTCGCCCAGAGACGATGAATTGAATCCTTGCGCGTAGGCAGTGACGAATTTTCCGGTCTTGCGGAAGAGCTGCAAGGCGGCGCCGATCTCTTCGGCCTGGGCGATGGAGATATCGCCGTTGCCCACCCGCATCACCACGCCTTTGACACGCGGATCGCGTCCGGCGCGGTCCAAAGCGAGCACGATGTCCATTACGGTGAGAGGATGTTCATTGAAGGGAAAAGCGCCATCGGCACTGGAATCGCGCAGAGGGGTCCGCAGATCGAGACCAAGGACCATGTTGCCCGGCAATCCGTCGCCGCGCGCCAGTCCGATCGCGAGCAACACCACAAACACCAGCGCCAGGAACACGGCGAATTTCACAATGCCGTTGAGGACGCCCAGGGTGATCGATTTGGCCCAGCGCAGAAATCCAACCATGAAAATGTCCCTCTGTTCAGAATCCGAATGGGGTGTGAGGCGTTCCCGTTTATATGGGAAGCCCATTAAAGAAGGCCAATGCGGGACGGCCCTTTGAAGACAACAATGCGCGCGGTGTGCCTTTATTTCCCCTTGCGCAAGAAAAGTTCGACAAGATGAGTTTTAAGTCATTGAAATATATGTAAATTTTTCGACACCTTGCGAGGCCGCTGCTGCGGCTAAGAATGCCTTCGAACTTCTGGTGCCCTGCGATGCCCCCTGCCCCGGCCATTGAGCCAGCCCAATTCCAGTGCCTTCTCTACGGCGTGCGCGATCAGGTGGCGGTCGTCACGCTCAACCGTCCGGACCGGCGCAACGCGCTGAACCTGCGCGCTTATGCCGAAATCGAAGCGGCGTTCCGCGCCGCAGCGCGTGACAGCGAGGTGCGCTGTGTGGTGGTGACCGGCGCCGATCCCGCCTTTTGTTCCGGCGAAGATGTCAAGGAAATGATGACCGGGGAGCAGCGCAGTACGACAGCCGGGCGCTCCCAAGTCGTGCGCCGCGAGCCGACGCCCGCCGCGATGGCCGCGCTGGAATGCGACAAGCCCGTTATCGCCGCCGTGAACGGATCGGCGGTCGGCTGGGGCATGGAATTGTCGCTGTTCGCCGATATCCGCATCGCCTCGGAAAACGCCAAATTCGCCGAACTCTTCATCAAGCGCGGATTGATTTCCGACATCGGCGGTTTGCTGCGTCTGCCCGCCATCGTCGGTCCGGCAAAGGCGGCGGAACTGCTGTTCACCGGCGATGTCATCGATGCGCGCGAAGCAGAACGAATTGGTCTTGTTTCGGAAGTTGTGCCGCACGGCGAATTGATGCCGCGTGCGCTGGCGCTGGCCGCGCGCATCGCCGTCAACCCGCCGCTCGCGCTGCGTTATATGAAAGAGGGGCTAAGGCGCACGTCTTACGGCGACCCGCGCGAAATCGGCGGCTGGGCGATCGATGTGATCACCAAATTGTTCGAGACCGAGGATCACCGCGAGGGCGTGAGAAGTTTTCTGGAAAAGCGAGCACCCGTCTTCAAAGGCCGCTGAGGCGTACGCCGCCTCTCTTCGAGAAATTGGCGCCCCTGAGGTGTCAACCCGACCAGTGGCGGTTCGCCGGATTTGCAGATGCGCGCGACGTAGCCTCTGTCGCCCGCGTCTTCCCACACGGTGAGCGTCGGACAAGAGGTGCGCCACGCCTCGAGGACTTCGGCATAAGGCCTCGGCTCGCCCGCGATCCATTCCAGAAAATCCAGAATGAGAGGTTCAAGCGAGTCCGCCATTGGCCCCCTAGTAGTTCAAGGTGAGCGAAAGCAGGTGCAGGCTGAAGGCGAACCATACGGTCGCCAGGCAGGCAAGCGCGAGCAGAATATCGCTGATCTTCGTCCACCACGGCCGCGTTCCATCCGGCAAAGAAAGACCGAGCTGATAGAGAGGGACGACTGTTCCCAGCACTCCGATGAGGCCGACAACCTGGAATATCCGAAGCAAGGTATCGTTCGGAGCGTCAAGCAATTGGGGGCGGTCCGCTGCCATAGCCAAGAACACTCCCCAGCTTGCGAAAAACGCGAGATCAATCAAGGCCACCGCGCGTGCAAGGCGGTAGATCGTTGCCCCGCGCCCGCTTAGCGGGAACGGGCTCGCATAGCGCCAGCGCAGCACGGTCTTCAGCGGCCAAAAAACGACCACGAGCGCCAGCATAACGAACGTGGCGATGAGTAGGGGAACGTTCCACAACGAGGAGTCCCAGAATCCGACCGGACTCATCACCAGGATCAACGGAATATCATCGCTGTCGATACGTGCGACCTTGCCGTCCTTGTAGGTCGCGATCAGCGTGCGCTCGCCATTGACCTCGCGCCACGTGCCCGGCGCCACTTCGCGCCACTTCTTGGGATTGCCGGCGAGATCCTTGAGAAGATCGATACTGATGGTGCCGTCGTCATTGGCCTTGATGGTCGGCTGGCCGAGCAAGTCGGCAATGCGCAGGAAATTCGATTCCGAGCGGCGGCTGATTTGATAAATACCCGCCAGAGCCTTGGCATCGTCCTTGGTGGTCTTGAGCGTCTTTTCTTCGGCGACTTGGGCGAACGGGAAATAGCGATCCATAAACCGCGCATAGAGCGCTCCGCGTATTCCCATGCCCGCTTTGCCTTGGCTGTTCTGCGAATAGAACAGACCGACGTTTTCATCGAGGATCAGGTGTAGATCGCTATGGAAAGCGACCGTATCGCCGCCATGACCGACGACGACGTGCCCGTTTCGGTCTTCATGATAGAAGCCAAGCCCCATGGCCGGCAGCTGCGCAATCGGCTTGTAGATGTCGCTGTGCATCAGCTTGGCCGTTTCCGGCTTCAGAATCCGAGCGCCTTGATACGTGCCGTCGTTTAAATGCGCGATCATGAAATGCGCCATGTCTTCGCCGGAGGCCGATAACGCGCCGGCGGGACTCATATTGACGTTTTCGAATTCGATTTCCTTGCCGGAGGCCGTGTCATAGCCTTTGGACATGTCGGCTTGGAGCGCTTTGGGTAGCGGCTGCTCGAAGGTCGAGTGCTGCATGCCCAGCGGCTGGAAGATATGATGCTGCACATATTGCTCGAACGGTTCGCCGGAGACGCGCTGCACGATGTAACCGGCAAGCGAAGCGCCGTAGTTGGAGTAGGCCGAGACTTCACCCGGCGGGAATATGCGCTCCGGCACCCACGCTTTCATCACCGCCGCCAGCGGGCGCCGATCATGCGCGAAAAGCCCCTTGATGGTTTCCTCAAAGCCCGGCGTATGCGTCATGATATTTCGCAGCGTGATGGGCTTTCCGTGGGCTTCTGGAATCTTGAAATCGAGATAGGTGTTGACGTCCTTATCGAGATCGAGCTTTCCCGCTTCGACCAGCTGCATCACCGCCGTCCAGGTGAACAGTTTGGAGATCGAACCGGGACGAAACAGCGTGGTCTTCGGATCGACCGGCCCGCGCGTCTTCACATCGGCGACGCCAAAGCCGCGCGCGTAAAGAATCTTTCCATCCTTCACGACGACGACGACGGTGCCCGCATCGTCGGCGCGCGCCATGGCGTAAGGCATCAATCCATCGAGCCACGCGTCGAGGTCCTCCGCCGTCAAGGTGTGGGCCGTGAGCGAAACCGCGGGAGGCGCCGGTGGGGTTGGCGCGGCGGAAGAAGGGGTTGGCGGCTTGGCCCAAGCGGCGCCGGACACCCCCAGGGCCAGTAGCGCCGCAGCGGAAATATGGATCAGGCGTTGCATGCGTCTCCTCCCCAGCTTGGCCAAAAGTAGGCCACGACACATTCAATACAATGGCTCTTGGGAGCATCGCTGGGATTTGAGATGGTTGTTGCCCTGTGGCCGCGGCTCGGCCTATATCCGGCGGAGAGCGGGGCTCGCGGACAGGCAGGGTTAACCGTTTGATTTTACAGGCCTGTCGAACCCGGAAGGAGAGTCATGTCCAATCCCGGAAACGACCGTCCGCTTCCTGCCGCTCACTATTTGCGCTTGGTGGATGCCGCTTTGGCCGTATCTCACTACGACCACGCCATTGAGGCGGCTCAGGAGGCCCTGGGGAATGGCGTAGAACATCCTGTGCTGCTCGCACTGCGTGCGCAATGGCTGGAGGAGCAGGGGCGCCCGCAGGAAGCGCTCGCCGATCTACAGCGCGCGCGCGAATTGGCGCCACGCGATATCGGCGTCCTGCAATCTCTCGGCGAATGCCTGGCCAGACTGGAACGTCCCGCCGACGCAATCATGACATTCAATTCCGCTATCGCGATCTACGCAGATCACGCCCCGCTGCACTTCAACAAGGGATTCGCGCACGAATTGATGGGTGATATGGAGGCGGCCCGTGCCGCCCATGAACAGGCCGTCAAATTGGACCCTAACCATGCGCAAGCGTTGGGGCGGCTTGCCACACTCGCCGCCGGACGCCGTGATTGGAAGAGCGCGCGCGAACATGCGCAAAACGCTCTTGAAGCCGATCCCATGATGGCGACGGCAAGTTTTGCGCAAGCGCAGGCCGATCTGGCCGAGAAGCAATTCTCCCACGCCGAACAGCGCATGCGTCCGATCGACAGCCAGCAATATTCGCCACATGCCCGCTCTCTGGCTAACAGCTATCTGGGCGATGCGCTGGATGGGCAGGACCGGCTCGACGAAGCCTTCGAAGCTTATGTGGAAGCCGGCAAACTGCTGCGCGAAGTCTATGCCCCGCGCTTGGTGCAGCCGGGCATGGAATCGGCAACTGCGATGGTGGAGAGGCTGCAAACCTATTTCGAGGCAGCACCGGCCTGGTCCCCGGGCGAAGAACCGCGCGACGGTCAGCCTGCCGCAGGGCACGTGTTCGTTGTCGGCTTTCCCTACTCCGGCGCGATGCTCTTTGGATCGCTACTCAATAAATCCTCCAACGCGTTCGTTCGCGAACGCGACGCTTTTTCGCCCCTTGCCCGGGAATATTTTGCCAATACGCTCGAACTCGATCGCCTGGCCGCCGTGGGACCGGAAGAAATCGGCGCGATCCGCAGAATATACTGGAACGGCTGCGGCGCGCCGGCCGAGCAATTGAAGGACAAAATCTATGT
This sequence comes from Pseudomonadota bacterium, assembly GCA_016201105.1. Classification (GTDB taxonomy): domain Bacteria; phylum Pseudomonadota; class Alphaproteobacteria; order Micropepsales; family Micropepsaceae; genus Rhizomicrobium. Next base: position 27,950 of record JACQDN010000001.1, read on the forward strand.
CGACACCCTGCCCTTCAATCTTTTCCATCTGCCCATCATCGCCAAACTGTTTCCGCGCGCGAAAATCCTGCTTGCCGTCCGCGACCCGCGCGACGTGGTGCTGAGCTGCTTGCGCAACCGGTTCGGAATGCACCTCAACTCGTACGATCTGACGACACTGGACGGCGCGGCGAGATACTTTGGCGCCACGATGCGCCTCGCCGAGACCTACCAAAACAAGTTGCCGCTTACGTTCAAGACCGTTCGCTGCGAGGACCTGATCCATCAGCCCGGCATGGAATCGCGCGCCGTCTGCGAGTTCGCGGGGACCGCGTGGGAGCCGGCCATGGAAACCATCACCGAAGATCACTCTGAAGCCGTGACGGCGTGGCGGCGCTATGCACGACAACTTGCGCCGGTACTGCCGGCTCTTTCGCCTTGGGCGGCGGCATTCGGTTATTCTGAAGACTGAAGTTCGCAAGCATCGGCGCAAGCGGGGCGGCATGGCGACGTTTACATCCGACGGTTTCTCGCTCGCTTATGACGACATCGGTCCGCGCGACGGCGGACGCCCCGTTCTTCTCATTCATGGTTTCGCGTCCAACCGGCGGGAGAACTGGCGGCGGCTGGGTTGGTACGGCGCCTTCGAGCGCAAACATATGCGCGTGCTGGCTTTGGATTGCCGCGGACATGGGGAGAGCGCCAAGCCGCACGATTCCACCGCCTACGATCGCAAGGCCATGGTGGGCGATATCTTCGCGCTGATGGATTACCTCGGCGTGGAGACCGCAACCCTTCTGGGATTTTCAATGGGCGCGCGCCTGGCATTGGCAGCGGCGATGGAACGGCCCGAGCGCGTGAAAAATCTCATCATCGGCGGCGTGGGCGCAAAGCTATTCAAACCGACTCTGCCGGGAAATCCCATGGCCGATGCGATGGAGGCAACCGATCCCCAAGCAATCGCCGAACCGTTGCTGCGCAGCTTTCGCCAGTTTGCCGACGAGCAAGGCGAGGATCGCCAGGCGCTCGCCGCCTGCGCGCGCGGCGGTTGGCGGCCGTTCCAGCGTGCCGGGCTGCGCGAGGTGCGCGTTCCTGCTCTCGTCGTGGCCGGTGCGCGCGACGAACTCGCCGGCGATCCCGATGAACTGGCGGACGCCTTCGCGGACGGGCGTGCCATAACGCTTCCCGGCTGCGATCATTTCTCCGCCATTCCCCATGCGCTGTTCAAAGCCAGCGTGTTCGACTTTCTCGACGGAACGATGGAGTGAGCTGATGCGATCGCATGGGCCAATGTTGGCGGCTGTCGTTCTTCTCGCAGGCTGCAGTTTGCTGCGCCAAAGCGGTCATTGCGATTTAGCCGCCGCGAACGCTGTGTCGGCTGGAGAGGGCTGCGCGCAGGCCTGGATGGATCGCAGCCTGCATCTCAACGATATTCTGACCGTCGGCACGCACAACAGCTACAAGCAGGCCATCCATCCGAAGATTCTTGCGGCGATCGCGGCGAAATCCGCCCCGCTCGCGGCGGCCCTGGACTACACACATCCGCCACTGAACGAAGAATTGGACGATGGCGCCCGCGCGCTGGAGCTCGACGTGGTCTATGACCCGCTGGGCGGGCGCTTTGCCCATCCCGTGGGCGTCCAACTCAGCGGCGAAGCGCTGTCCAGCAACTATGTCGCCGCGATGTCCCGGCCGGGCTTTAAAGTCATGCATGTGCCCGACATCGATTTTCATTCCAGCTGCCTGACCTTCGTCGACTGCCTTTCCATCATACGCACATGGTCGAAAGCGCATCCCAGGCACATTCCCATTCTCATCACGCTCAACGCCAAGGACGATAAAACGCAGGTGCCCGGTGGCGCGGAGTTGCTCAAGTTCGACGAGGCCGCATACGACGCACTGGACGGAGAGATCGCGTCGGTGTTTCCCCGCCGCGAACTCATCACGCCGGACGACGTGCAAGGTCGCTATCCGACGCTGCGGGAAGCCGTTCTGAAACAGGGTTGGCCCACATTGGGCGAAGCGCGCGGAAAATTCCTGTTCGCGCTGGATGAGCCGCCGGAGAAAGTTGCGGTCTATCGCGGCAAGCGCAGATCGCTCGAAGGCCGCATGATGTTCGTCAATACCGATGAGAATTCGCCGGCGGCGGCCTATCTCACCCTCAACGAAATCCCCGCCGATGCGGCACGCATCGCCGCCGCCGTCAAAGCCGGCTTCCTTGTACGCACACGCGCCGATGCCGATACGGTGGAAGCCCGCAAGAACGATTCAAGCCGGCGAGAGGGCGCGTTTGCTTCGGGTGCGCAAGTTGTCTCCACCGACTATCGCCACCCCGATATCCGCTTCGGGCCTTATGAGGCGCGATTGCCGGGCGATGTTATCGCACTGTGCAATCCGCAGCGCACGCCCGAGCGCTGCGCTGCAACCCCCATAGAACCCTGATCTACCGCGCGAAAGCGTTTATTCGATGACCGCTTCGCCTCTCATCCCCAGCATCGCATGCAGGAAGTGCGAACAGCTGACGGGGTAAGTGCCAGGCGTCACCGGTATGAGGCGCACGTCGGTCGATTGGCCCTCTTCCAGCTCCACCTTGCCGTCCGTTACCTTCGCTCGGTCTTCCGGCACGATGGTAACGGCTGCAAAGAATTTGTCGGAATCGAAATTGTGGCTCTTCGAGCCATTGTTCACGAAATGAAGGCGGTACGGCATGCCGCGTCTGAGGTGCAGCGACTGGGGCGAGAACGCGTAGTTCGTCAGCGTGACTTCAACGGTCTGCGCCTTGGACCAATCGGGCGTGACCGCGTCTTCGGCGCCGGCAGCTGAGATGAAGAAGAAAGAAAACGCGACGCCCAGGGCGGCTGTGCGAAACGACATCATCATGATGCTCCCATCGTATCGCCCCTTCCATGCCGAGATTAGGCAGAGGACGCAACGTCTGCAACCACGCGCCACATGACAGAAAATCAAGGCCGGGAACAAACGGTCACATCTGTATGATCGCCCCAACCGCGATCCGTCAGCTGTGGCAACCGTTCGAAGTCGCCATACCGCGTCTTGCAGTTTGAGACCGATCGCTTCACCGTCGGGTCCGTCTTGCTTTTGGCATGGCCTTATCCAGGATATCCGCTTGTAGTAGTCTCTTAAGATCAAGCTGCAGCCGGCCTTTGGGGGATCGTTTGGAAAGGAAAATATTCGAACAAATCTCTCTTCAAGGGGACTGCGTGCTGGACCGGCAGTTTGAATTCGTATTCTTCTGCCACAACAAAGTAGCGCAAACGAGCATCAACCGTCGCCTGCTCCGTGACCGCGTCGTAGTTAGGAAAGATAACGAAGCGGCATGGCAAACGACACGCAAAGAACAGCTGCGGCGCTGGCAAAACGATCCGCCGTTCACATTCACGATTGTCAGGAACCCCTTCGATCGAGCGTTGTCGGCGTTTCTGCACCTTCAATCTACAAGAAAGATCCAGCGATGGGTGAGTTTCAGGAAATTCGTTCGCAACACTCTTTATTCGCAGCGCGAGCAGTTTGATCCACACTTCGCTCCTCAAGCACACTGGGATATCCGAGTAAAGGAGATCGGGTTCGGTCGCATCGCCAAATTCGAATCATTGACTGCCGATTGGGCAAACATTGCAGCGATAATGGGCCTTCCGGCGTTTCTACCGCGCGAAAACAAATCCAAGCGGAGAAAGACTCTCGAAAAATACTACGACCGTGAATCGCAGGAAATCATCCGCGAGTTGTCGCGGCCGCATTGAGCTTGCAGGGCCGGAAATTCGTGTTCGACATGCACGATTTCGGACCGAAAAGCCGCATCCTCAAGCGCGTGTTGCGCTCGGCGAATTGTCTCGGATGCATATTCTCCGCCCACACGGTCGAGACTGCTTTTGAAGCGCGCTTCGGAAAAATTGACAAACCAAAACTCGTCCTTGGCAATGCAATCGATCCAGCTTATTTGAAGCCGCGCGGCGAGCGAGCGGCACTACGCCGGGCGCAAGGCATCGCCGACGGCCGTATCGTCGTTGCCTATGTCGGCAGCATGGGGAAGGACCGCGGCATCGATCTGATGTTGCAGACGGCCGCGCGCCGAAAGTTCCCCAACCTCGTCTGGCTCTTTGTCGGCGGCCGCCCCGACGATGTCGAGGCCTGGCAGCGGCAATCGAAGAACTTGGGCTTATCGCATGACGCCGTTCAATTCGCGGGCTTTGAGCCGCAATCTGCGCTTGGCAATTGGTATGAGATGGCCGACATACTTTGCGCGCCGTATCCGCGCCGGATGCAAGGCTGGGACTACGTCGCATCGATGAAGTTGATGGAGTATCAAGCCGTCGGAAAACTCGCCGTGGTCGCCACCATGCCGTTCGCGCGCGAAATTCTGTCACCGCAGGACACAATCTTTTTCGATCCCGACGAACCGCAGGCCCTCGATCAGGCATTGGCAAAAGCGCTTGAGACCTTTGCGTCGGGTCGATCCACCAGGGCAGCCATCGTGCAAGAGACTTGGGACACAAAAGCCAAATCGTTGATAGCGTGGCTCAAGACCTTGTCTGTTCCCGCCGGCACTTCACTCTAGGTCTCTTCGAAAATTTCCGTTGAGGCGAAAAGCTGCTCCGGCCGGCTCGCCATGGCACGAACCGTGCTTCGCACCGCCTTGCCTAAAGCGAGGATCTGCCTTGTCCGGTGCAGGCATAAGCTACGTCCTGAAACATCCGAACAGATTTGCCGGTGCGCTGTTGCGCGATCCTGTCGGATTATGGGACACGGTTTGGGACAGGCTGGCGCAGCGCCGCGAATATTCCGGACGGCCGCCTTATGTCTGCGAAGCCGATCCGCAATGGCAATCCAGCCTCTACCCGCTCCTCGGCGCGACCCCACAACAGGGCATCAAAGACTTCGCTGCGCTGTGGGCCGACATCGTTGGCGCCGTACGGGCCGGCGGGATCGATGTCGGGCCGGCCGCCTATTCCGGCTGGAATGACGGCGACACCGCGCTTGTTCGCGCCATCTGGCGGGTGATCCAAGCGACGAATCCGGCGCGCGTGGTGGAGACCGGGGTCGGTCACGGGTTCACCTCTCGCATCATTCTTGAAGCCCTGCGGCGCAAAGGAAACGGCAAACTCTGGAGCATCGACCGGCCGCCGCTCGACCCCGAAACGCGTAGCAAAGTCGGCATCGCGGTGGGCGGCGGTTTCAAGGATCGCTGGACGCTGATCGAGGATTCAAGCCGGCGTGCGCTGCCGGGACTGTTGCGCCGCCTGGGCAGCATCGACCTCTTCATCCATGACAGTTTGCATACCGAACGCAACGTCACGTTCGAACTCGACCACGCCTGGCGCGCCTTGAAGACCGGCGGCGTGGCGATCATCGACGATATCGATTCCAACTGGGGCTATGACGCATTCCTGAAGACCCACACGGGCTTGCGCGCGATCGTCTGCGAGGCCGAGCCGGTGCGACCGGACGAACGCCGCTTCAACAAGAAGGGTCTGTTCGCGATCGTCGTGAAGACCGCGTAGAATCTACGCCCTGCGCTTCGTCGCCGGCATGCCCAGCGCGGCGCGCAGCACCGCCGGGTCGTCCCATGGCACGTCGTGATGACCCAACCTCAACCATTCGCTCGTCGCCGAGCGCTGCCACTCGCGCGGAAACAGCACGACAGTGTCGTTGGCGATCGCCGGGCGCATGCCGCTCATCGTGCCGAAGGCGGCGCTGGCGAGAGCCGAGGGAAGATCGCGGCCGGGGCCGAAAGCGAGCGTGCCGCCTTGAGTACACCGCGGGTTGATTTCGATCAGATGCACGGTGCCTTCGCCGTCGCGAATGAAATCGAGGCCGTGCAGGCCCGATAGACCGAAGCGCTGCGCAACCGCATGAGACGCGTGCTCGATGGCCGGATCGTCGAGGCGGCGGATGACATTGGGCGGTCCGATCGTGCCTTCGGCCACCAGGACGTCGTAGTGGATTGCCGCCACAACCTTGCCCTGCCAACTCGCGAACGCGCTTGCCGCGGGCGTGCCGGGAATGAACCGCTGCAGCGAGATCGCACGGCGCACCGGCGCCAGCGCCTCGCGCGCGAAGTGCGCGTCGTGCCGTTTGAGCGCTCGGGCAAGACTGCGCAAGCGTGATGGAGCGGCGGCCAGGCGCCGGTAAGCTTGCACCGCGGCGGCGCGCTCGCGCGCAATCGCCACGCCTTCGCCGCCCCAGCTTCCGTCCGCCTTGATGACGGCTGGAAAGCCGATTTGGGACAGACGATCTTCGAGTTCGTCTTCATTCGAGACAGCGAACGTATCGGGCACGTGCACGCCGGCCGCGCGCATCGCCGCCAGCGAACCGTTGCGCGACAGCATCTCGGAATAATTCTCTAGCCGGCCAAGCGAGCGGGCGACCAGGGGCGCAAACGCTTCATAGATGTTCGCCAAGCGCAGAAGGATCGCGACCGCGCGATCGTCGCACGCCACCAGCAGATCGCAGGCCGATCTCTCAACCGCCTGGCGCAGCGCGAAGATCGGGGTAAACGCGCTGTAGAGATGATGCTGGGTCACGTAGCGGCTGGCCGCAACCGGCGCCTCGCCCGGAGAGAAGGCGTGCACCTCGCAGCCCGCGGCCGCGAATCCTCCCGCATAGCGGGCCACGGAGGGCCAGCAGACGGTGGAAACCAGCAGAATCCTGCGACCCATGCCCTCGCACTCGAACATTCGATGCTTTCGAACGAGCAAGACTTGTTCCTGGCACAGAACTGGAACCTTGCAGTCCTGTTAACCCCGACAAAGCGCGTTTGTCGCGAATTGGGGCGGCGACGCGTGGCCGAAGCATTGGAGAACCGGGTGGCGAAGATTTGCGACGTGGCGATAGTCGGTGCCGGGCCTTACGGGCTTTCGCTTGCGGCGCATTTGCGCGCGCGCGGAATGGATTTCCGCGTTTTCGGCAAAGCGATGGACAGCTGGGGCGCGCATATGCCCGCCGGCATGATGCTGAAGTCCGACGGCTTCGTCTCCAATCTTTCCTCGCCCGCACCCCGCTTCACCCTCAAGGCCTATTGCGAACGCAATGCCCTGCCCTACGCCGATCAAGGCCTGCCCATAGCGCTCGAAGCGTTTCTCTCCTACGCGCAATGGTTCCGCGCCGGCCAGGTGCCAGATCTGGAGCAGCGCCAGGTGACGTCGATCGCGCGCCGCGGCAAAACGTTCACGGTGTCGCTCGACGACAGCGAAACATTTGCGGCGCGCAGCGTGGTCATCGCCTGCGGCATCAGCTGGTACAGTTTCACGCCACCGGTGTTTTCGACGTTGCCGCACGACGTTCTTTCCCACAGCTACGAACATCGCGATGTGACCCGCTTCAAGGGCCGCGAAGTCGCCGTCGTCGGCGCCGGATCGTCCGCGATCGATCTTGCAGCCGCGCTGCGCGAGGCCGGCGCTTTCCCGCGCATCGTCGCGCGCGGCAAAGTGCTCGAATTCAATCGTATTCCCGATCCCGCCGATGAATCTTTCATCCGCTGGGTTCAGGCGCCGGCCTCCGGCATCGGGCGTGGCTGGAAGTCCTATTTCTGCGCCCACGCACCGCTTCTGTTTCATCGCCTGCCGCGCCCCCTGAAAGACCGCGCCATCGCCAGCCATTTGCATCCCGCCGGCGGATTCTTCATGCGCGAGAAGATCGAGGGCGTGGTACCCGCTTCGCTGGGCTGTACGGTCGCATCCGCCGCCACGAAGGACGGACGCGCGGTTCTGACTTTGAAGACCGACAAAGGTTGGGAAGAAACACATTCATTCGATCATGTGATCACTGCGACCGGCTACAGGCCCGATTTTCGAAAGCTGCCGTTCCTCGACAGAGATCTCGCGGAGTATGCAGCACCCGGCGGCGGCTCGCCGGAAGTGTCGGATGTGTTCGAAACGAAGATGCCGGGTCTCTATGCTGTGGGCCTCAGCGCCATGCAGAGCTTCGGTCCGCTGATGCGCTTCATGGTGGGCGCGGAGTTCGCCGCGCCACATCTGGCGGCGCATCTGCAGAAGATCAGTGCAAGAGTGACTGGCCGTTGGGCGGCTTAGCGAATTAGGCGACGGGATGCCCACTCGTCGAGGGAGTGTCAGAAGTTTTGTGTAAGAGCGATCCCTGTGAAGGTTGCGGGGTCAGCGAACTGACCCCATGGGGTCAGTTCGCTGGCGCCGCAAAGCGGTCGCCGAACTGGATTGCAAATTGGCTC
>JACQDN010000073.1 GCA_016201105.1 Pseudomonadota bacterium
ACTTCGAGCTGCAGATCAAGCAAAAGCTCGATGCCGGGTACCTCAAGGACGCCCGCGTCAATGTAGAGGTCGTAAATTATCGCCCCTTCTACATCATCGGAGAAGTGAATAAGCCCGGCGAATATCCGTATGTAAACGACATGAATTTGCTCAATGCGATCGCTCTGGCGGGCGGATATACGAATAGAGCTGACGATTCGGATGTTTATATCCGGCGCAACGGGTCGACCAAAGAGGTCGAATTTCCCGCAGATCAAACCACGAAGGTCATGCCCGGTGACATTATTCGAGTATCGGAGCGCTTCTTTTAAGGCACCCAGGAGTTGAACATTTTCTAGGCACCCTAAGGGTCGCATTCAGTTCGCAAAATTCGTCGCTATGCTGTTGCTGCGGTGCGACAGTGGGAACCTTGATCTGCAATCTCGGCGCACCGTCATTTTCAAGCAATTGTCACACATGCTTAAGCTGTGAACTTGTTGAAAAGTAATGAGAAATTGACTGCGACTTGGGCTACTCTGCCGAAATTCCCGCGGAATGGGCTCATGTCTGCACCCTCAATGCGCCGAAACCTAGGCTGTTTTTCCCAAATTCTGGTCGCGCCTCGGCAATGGTCTGCGATATTTGACTGTTATAGGCTGAGCGTTGGATTTAGCCGTGTTCTCAGCGTTCGCGTCGCAAGTTGAGGGGTTAAAGTGATGGTCAGGGTTACTAGGTCGGGCCTCGCAAGAGTCTGCTTGGCTGCCGGAATTCTAGCGCTGGGCGTAGGCGCCGCGGGACCGCACCAGTTGTTGGAAGGCAAGTTCCCGACCTCTGCTCTCGCTGCCGACGGTCTGTCAGCGTCTCAAACTGCGGCGATCCAGTCCGCGATTCAGACGGCTCTAGCAAATATCGATCCGTCCTTGACGGGGGCTGCGCGAACGCAGGCAATTCAAACCGCGCTGTCGCAGGCGGCCAAAAGTGCAATCACGACCTATGGCGCGGATGCAATTGCGGCGGTTGTGCAGGCGGCGATCGGTGCGGGAATTCCCGCCACAACCGTGTTGGCGACGGTCTTGCCGGCGGCGACCAGTACGGGGGTCAGTGTGTCGGAAGCGGTTGCCGATTCGGTTATTGCCGCGGTGGAAGCCGGCGCATCCGCTCTCGAAGCGGCGTCGACCGTAATCGCTCTGAGTGGAACCAGCGCAATGCCGGCTGCCGATGTTGGCAATGGCCTTGGGATCGCAGCTGCAATCCTGGAAAAGAGAAACAACAAGCTGGCCGCTCTGCAAATCGGCCAGGCGATTGCGAACGAAGGCACCAGCGACATGGCGACAACTTTTGCTTCCGCTGTACTGGAGAATGGCGGAACCCAAGATGTTGCCGACGCCGGCACGGGCAATCCGGTGGGCGTGACGGCAGAAACAAACACGTCGGGGGCACCAGACGACACGACCACCGGCACGACCGGGACAGCAGGCACATCACTCCCGCCTTGCGCGAATCCCTCGTGTACGTAGTCATCGTATGGAAATCCGGCGCGCGACGCGGTTTTAAAGGCACAATGGTATTTTAATTGGGGAACGGGGTATCAGCATGAGAATGCGCAAGGTTCTTTTGGCGCTCGCTATTTCGGGAGGGGCAGTGGCGTCTGCTTTTTCCGCGGATGCCGCCGATACTCCGTACACTGAGAATGGCAGCCATGTGATCGGCCCCTACGATGCCAAGGGGCTGCCATTGGGTGGGTTTAGATTGTTTCCGACGTTGGATCTGAGTGTGAGCAGCGACGACAACATCTATCGCACTCAGACGGGCACAAAAAACGACACGTACTTCACCGAGGACGCTCGCGTGAGACTGGAATCGCAGTGGAGCACGCATGAGCTCAACCTGTTCGCCGGATTTGCGACGAGCCAATATTCGAATTTCTCCAGTGAAGACCACACCGATTGGAATGTCGGTGGCAATGGCCGTCTCGATATCGTGCGTGGAGCCGATATCATCGCCGGCTCCAGTTACTCTGTACTGCACGAGTCGCGCACATCTCCCGATCAACCGGGTGTTGCCAGGAAGCCGACGGAATACGCGTTGACGCTGGCAAACGCGGCCATAGAGTACCACCCCTATCATTTCGGCTTTTCGGCCGGCGGAGCATTCGCGCGCTATCAATTCGATCCGACGTCTTTGATCGGCTTTCCGTTTATCTTAAGCAACAGCGATCGCGATCGCGACGAATATACGGTATTCGGCAAGGCCTCCTATGAGTTCTCACCCGGCTACGCCCTGTTCGTCTTGGCACAATACGACGATCGCCAATTCGATCTTTCAGCGGATCGCAACGGATTGCACCGCGATTCGAATGGAACCTCCATCGACGCCGGTTTGGACATTCTACTAGGCCATTTGGTGAAGGGCCAAGTGTTCGCCGGATATCTCAAGCAGAATTACACTGCGCCCTTGAAGGATGTCACGGGGTTCAACTATGGGGTCAATCTCACGTGGTCGCCTTCACCGCTTTGGACGTTTCGTTTGGCCGGCGCGCGAACTCTGCGCGATACGACTATCAACTTTGCCTCGGCCGAAGATCAGAGGACGATTGCGGGGGGAGTGGACTGGGAGTTCATGCGCAATGTCACGGTCCAAGGGGATTTGGGTTATTCGGACAGCCGATTCACGGGATCCCCTCGTGACGACCAGGTGATGACCGGTTCGCTTGGCGTGAAGTACTTCATGAACAGCAACATGAACGCAAAATTCTCCTACATCTATCAGCACCGGAATTCGTCGATCGCGTTGCAGGACTTTACGGATAACACCTTCCAGTTGGATTTGCGCCTGCAGCTTTGAATTCGGCCCCCTCTGTGTGCGTAGCCGAAAAGCGTGCTACGACATATGCTTGGCTGGTGGGCGCGCGGGCTGGCGCGCCCCGGTCCCTGAGCAATTGGCTCTGAGTAGTTGGCCCCGAGTAATTGGCAATGACCGTACAAGATAAGCAGTCCCGCGCGGAGAAGATTTCCGCGCCCAGGGTAGCGCCCAGCGCGGGCAACGAGACGCTATTCGACGTCGCGGATCTGCTGCGCATGGTTCGGGCCCGGCAGTGGATCATTCTCGGTACCACGGCCGCGGTAATCGCGCTGACCGCCATTGTGGTGTTTCGCATTACGCCTCTCTTTGACGCCACCTCGGTCGTGATCATCGAAGACCGGCAGAACAAGGCCGTTGATGTCGACTCGATTTTTTCGGGGCTACCGACCGACGAAAGCTCGATTGAAAATCAAGTTCAAATTCTTCGTTCGAGAAACTTGATGTCGCGGGTGATCGACAAGCTTCGTCTCGATCAGGCTTCGGATCTGGCCCCATCGGCTCCCGGCTTTTTGTCGCTTGTGCTTCACAATCTCAATCCCTTGCGCTGGTTTGGCGGCGCGGTCACGACAAAGACAGAAGCGCAGCAAGAACAGGATCGCCGCAACGCGATTATCGACAATCTGTTGTCGGCAGAAACTGTAACGAGACAGGGTGTTTCTTCTGCGATTGGCATTACGTTTCGCTCTCCGGATCCCGTTAGGGCCATGACGGTGTGCAACGCCATAGCTGACGCCTATGTCGAAGATCAATTGAACGCCAAATTCGAAGCGACGCAGAAGGCAACCCAATGGCTTGCCGAGCGCCTTCAAAAGCTCTCCGCCCAAGTCCAAGCGACAGCCGCCGCCGTTCAGGAATATAAGGCGGACAACAACATCAATGAAACCTCGACAGGCGACTCGGTCGTTGGCCAGCAATTGAGTCAGCTGAACGGTCAATTGATCATCGCACGCTCCGATCTTGCCGAGCAGGAAGCCAAATATGCGCGCGTGATTGAGTTGAAGAATAGCGGCCATGCCGATGATGTTTCGCAGGTGGTCGCGTCTGGTCTGATTTCACAATTGCGCCAGCAGGAAACTGACTTGCTTCGGCAAGAGGCAGAATATTCCTCGAAATACGGCCCGATGCATCCGAAGATGCTCGATTTACAGTCGCAAAAACGAAATCTTGACGCGAAGATAAGCGAAGAAGTGCAACGTGTTGTCGAAACGGTCGCGAACGACGTTGCGGTTGCGCGTGCTCGTGTGAGTTCCCTGCAAGGCAGCCTCGCGCAGCTCGAGGGTAAATCCACTGTCGAGAGCAAGGTGCGCGTAAAGCTCGCTGAGCTGGAATCGGCGGCGGCTTCCAACAAGTCGCTCTACGAAGCCTTTCTCTCGCGATTCAAGCAGGCCCAAGGCCAGGAGGGGATTCAGACGCCTGACGCGCGCACCATTTCCAAAGCCGAACTGCCTGATGCTCCAAGCTACCCCAAGGTTCAGACGACTCTCATTTATGCGATCCCGGCAGGGCTGTTTTTGGGCTTCCTGTTTGCCATGGTGGCCGAACGCCTCGATACGGGATTTCGCACCATCTCCCAGGTTGAAGCGCTGCTCGGGATTCCAGTGCTTTCGACACTGCCCGAACTTCGCGGCATGGACGTGAAGGAGAAGCGCGCGATAGACCGCGTCGTCGATTATCCCATGTCGTCATTCTCCGAAGGCGTTCGAGGAACGCAGATGGGATTGGCGCTCTCCAACGTCGACAAGCGTCCCAAGGTCGTCCTTGTGACGTCTTCGGTGCCGGGTGAGGGAAAGACCACGGCTGCAATCAGTTTGGCGCGATTGGCGGCGCGCGCCGGACAGCGCGTCGTCATACTCGACGCCGATCTCAGGCGGCCAAGTCTGGCCGAGACGATGGGACTTCCGGTCGGTGAACGCAACACACTCGTTCAAGTTCTCAGCGGCGAGTCAGCGTTGGAAGACAGCTTGGTTTGCGATGAAAAGACGGAATTGCGGGTACTGACGGCTCAGAAGATCGCGGGCAATCCTCCCGATGTCCTTGCATCCGCAGCGATGAAAACGCTCATCGCACGATTGAAGGACGAGTGGGACCTTGTCCTGATCGACACCGCACCTCTTCTACCTGTCAACGACACCAAAATGTTGCTTGGCCTGGCAGACGCCGTCTTGTTCGTTGTGCGCTGGGAAAAGACGCCGCGTGAAGCTGCTCTGCAGGCTGGCCGTATACTATCCGACTACCGCGCGTTTGTTGCCGGAATTGTGCTTTCGCGCACTGATACGACCCGCTATGGGTACTACAACTATGGCTACCAAGGTTATAGTAACTATAATGAGTATTACTCCGACTGATTCCATGCGCGCATATCGGCGCTGATTTCTTCTTCTGCCGCGGAGCGGACACCCGTTTGTGACTACGGCATCCCCGATCCATTCCAGTCAAAGCTCGAATTGGTACGCTCCTCGATTGGAGCGGGCCGCCTTTGTGTTGTTTCTCATCACCCTCTTTTGGGCTCCATTCCCGTTGGGCAGCAATCGAGCATGGTCGTGGTCTTTGCTCGCACTCCTCGTAACTCTGTGTTGGCTTATTTGGACCGCGTCGACGCTGTTGGATGAAGAACGTTCACTCCGGTTCACTCGAAAGTTATGGCCGCCGGCTATCCTTGCGGCACTCGCCCTGGGTTGGGCGATCATCCAAGTTCTTCCGTGGCTGCCACTGACGTTCGCACATCCAATTTGGGCGATGACGTCGGACGTCTTGGCGCGTGCAGCGACGGGCAGCATTTCCATAGACCCGTGGCGCTCGACTACCGAGGTTATGAAGTTGGGTACATATGCGATGGCCTGTTTCTTGGCCTTTTCGCTCACCAACAGCCTCCAGCGGGCTGGGCGGCTTCTGGATGCGTTGATATTCTGCGGTGCTTTCTATGCCGCGTACGGATTGTGCCTTGCTTTTTTTCATTTGAGTCAATTCGAGCTTTTTTATTCCGCACCCAATCCCGGAAACATTCTTTCGGCGCCCTTTGTCAATCGCAACAGCTATGCGACCTATTCCGGATTGATCTCGCTCTGTGCCACGGCTCGGTTGCTGGATCAGGGCGCCAACGTCGTGGCAACACGGCGAGGTTGGCGACAGGTGCTCCTGGCGCTCATGCACTTCCTTTTTGGACGCGGCACGCCGATGTTGCTTGCGGTCGTGCTGACACTGTCCACGCTGATTGCGACGGGATCGCTGGCAGGATTTCTGTCGACGTTGGCCGCGATGGCCGGCATGTTGCTACTCTCGAGTTTCATCGTCGCGCGCAAGAGAGCCATGGGTTGGACTGCCGCAGCGGCAGTCGTGTTGCTCGTCGGCGGTATCGCTCTATTTGCGGTCAATGGCGGGGAGTTGGAAACCCGGCTCGATACAATAGCGGCAACGGGCATGGCGGAAGACATGCGCATGCTGTTGTGGGATTCCGCAAGCCGCATGATTGCGAGTTCTCCGTGGTCTGGGCTTGGTCTGGGGACATTTGAAAACGCTTACCCTCTCTACTCGGACCACATGCTTCCGTATGTGATGGACAAGGTGCACAACGACTATTTGGAATTGGCTGCTGGGTGGGGTCTTCCGGCGGCGATTTTATGGTGGGCAGCGCTTGTCTGGCTCGCGGGCATTTGTGTCCGCGGCGTTCTTGTTCGTCGCCGTCATCGAATTTACCCGCTGTTGGGCGTCGGTGCGAGCGTGCTGGTCGGAGTTCACGAGGTCGCAGATTTCAGCCTGCAAATTCCAGCGGTTGCTTTGACCTACTCGGCGATTCTTGGACTGGGAATCAGCCAGGCGTTCCGAACGAGGGAGGACGCTGACGGACTTTCCGCAGGCGGGTCGCCGGACGGTTCGGCAAGCAGCCGTTCAATGGGCCGTCATTATTCCAGGCTCGCCCTTATCGTTCCTGCGCTGCTTATTGCGATGGTCGCTATACCCCGCCTGGCGTCGGGATTGGCACTCGAAGCTGCGTTTCCAGTTCCAACCTATATGGCGATGAATGTTTCGCTGCCGCCAAACTCATACTCCGCTGCTGCTGACGTGCTTGTACACGCCGATCCGTCGGATGGCGAAGCGCAAATTGCTCGAGGAGAGGCGGTGCTTCTCAGCCATCGAAAATCGCTGCACGCCGCTGAATCCATTCTATCCGCTGGCCTTGCCGAAGCACCGATGTCGGCGCGGGGGTGGACGCTTCTTGCCATGGCACTCGGTCCGGATCACCCGCAGCGGGCCGCTGCCGCTCTCGATTTGGCTTTCGAACTCGCGCCTCACGATTTTTGGTTGGTCGGGCTGCGTGAAAAAGCCGGTGCACCGATCGTTCCCTATCTTTCCCAGGAAACGCGCGCCGCACTGTTTCGTGAAACGCTCTTGCTGTGGAGCGATCCGCAATTCCATCCCCTCATCGATCGCCTCCTTCGCGAGAAGGGTGCGCCACAAATGTTTGGCCAGGCGTTTGCGAGCCAGCCCGACGAGCTGCGCGCGCTCAACAGAATGATTGCGCGCGAGCGCCTTAATCTGCCGGCGGGAAGATAAATATCTTCCCCGCTAAGAGAGAAGGACAGGCGCTCTCAAAGGAACGAGGGCCATGTCGTCGTCGCCGCTAGGCGCTTCTCGAAAAGTTCTTCAGCCCTTATAACGGGCTGGAGTTCGACCGACACCCGTAGCGGGTCCTTGCATTGTTCGCCGCTCCCGCCAAAGAAACCCCCGTGGCCTGGAACCCTCACTTTCCGGGCCGTTTTCGTGTAATCAATGTTGACGCCCCAATCGTGATGGCAGAGAAGCAATGATCTGGTCGTTTGCCGCCGTCGCCATCCTTCTGCTTGCGAAATATTTTGCGGAGCCCTCCATCCGGGCGATCGCCCCGCCTCCCTATGGCGACCTGGCGGTCCAGGCGGTCGGCATCGCGCTTATCGTTGCCGTCGCCGTCCTGATCGATCGAATTGTCCGGCGCTTTTACTGGCACGGACATCTGAAGAAACGCCTCGGCCGCGACACGCCGGAGTTGATCCAGGACATCGTGACCTGGGCGCTGGTGCTGATCGCGCTTTCGGTCGGGCTATCGACCGAAGCCGGATTTTCGATGGCGGCTCTGGCGACGGCGTCCGGGGCTACGGCCGTCGTTCTGGGCATCGCGCTGCAGGCGGTCATCCAGGACCTGTTCAGCGGCCTTGCGATCAATCTCGAAGGCTCCTACGCGATCGGCGACTATCTGACGGTCTTTTCCGACCAGGGGCCTGAACCGGTCTATGGACGGGTGATCGGCATCTCATGGCGTTCGACGCTGCTGCGCCAGGAAGACGGTTGCCTGGTGATGATTCCCAATCATCTGGCGACCACCAACCCGGTGACCAACCACAGCCGGCCGCGGGAAGGAAAACGTCTTTCGGTCGACGTTCCGGTCGACAATCGCTTTCCCCCCGCACGGGTGATGGATCTGCTTCTGGGTGAGGCGTTCAAGGTCGCGAAGGGGCCCGGGTTCGAGCGCCTCAAGGAACCGTCGGTCGTTGTCAAGAACCTCACGGCGGATGGCGTGATCTTCGAAGTGCGCTTTTATTCGTTTCCCGATCAGTTGGAGCCGGGATCGGCGCGCTCGATCATGCTGCGCGCGCTGCTCGACGTCATTCAGCAATACACCGTGCCGACGCCTCTTACGCAGATCGAGATGGTTCAAGCGTTCAACGTCGACGCGGTCCCCGGAGACATGGAAACCCGCCGCGCCATTTCCCGGGCGCGGCTGTTCAAGGACGTCCTCAATCCCGAACAGATCGACCGACTGACCAAGCTCAGCAGGCCGGCAGACAAGCCCGCCGGCACCGTGCTGATGAACCAGGGCGATGCGGCATCGTCGATGGTCATCATTCTGGAAGGCGCCGCCAGCATCACCGTGAAGGGAACAGACGGCATCAGCCGGGAAGTTGCGGTTTCCGCGACCGGCGACGTCGCCGGTGAAATGTCCCTGATGACGGGCTCGCCGCGCACCGCGACCGTCGTGGCGCTGACGACCATGCGCGTTCTGGAGATCACCAAGGAGGCGATGGAGGATCTGCTTCGCGCGTCACCCGAGCTGCTCGGGCGGTTCAGTCACATTCTTGCGAAACGCCAGCTCGAACTCGACCAACTGGCCCATCGCGTCACCCAGCGCGAGAAGGTGGAAAGCGACCTGCTGACCCGCATGACCGCTTTCTTCTCGCGTGCATTCGGTGTGACCGCGAGAACTTGAATAGTCCCCCGCCTTGACCTACTTCGGGGCATAAACGGCCGAAATCACGGCCGGGACAATAAATAAAGAGGGAGCGGCCGTGAATCCCGCAATCGCGACGCTTTTGATCGCGCTGGGCCTGTTTCAGACCAAGCATTTCCTGTGCGATTTCGCGTTCCAGTCCCTGTGGCAGGTGCGGAACAAGGGCACCTACGGTCACATCGCCGGCATCAGCCATGCCGGTCTGCATGCCATCGCGTCCGTGCCGGCGTTGCTTGTTCTCACCCAGGTGCCTGTTGTCATTGCCGCGCTGTGCTTGGGCGAATTTGTCATCCACTACCACAGCGACTGGAGCAAAGCGCGAATCGATACCAAGCTCGGCCTGTCCGATAAGGACTGGGTCTACTGGGTGATCTTCGGCGCCGATCAATTTGTTCACCAGCTCACGTATCTCGGGATGATTTACATTCTGGAAATCTGAGTATTCGAGCTGGCGCACATCGCGCCGCCGTTCCGCGCGCGGTATATGTCCGTGCGTTGCAGGTGCTCAACTCCACAGCGTTCGGGCAATCGAAACGCCGAGTTCTTCGGCACCGTAGAACCGGACTGTGAGGGTTCGAGCCGAAAGCTCGTCGGAGATCGACTCCGCGTAACTACGTGCAGGATGGGTTTGCGCAAGGCGGCAATGACATGGTTCCCGTGCCGGTCGTGCCGGTGGTCGTGGTGTCCGGCGTCCCGGCCGTTCCTGTTTCTGCCGTCACGCCTTGTGGATTTCCCGTTCCGAGGTCTGCCACGTCTTTGGTTCCACCGTTTTGCAGAACTGCCGCGGCATAGGCCTCAGCCATATTGCCGAAACCTTCGTTGGCAACGGTTTGTGCAATCTGATCGGCTGCGGGCTTGTTGCCCCCTCTTTCCAGGATTGCGGCCGCGATACCAAGGCCGGTTCCGATATCGGAAGGGGACATCCCGTTCGTGCTGCCGAGCGCAATGGCTGTGGAGGCTACTTCAAACGCCGACGCTCCGGCTTGCACGGCCGCGACGATCGAATCGGCGATAGCCGACGAGACGCCCACGCCCGAAGTCGTGGCCGCTGGAACAATCCCGGCGATAGCATCAACGCCGGTAATGCCTGAGCCGATAGCAGCTTGGACGACACCGGGCACCGCGCTCGCGCCATATATTGCAATTTGGTCCTTGGTTACTTGGGTCAGCGCCGACTGGATCGCCTGGGTCCTCGCCGTTCCTGTCAATGCCGGATCGATATTGGCCAACGCAGTCTGAACAGCGGAGCGGATCGATGGAGTTTGAGCAGTGGAAGGCGCATTTGGCGTTGTGAGCGAGGCAGACTGTTGCTTCGGGCCAAGGGGCGCCGAGGGGAATGCTCCTGCGAAGATTTGACCGATCTGGGCCTTGGTAAGGCCGGCATCTCTAAATTGCGACGTGGCGGGAGGGGTGATCACATTCGCATAGTCGCGGCCGTAAGAGCGAACAGCTCCATTGAGGATCCCCGATAGCGTTTTGACCACGGCACCCTTGGGACTGTTGGCCAGGCCCGAAGCGAGTTGTTGTTTCAACGAAGCCAAATAAAACTTCGACCAGCCTATCTTGAATGGATCTTTTGTAGGTCCGCTTATTTTCTGCGGCGCACTCACGGTTCCCGTATTGGAAACGACGAGTCCAGAGCCCGGTGTCGTGATATCGAACACGTGCCCGTCGGGCATTGTGATGTAAGCACTTCCTTCTTCCAGCTCCACGGTCAGATTGGAACCATCGTAAGCGACGTTTACAATCGTGCCGCGCACGCCGATGGTGGCCGCCGGCGTCTTGATCGAATAGTTTTTTGGATCTTGTGCGCCGGCAATAAACCGGAATACGCCGCGCGTCGCCTGCAAAACGACTTGGCCGCTATGCTGGCTGGGATCGTAGACGAACTTGTCGAGCTTGACTTCGGACTTTGGGGCGATGCTCAGGCTGCTGTCGTCGAGGAAACGCATTTGTGCGAGACTTTTCGCATTGGTGCGGATGGTTTCGTCGTGGAAGACTTTGCTGCCGGAAATGAGAATATTCTGCTGGCCGGGAAGCACGCCCTCCACTTGGTCGCTTACCGATTCCGCGATGCCGATGTGCTCTGGTGCAGCCTGTGGCTGAGCTGCCAGCACGATCATCGCTGACGCCGCTGCAGCAGCAGCTAAGCTTTTGGTAAACATGGTGCCCCCGACCTATTGCCGCCCATTATGGCGTCGAAAAAATGCCACAAAAACCAAGATTCGTCTAACAGTTCCTGCCGGGCGTTACCATCGGCTGAGACCTTGGCTAAGAAATTTGCCCTCTTAGACATCCCGGTAGGCACGCTGGCTGAGAAAAATCTGAAAGTGCCTTAATTTGCAGCAGGTTAATCATAACGGACCGCATCTGCGAGTGGGCAAATGTATTGTACCGTTTAGTCGAGAAGAATTCTTAGAGTAACAGCTGTTATATTGTTCTTTGCGACTACTTCTCTTCCATCGTGTAAACGCCGTCCCAGCCGGCGCGCACCGGCGTATTTTTCACGGGCGTGTCTTTCAACGCCGCGATGCGAGCCTGATAGAGGTCGTAGAGCGTGGCGAGTGCCGCGCCCGCGAGTGCACGGCAACTTTCAAGCGCTTGCTCGGCTCGCATCCAATCGCGGGCCCGATAGGCTCGGAGCAATTCCGTTTGTGCGGCGACAACCTCCGGCACCCGGCCTTCGGGCAAATCGAGCAGGCTGAGAAGCGTATAGATGCGGGACGGTTTGGCGCGGCCCTTCACGCGCACCAGATCGATTTCCAGGAATTCGAAATCGGGCAGGCAGGCGGCGGTGGACTCGCCGGTGATCAGCGGAACGCCATACTGTTTGGTGAGGCCTTCGAAGCGTGAGGCGACATTGACTTCATCGCCGATGGCCGAATAGTCGAAACGCTGCAGGGACCCCAGATTTCCGACGCAGCAATCGCCGGTATTGATGCCGATTCCGATCGCGACGTCGCGAAATACTCGACCTTGCTCGGCGGCCTCGCGGTTCCAGCGCTCGTTCAACACTGCAAGCTCATGCTTCATCGCCGTGGCGGCGTGCATAGCGTGCCGCACGTGATCGGGATCGTTCAGCGGCGCGTTCCAGAACGCCATGATGGCGTCGCCCATATATTTGTCGATGGTGCCGCTGTTGGCCATGATCACATCGCTCATGGGCGTGAGCAGTTCGTTGATGAACTTGGTCAGTTCGTGGGCGGTCAGGCCTTCGGAAATCGCCGAGAAATTTCGAATGTCCGAGAACAGAAGCGTCAGTTCGCGCACTTCGCCGCCAAGCACGAGCTGCTCGGGATGGGCGGTCAGCTGGGCGACCACCGCGGGAGAGACGTATTGGCCGAAGGCGCGCTTGATTTCGGTGCGCTGAACTTCGGTGCGGCGGTAGAGATAGAAGGCGGAGCCGATGACGAGAAGCAGCAGGCTCACCGACACATAAAGCGAATCGAACAACAGCCCTTCGTAGCGATAAAGCAGCCAGGTGCCGACGTTGAGTGCGGCGATCGAGCCGGCCCCGATCAAGGCGGCGAGCCCGGCGCCCACATTGGGAAACAGAATGGCGAGCGCGAGCCCAAGCACGATCAGGACGAAAAGTTCGACGGCAGGCGCGTAGTCGGGACGGGTGAGAAACTGGCCGGAGAGAATGTGTTCGATGATCTGCTGGTGAATTTCGACGCCGGCCACGTCGGCATCCAGCGGCGTTGAGCGGGTATCCACAAGGCCCGCGGCGCTGGTGCCGATCAGGACGATGCGGCCTTCGATGGCGCTTCGGCCGATCTTGTCGGCAAAGATTTTCCACGCCGGAATGAAACTTCCAGGATCGCTGGGGCGATAGCGAAGCCAGATGCTGCCGTCGGCATCGGTGGGAATCTCAAGCGCGCCGACGCGGACGTGATTGACGCCGCTGGCGGTGCCGTAAGCGGTTTCGCCGTTTGCATTCGACGATTTGACTACATAGGTGCTGGCGCCTTGCGCCGCGCGCAGGGCATCCAGCGCAAGCGACGGCACGATCGAATTCTTGACCCGGAAGAGAAGAGGCACCCGGCGCACAACGCCGTCGCGGTCCGGAATCCAGTTGATGAGGCCCACGCCGGCGGCCACGGCGGTCAGCGCCGGCAGGTTTTGCACGAAGCTTTGCGAGCCGTGCAGGAATGCCTTGGGATCATCGCCGGCAACGGCGATGCCGGCCTTCTGCGGAATCGAGCCGGGCGTTTCGCGGCCATAACTCAGACTCATCGCCAGAACCGTCGGCATGGCCTTGATGGCGTCGGCGAACACCGCGTCATTCGGTTTCCATTGGCCGACTATGGGAGCAAGGACGCTCGCGCGCGCCGGCGGCAGCTCTTTTTGGATCTGCTCCAGCGAAGTGTGATCGGGTTCGGCGAACATCACATCGAAAGCGATCACCGCCGCGCCTTTGTTGCGCAGGCGGTCGACCAGGTCGGCCATCCGCGTACGTGGCCACGGCCATTGGCCCATGGTTTCCAGCGAACGCTGATCGATATCGACGATGGTGACCGGAAGGCGAGGGTCTTTTTTCAGCGGTGCGATGCGCTGGTAGGAATCGAAGGCGACGAGGCGCAGGGCTTCCACGAAGAACGGATTGGCCAGATAGATGGCAGCGACCGCCGTGAGGAAGATGGCGACCGCGAGGCCGTACAGCCCGTGCGGCAGGAGTGCGCGCGCTTTTTTCGCGTACCAGGCAACGTTTGGTTTTGCCACCGGCCACCAACCCGCAAATTCGACAACGATATGTTTGCAGAGGCACCGACGCCTGTCACGCGCGCACGCTTTCGCCCCCCCGCAACGGCGGGGAAGGAAAGTGCGAAGTCGCAGCAAAAAAGAGAATCGGGTCACAACGTCAATCGCCACGCGCCTATCGGGCCGTCTCTCGCGTCGCTATCCTCGCGCCAGTGTTCGCATCAAACCAGGAGAGAATTCATGGCGAAATTCATGGTTGAGGCATCCTATTCGCCCGAGGGCGTTCAGGGCCTGATGAAGGAAGGCGCCGCGAGCAGGGCGACCGCACTCAAGAAGGCAGCGGCAAGCCTCGGCGGCAAGCTCGATGCGATCTACTGGGTGCTGGGCGAGCGCGATGCCCTGGTCATCGTGGACTTTCCCGACGCAGTGAGTGCGGCTGGTTTTGCGATCGCGGTCTCCTCCACGCACTTCGCGGAGACCAGGACGACGTGCCTGCTCACCGCCGCGGAGATCGACGAAGCGGTGAAGAAGAAAGTCGCCTACCGAGCGCCGGGAAAATAACGCAAGGAAAATTGCGCCGCTTGGCCGGTCGCTGTTAATCGTCCCCGCCCGTTTTGGCATGTGGCTGATAGGTCACGGCACAGCGAAACTGCGGGCCAAGAGAACTCCCGGCGCTATGGACGGAACCACGGCTGCCCTAGGTTGGCTGCAAGGACGATCTTCCAGAATCAGTCGAAAGGGCATTCCATGAACTCCCGCCGTCTCGGCCTCGCGGCCGCATTTGCGCTGCTGCCGACCACGCTCGTTTCAGGGGCCGCCCTCGCTGGCGCGGCGACGTTCAGCGCCAACTACGCCAATCTGGATTTCTACGGCGCGGGCTTTAACGCCAATTCCTGGGGCGGCGCGGGCGCCGGTACCCTCGATCTGGGCAGCAGCTGGAAGGTTGAGGGCGACGCGGCCTACGACCATCTGACCACCTCGGGCGTCAGCTTCAACCACTGGAATGTCTCGGCCAGCGCCTTTTGGCAGGGCGACATGGGCCGGGCCGGCCTGCAGCTCGGCTACAACTCGGGCGACGGGGCGGGCCTTAACCTGCACGGCCTCAACTATGGCGTCGTCGGCGAGTGGTGGGCGAACTCCAACATCACGCTGGCGGCCAAGGGCGGCGGCCTTAACGGCTCCTCGGGCATCGACGGCTACTATTTGGGCTTGCAGGGCAAAGCCTATCTGGGTGCAAACTTCGCGCTCAGCACCTCGGCCGACTTCACCAGCTTCAAGTTCGGCCATGAGACCGACCTGACCGTGCAGGGTGAGTGGCTCGTCTCGCAGACAACGCCCATCTCCGTGTACGCCGGGTACTCGAACTCCGACTTTCCATCCGGCGGACCCGGCGACGTGAACGTCTGGTTCGTGGGCCTACGCCTCTACTGCAACGATCCTGGCGGCACCTCGCTGGTCGACCGCCAGCGCTCTGGCACGCTGGGCTGGGCAGGCGCCATCAGTCCGGTGGCGTTGCGGTTCTGAGCGATTACACCCATAAGTTGTATACTCAAAAGGCCAGAGAATAGCTCCAAACCCCCTGATTTCCTTCGCTTAAGTTCCCCTTAAGCCGGCAGGGCTACCCTTTGCGTCATGCGCGCAAAAGCCAACCAGAAGCGCGGGGCCCTGCTGGCGCGCTACAGCGCTGACGCAGGCCGTCTTGTTTCGCGCCGCCACTCGGAAATCGCGCTGCGCGCAGCCGCCGTGGAATCCGCGCTCGCCAGCCGCGCCAAGTCCGAATTTCTCGCCAATATGAGTCATGAGCTGCGCACGCCGCTCAACGCCATCATCGGATTTTCCGACCTGATCGCGCAGGGCGTCGCGCCGGTTGCGAAAAACATCGAATACGCAGCGCTCGTTTCGCGCGCGGGCCATCATCTGCTCAACATCATCTCCGACATTCTCGACATCTCGAAAATCGAAAGCGGCACGTTCGAACTCGACCGCTCATGGCATACCGTCAAGGAACTGATCGATGCCGCCGCGGTGCTGCTTGAGCCGCGACTGCACGAAAAAAAGCAGAGTTTGCAGGTCCGGATTGGCGACGATCTGGCGCCGGTTTCAGTCGACGGACGGCGCATCAAGCAGGTGCTGATCAACCTGCTCACCAACGCGCACAAATTCACGCCTAAACACGGCACCATCAGGCTGATCGCGACCGCCGACCGCTCGGGATTTGTGACCGTGGCAGTGCATGATTCCGGCATCGGCATGACGCCGGAACAGCTGGCCTACGCACTCAAACCGTTCGCACAGGTCAAAGCAGCCTACACGCGCGGACATGAAGGTACCGGCCTTGGCCTTCCAATCTCAAAATCGCTGATCGAGCAGCACGGCGGCCGCTTCTTCCTCTCGAGCGAACCGAATGTGGGAACGATGGCCGCATTCACTTTGCCTACGCAGCGGGGCGCGCCGTGAGCCATCCGGCGACTTCGCGTGCTACCAGCCTTACGCCCCAGCAACCGCAACTCGCCGGCGCCCGGCGCATCGCCCACGTTGTGTCAGTGACGGGAGCCAAAGCTGTCGCCGTCGTTGAGCGCAGCACCGCGGGTACGGACCGGCGCCCGGAACGCATCGAAATCGGCGCCGTTACCAAGATCGCGACGCCACGTTCGGTCGTCATCGGATTGGTTTCGTCGGTTTCCTCGGCGATGCCGGAAACCGCAGAATCCCAACAGGATTTGGAACTGGTCGAACTGAGCCTAGCGGGCGAAATCACGGTTGGTTGGGATGACCGGCTCGCATTCGCCCGCGGCGTCGCGAACATCCCGACCGTCGGCGATCCGGTTTTCATGGCCGACAGCGCCGATCTGAAGCTCGTTTATATGCAGTCCACGCAAGCAGCCGTGGAAATCGGTGTACTCCATCAGGACGCAACGATTCCCGCGCGTCTCTTGGTCGACGAGTTGCTGGGCAAACACTTCATCGTCGTAGGCACGACGGGCTGCGGAAAATCTTCGGCGCTCACCGTGATACTGCAAAGCATTCTTGCCGAATACCGTCACGCGCGCATGGTGATCCTCGATATTCACGACGAGTACCAACAGGCTTTCGGCGACAAGGCCGCACTGCTCGATACCAACAATCTGCAGCTGCCGTTCTGGCTTCTGAATTTCCAGGAACTCTCCAAGGCGCTCGCCAGCACCGAAGATACCCGCGATACCGAAATCGAAATTCTGGGCGAAGCTGTGCTTATGGCCAAACGCCGCTATTCCGAGGCTCAAGCGGGACGTTTGCGCAAAGCGCCCGACAACGCCGGCATCACGGTCGACACGCCGACGCCGTTCCGCCTTTCAGACGTTGTTGCCTACATTGACGAGCATCTGGGCCGGCTCGAGCGGGTGCGCAGTACGCTTCCTTACCGCCGGCTGATCAGCCGCATTGAGGCGTTTATCGCCGATCCGCGTTACGGCTTCATGTTCGGAAGCTTGGTCATCGAAGACACCATGGCCGATACACTCGGCCGCATCTTCCGCATTCCGGCGGGCGGTCAACCGATTACCGTCATAAACCTTGCTTCGATTCCGGCCGAAATTCTCGACGTGGTGATTTCACTGCTGTCGCGCCTGGCCTTCGATCTCGCCGTCTGGAGCCAGGGCGCAGTGCCGTTGCTTCTGGTCTGCGAAGAAGCCCACCGCTACGCGCCCATCGGACACGACGAAGTGTTCATGCCCACACGCCAGAGCCTTTCGCGCATCGCCAAGGAAGGCAGGAAATACGGCGTCTCGCTCGCGCTGATCACGCAGCGTCCGTCCGAACTCGATCCCACAATTCTTTCCCAGTGCAGCACGGTGATCGCCATGCGTCTCTCGACCGAGCGCGACCAGGAAGTCGTGCGCGCCAACACGCACGAGGGCGCGTTCGACATGCTCGACTTCCTCCCGCTGCTGGCAGACCGCGAGGCCATTATCCTCGGTCAAGGCGCCGTGATGCCGATGCGCGTGAAGTTCAAGAACGTCGGCGCCGGAAAACCTTCAAGCACGCTGCACGCCGGCTTCTCCAGCGCTTGGAAAAACCGGCACTTCGATGTCGAACATCTCGGAGAAGTCGTCAAGAACTGGCGCCTCAGCACGAAGTCTAAAACGTCAGCGTAGCTCTATTTTCTCGATACCGTGATCGGCCGTCTTGCGGACGACGACGTTTGCCCGCGCTCGATCGTGCACGATGTGGTCGCGCAAATTGGGCAGGTTGATGTCTCGCCAAACCATCTTGATGAACTGATCGCGCGCCATATCGTCCATCGCGCGGAAGCGATAATAGAAAGAACTCGAGTCTTCCCGTCCCCTCAGCATCAGCAACAAGAGGCGTGACGAAAACCAGCCTTCGATCGCGTCTTCATCGGCATCAAGATAGAGAAGCGCATCGACAAGCCCGCTTCCGATGGATCCCAGATGCAATCCGTCCAGCACCACCGTCGAAGGCTGCTCCACAATCAGCGGATCGCCCGTATCCATGTCGTATGTCACGTGCGAGTAGCGCGGAATGCTGACGCGTTCGCCGCGTTTGATAGCAGCGACCGCCGATCTCAGAGCGCCAATATCATAGGTTTCGGGGTAACCTTTTCGCAGCGAGAGATTGCGTTCCTGCAGAATCGCGTTCGACAGCAGAAAGCCGTCCGTGTTCAACACGAGTGGTGCGCCTTGCGACTGCTCCAACGCCTCTTTGATCTGCGCGGCCAAGGTCGATTTGCCCACGGCCACGCCGCCCGTCACACCGATCACGAAAGGGCTTATGTCTCGCGCGCGATGCGCAGCGGCTTTTGCGCGCAGCAGATCGGTCAACTCGGCAAACTTGGTCATAGAGCGATGGCGTAGATCTAAGAGGAGAGGGAACTTACAATAGGTTGATCTTGGGTCTTCAGGAAAAACGCAACCAAATCAGCCCGTTACACACATCTCGGACTGTGAAAATCTGCGGCCGCCAGACGCAAGGCCGATCGACCCACCCAAGGTTCTTGCATCCCTTGCCCGTCCTACCATCTACCCTTAAACGGCATCTCGCGCTTAGCGAGCGGGTCGGGCAAAAGTCGAAGGTGAGCGGTGAAGCGAAGCGGGCAGGGCCTAACGCATCTTCAGCGTCTTGAGGCGGAATCCATTCATATCATGCGCGAGGTTGCAGCCGAATTCCGCAACCCGGTGATGCTCTATTCGATCGGCAAAGATTCCTCGGTGATGCTGCATCTGGCGATGAAAGCATTTTATCCGTCGAAACCGCCGTTTCCTCTGATGCACGTGGATACGACCTGGAAATTTCGGGAGATGATTCGGTTTCGCGACGATACGGCCAAGCGGCTCGGGCTCGATCTGATTGTTCACGTGAATCGGGAAGGCGTCGAGCGCGGCATCAATCCTTTCGATTCCGGTTCGGCGCTGCATACCCAGGTGATGAAAACTGAAGGACTCAAGCAGGCGCTCGACAAATACGGGTTCGATGCCGCGTTTGGCGGCGCCCGGCGCGATG
>JACQDN010000075.1 GCA_016201105.1 Pseudomonadota bacterium
CGCGCGGCGGACTGGTGGACGAGGCCGCGTTGAAAGCAGCGCTTGATTCTGGACACATCGCGGGCGCGGCGCTCGACGTGTTCGAGGAAGAGCCCGCCAAGGCCAACATCCTTTTCGGACATGAGAAGGTGATTGCGACGCCGCATCTGGGCGCCTCCACCGCCGAAGCGCAGGAGAACGTGGCGCTGCAGGTGGCGGAGCAGATTTCCGACTACCTGCTCACCGGCGCCATCACCAACGCACTCAACATGCCTTCGATCTCGGCCGCCGAAGCCCAGAAGGTGCGGCCGTGGATCACGCTCGCGGAAAAGCTCGGACTCTTCGCCGGCCAGTTGGTGGATACCAGCATCAGCGCCGTCGAAATCCTGTACGAAGGAAACGCGTCGGAGCTCAACACGCGCGCGCTGACGCAGGCGACGCTTGCGGGAATTCTCAAGCCCGCTTTGTCCGATGTGAACATGGTCAATGCGCCCATCGTGGCCAAGGAGCGCGGCATCAAAGTGAGCGAAACGCGCAGGCCGCAGCAAGGCGCCTATGAAGGCTATATCAAGATCACGGTCACGCTCGCGAGCGGATCGACCAGGCGCGTCGCCGGCACCGTGTTCTCCGACGGCCGCCCGCGCCTCATCCAAGTGAAAGACATCAATCTCGACGCCGAATTCGCGCCGCACATGCTTTACGTCGTCAACGAAGACAAGCCGGGCTTCATCGGTAAGCTCGGGACGATTCTCGGCGAGGCCAAGGTCAACATCGCCTCGTTCGCTTTGGGACGCAGCGCGCCCGGCGCGGACGCCATCGCGCTCGTGGAAGTCGACGGCGGCGTGAACGAAGGCGTGCTCGGGCAAATCCGAAAACTCGCGCTGGTGAAACAGGCGACCGCGCTCGCCTTTTAAGCGCTTGCAAAGCCGGCCGCGCGACCCCAGGTTCGAGAGCCCGCGAAACGAGGGACGCGCATGATCTTGGGCTATTGGCCGGAAGCGGCGATCTACTGGCCGTGGGATGTCTGGATCGTCACCTGGCTCGTGGCGGCGCTATGGACCAACCGGACCGTCAAACGCATCAGCATCGGCCAGGAATGGCCCTATCGCCTCGTCACGCTTATGGGCTTTATCTGCATTCTCTACTTCAGCCAGAACTCCGGCGATTTCGCCAAAGGCATTCCCGCCCGCAACATCGTCGCTCAACGCTTTTGGGCACTGCCGCCCGTCGCCGGCTGGGCGATGGTGGCGCTAGCGTTCCTCGGATTTCTCTTCGCCTGGTGGGCGCGCGTTCATCTGGGACGGATGTGGTCCGGCACGATCACGCGCAAGACCGATCACCGCGTCGTCGACAGCGGGCCTTATGCGTTGGTGCGCCACCCCATCTACACCGGGATCATCCTGGCGGGATTCGCCACCGCCGCCGAAAAGGGAACTACAATTGCCGTGCTGGGCGCTCTTCTGCTGGTGATCGGCTATTGGATGAAGGCAAAGCTGGAAGAACGATTCCTGCGCGAGGAGCTGGGCGCGGAAGCCTACGATTCCTACCGCCGAAGAGTCCCCATGCTTTTCCCGTTCGGGCCAAAAGCGACCTGACATTTCCCCTTCGAACAAGCTATTAATGGCCACCAGCCTTCGCTCGCGTCAGCGAGCAAGGCTGCCGCGCCGAAGCCGATAGGCGAAGGCGGGCGTCTGTCCCGCGAGCTACGGCTTGGCAAGCCGTGCCCGGGAAATCGTGTGGGTAACAATCCGGGTACGGAATAATGTCCAATGTCGCCGTGATCGGCGCCCAATGGGGCGACGAAGGCAAAGGCAAGATCGTCGACTGGCTGTGCGCGCGCGCCGACGTCGTGGTGCGCTTTCAGGGCGGCCACAACGCCGGCCACACGCTCGTTATCAACGGACAGACCTACAAGCTGAGCCTGCTTCCCTCCGGCGTCGTGCGCCGTGGCAAGCTTGCGGTGATCGGCAACGGCGTCGTCGTCGATCCCTGGGCCTTCGTCGAAGAAACCGAGAAGCTGAAGGCGCAAGGCGTCGCCATTACGCCTGACAACCTGCTCATCGCCGAAAACGCCGCGCTGATCCTGCCGCTGCACCGCGAACTGGATGTGGCGCGCGAATCGTCCAACAGCCTGCAGCGGCTCGGCACCACCAAGCGCGGCATCGGGCCGGCTTACGAAGACAAAGTCGGCCGCCGCGCGCTGCGGGTGATCGATCTGAAGGATCCCGACAGCCTCGGGGTCAAGATCGAGCGGCTGCTCTCGCATCACAACGCGCTGCGCCGCGGCATGGGACTGGATGAGATCTCAGCGCGCGTACTTCTGGCATCCTTGAAAGAGGTCGCACCCAAAATCTTGCCCTTCGCCGGACCTGCGTGGCTGAAACTCGACCAGGCGCGGCGCGAAGGAAAACGCATTCTGTTCGAAGGCGCGCAAGCCGTGCTGCTCGACATCGATCACGGCACCTATCCGTTCGTCACTTCGTCCAACACCGTGGCAGGACAGGCCGCAGCCGGCTCGGGCATCGGCCCGCGCGACATCGGCTATGTGCTCGGCATCGTGAAGGCCTACACCACGCGCGTCGGCGAAGGACCCTTCCCCACCGAACTCACCGATGAAGTGGGCGAAATGCTCGGCACCCGCGGCGCGGAATTCGGCACAGTGACGGGACGCAAGCGCCGCTGCGGCTGGTTCGATGCGGTTTTGGTGCGCCAGACCGCGATCACCGGCGGCATCGACGGCATCGCACTCACCAAGCTCGACGTGCTGGACGGTTTCGAGGAGATCAACATCTGCACCGGTTACAAGCTCGACGGGCGCACCATCGATCATCTGCCCGCCGATTCGCTGCAACAGGCGCGCCTCGAACCGATCTACGAAACGATGGAAGGCTGGAGCGAATCCACGCGCGGGGCGCGCTCCTGGGCGGAGCTTCCAGCGCAGGCCGTCAAATATGTGCGCCGGGTGGAAGAGCTGATCGGCGCCCCCGTAGCGCTGCTGTCCACCAGCCCCGAGCGCGAAGACACGATTTTGGTGCGCGATCCGTTCGTGGATCGTTGACATTCCCAGCCGGGCGTCCGCATGGTCTTGAAGGCTGCGGAGACATCGACATGCGCAAGGTTCTTTCGGCGGCGATCGTCACGCTTATCGCGCTTGGGCTGAGCGGCTGTTTCGTCAGCGATAAACCGCTGTTCGATACCAAGAGTGCGGCTTATCCCTTCGCCGACGGCACGCACTACATCCAGTATTTCACCGACGACAAAGGCGGTTGGAAAGAACACGGCCGCGGCACAGTCACGATCAAGGACGGCTGGTACTTCGCGGTGAACAAAGGCGAACACGCCGACGGCATGTATTTCCTGCTGATGGCGTGGGGCAGGAATTATCTCGCCGAGATCAAGACTGAGAACGACAAGAAGCAGACCATGTACATGTACGGGGTGCTCAGCCCGGGCGGGGGCGGATTCCTGGAATACGGCGCGGAGTGCAGCAAGTTCGATCCCGCGTCCCTCCAGAAGAAGGGGCTTATCACCTACAAGCCGGGTGAGGAGGACAATTGCCATCCCACCAGCCTTGCGGCGCTCAAGACTCTCATGGGGACGGTGCTCGCCAAGGCCAAGCCCGACAACAAATACGTCGTCGTGAAATAAGCTTACGCTCCGTCATCCCGGTCGGGCATCCCGGTCGGGCATCCAAGTCGGGCATCCAAGCCGCACTTGCCGGGAGACCCAATTTCCCGGCAGGCTTGCGGCTTCGCTATTCCACCCGAAGGGACTGTTCCATGATCAAGACACGCTTCACCGAAATGTTCGGCGTGACCGCGCCCATCACCTGCGGCGGCATGACCCGCGTGGGCAAAGCCGAGCTGATCGGCGCCGTCGCCAATGCCGGCGCGCTCGGCTTCATCACCGCCCATAGCGCCGGTGCGCCCGAAGATCTGGCCAAGGAGCTCAAGCGCTGCCGCGACATGACCGACAAGCCGTTCGGCGTGAACCTCACCATCCTGCCCTCGATCACGCCCATTCCTTACGACGAATATCGCGAAGCGATCATCGAAGGCGGCATCAAGATCGTGGAAACCGCCGGCAACAATCCCCAGCCGCATCTGCCGCGCTTCAAGGAAGCGGGCGTGAAGGTGATCCACAAATGCACCAGCGTGCGCCATGCGATAAAGGCGCAATCGATCGGCGTGGACTGCGTCTCCATCGACGGGCTGGAATGCGCGGGCCATCCGGGCGAAGACGATGTCGGCGGCTTGATCCTGTTCCCCGCCACAGCCGACAAGCTCACCATTCCGATCATCGCCTCGGGCGGCATTGCCGATGCGCGCGGGCTGGTGGCGGCGCTCGCGCTCGGATGCGACGGCGTCAACATGGGCACACGCTTCATGGCGACAAAGGAGGCTCCCATCCATCAGAAGGTGAAGGAGCAGATCGTCGCCAATGACGAGCGCGGCACCAACCTCATCTTCCGCACCATGCACAACACCGCGCGCGTGGCGAAGAACGCGATCAGCGATCAGGTGGTCACGATCGAGCGCAAGGGCGGCGCCAAGTTCGAGGACGTGCGGGAGCTCGTGGCCGGCGTGCGCGGCGCGGATGTGCTCAACAAGGGCGAGATGGACGCAGGCATCTGGTCGGCCGGCCAGACGCAGGGACTGATCCACGACATTCCCATCTGCATGGAATTGGTGACGCGCATCATGAAAGAAGCCGAAGCGATCATCCGTGCGCGGCTGGATAAGATGGTGGCGTAGTGCAGCCACCCTCCCTCGGGAGGGTGGGATTCAAGCGAAGTGATTCAAAGGCCCTTGGCCCTTCCCCAATCCCGGCGCCGTCTCGATCGCCTTCTGCACGAATTCGCGGGCGCGGCCGACCGCTAGCGGCAATGAGTCCCCGCGCGCCAATCCGCAGGCGATCGCCGTGGAGAGCGTACAGCCCGTGCCGTGCGTATGTTTGGTCTTGATGCGGGGGAAGGCGAGCACTTCGACGCCGCGCTCCCACACCAGCACATCGTCGATGGTGGCCCCGGTGGCGTGACCGCCTTTGATCAGCGCCGCCTTGGCACCCGTTTGCATCAGCAGGCGGGCGGCACGTTCGACATCTTTCGTCTTCGTGCTTTTGACGCCGGTCAGCGCTTTCATTTCCGGAAGATTGGGCGTGACGAGCGTCGCCAGCGGCAGAAGGTGCTTCTTGAGCGCGACCATGGCGGGCGCGGCGAGCAATCGTGTACCGCTTTTGGCCGCCATCACCGGATCGAGCACGATGGGAATGCGCCTTGCGTGTTTCGCCAGCGCTTCGGCAACCGCCTTCACGACGGCGGCAGACCCCAGCATGCCGATCTTGATGGCGTCGGCGCCGATGTCGGAGAGGCAGGCGATGATCTGCGCTTTGACGATCGTCGGCGGCATCGCGTGAATCGCGGTCACGCCTTTGGTGTTCTGCACCGTCACGGCGGTGACGGCCGTCATCGCGTAGGTGTGGAAGGCGCTCGCCGTCTTGATGTCGGCCTGCAGGCCGGCGCCGCCGCTGCAATCCGATCCGGCAATGATGAGGAGGCGGGGAGGCCTCAAGCCGCCGCTTCCTGGATGACCGCGACAATGTCGTTGACGACCGAGCGGATCATTTTTTCATCTTCGCCTTCGGCCATGACACGGATCACCGGCTCGGTGCCCGATTTGCGCACCAGGATGCGCCCCGATCCGTTGAGCCGCTCCTCGCAGGCCTTGATCTGCGAAGCGACACGCGCGTCTTCCAACGGCGACCCACCCTTCTTGAAGCGCACATTCTTCAAGATTTGCGGCAGCGGTTCGAAGAGGTGGGCCGCTTTGCTCGCGGGCTTGCCTTCGCCCGCCAGCACCGCCAGCACCTGCAGCGCCGCGATCAAGCCGTCGCCGGTGGTCGAAAAGTCGCTGAGCACGATGTGGCCCGACTGCTCGCCGCCGACATTGAAGCCGCCCTGACGCATCTGCTCGATGACGTAACGGTCGCCGACGGCCGCACGCGCGAGCTTCAGCTGCATGCCCGCCAGAAAGCGCTCGAGACCCATGTTCGACATCACCGTGCCGACTACGCCGCCGCCTTTGAGGGTGCCCGATTTCGTCCAGAAGCGCGCGATGAGCGCCAGAATCTGATCGCCGTCGATGATGCGGCCCTTCTCGTCGGCCATCACCACGCGGTCGGCATCGCCGTCGAGCGCGATGCCGAAATCGGCGCGCATCTCGCGCACTTTCGCAGACATCGCTTGCGGCTCGGTGGAGCCGCAATCCTGATTGATGTTGAAGCCGTTGGGATCGACGCCGAGCGGAAATATCTCCGCGCCCAGTTCCCACAACACCGCCGGCGCCACTTTGTAAGCCGCGCCGTTGGCACAATCGATAACGACGCGCAAACCTTCGAGACTCAAATGTTTGGGGAAGGTGCGCTTGGCGAATTCGATATAGCGTGCCTGGCTGTCGTCGATGCGCTTGGCGCGGCCGAGCTTGCTGGGTTCCACCAGGCCTTCTTCAAGACCGCTTTCCATAAACGCTTCGATTTCGCGCTCGTGATCGTCAGACAGCTTTTGCCCGTCCGGCCCGAACAGCTTGATGCCGTTGTCGTGATAGGGATTGTGCGAGGCGGAGATCATCACACCCAGATCGGCGCGCAGCGAACGAGTGAGCATGGCGACGGCCGGCGTGGGCAACGGACCGAACTGAAAGACGTCCATGCCGACGGCCGTGAAGCCCGCAACCAGCGCCGGCTCGATCATGTAACCGGAGAGGCGCGTATCTTTGCCGATGACGACGCGATGGCGGTGTTCGCCGCGCGTGAACAACCGCCCCGCCGCCATGCCGACTTTCAAAGCGATCTCGGGCGTCATCGGGAATGTGTTGGCCAGACCGCGAATGCCGTCGGTGCCGAACAATTTGCGCGTCACGCGTAAAGTCCCCTGCCCTGTTGGAAAATTATCTTTCAATCATAACAGAATGTTAGACGGGGATGCGAGGCAAAAGCGGCTCACGGTGAATTACCGTTCGTTTCCACCCAAAGCCCGCCAAACCGCGCATCCGTCCTTCAGCGGCTCAGGTTCGTGGGTACGGATATGGTCCGCGCCTTGGGCCAGCGCGAACAACTCCGCCGCCAAGGTGGCGGCGCCGAGCTCGCTCACGGCGCGGCCCGTTAACCTCCGCAAGAACGACTTGCGCGACACCGAGACCAGCAATGGCAGGCCGAAGGTGCGTTTGAGCTCCGGCAGGCGGCGCAGCATCGTGTAAGAGGCATCTGCATTCGCCCCCAGGAAGAACCCCATGCCGGGATCGAGGATCAGCCGCGAGCGCGCGATGCCGGCCTCGGCGAGCGCGGCCAAGCGTGTTTCGAAAAAGCTCAAGCAGTGATCGAACACCTTCTCGGCTTCCCAGGCGACGCGGGTGGAGGGGCCGCGCTCCTGCACCGAATGCATGACGATCAGCCTCACCTCCGACGCCGCGAGCGCGGGATAGAGCGCGGGATCGGCAAAGCCCTGAATGTCGTTCACATAGTCCACACCTTGCGCGAGCACCCAGCGCTGCACCTCCAGCGCGAACGTATCGATCGAGAGTTTAATGCCTTCGCGCCGCAAGACCTCGACGACAGGTGCAAGCCGCGCAATTTCGATCTCCGGCGGGACACCCTTCGATTCCGGATTGGAAGAGGCCGCGCCGATGTCCAGAACGTCCGCGCCGTCCGCAATCAACCTTCGGCCATGCGCGATGGCCGCCTCCGGCATTAGATATTTCCCGCCGTCGGAAAACGAATCGTCGGTGATGTTGAGAATGCCGAAGATCACGCCTGCACCGAAACGAGCTTTCTGGGAACGGGCAGCGCGCTTACGCGGCGGCCGAGTTCTTCCAGGATCTCCTCGTCCTGTGCGGTCGTCAAAATCCATTTCGCTTGGGCCTTGCAGGCGCGCTCATAAGACTCAAGGGCCTCCTCGGGCTCATGCAATGCCAGTGCAATGGCACAGCGCGTGCGCCAATAGCTGGGAAGCTTTAGCGCATAGTAGCTGTGCAGCGTCTTGAGAATGCGCCGGGCGCGGCTGCCGTCACCTTCCTCGTAGGCGGCAAGAAACGCATCTTCGATGCGGATTTCCTCGTCTGCGCCGCCGAGATCCTTGGCGCGTTCCAGCGCCGTTCGGGCCGCTGAACTCTCGCCGCGATCGCGATGCCATTGCGCGAGATAGAGATGGGTCTGCGCTTCTCCCCGCGCCCAGACCGCGCTCGCCCTCAGCCGCTCGGCCAGTTTCGCATCCCAGTCACGCGGGCGTTTGGCCTGCGCAATTTCGCCGAACACGCGCATACCGAGTTCGTGACGCTCATAATTGCGGTCAAACAGAGCGGCTAACAGATGCGCCCCGTCGGTGCCGTGACCGCCCGGGCTGACGCGCGGCACAAGATTGCGGATCCCGTCAAAGAGCGCGATGGCCGCAAAAACCCAGAGCATGGCTTCGAGCAGAGATTCGTGCGGTGCCTCGAGCGCATAGTGCGCGGCGATCACTGCAAAGGCGATTTCGATCAGCGGCCCGGCCGCGGAGATCGCGGCGCTGCCAAGACGCCAGCGCGGACGCTGTGGCGGCTCGACATAGACCGCGCCGGTGCAATAGAGCCCGAACACCGGAATGCCGAACAGCGCGCGCGCGGGCGTGAGGCGGACGGAAAAGCGCCCCACATTGAAGATGCGCAGTTTCCAGCCCAGCGCGACCGCGATGATCGCATGACCGAGTTCATGCATGAAGACGAGGAAGAAACCGCCGACCATCAGCATGATGCAGCCGAGCGCGACGGCGAGGTTGTAAGGCAGATAAAGCGACGCCGAAGCAGCGACGACCGCTTTGAGTGCAGCGGCGATTCCAATCACGATCAGTGCGGAAACGGCAAGCGCGCGCAGACTGTAGATGACTGCCTTTGTCCGATCGCTCATCGCCGCCACTTCGCCGCTTCAAAAACAAAGGGGAGGCCATCGCCTCCCCTTTTTCAAGCTCGATCGTATTTCGACCCGTCAGTGCCCGGGTTGCGGTTCCGGCGCGATGGGAATGCCGCCGCGCGGGCGACCCGCCGCCGGCACGCTCGGTCCCGGGCCGCGCTGGGGTTCGGGCTCTTCGTAGGGCGTGCGCACCGGCCTGATGCCTTTGAGCAGGCCGGTGACTTCATCGCCCGAGAGCGTTTCGTATTCCAGAAGACCCTGAGCCACCATATCCAGCTGATCGCGGTGTTCGGTGAGGATGCGTCGCGCCGTCTGTTCGCCGTCTTCGATGAGCTTGCGTACTTCGTCGTCGATCAGCTTGGCGGTCTCTTCCGACAGGTTGGTCGTCTGCGCGACGGAGTGGCCGAGGAATACTTCCTGCTCGTTGCTGCGATAGCGCACGCGGCCGAGCTTCTCGCTCATGCCCCATTCCATCACCATGGAACGCGCCATGCGCGTGGCCTGCTGGATATCGCTCGAGGCGCCGGTGGTGACGTTGTCCGGTCCGAAGATCAGCACCTCGGCTTCGCGCCCGCCGAACATGGAGGCAAGCTTCGAGACGCAATATTGGCGTGTATAGTTGGTGCGATCCTGCTCAGGCAGGTTCAACGTCAACCCGAGCGCGCGGCCGCGCGGAATGATCGTCACCTTATGCAGCGGATCGTGCTGGGGCATGTAAATGCCGACCAGCGCGTGGCCGGCTTCGTGGTAGGCGGTGAGTTTCTTTTCTTCTTCCGTCATCGCCATGGAGCGGCGTTCCGCACCCATCATCACCTTGTCCTTGGCGTCTTCCATTTCGGACATCATCACGACGCGCTTGCCGC
Source organism: Pseudomonadota bacterium (assembly GCA_016201105.1). Classification (GTDB taxonomy): domain Bacteria; phylum Pseudomonadota; class Alphaproteobacteria; order Micropepsales; family Micropepsaceae; genus Rhizomicrobium. The sequence goes on from JACQDN010000075.1 coordinate 9,780, forward strand.
GCCGCGCGGCCAACAGAGCGGCTTCGTTGACGAGGTTGGCGAGATCGGCACCGGAGAACCCGGGTGTGCCGCGCGCCAGCACGCGCGGATCGACATCGGGCGCCAGCGGCACCTTGCGCATGTGCACGCGCAGGATCTTTTCGCGCCCCCCCAGATCGGGATTGGGCACGACGATGTTGCGATCGAACCGGCCTGGTCGCAGCAGTGCGGGATCGAGCACGTCGGGGCGGTTGGTGGCGGCGATCAGGATCACGCCGTCATTGGCTTCGAAACCATCCATCTCCACCAGCAACTGGTTGAGGGTCTGTTCGCGCTCATCGTTGCCGCCGCCGAGACCGGCGCCGCGATGGCGGCCGACCGCGTCGATTTCATCGATGAAGACGATGCAGGGTGCGTTCTTCTTGGCCTGTTCGAACATGTCGCGCACGCGGCTGGCGCCAACGCCGACGAACATTTCGACGAAGTCCGAGCCGGAGATGGTGAAGAACGGCACATTGGCTTCGCCCGCGATGGCGCGCGCCAGCAAGGTTTTGCCGGTGCCGGGAGGGCCGACCAGCAACACGCCTTTGGGGATGCGTCCGCCAAGGCGCTGGAATTTCTGGGGATCGCGCAGGAAGTCGACGATCTCTTTGAGATCGTCCTTGGCTTCGTCCACGCCCGCCACGTCTTCAAACGTCACGCGGCCCGTGCGTTCGGTCAAAAGCTTGGCGCGCGATTTGCCGAAGCCCATCGCCTTGCCGCCGCCCGACTGAAGCTGGCGCATGAAGAAGATCCACACCGCGATCAACAGCAGCATGGGGAAGGCGTTCAAGAGAATTGCCATCAGGTTGAAACCGTCTTCGGACGGCTTCGACGTGACCAGAACATTGTGGTCGATCAAGCGAGGAACGAGTTGCGGATCGGACGGTGCGTTGGTGGAGAACTGTTCGGCGTTGGATAGTCTGCCGGTGATCTGATCTCGATCGATCGTGACTTCCTTCACCTCGCCTTGCACAACCTTTTGAACGAATTCGGTGTAGTTGATCAGGCGCGGCTGCGGATGCGTGCCCTGTCCCACGAACAAGTTGAACAGGAACACCAGCGCCACCGCGATGATGATCCAGAGAGCGAGATTTCGAAGGTTGTTCACAATGTCTCTTTCCTAGGCGCAAATTCCTGTGGCCGCACGCCCCTCGCAGAGGCTGGACTCTATATAGATAGGGTCCTTTTAGCGCCTTGCCAGCCATTAAAACGTTAAGAAATTCGAGAGGCCACCGCAATGACGGCGGCAAATCGGCCTTAACAGGCGGCTTAGAGCCCTCGTTCGGCTTCACCATTGTTTACGCAGCCGCAGGCTTCGCGGTTTCAAATCTATGCTCCGGAGCGGCCTTTTTCTCGCGCAATCGTGAGGGTGGCCGAGCCGAACACGGCCTCCTCGCGCGGCGCAGGGCCGATCCGACAGCCGTGAAGCGTGGCGCCCCCGCCCAGGGTTCCAGCCAGGATCGAATCGAAAAGCCGCTCCAGCCGTTCGAAGCGGGGCCGATAGGCTTCTCCGGAGACGCGCGACAGAACGCTTGCGAGCGCCCGCAGCCCGATCTCGCGCGGCGCGGTTTTGAGGCGAAGCGGGTCGAGCACGGCCGCAAGCCCCTCAAACCGCGCGGCGCGGCTCAGGAGCGCGTCGGTCATCGAATCCAATGCCTCACGGGCGCGCGACAGATGCGAAGCGGCGTCGGCGATCCGCGTGGTGGAAAGCCCAAGCTCGGCGAGTTGCGGCAGCACCTTGCGCAAGCGCACGCGGGCGAATTTCGGATCGTCGTTCATCGGATCTTCGATCCAATCGTGCTTCTGCGCGGCAAGCCATTCGCGCAGCGCCTTGCGCGAGATTTCCAGGAGCGGGCGCACGACACGAAGTCCCTCGAAACCAGCAACGGGAAACGGCGCCAGCGGTTGCATGGCGGAAAGACCGTCGAGGCCGCTGCCGCGCGCCAGCCTCAGCAAGAACGTCTCGGCCTGATCGTCTTCGCTGTGCGCGACATAAAGCGCGCCCGTCTGATGTGTCTTCAGCCACTCGCCCATCAGCCGGTAGCGGGCCTCGCGCGCTTCGGATTCGATGCCGGATTTCGGCTTGGCGCCCTTCCAAACCAGAACGTGTGCCTTCAGCCCGGCTTGCCTTGCCTGCTTGGCGACCTGTTCCGCATCTTTGTCGGAGCCGCTGCGCAGTCCGTGATCGACGGTCAGCACCTGGGGCGCAGGCTTGCCGCGCCCCTTCGCCCAATCGGTGAGGAGGTACATCAGCGCGAGCGAATCCGCGCCGCCCGAAACGGCCACCGCGCCGGGCCAGGGCGCACCGCGCTCGATGAGACGGTCCATCGCCTCGCGAAACTCGGCGAGCAATCCGGTTTTGGGACCGGTTTTGGGTTCAGGTGCGTGCGGCTTTGCTTCCGCGACTTTCGCGGCAGCCGACACAACCGGCTTGGCTTGCGGCGAAGCAGCAAGCGCCGGTTTGACCTTTGCGGTCTGCGCCTTCGCAGCCGCGGCCTTACTTGCAGACGGCTGCTTTGCGCGCGGCGACGGCTTTGTCTTTGATCGCTTTGGTGGCGTTCGGATATTTCGACGGGAGGAGGCCAAGCGTCGTGCACCCTTCCTTGGATTGGTTCATGGCGAGAAACGACTGGCCAAGCTTTAGCATGCTCTCGGGCGCGCGCGGACTGCCCGGATATTTTTTCAACTCTTCGGCAAAGGCGAACTTCGCGCCCTGATAGTCCTTCTGCACGAACGCGATATTGCCGACCCAGTAGACCGCCTGCGGCGTCAAATCGTCCTTGGGATGGGCGTCCGCGAAGGCACGGAACGCGCTACGCGCTTCGGCATATTGGGTCTTGGCGAGTAGGTCCATCGCCGCATCGAATTCGGGGCGGCTCGCAGACGGCGTCTGCGTGGCCGCCGGTTCGTTGGGCGACTGCGGCAGGCGCGTATTGCCAGGCAGCGTGCCGAGCGTGCCAGGGGGCGGCGCAAGCTTCGCGGGAGCGTTGGTCGGCGGCGGACTGGAATCAGAGGGCGCGGAATTCATCGCCGCGTTGTTGGCCGTATTGTTTGGGGGCAGCATCGAGGCGCTCTGATCCGACACCGTGTTGCAGTTGAAGCCTTCATCGGTCGAGGCGCCCATCTGCTGTTGGGCCATGCTGCAGAGCTTGTAGTCGAAGTCTTTCTGCATGCGGTCCATCTTCTGGTTCAGCTCCTGCACCCGGTGGGTGAGCTGCTCGACCTGCCCGGTCTGGCGGCGCAGCGAATCTTCGAGATCCTCCACGCGCTGGCGCAACTGCTGAACCGCGGCGTCCTGACTGTCTTCATGCTGCTGACGCGCCTTCTCTTCCTCATCGTTGTCGAAGAGGCCGGCGACGCGAATGAAATCCGACGACTGGCTGGAGCGATCCTGCACCTCGGCGGGCTCAAGCCGGCGCGCAATCGGGGCAGCGGACGCGCTCTTGCGCGCGGCACCCGCCGGCGAGGCTGCGAGCACCAATCCCAGCGCGGCGCTCGCGAGAACCGCCAAGCTTGCCCGCATCGCACGCGTGTTTGCTTCGTGCTTCATCGTGATCTCCGTCGCCGTTCAGAAAAACGGAAAGCCAAAGATTTTAGGTCGAGCTTCCCGAAGCCTATTGCCCATACAATACCAGCACTTAGCCGAAAATGAGACCTCGTCGAACGGTCATCCTTAAACGAAAAGGGCGCCGGTTGAGGGCGCCCTTGCGTTCATTTCGATCGCGTCCTTAAGAGGATGCGCCGGCTGTCACCGTCGTCACGCCGCGGCGATTCTGCGCCCAGCAGGACTCTTCGGACTCCAGGCACATCGGTTTTTCCTTGCCGTAGGAAATCGTGTCGACCCGCGCCGAAGAGACGCCGAGGCTGACGAGATATTCCTTCACGGCATTGGCGCGGCGGGCGCCCAGCGCCAGGTTGTATTCGCGCGTACCGCGCTCGTCGCAGTGACCTTCAACGGTGACGCGCACGGCCGGATACTTCTGCAGCCACGCGGCCTGCTTTTGCAGCGTGCCGCGATCTTCGTCCTTGATCGAATATTTGTCGTAGTCGAAGTGGACGGTATCGCCGACGTTCACTTTCAGATCCTGGGCGCTGCCCGGAACGATGTTTGATTGGCTGGAATAGGTGTTGTCCGTCGTCGCGGGAGGCGTTTCCGTAGTCGCCTTCGGCTTGGTCTGGCAACCTGCGAGCAGGAATACGGCCGCAACAGCCGCAACTTTGAGGCCCGTCGAATATTTCATCATCACTAGCCGCTCCGAACCCGCCGGGCCCCTGTGCGCGAGGGCCAGCGTCAATTTCACGCGCGCACCGATGTTCCGTAACGCATCAACTCGCGAAAAGTTGGCGAGAAGAAGGCGAGGGAACTCTAGAAACTAGCTACTGCTGGATCAAGGGCGACCAGGCCGGATCGGATGCGTTGCTCAAAACGTGCCTTTCGTTGCGTCCGGTGATGTCCACCGACCAGATTTGTGCCCCAAGCCCGCCGCGTCCGCCACGTGTGAACATGAGAACTCGGCCATTTGGCGCCCAAGTGGGCCCTTCATCGGCCCAGCCGTCGGTCAGCAGGTGTTCGCCCGACCCGTCGGGATGCATGACGCCGATACGGAAAGTGCCGCCGGCCTGTTTGGTAAACGCGATAAGATCGCCGCGCGGACTCCACACCGGCGTGCCGTTCTTGCCGGCGCCGAAGCTGATGCGGTGCGGATTGGAGCCGTCGGCGTTCATCACATAGATCTGCTGCGAGCCGCCGCGATCGGATTCAAAGGTGATCTGGGTCCCATCGGGTGAGAAGGACGGCGAGGTATCGATCGACGGATCCGATGTCAGCCGCACGCTGGAACGCGTTCGCAAATCCATCACATAGATGTCGGAATTACCGTTCTGCTCCAGCGACATCACCACTTTGTTGCCGTCCGGCGAGAAGCGCGGGGAGAACGTCATATTCGAAAAGGTGCCGAGGACTTCGTACTTGGCCGTCTCCAAATTGAACAAGTACACGCGCGGCTTTCCCGAAACGTAGGACATATACGCAATCGTCTGCTGAGTCGGATCAAAGCGTGGCGTAAGGACGAGGTAATCGCCGGACGTGAGGAAGAAGGGATTGGCGCCGTCTTGATCCATGATCGCCAGACGTTTGCGGCGCTTCAGGGCAGGTCCCGATTCGGAGATAAAGACAACCCGGCTATCGAAATAGCCTTTTTCGCCGGTGATACGTTCGTAAATTCTGTCGGCAATGATGTGCGCGATGCGCCGCCAACTTTCGGGCGCAGCGGTGATGCCACGATTATCCATCTCGGTCCCGCCGAACACATCCCACAGCCGAAAATCAACGCGCAGCTGACCGTCCGGCTGTAGCGTGGCTTGGCCGGTGACAAGCGCTTGCGCGTTGATCACGCGCCAATTGTTGAAATTCGGCGAGTTGATGTCACGCACTTGTTCGATGAAGGACTTGGGATCGAGCGGACGAAAGAGACCCGAGCTTGAAAGATCGGAGCGCACGACATTGGCGATCTGCGCGCTTTGCGGCGCAGTGCCGATGAAATCGGGAATCGCGATGGGAATCGGCTGCACGACGCCTTGCGTGATGTCGACATGCAACTCGGCATGGGCCGGCGCCGCCAGCAACCCGGTGATAAGCGCTGCTCCAATCAGGCGGGCAAAGCGCAAAATCGATGAGCCATTCATTGGTCTTGTTCTCCTCGACTATTGAATACCTGCCGCATCGCGCGGATCGAACCTCATAGTGATCTCGCGCCAGTCCGCGTACCGATCAGCGGGCAACTTGTACGGCGCGCAGACATAGATCGCCCGTATCGCAGTCTCCCCGGCGGCGCGCACGAACGGATCGCTGGAGTCTGCAAGCAATTGTGGCGGACGTGCGACGCTGCCGTCGGGATTCAGAAATACCCGCACGTCCACAATGAGTTTCTCAGGATGGGGGGCGGCGGCTGGCGGACTCCAACATTGATACATCAAGCTCTTCAGATAGGCTTCCAAATCGGCCGTCGCCGCATTCATCGAACCGATGCCTTTGGTGGTACGAGGGGCCACCTTGGCGTTGGGCGACGCCTTTTGCGGTGCGGTCAGAGTGCCCAGAATGTTATTAAATTCGTCTTCGGCCGTCCTTTTCTTCTGAGGTTCCGGCGTTCTGGGTTTGGGCAACGCCGGCGGCGGTTTCTTCTGGATTATCGGTTCGGAGGGCGCGGGTTCGGCTTTTTCTTCCGGCTGCGGCGGCGGCTGAATGTCTTGCTTGGGCTCTTCGGTATCCACCTTCTTGGGCATCTCGCGCACGGTCGGTGCGATGTTGGTCTTGGCTCCGACGGTCACAAGCTCGACCGGCACGACATCGCTCGGTTCGGGAATCTCGAAGCGCTGGGTCCAGGTGAAAAGCGCCGAGGCCACGATCAGCACATGCAGCGAGACCGCGCCGATCACCCCGAACGGCGAGCGTGCAGCACCTGCGCCAGTGGCGGAGGAAATCCTATTGCGTGTCAGGCTTCGGGCGTTTGACATCGGTAACAAGCCCGATATGGGTGAAGCCGGCCGAACTGATCAGCGCCATGATCTCCATCACTCTTCCGTAGTCGACGGATCTGTCGCCGCGCACGAAGATGCGCTGGTCGTAACCGTTGGAGGCGATGGCCGAGAGTTTTGTCACCAAATCGTCTTCGGTAACGGGCGTGTTCTGAAGATAGATCCGTCCATCTTTTCTGATGCTGACGGAGAGCGGTTCGCGATCCTGGCTGAGCGCCTGCGCCTTGGTCTTGGGCAGATCGACCGGCACGCCGACCGTGAGCAGCGGCGCCGTCACCATGAAGACGATGAGCAGCACGAGCATCACGTCCACGAACGGCGTGACGTTGATCTCCGCCATCGGGCGGCGGCGGCGATCTCCGCTTTGCAGAGTGGCCGCCATCAGCGCGCCGCCTTTTCGTCAAGCTGACGCGACAGGATCGCGGAGAACTCGTCGGCAAAGCCGTTGAGGCGATTGTTGTAGCGCGCCGATTCATTGACGAAGCGGTTGTAGAAAATCACCGCCGGAATGGCGGCGAAAAGACCCATGGCGGTGGCGAACAGGGCCTGTGCGATACCAGGAGCAACGACGGCCAGCGTTGTGTCGTGGCGCGCGGCGATCGCGGAGAAGGAATTCATGATGCCCCACACCGTACCGAACAGGCCTAGAAACGGTGCGGTGGAACCGATAGTGGCAAGCACGCCCAATTGGCGCTCAACGCCGTCCATTTCGCGCAGAATGGTGACCGACATGGCTTTTTCGATGCGCGTCTTCACGCCGGGCAATGTCGTTTCCCTTGGAGCGCCGCCTTCGAAGGCACGGCGCCATTCGCGCAACGCTGAAACGAACACGGCGGCGAGAGGATGATCGGCCTTCTGCGCGAACTGTCCGTAGAGCTCGTCGAGAGAGAGCCCCGACCAGAATACTTTTTCAAACTTGTCGGCCCGGCGCTTGAGTGTGCCAAGCGCCAGCCACTTGTTGATGATGATCGTCCACGACCATAGCGAGGCGAGCACCAAAAGCACGAATACCGCCTGCACAATGATGTCGGCGCGCATGAACAACGCGACGATCGAGATGCCGCCGACTTCGGTGCTGAGCTGGCCGGATGTCTGGGTCACATCGACATTGGTGGTGGGCGCCGCGTCGGGTGCCTGAAGTTCCTGGCTCTGGGCCGCGGGCCCCGTGGGCGCTGCCCGCGGCGCGGCATGGGCCGATCCGATCTCCGCAGCCAAGAAAATCGCGAGCGCCGACAGCAGAGCGGCGGTTGCACGCCTAACAATCATCGATGAACCTCTTTTGCCTGCGTATCCCGAAAATACGGCAACACGCATGATCCCCAAATGCCAAGGAGCAGGCCAGCCTCCCCAGCAGGCCGCAGGAACTTGGCCGAATTTGGGCGCTATTCGTTAAGTCTCTGTTTCATAAAGCAAAGGAAGCAGTTTGTCGCGCATTTCTTGCGGAATGCGGCGAGGCTTGCCGGTGAGCGTCATGATGCAGGCTTCAACCTTGCCGCGCGTCAAGAGCACGCCATTGCACATGATGTTCTGCCTCGCCGCCATGCGTGCGCCGGTGAGTGCCGTCATCGCGGTATGCACCTCGATCAGATCGTCGAGCCGCGCGGGCTTCAGATACTCGATTTCCGCCTTGCGCAAAGTCCAGGCGGTCGGTTCGGGATCCTCCAACCGGGCAAGCTTGGAAATGCCCGCGGCGCGGAAATATTCCGAGCGGCCGCGCTCCATGAAGCGCAAGTAATTGGCGTGATAAACGACGCCCGAAAGATCGGTATCTTCGTAATAGATGCGGATCGGCAGGATATGCATCCTGCCGTGGAAGTGGCCGAAACTTTTGACCTCAGCCATGGTTCAGGAACATTTCTGATCTTTGGGACAGGGTTTCGGCGGCAGCACGGTCACCGTGACCTCGCCGTTGTTCTTGTCGGCGCTCGTATCGTTCATGCTGAGCACGGTTCCCATGGCATGGCCGAGCTGCCCCCAGAATTCGAACACCAAGAGCGTGATGGCCAAGGCGACAGCAATAAAGATGAGGTGACGCCCAAGCGCGAAGAGAGAGAAGCGTTGCTTCTGCGGCGGTTCTCTTTGAGAAATGTTGTCCATCGTCAATTCTCGCTCTCTTCACCGTTCGCGAACAGAGCGAACTGGGCAGGATCGCGCGACGGTACGGGCAATCCCAGATGGGCGAACGCGGCGGCTGTGATCACGCGGCCGCGCGGCGTGCGCTGCACAAACCCTTGCTGCAGCAGGAAAGGTTCCACGATCTCTTCGATGGCATCGCGCGCTTCGCCCAAAGCGGCCGCGATGGTTTCGATGCCCACCGGCCCGCCGCCGAACGCTTCGGCGATCAATTGCAGATAGCGTTTGTCGAAGGCGTCGAGCCCGCGCTTGTCGACTTCCAGGCGCGTCAGTGCCGCATCGGCGAGTTTCGCATCGACACGCGCATGTTTGCTGACGCTGGCAAAATCGCGCACGCGCTTGAGCAGGCGTCCGGCGATGCGCGGCGTGCCGCGCGCGCGGCCGGCGATCTCGCGCGCGCCGTCGGTGGTCAGATCAAAACTGAGCACCCGCGCGCCGCGCTCGACGATCAAGAGCAGCTCATCGGCGGAGTAGAAATTGAGCCTGACCGGAATGCCGAACCGATCGCGTAGCGGCGTCGTGATGAGGCCGGAGCGCGTGGTCGCTCCGACCAGCGTGAACGGCGCCAAAGTGATCTTAACCGAACGCGCCGAAGGGCCTTCGCCGATGATCAGATCGAGTTCGAAATCTTCCATCGCGGGATAAAGAATTTCCTCCACTGCCGGATTGAGGCGATGGATCTCGTCGATGAAGAGAACGTCGCGCGGCTCGAGATTGGTGAGGATGGCGGCGAGATCGCCGGCCTTGGCGAGCACCGGTCCTGACGTGGAGCGGAAATTTACGCCCAGCTCACGCGCCACGATCTGGGCCAGCGTGGTTTTGCCGAGGCCGGGAGGACCCGAGAACAGCACGTGATCGAGCGCTTCATTGCGCACCTTCGCCGCTTCGATGAAGACGGATAGATTTTCGCGCGCCTGCTTCTGGCCGACGAATTCCGAAAGCCGCTTGGGACGCAGGCTTGCTTCCAGCGTGTCGTCTTCGCGGCGTTCGGCGGCGACAAGACGTTGGGACTGCCCTTTGCTATCCGGCCCGGACATTACACTTCCCACGGATTGATTACAGCGAGTCCGTCGAAATCGAAGTCGCGAACATTTCGCGTCACGATCGTCAGCCCTTGAATTAGAGCGGTCGCTGCCAGTTGTGTGTCCACGAATGACGCGCTGGGCTGTGACGCGCGCAAACGCGCCCACATTGTCGCTTCCGGTTCATTGAAACTGAGAACCCGCGAATCGCAAGAAGGGCGAAGCTCGGTTTCATACCAGCTGGCCAGGACAGTTTTTCGCCGTCCATCGGGCATCATGAGAATGCCGAATTGAATCTCAGCTAACGACAGAACGCTGACGAAACGTTGCTCTTGCGGTGTGCCATCGAGCCACGCCAGCAGGTTGGTGTTGGGTTTGTGCTTGATGCCGTCGGACAAGACACAGGTGTCGAGGAGAAATGCCATCGCGTCTACTTAACTGAAGTCGACTCGGCGCATGGGCTCGAATCCGCGTGGCGGCAACTCAAATTCCGGCGCTCTGGGGCAATCTCTCAAGACGTCAGCCAAACTTCTCCTTTTGACGCCCTTCTTGCTTGTAAGACGATCGAATTCCGCCGCAGAGAGCAGGACCGCCGTGTCTTGCCCCCGGTAGCTAATGCGTTGTGGCTCCTTTGCGGCCGCTCGCAAGACCTCGGAAAAGCGCGCTTTGGCGTCCTGCACCGGCCAACTCTTCTTTGTTTTCATCGCTTTTCCTGACTAGTCAGACTAGTCATCTTAGATTATCGTCCTATCGCACGCAAGGCTTCGCGGATCAGCACATCGACGGGCGCCTCGCCGAGGTCGCGCACCGTCCGGGCAATCGCTTCCGCCGCGTGTCCCTGAGAGTAGCCGAGCTTGACGAGGGCCGCGACGGCATCCGCTTCCGGTCCACGCGGGGCGATGACCGGCGCGCCGTCCGCGGCCATCCCGCGCATCATCATCGACGGCGCCTTGTCTTTCAGCTCCGTCACGATACGAAGCGCGAGTTTGGGACCTACGCCCTGTGCCCGTCCGATGACCGCCTTGTCGCCCAGCGCCAGTGCGCGCTGCAGGTCGTTGGACGACAGCGCGGACAACACATTGAGCGCCACGCGGGCGCCGACATTCTGCACCGTCTGCAAGAGCCGGAACCACTCGCGTTCTTCGGTGGAGAAAAAGCCATAGAGCTTGATGGTTTCGTCGGTCAGCCGCGTCTCGATCATCAACGTCGCCGCCGCACCCGCCGCCAATTTGGAGAGCGTCGAAGACGGGCAATTCACCCAATAGCCGACGCCGCCCACATCGAGAATGACATGATCTTCGGCAATCGAATCGATGAGGCCGGAGAGCTTGCCGATCATGCAAGCGCCGCAACGATTTTCGCGCGCGTGCCGGCGTAATGCGCATGGGTGATCGCGGCTGCCAGCGCATCGGCGGCGTCGGCGGCTTCGACACGCGCAGTGGGAAGCAAGCGCTTGATCATGGCCTGGACCTGTTCCTTGCCGGCATGACCCGCACCCACCACCGATTTCTTGATGTGATTGGGCGTGTATTCGGCGATCTCCAGTTCGGCTTGCGCACCCGCCAGCAAGGCGATGGCACGGGCGTGTCCGATCTTGAGCGCGGCGGACGGATCCTTGTGCACGAAGGCCTGCTCGACGGCGATCGACTGCGGCGACCATTGGGCGATCACCTCGCAAAGCGCGGTGTGCAGCGCGAACAGGCGGCGGCCGAGATCGGCCTTGGCATCGCTGGTCAGAACGCCATGGGCGACATGGACAAGCCGCGAGCCCGTTACATCGATCACGCCCCAGCCCATGCGGGCGAGACCGGGATCGAGACCTAGAATGCGAATCGGGCCTGCCATCGCCTTCTTGTACTCTGTTTGTTCGGACGTTTCACCCACGCACAAACGCCGGCAAAATCAGCCGCCAAGATCAGTTGGACAGTTTCGCCAGCAGCGAGTCCGACAGTTCGTAATTGCCGTAGACGTTCTGCACGTCGTCGTGTTCGTCGAGCACGTCCAGCAGCTTGATCAGCGTTTCGCCGGTCTCGTCGCTGAGCGGATTGGTGCTTTTGGCGCGCCACTCGATTTTGAACGACGACGGCGCGCCGAGCTTGGCTTCCAGCGCATCGCGCACCTGGCCGAAATTCTCGAGCGAAGTGACGAATTCGTGACCTTCGTCGCCGGAGAGACATTCGTCGGCGCCCGCATCGAGGGCCGCTTCCAGCATCGCGTCCTCGCTGCCTTTGCTCTTGGGATAGGCGATGACGCCGACGCGATCGAACATGAAGGTGACGGAGTTGGGCTCGCCCAGCGCGCCGCCGAATTTGGAGAAGGTGGAGCGGATATCGCTCGCGGTGCGGTTGCGGTTGTCGGTCTGGGTTTCCACGATCAGCGCCACGCCGCCCGGGCCATAGCCTTCGTAGCGCACTTCCTCGATGTTCTCGGCGCCCGCGCCGGTCGCCTTGTCGATGGCGCGCTGGATGACGTCCTTGGCCATGTTCTCTTCGCGCGCGGCGATGATGGCGGCGCGCAGCCGCGGATTGTGCGCGGGGTCCGGCATGCCGAGCTTCGCCGCAACGGTGATTTCGCGCGACAGCTTGGAGAAGATCTTGGAGCGCACCTTATCGGCGCGCCCCTTCCTGTGCATGATGTTCTTGAACTGACTATGGCCGGCCATGAGCGCTGTCTTAAGTTGGGAAGCGGCGGTGAGATAGCCGGGCCGCTCACTCTCTTTCAAGGGTGGTCCGGACAATGCACGCAGTAGGCTAATAATCCCAGGCGAAACCGGCGCCACGCCATCGAGGCCGCGCGCCTGTTCGCAGATCAGCGATTGTCGAGCTGCGCCCGCACGCGAGCCAGGCCCAGACGCGAGATGCGATAGGGCATGCCGCCCCGGGACTCGATCAACCCCCGCTGTTTGAGCTTGCGGAAGAGAGCGAGCGTGCAGTCGGCGAGTCGATAGCCGTCGCGGCTGAAGCAATCCACTTCGATGATGCGTCCAGCTTCGCGCAGATGGCGGATGAAGCCGCCCTGCGCCAGCACGTGCAGCACGCGCTGTTCCGGTTTCGAGATGTTCACGGGAAAGAACTTGCATATCAGGAAAACTGCGCGCCGCATCCGCACGAGCCATTCGCCCGCGCGCATTCGGCACGTTGCCACGCCTGTCACTTGCGACAGGCCATCAATCGATGGCGGCAATCTCTGACATTAAGTCCCCTTTGGGCAGCAGGCTTATGCCGCAGCGACCTGTGCTTATTCAACCCCGATC
>JACQDN010000077.1 GCA_016201105.1 Pseudomonadota bacterium
GCCCGCATGGCGCGCGAAGTCGCCGCCGTGGAACGCACGGACGAGCCCACGGCTGTAAAGCGCGTCGAAGGCATGCTGCTGAAGAAGGCCGCCTGATCGTTCATATCGGCCAAAATTACAAAGGCCCGGAGGAAACTCCGGGCTTTTTACTTTTTTTTGCATCACCTCCCCCTCGTGGGGAGGTCGAAAAATCCGAAGGATTTTTCGGGTGAGGGGAAGCCTCACCATTCGCGCTATATCCTTACCCCTCACCCGAAATTTGCTTCGCAAATTTCGACCTCTCCACCCGCCTACGCTTCGCTTCGGCGTGGCAGGTGGGAACTCAAGGCACGCCGTAGCTTTAGCGAAGGCGGCGAGGGAGAGGTGATTACCCTCACCAACTCTCCCCAAACGGCCGGATCTCGACGTTGAAAGACCACGCCGAACGATCCTGATGCGCGACATGCCAGGCCTCGTCTGCGATCGCCGCTGGCTTGATGAAGAAATCGTCGGGCTTGCCGGCAAAGCGCTGGCGCGTCCAAGCCAAGTCGATGACAGCGTCGATCACGATATAGGCGACATGGATCCCCTTGGGACCCAGATCGCGGGCCATCGATTCCGCCAGGATTCTCTGTGCCGCTTTGGTCGGTGCGAAACCGGCGAAACCGGCGCGGCCCCGCAGGGCCGAGGTGTTGCCGGTGACGAGGATGGCGCCCTTCCCCGCTTCGATCATCGCTGGCGCGAGGCGGCGCGCGAGATAGAGAAGCCCCATCGTATTCACTTGGAAGTTTTGGTTCAGGATCTTGGGATCGATATCGAGAAACGATCCGAACGCGCCTCCGACCGCGTTGTGAATGAGCACCGACGGTTTTCCCAATTCTTGCTCGATGCGCGCAACCGCGGCATCGATTTGCCCGGGATCGCAAACGTCGCAAGGAAATGCCTTGGCGCCCGCAATTTCCGTTTCAAGCGCCTGCAAGCGAGCCGCATCGCGCGCCAGCATAGCGACGCGATAGCCGCCGGCGGCAAAGCGTTTCGCCAAAGCGCCTCCGGTGCCGGGACCAACACCGGAAATCACGCAAACGGGTTGTGTCATGGTTGTCTCCTAATGTGCATCCGGCGGCGTCGCGTCGGCGAGAATTTCCGTCTTGCAGAACGGCACGATGACGAGCGCTGCGACGAACGCTACCGCCATCAGGAAAAAGACGTCCTGAAACGCCAGCGTCAACGCCTGTTGGCTGACGAGTTGAACGATCTCGCCTTGCAGGAGCTTGGCGGCATGCGCCGCGTCCGCGGTGAAAGCCGAGAGTCGCGAGACGGCGGCGCCGAGCGCACTCGTGTTGGCCTGACCTAACGCTTCACCGAAGCGCTCGCCATGCATGCGACCGTAGTCCTGCAGCCATGTCGTCACCGTCGCGATGCCGAAAGCGCCACCAAGATTGCGCATGAGATTGAACAGTCCCGAGGCATAGCGCAGTTCCTCCGGCGGGACGCCGTTCAGCGCCATGCCGACCGAGGGCACAATGCACAGAAGGATGGCGAAGCCGCGGATCGCTTGCGCCGGAAACAACTCCCAGAATCCCCACGCCGAGGTGACGCCCGACATCAGCCAGAGGGCAAGCGCGAAGAGGGAAAAGCCGACGCCAATCACGATGCGCTGGTCGACGATGGTGGTTAGCCGCGCGGCAAGCGGCGCGCCCAGTGTCATGAAAATACCGGTGACGAAAACTGTTGTCCCGATGTCCAGGCTGGAATAGCCGCGCACGCGTCCCAGGAAAAGCGGCGTCAAATAGGTGGACGCGTAGAGTCCGAACCCGATGACGACACTGAGCACGCATGCCAGTGCGAAAGTCGGCCGGCGAAACGGCGTCAGTTTCATCACCGGCATGGTGGAGAAATAAGATCGCTCGAGAAACACCGCGAAGCCAACGGCGGACATCCAAGCGACGGTCTGGATGGTTTGGTCCTCGAACCATTGATGACGCGGGCCTTCCTCGAGCACGTATTGCAGCGAGCCGAGGAACAGCGCGAGCGAGGCGACGTGCAGCCAGTCGATCCGCTTGAGCATTGCGAGATTGGGTTCGTCGACCTTGCCCAAAAGCGGCAGCAATATCGCGATGGCCGCTCCCGGCACGATGTTGACGAAGAAAAGCCAGTGCCAGCTTGAGACGTCCGTGATCCAGCCGCCGAGAGTCGGCCCCAAAGTCGGTGCCAGCGTCGAGGTGATGCCCAGAATGGCCGGGATCATCGCGCGGCGGCGGCCGGAAAACATGGCGAAGCCGGTGGCGAACACTGTGGGTACCATCGCGCCGCCGACGAAACCCTGGATGGCCCGAAAGATGGTCATGGATTGGATGCTCCACGCCATGCCGCAAAGCAGACTCGAAAGCGTGAACAGAACGGCCGAGAGCGTGAACAGCCAGCGCGTCGAAAGTGCTTGCGACAGGAACGCGGCGAGCGGGATCATGACGATTTCCGCCATCAGATAGGCGGTTTGTACCCAGGCGATCTCATCGGGTCCGGCTGAAAGCCCCGATTGGATGGAGTTGAGCGACGCAGCGACGATCTGAATGTCGAGCAAGGCCATGAACTGGCCGAACGCCATGATGGCAAAAATGACGAGCTTCCGCGCCTCGCTCAGGCCGGCGGCCACAGGCTGGGTTTGGCTGGAAAGACTGGCGGAAGCGGCACCCACGAAGACCCTTGATCTTTTATATGACGATTATCATATAATGGACGAGAGCCGATCGGCAAGGAGTTCGCCCCCGATGCGCTACAGCGAAGCCCACAAGCAGGAAACTCATCAGCGTCTATTGAATCTCGCCGCGAAAGCGCTGCGCGAAAAAGGCCCTGACCATCTCTCTGTCGCCGACGTGATGAAGTCAGCCGGCCTCACTCATGGCGGCTTCTATGCTCATTTCAAATCGAAAGACGCGTTTCTCGCAGAAACGTTGCAAACGATTTTCGACCAGGCGTCCGAGAGGATGCGCCGCATGGTCGACGGCATGCCGCCGCGTCATGCCCTGGCCACCTATATCGATTTCTATGTTTCGCCCGCTCACCGTGACGGGCTCGCGCGAGGCTGCCCGGTGGTGGCACTCAATTCCGACCTGCCCCGCCAATCCAAACAGTTTCGCGCCGCTTTCGATGCCGGCGTGCAACGCATGGTGAGATTCCTGGCCGCATGGGTTGCGACGACCAGCGCCGAAGAACCGGAGAAGCTCGCGGCTTCCCTGCTCTCCGCCATGGCGGGTGCCGTGGCGCTGTCGCGCGCGGTGAGCGACCGCAAGCTCTCCGACGATCTTCTGGAAGCCACACGATCGGGCATCAAAGCGCGTCTCGGTCTCGACGACGCGGCCCTGTCGCGGGCGGCGCGGCAATGAACGCGCCTGTGAACGTCAGTGCCGATTTCGCCGAACTCTCGGGTCTGGAGCAATTGAAAGCTGCCTTTTCCGCACGCGGCGATTTCAAGGGCATCGGCAAGACACTCAACTTCCGCGCCGTCACGCTCGAACAAGGCTTCGTCGTGTTTGAGGGCCATCCGACCAAAGACGTCTATAACCCCATCGGCACGGTGCATGGCGGTTACGCCGCGACCTTGCTCGACAGCGCGATGGCCTGCGCGGTGCATTCACAACTCAAGTCCGGTCAGGGCTACACGACCCTGGAATTGAAAGTCGCCTATCACCGCGCCATGACCGAAGAGAGCGCTCCCGTCCGCGCCGAAGGCAAGCTGATTTCGCTGGGGCGGCGCGCCGCTTTCGCCGAAGGGCGCTTGCTCGATGCGAACGGCAAACTTTGCGCCACGGCCACCACAACCTGCCTGGTGTTCAGTAAATGACCACGACATTCGATTCACTCGGTGAAACCACGACGCGCCCATCTTCCCTCGCCGGCCGGTTTCGGGCGCTGCCGAAACGTGCGCTGATGGTCATGGGGTTGGCCGCCGCGGCGATCGTCGGAGGCGGATTGTGGATCGCATCGCCGGCCGCATCGGTGTCGACGGACGACGCCTACGTCAAAGCCGACACCACCATCGTTGCACCCAAAGTGCATGGCCTGATTGCACAAGTGCTGGTGCGCGACAATCAACGGGTGACGGCCGGACAGCCTCTCATCCAGATCGATCCTGACGACTATCGGCAGGCCGTGACCTCGGCCGAAGCCGACGTCGCTGCCGCCGAGGCCGCGCTGGATCAGCAAACGGCCCAGGAATCGTTGGCAGCAGCCAATGCGCGGGCTGCGAGCGCAAGCGTTCGCTCGGCAGACGCCGAAAGAGCGCGCGCCGATGCCGATCGCTCGCGCTTCGATGTCCTGGTGCAATCCGGCGATGTCTCGCGGCGCACGGCAGAACAGATGCGCGCGACAGCCGCAAGCGCCGATGCCGATGCAGACAAGTCGCGTGCTGCCCTTGCCGCAAGCGAAGAACAGGTGACCGTGGTCGCGAAGATGCGCGGCCAGCTCGAAGCCGCCGTCGCAAAAGCCAAGGCTGCGCTGTCGGTGGCAAGGCTCAATCTCGATCACACAATCATACGCGCGCCGGTTTCCGGCATCGTCGGCGACCGCCAGGCGCAGATCGGCGAATATGTTCAACCGGGCACCGCGCTGATGACCGTCGTGCCGATGAACACGATCTATGTCGTGGCCAACTACAAGGAGACCCAGACTTCACGGATGCTGGTGGGCCAGCACGTGCGTGTGCGCATCGATGCCCTGCCCGGCCGCGACTTCGACGGCGTGGTGGAGAGTTTCGCGCCGGCTTCAGGCTCTGAGACTTCGCTGCTGCCCTTCGAACCGGCCACCGGAAACTTCACGCGCGTCGTTCAGCGCATTCCGGTTCGTATTCGCATCTTGCCAGGACAGAAAGACGTGGAGCGTCTGCGGCCGGGCCTCTCGGCGGATGTGAGGGTGGATCTCTCTTGAGATCCTAAGGCATCGCCGGGCGCATCGACGGTGCTTCGATGATCTCTATGGCGTTGGGCGTCGCGATATCGATTTCCGCGCCGTTCTGCTGTTTGACGAAACCGCGCACGCGCACGAACTTTCCTTGATAGTCGGCGGGCGTGACATACGCGTTGCGGAAATTCGCCATGTTCTCCGGCGCGATGGTGACGGTAAAATCGTTTTTCCAGTCAGCGCCGAAGTTCAGATAGGCGCGGCCGTCGCGCGTGACGACCGTGACGACCATTCCTTCCACGAGTTGAAATGTACCCACGTCACGCGCCACCGTCTGCGGCGTTCGTATCGCATAGGCTGACGAAGCCCATAGGCCGAATCGTTTGTCGCGCGCCTCGCGTTCGGCCGCGTAGAGCTCACTGGCGCATTCCGGACGATCCGCGGCGACGTTCACCCGCGCCAAGCCTCGGCGCAGCATTGCGACCTGCAGCCACGGCTCATCGAGGTCTTCGAAGAAAACCTGCGCACGGACGCGGTCATAGCGATCCTCTTTGGGAACATGCACAGCCAGCGTTGCACGGTGGCCGCGGGCGAAATCGTTGAGCGTCGAAATAGCCTGGTCGGCCAGAAAACCGGGGGCATGGTCTCGAGAACCTTGGGGCAGCAGCAGCCCCTCGACCTTCACCGCGCGCCCGTCGCTGACGACGAGCACACCGTTTCTTTCGGCGCGAACGATGGGGGCATCCGCGACCTCGATCATGCCGGCGCAGTCGGGCAGCGCGGCGGCGGCAGCGGGGTCCGACACACCACAGAGGACGATCACTCCCCACGTTAACTGTGCGAAAGAAAGCCTCACCGTCCGCTCTCGCCAATTTCCAAGATTCCTCTATCCCGCCGCGCGACATTGCGCATCAGCTCAGCCAAAACGTGCTGAACGGGAAAAATCCTTCACAATCCGTGCGATGCGACAACCATCTCCCGTGATGTAAAAAGATCCACAATGCATGGGACTATCAGACGGTTATAATAGTTGCACAGATATGCGTGAGCCGCATGCCGGGCTCGTGGGCTTGTGCTCTGAGAATTGCCCTTGATTGGCCCCAATTCAGGGCTCGTGTTGTCTGCAGGGAGTCGTGGGAGGCGGCAGATGGAGCGCCGGTATTATCTGGTGAAGGTGGGTGTGGTCGTTCTGGCCATCCTCACGGCTGTCATCACCGGGAGCATGAACTCCTCCAGCGTGTCCCACGCCATCAACCACGCGCAGTACAGCGCACCCGCCACCATCGAAGCGGCGGCGTGGCGGACGACAGCCTACATCGCCCACGCCATCGCTCACCTGCTCGACGCAGCCCTCACCGAACCGCTTGCAGGCTGACGCCTTTCGGCGGCGGGATCCAATCGGGTACAAAGAAATCCGGCATCAGATCCTTGGAAGGATCGACGCGATATTTGTCGAAATCGCTGACCCCGTTTTCGGCGAGAAACGTGTCGTCGATGAGAAACTTGCCGGTGAATTCGCGCGCCTTCTTGGTGAAGATGAGATGAGCGGCATCGGCCAGGATATCGACGGTACGGCAATGTTTCATGCCTTCGTCGCCTGCGAGGGCGTTGCGGATCGCTGCCGTGGCGATGCCGGTGCGCGGCCATAGCGCGTTGAAGGCGATGCCGTCGTCGGCGAATTCGGCCGCCATGCCGAGCACACACATGCTCATGCCGAATTTCGCCATCGTGTAAGCGGTGTGGTTCCTGAACCATTTGGCGTTCATGTCGAGCGGCGGCGAGAGCATCAGCACATGCGGATTGGCCGCGCGCTTCAGATGCGGGATGCATGCCCGGCTCGTGAGATAGGTGCCGCGCGCGTTGATCTGGTTCATCAGATCGTAGCGCTTCATGTCGGTCTGGAGCGTGCCGGTGAGCTGGATGGCGCTGGCATTGTTCACGCAGATGTCGATACCGCCGAAACGCGCCACCGCCTGTTGGACCGCAGCTTCAACCTGATCCTCAAATCGGATGTCGCAAACCAGCGGCAGCGCCTTGCCGCCCGCCTTCTCGATCTCTTCAGCAGCCGTATAAATGGTGCCCTGGAGTTTGGGGTGCGGCGCGCCGGTCTTGGCGGCGATGATCACATTCGCGCCATCGCGGGCGGCTCTGAGGGCAATGGCCAGCCCGATTCCCCGGCTGGCGCCTGTCACAAACAAAGTTTTTCCGCGCAAATCCATTGTGAGTCCTTCAATTTCTATCTTTTTGGTCATCTTGACCGAACAGGCTGGAGCAAAGATTATTATCTAGGACCGGCTGTCTTACAGGGGGGACCCCTAGCAAATGCGTACTGAGAACAAATCCACCAAAATGGCGGGCAAGTCCCAGCTGCTCACATGGCAGCGCCCCCAGCTCAAGAAGCTTGCGACCGAAGATGCCGAGCTTCGCCGCCACGGCTCACCGGACCTCACGGTAAACTCATAGGCCTGGGGCCTTAGGCGGCCTACCCGACTTCGATCGAGAGACACGCTCAACCGCTTGCTGCGGCCGATGCTATTTGCGCGTGTACCAGTCGACGCCCATTGAGTCGGCTTCGCGGGCAATCAGTCCGCGGGCGCGCAGACAGTTCAAATGCGCAAGACTCTCGCCCGTTGCCATTCCGTAATTGCCGCTGGTGATCTTGGCGCGGAACAAGGCCGGAAAGCAGTCCACCGCCCGTTTGGGTTCTTCGCAAAGCGTGAGCAGCTTTTCTAGCCCGGTTTCGTGACCGTCAATCAATTCCTGCAGACGCAGTTTCACACCGCGAAACGGTTCGTTGTGCGAGGGCAGAACGAGAATGTCCGCCGGCAAGAGGGTCTTCAGCTTGCGACAGGAATCGATCCATTCCTGCAGCGGATTGGCCTCAGGCTCTGTAGGAAACAGGCTCACATTGGATGAGATGCGCGGCAGAATCTGATCGCCGGAAATGAAAAGGTTTTCCTCTCTGCACCATAGACACGCATGCTCCGGCGCGTGTCCGCGGCCCACGACGATTTCCCAGATGCGGTTTCCGATCGCAATCTTTTCGCCTTCTTCAATGCGGCGATACGCATTGGGCAGGTGATAGACGCCTTTGCCGAAACCTCCAAAGCGCGTGCGATAGTTCTCCAGTTGATCGTCGGGAAAACCCGCGGCCTTGTAGAAGCGAATGCCTTCAGGCGGCGCTTCCTCGCCGGTATCGGCAGCAAGATTGCGGCAGAGAAGATAATCGGTGCGCGTCATCCACAGTTGCACGCCGAAGCGGCGCACCAGCCAGCCGGCAAGACCGACATGATCGGGATGAAGATGAGTAACGATGACGCGTTTGAGCGGCCGGTTCCTCATCGGCCCGACGAAAAGTTTTTCCCAAGCTTCCCGCGTGACTTCGTCGCGAATGCCGGTATCGACGATCGTCCAGCCGTCTGCGTCTTCCAGGAGCCATAAATTGATGTGGTTGAGCTGCATCGGCAGCCGCATGCGGATCCAATGCAACCCGGGTGCGATTTCGACGGTCTCGCCCAGTTCAGGGCGCGTCTCGAAAGGATAGTCGAGATTTCGGCCCGGCCGTTGGACCGTCTGTGATGCGTCCGGAGATGCGTCCAGAGAAGCGCCCGGAGAAGCGATTGGGGCGTCAGACACCGAGCCGTCCATTTTGCAGTTGCGAAAGATCACTATGGGTAGCCGCGGCAATGCGCGTCAAGCGATGGTTGCTGCCCGGATTCCCGGACTGTAGCTTGCGCGAACCTTGGGAGTTTGGCCGATGTTCCGCCGCGTTGCCGTAGCGTTCGCCTTTCTGGCGTCAGCTTTTGCCGGCGGACTTTCGGCCGATGCCGACGAACCGTCCAAGGATCCCATCAAGGCGCCGGCCGGATCCTACCGCCTGGAATCGCCGCACAGCCTTGTTCTCTTCGCGGTGTCTCATATCGGGCTGACAGACTATTACGGCCGCTTCGACCGGCTTTCGGGAACCCTGACTTTCGATCCGAAATCGCCCGAGAAAAGCGCCGTCGACATCTCCATCGACATGACGAGCGTGGACACACCGAGCCCTGGCCTGGTGCGCGAGCTTATCAGCAGCGACGTATTCGACGCCAAGACGTTTGCGGTCGCGACCTTCAAATCGACCAACATCAAGCGGACGGGCCCCGATTCAGGGCAAATTACCGGCGATCTGAAGCTCCACGGCATCAGCAAATCGGTCACGTTGGACGTTACCTTCGCCGGAACCAGGACGGACCCCTTGAGCAATGTGCAGGTCTTGGGATTTCACGCGACCACGACCATCAAAAGGACCGATTTCGGAATCGAAGATATGGTCTGGGAACCGCTGGTGGGAGATGACGTGAAGCTCACCATCGAAGCCCTCTTTGAACAGGAAACGCATTGATGCCTTCCACGCTTTCCTATCGCTACGGCACGGTCTCCATGACGTTCCATTGGCTGATCGCAGCGCTGGTGCTCACCAATGTCGGACTGGGTCTGTCATTCGACAATTTCCCACGCGGCAGCGAAACGCTGCTCGAAGTCGTGCTGGTACATAAATCGATCGGATTGACGGTCTTGGTGCTGAGTGTTCTCAGACTTTTGTGGCGGCTCATGCACAAAGCGCCGCCGCTTCCGGCCGACATGAACCCTGCGCTCAAGGTTCTGGGCCGCGCTTCGCACGTGTTGCTCTATTTCCTCATCATCGCGTTGCCGCTCACGGGTTGGGGGATCGTCTCCGCCTCCTCGCTCGGCGTTCCTACGCATTACTTCGGTCTGTTCGATTGGCCCAATCTGCAGTATTTCGCCAATTTGCCGCGCGAACAGCGCGCGCCCTATCGCGAGTTGTTCGACAATACGCATGTTCTGCTCGCGTGGACTGCTATCGGGCTGATTGTCCTTCACATATCGGCCGCCCTCTACCACCAGTTCGTGCGTCGTGACGATGTGCTGAGGCGCATGCTTCCTGTCTCGAGACAAAGTTTGGCTCGTGTCGAAATCACATTTGGACTGATACTTGCGTTTTGTCTTCTCTCATTCGTGAATGAGTTAGATGTACTTGGTCAACGTTGTTATTATATGGGCGATTTAAGTCCGGATGTCTTTTGCGTACGACCGTGGCTCTATTGGACGGCTTGGATCTTATCGATTGCCGCCATATTGTCAGGTCTATACTGGTTTTTCCAAAATCGACGTGAAACAACCACAGACTAAAACATCAAATGAATAAATTGCTGCCAACTCAGTGGGGTTCAAAGAATTATTCATCAATGGACGAGAATATGATCTCTTTCATAAGACTCGTGACTTTGCCCTGTGTAGTAATGATTTCTCTGTACTCGTCTTCAGCGTTCGCCGCGCGCTGGACCGTGGACACTTCCAAAAGCCACATCGCCTTTAGCGTCAATTGGAGCGGCCAACCCCTAAGGGGCGAATTCAAAAGCTGGAAGGCTGACATCGACTTCGACGCGGCGGACCTCACTCACGCGCGCGCCGACGTGACAATCAACACGACAAGCGCGACCACCGGCGACGGAGAAATCGACAGCGCCCTGCAAGGCGCTTTGGGGCTGGGGACGTCGGACTTTCCTTCCGCGCGGTTTCAGACCGCGAAGATCGCGGGCAAAGGCCAGAACCGCTACGAGGCGGCCGGACAATTGACGCTCAAAGGCATCACAAAATCCCTCACCCTGCCTTTCACGCTCACCTTGAACGGAGACAGTGCCCATATGGTGGGCACGACCCATCTCATCCGCACCGATTTCAACGTAGGTGGAGGAGAATATGCGAGCGAGAAGACAGTGTCGCATGACGTGACCGTATCGATCGATCTGACGGCGGCCAAAGTTCACTGAACTACCCCACACTGCGCTGCTTGGGTTGCGGGTTCCGGCGCGATAGGTTGTCTGCATGACCAAAGTGTTGGCCCGCGCCAAAGTTCTCCCTGCCAACGACGCCTCGATTTCCGAAGGCGCGGATATTTTGCTCGGCGGCGGCCTCGTCGCCTTTCCAACCGAGACTGTTTACGGCCTCGGTGCGGACGCAACCAACGATCATGCCGTGGCGTCGATCTTCGTCGCCAAAGGGCGGCCGCGATTCAATCCGTTGATCGTGCATGTGCTGGCCCTCGAGGATGCCGAGCGGCTGGTGGCGCTTGCGCCGGCAGCGCGAATGCTGGCGAAGAAATTTTGGCCTGGTGCGCTGACGCTGGTCCTTCCGCGCAAGCCGGACGCGCCGATATCGCTCCTCGTGAGTGCGGGATTGGACACGGTCGCCGTGCGCGCGCCTTCCAACGCCGTGGCTCGAAGATTGTTGACGGCCGTGCGTCGCCCGCTCGCCGCTCCCAGCGCCAACGCCTCCGGCCACGTGAGCCCTACGACAGCAGCCCATGTGGGCGATGAATTGGGCGATGCGGTCAATCTGATCCTCGATGGCGGCGCAACGAAGCTTGGTCTTGAATCGACCGTGGTCGGATTTGAAGACGAAAAACCGGTGCTGTTGCGCCCGGGCGCCGTCGCGCGCGAAGAGATCGAAGCTGTAGTGGGACGCCTCGGATCTGCCGCGAGCGATACCGTTTCCTCGCCAGGTCAATTGGCCAGCCACTATGCGCCGCGTGCGGTCCTTCGCTTGAACGTGCAAGACGTGCGAGAGAGTGAAGCCTTGCTCGCTTTTGGAATACCGCTTGCGGGTGCGAAGATCGTGCGCAACCTCAGTTCCGCTGGCGACCCGAAGGAAGCGGCCGCCAATCTGTTCGCCATGTTGCGCGAACTCGACGCGAGCGGTACGAAATCGATCGCCGTGATGCCGATCCCTGAGCGAGGCTTGGGCGAAGCGATCAACGACCGCCTGCGCCGTGCGGCGGCGCCGCGAAGCTGATGCGAGGTTGACGTGACCGTCACGGCAGATGTCATTGCGCGCCTGAAAGTGGCGGCTGGTCCCAAGGGATTCAGCGAAGATCCGCAGGAAATTGCGCCGCATCTGACGGAATGGCGCGGCAAGTATCACGGCACCTCACCTCTTCTCTTGAAGCCGCAAACCGCCGCCGAAGTTTCCGTGCTGATAGCCATCTGTAACGAGACGCGCACGCCCGTAGTGCCGCAAGGCGGCAATACCGGGCTGGTGGGAGGACAAATCCCCCTCGGCGGCGAAGTGCTGCTCAGCCTTTCGCGCCTGAATCGCATTCGCGCGCTCGATGCCGACGGCATGAGCATCGTGGCGGAAGCGGGCGTCATCCTGGCTGACATACAACGCAAGGCTGATGAAGCCGAGCGCTATTTCCCGTTGAGCCTCGCCGCGGAGGGCTCTTGCACCATCGGCGGCAATCTTTCGACCAATGCCGGCGGCGTGAACGTGTTGCGTTATGGTTCGGCACGCGATCTGGTGCTGGGGCTGGAGGTCGTGCTCGCCGATGGCCGGGTGCTCGATCTGCTGCGCACCTTGCGCAAAGACAATACCGGTTACGACCTCAAGCAACTCTTTCTCGGTTCCGAAGGCACGCTCGGCGTCATCACGGCGGCGGCCCTGAAGCTCTCCCCTAAGCCGCGCTCGCGCGTGACAGCCTTCGTCGCCGTCCGCGGTCCGGAGGCCGCCATTGAACTGCTGTCGCTGCTGAATGGCGAGACTGGCGGGCTGATCTCGGCCTTCGAACTGATCCCGCGCATCGCGCTCGACTTCGTGACGGCTCACATCCCGCAGACTTACGACCCTCTGCACGTCCCATCACCCTGGTACGTGCTGCTGGAAGCGACCAGCGGCTCGAACGATGCGCTTCAGCATGTCGTGGAAGAGGCCATGGGCCGCGCTCTTGAACGCGGCTTGGTTAGCGACGCCGGATTCGCCGCCAGCGATGCGCAACGCGAAGCACTCTGGCGGCTGCGCGAAAGCATCTCGGAAGCGCAAAAATCCGAAGGCGCGTCGATCAAGCACGACGTGTCGGTGCCGATCAAAGACGTCCCGGCCTTTCTCGAGAAAGGTTGTGCGGCGGTGGAGCGCCTGGTGCCTGGCGCTCGCCCGGTGCCGTTCGGGCATCTCGGCGACGGCAACATCCATTTCAATTTCAGCGTGCCGAAGGGCACTGACGATGCAACCTTCCTCGCCCGCTGGGACGAAATCTCCCGCGCCGTGCACGACATCGTCCACGAATTTCACGGTTCGATCAGCGCCGAGCACGGCTTGGGCGTGCAGAAACGCGACGAGATCGCGCGCTACAAAAGCGTGGCAGAACTGGGATTGATGCGCACGCTCAAACGCACGCTCGACCCCAACAATATTCTCAATCCTGGAAAAGTGGTGACAGTTTAAGCCGCTTTTGGCATTTCCGGTTCGCGCGGCGGCGGCATTAGCGGCGCGGGCATCAAGATTGCGACAGGCGCGTTCGAGCGGCGGTAGGAAATCGCGCTGATCCCGGCGGTGAGAACGGTCGCTGCATACGGCAAGGTCTGGATCGCCAGCATGATCATCCAGAGCACTGCGGCGGGGTCGTCGAAGCCGCGATAGAGCGCAACCAACACGATCGCGAGCGAGCAGATCCCCAGGAGTGTCGTTTCCTGCCACGCGACCTTCAAGACTTGATCGAACGCAGCGGGGTTTTCGCATTTCGGCGTGCGCAGGAACGGCTTCTTCGACGTGAAAAGACCGGCGAGCACGGCTTTCGCAACGGTGTGCGTCAGCGCCAGACCCGCCACGGAAGCGAGCACGGCGCCGAAGAATCCGGAGCCGACCTTTTGCGGATAAAGCAACATGGTCTTGAGCGTTTTCGCGCCGAACAGCGCCAAGGCGCAGGCTGAAAGCGCGGCCATCGGTGCGGTGAAGTGGGATGGCGCGATCAGCATCAACGCCGTCCAGCCCAGTGCGAAGGAGGTAATGATAAAGCCGAGGCCGTCGGAAACCCACGGCAGCCAGCCGGAAAGAAACTGATAGCGCTGCGCCCGATTAAGCTTGGCATGGCCGAGGAAGACGGACGCTGCGTGGCGCTTCATGATCTGCATGGCGCCGTAGACCCAGCGATAACGCTGGCTCATGAAGGACGCCAGCGTATCCGGCGTCAGGCCGCGGCCCATGCTTTGAGGAATGTAGGCGGCACTATAACCGGCCTCGAAAAGCTTGAGTCCGAGCTCGGTGTCTTCGGTGATGCACCAGGGACTCCAACCGTCGACTTCCTCGAGCGCATCCTTGCGCACGATGGTCATGGTACCGTGCTGGATGATGGCGTTGTGCTCGTTGCGTTCAACCATGCCGATATGGAAGAAGCCGCGATATTCTTCGTAGCACATCGCTTTAAAGAGATTGTCGTGTCCGTCGCGGTAGTCCTGTGGGCCTTGAACGAGAGCGACCTCGGGCGAGGCAAAGAACGGCAACGCGCGGCGCAACCAATAGGATTCGACGCAGTAGTCGCTGTCGATCACGGCGACATAGACGGCGTTCGGATCGGCAAGCTTCAGCGCTTCGTTTAGCGCACCGGCTTTGAAGCCTTTCACATTGTCCATGTGGAAGAAGCGGAAGCGCGAGCCGAGCGCGGCACAGTGCGCTTCGACCGGCTTCCACGTCTCGGGATCGGGTGTGTTGTTGTCGAGGACGATGACTTCGAAATTGTCGTAGTCGAGACGGGAAAGCGCGTTCAGCGTCTCGATCACCATGGACGGAGGTTCGTTGTAGCAAGGCACATGGACGCTGACGCGCGGGCTGCGTTCGGGAATGGCCGCTCTCAGGACGCGCCGCTCCACCCGCCACAAAATGGCGGCCAGCTCGACGCCTTCGGTGAGGATCAAGGCGCCCGCCATGAGCACCAGCGGGATCATCGCGACGATCATTACGATGTAACTGGGCTCGACATATTCAAGCGATGTTGCGTCGACCAGAACCAAGACGCCTGTCGCCACCACCGCAACCAATCCGGCCATGACAAGATAACCGGCGCTGCGCAGCCGCGGCATGCGCCCCAGGATCAGCAATCCCAAAAGGAAAGTGATGAAGGCCGCGGCCGGCGCGTATGTCCGCCATTCAGGAAAGGAGCGCAGCATCCCGGTGAACGCGAATTTCGGATTGCCGTTGGCGTCGTAAAGCCCCCAATAGGCGCCGACAGATCCTTCGCTGTTCTTCCAGGGCTGGTCGTAGGCTTCCAGCAGGTAATAGTCGTAGCCCTTGTCCATCGCGAGCTGGACGAAGTTGCGGATGAAATAGGCCTCGTTGGCGCGCGAGGGTTCGGAGAACTTGTGCGCGCGCCCCTCAGAAGGCCATCCCGCTTCGCCGATGATAATCGGCTTGTTGGGGAATTCCTTTTCGACGTGCGCCAGCGCGCGCTGCAGGAAGGGAATGGAATCCTCGATCCGAACGCCTTCCCAGTAGGGAAGCAGATGCACCGAGATGACGTCGACATACTGTCCGATTTCCGGCGCGAGCAGCCACGTCGACCACGGCTCGGCCGTCGTCACCTTGATACGATTGGGCAACGAGGCGCGCACGTGCCGGATATATTCGTTGAGCTGATCGCTCGACACGAACCCGAACAAAATCGCTTCGTTGCCGACGATGACGCGATCGATGGTGCGCCGGTTGTCGAGTGCCGTCTTGATCGCGAGGTCGATGTCCTTCTCGTTGCGCTGCAGATCGGAATCGATCCAGATGCCGAGTGAAACGGTCATGCCGTAGCGCCGCGCGATTTCCGGTACGCGGTCCAAGCCGTTCGAAACCGTATAGGTGCGGATATGCGAGGTAAGGCGGGAGAGCTGGCGCATATCGTGATCGATGCGCTCTGGCGAAATGACGTCTTTCGAACGGTAGTGATATTGGCCGCTGGGATTGTAGGCGATGCCGCGCACCTGCCCGTCCCAATCGGGCGCGATCACAGCGTAATCGCGGCTGGCCCAGAACATGAAGCTGCCGCTGACGACGAGAAAAAGCGCGATCGCAATCCTGACCGCGCCGCCCGGCAATTCTCGCAGCCAACTGGCGAACGTCACAATTCAACTCCCCAATTAACTCGACCGGCGACGCGCACTCGATTGCCTCAGTTTGCCGGGTTGCGAACCTTACCCCAGATCAGCTTTGCCGAACGCTTGTCCGATTAGTATCCGCTGCTACCGGTGTCCTGATCCTGATCCTGGCCCGGCTTCTTTGGCGGTGCCGGTGTGACAGTCATCAGTTCAAGGTCGAATACTAACACTTGATCCGGGGGGATGAGGCCGCCACCCGCGCCGCGCGTGCCGTAAGCAAGGTGGGAGGGAATAACCAGTTCCCAGTGGTCGCCTTCCCGCATCAGCTGCAGCGCCTCGGTCCAGCCTGGAATGAGTTTGTTGACGGGAAACGTTGCCGGAAGGCCGGGTTCAGTGGAGTCGAACACCGTCCCGTTGATGAGAGCGCCCTTGTAATAGACGGTCACGGTGTCGAGCGGGCCCGGCCGCTTGCCGTTGCCGTACTGGATGACGCGGTACTGAAGTCCACTGGGGCGGACATAGACACCCGGCTTGTGTGAATTGTTGGCCAGATAGGCTGCGTTGGCCGCGGCGCTGAGTGATTCATCAGCATGGCTGGCCTGGAACGAAACAAGAGTAGCCAGTGCCGCCACGAGCATTCCAAATCGTTTCATATGTCCCTGCTTCCCGATTCTCGAAAAGCCCTTCCGGCTGCGCGGTTAGCGGCGGCTGATGGCTTTTCTGCGGCTTGCGGGTACCCCATTGGGATGTGATCCCCGCCAACTTCACATCGCATAACAGGAATATCCGCTAATGGATTGGATTCAAGGGCCCTTAGCCTTAACCAACAATACCAGGAGGCGAAATATGCCCGTTCCTGTTGTCGGCGTGGCAGGCGTGGTGTGGGACGGGGCCGGCCGGTTCCTGCTGATCCGTCGCACCAAGGAGCCCCGCCTGGGGCAATGGAGCCTGCCGGGCGGCAAAGTTGAATTCGGGGAAAGCCTCGAGGCCGCCGTTCTGCGCGAGGTGCTGGAAGAAACCTCGCTCACTTGCCAGATCGTCGGGCTGATCGGGGTGGCGGAGACCATCCGCGATGCGGGCGCCGGCGCCGCCGATTCCCACTTCGTCCTGATCGACTACACCTTGCGGGTTCTTTCAGGAGACGCGACCGCCGGTTCCGATGCCGCCGACCCCACCTGGTTCGACTACGCCGAGCTATCCAAGATTCCGATGTGGGAAGAAATGCGCCGCATCATCGAAAAGAGCGCGCGCGAGCATGTGAAGCCGATCTAGCCGAAGAAAAATCGCGACAACCACGAGCGCCGCGGCTGACGTTTCATTCGACCGATCTCCACGCCTATGGGATCAAGCTTCCCCGGAGCCGCGGCTTGCTGGGGATGTTGTGAAATGGCATGCGTCTTCACTTCGCCGCTCTTGGCGAGCGTGAATGACTGCATGGCGAAGCTCGAGGACATCGGCGGCATTTTCGCGATGCTGTTGCGCTCCGTCAGCGGACCGATGCCCTGGGTCATGAATTGACGCGCCCAGATTTCGTCGGGACTGATCAACGTGGAACAACGATCGGGGTCCGTGCACACTTTCGAGTTGTCCAACGGCTGGCCATGCGCCGAACGGGCAATCGCGGCGAAGCGCGCGGCTCCTTCCGAGAGCGACCGATAGACCGTCTTCTCGGGAAGCAGCGGGGCGGCTTTCGCAACTTTTTTTCTTTTCCAGAACATCGTCGTTCCCATCAACTCTTGAGCTGTGACCACTGAAAGCCGCCATCGCGGCTAATGACGGCCACGTCGATCGCGCCGCCGACGGTTTCCTTCTGCGCCATGATACGCTTTTTGAAGACGTTGAGGCTCACCAATTCGCGCGCGGTTTCCGCGAGCTCCTGGCGCCCGGCGATTTCCAGCACCCTGAGGATCGGATTGATGAAGGCGTGCTGTTGGTATTGCGAAATGGCGTGGTGGAAGGCGAGGAAATATTGCGGCACGAGCTGCTGCTGGAACTGGGCGCGCACATTCTCGCGCGCGGCCGGGTCGGCGTCGGGAAACGCGCCGATCACCTGATCCACCAGCCCGTGCATCAGCATGCGGAAGCCGCCATAGAGCCGGCGCTCCAGGTTGAAATCGATCCCGCGGATGAAGGCGTTGGTGACTTCGCTGTCGGCGAAGACGCGGATCTTGGAACGCACTTCGGTATCGATGGCGTCCACCGTCACTTCAGCGCGCTTCAAGATGCCGTCGACGATCGCCGAGCCGAAGTAAGTGACGACTGAGGGATAGCGCTCTTCCGAGCCGAAGCCGGCGAACACCAAGCCCGTCACATCTTCCAGGAACAAATCCTTCACCACCGCGAAGACCGCGATATCCTTCAACCGCGCTAGGGCCTCTTGGGAGATGCCGAAGGGCGCGAAACCGTATTGGATCAACTCGTCCGCGGCGGCGCCATATTGCGTGGCGATCTTTTGAGCGAAGCCTTGCGGAAAACAGGAAAGGTCGCCGCGCGGACTGCCGTCATCCTTGAACTGATAGTCGCGCCAGATCCGTTCGATCGCCATCTCCAAAGCGGCGATCTCGTTTCCGCCTTGCCCGGCCTCGCCGGTGTTGTGGAAGAACTCGGCGAGTTCGAGAATGTACCGATAGACAGAAGCAAGCAGGCGTTTGTATTCGTCCTGATAGCGCGCGCGGGGGAAAAACTCTTCGAGATGGTCGAGCATGCCGGCGAAGTTCGCGGCGTAGTCGCGCACCCGTGCAAAGCTCTTGCCCCTCGCCTTCTTCTGATAGTGCTCGATCAGATGGTCCCAGGGATGCCCCATCACGTCGGCAACGCCGAAGAACATCAGGCCGATCGGCTGGCCGTTGATCAGGTTGAAGAGCTTCTTCTGGTCGTTGCGCACCACGACCGCGCCGCCGCCGATCAGCGTGACCGCGGAATCGGCGGCAAGCGCCACCGCACGCTGGTTCATCACCGCGATCTCGGAAGTCATCCCAAAGAACCCTCTACCTGGCCCTCTGCACGCGAGGCCTGCCCAGCCCCGCAGAATGTCATAGCCCCGTGAGGAATGGGAGGCGCCTTCAGCGGGATGGTTACGGGCCTACGTTGCCGCGGGCCTACCCCATCTTTAGGATTTCTGTCACCAAACCTTACGGGGCGTTTTGATGTACAAACCCTTCGATCTCAGCGGAAAAGTGGCCCTCGTCACGGGCGGCAATGGCGGCATCGGGCTCGGCATGGCCGAGGCGATGGCGCAGGCCGGTGCCGATCTCGTGATCTGGGGCACCAACGAAAAAAAGAACGCGGACGCGAAGGCGAAGCTTTCGCGCCACGGCAAGCGTGTGGCGACGCGCCGGGTTGACGTCTCCCAAGAGAACGAAGTGGTCGAGGGCATGAAGGCCGCGATCGCCGAGATGGGGCGGCTGGACTGCGTGGTCGCCAATTCCGGAATCGGCGGAGGCGCACCGCTCACCGAACTCACCACCGAACTCTTCCGCAAGGTACACGGCGTGAATGAGGAAGGCGTGTTCTGGACGTTTCGCGAAGCGGCCAAGCACATGATCGAGCGCGCCAAGAACGGCGATGCCAATGGATCGCTGGTCGTCGTTGCGAGCACCGCCGGCATCGAAGGCGCGGCACGCAATTCCGCATACGGCGCCTCCAAGGGTGCGGTGATGTCGATGGCGCGCGCGCTTGCTGTCGAGCTTGCGCGCTACGGCGTTCGCGTCAATTCGATCGCGCCGGGATGGATCGCGACCGACATGACGGCGGGCGCGCAAAACAGTCCCGCGTTCACCGAAAAAGTGCTGCCGCGCGTGCCGGCGCGGCGCTGGGGCAAGCCGGAAGATTTCGGAGGCATTGCCGTCTATCTGGCGAGCGATGCCTCGGCCTATCACACCGGCGAAGCCTTCGTGATCGACGGCGGATACACAAAATTCTAGCCGCCAGAGTCGATCACGTTTTTGTCCGCTGTATTGGGGACTTAGGAGCTATTCCCCATCGAATTCGAAGCCGAGGATTTCGCCCTCCATCGGCTTGCCGCCGGTTGTGGAATAGAGCGCGACGGCGGCTTCGTTGTCGGGTGAGGTCAGCACCCAAGCCTGCTTGCAGCCGCGCCCGCGACCGATCTCCAGCAGCGCCTTGACGACGGCCGTGCCGACGCCGCGGCGGCGATGGGCGGGCGCGACACCGACTTCGTTGATGAAAAGTTCGCGCGGCTTGTCGGGGTGGATGTAATCAACGCCCGACGCGAAGCCGATGACGGTGCCGTATTCGACGGCGACGACGATGTGGTGATGCGGATCGGCGAGGAATTCGCGCGTCAGCGCCGGATCGATGGGATTGTCGAAGACGTCCTGCTCCACGCGCGAAAGCACGTGCGCCTCGCCCGCTTTCAGAATCCTGATCTCGAAAGCCATTCTGGTTCGTGCGGTGCATTAATCCGTGTACGGACAACATGCTCCGTACACAAACAAAAATGGGATGCCCGCCCGGCGGACATCCCACGATGTGGCGTCAGCATAAAAGCAAAGAAACAGACTGGCAAGCCCACCAAATGCGTAATAGATGAGTTCCCCTTGGCGGTGCGGGTAGGGGAATTTCATGGCGGCGTGCGGGCTCGATTTCGGCACTTCCAATTCTGCGGTCGGGGTCATGCGCGCGGGCGCGCCGACGCTGGCGCCGGTCGAGCGCGACGCCACGCTCATTCCCTCGGCCATCTTCTTCGACTTCGAACAGCACGGCCGCATCCTGTTCGGTCGCCACGCGATCGAGACCTATATCGGCCAGCACGAAGGCCGGCTGATGCGCGCGCTCAAGACCATCCTCGGCTCACCCCTGATCGACGAGGCGACCGCCGTGGGACGCAGGCGCATTCCTCTGACTGAAGTGGTCGAGATTTTCATCCGCGAACTGAAAGGCCGCGCTGAAACCTTTCTGGGCGAGGAGATCGCTCAAGTTGTCCACGGCCGCCCCGTGCGCTTCGTCGACGGCGACGACGCGGCGGACGCCAAAGCGCAGAGCGTGCTGGAAGCGATCGCCAAACGGGTCGGCTTCAAGGACGTCTCGTTCGAATTCGAACCCATCGCGGCGGCCTATCACTACGAGGAAACCGTCGCCCGGGAAGAGCTCGTGCTGGTCGCCGATATCGGCGGCGGCACCTCGGATTTTTCCGTCATCCGCGTCGGTCCCGCCCTCAAGCTCAAACCCGATCGCCGCGACGACATTCTCTCCTACAAAGGCGCGCGCATCGGCGGCACGGATTTCGATACGCTGCTCAGCCTGGAAGCGGTGATGCCACTGCTGGGCCTGGGCACGCAGCTGCGCGACAAGGACCTGCCGATGCCGAAGGCCAGCTATTTC
Source organism: Pseudomonadota bacterium (assembly GCA_016201105.1). Taxonomy (GTDB): domain Bacteria; phylum Pseudomonadota; class Alphaproteobacteria; order Micropepsales; family Micropepsaceae; genus Rhizomicrobium. The sequence continues at coordinate 21,129 of JACQDN010000077.1, forward strand.
GAGCTGGCGACTTGGTCGATGATCAACTTCGTTTACACCTACAAGACCGAGCGTCAAACGCGCGAATTGTTGGCGCAGTCGCTGGAGCCGCAGAGGGTTTCGCGCCTCTTGAAGACCATCCGCAAACATCTCGGCCACCGCATCGCCTTTGCTGTCGAAGACGCCAAAATCGCGCTCAGCGAAGACGAGAGGCACCGCATGATGCTCGATTTTCTCGAAGGTGGACTGTTCGCGGACGCCACACGCGGCGGATTTGAGAAAGCGATCCACGAGAAGACGAGACGGCTGACGGATGTTGCCGGAAAATGCGTGACCGATGCCGGGATAAAGCCGGACGCGATCCAGACGATTTTCTATACTGGGGGATCGAGCCTCGTTCCTGCAGTGCGAAAAGCAATTGCCGCAGCGGCACCGCACGCGCGCCCTGCTACGGGATCGGACTTTCTTTCCGTGGCGTTAGGTTTGACGCGCGAAGCGGGAAGGAGGTTTTCATAGGGCCAACCCTCCCTTGGGAGGGTCGAAAATTTGCGAAGCAAATTTCGGGGAGGACGCGGAAGGGAATAACTCGTCCACATCCTCCCCGAAAAAATCCTTCGGATTTTTTCGACCCTCCCGAGGGAGGGTTGAGATACACTGTCGCAAAACATCATCCGAGGACACGCCATGACCATCCGCACGCCGCTTTGCGATCTCTTGGGCATCGACTATCCGATCATGCTTGCGGGCATGGGCGGCGTGTCTTACGCCGAATTGTGCGCCGCCGTTTCTGAAGCAGGCGGCTTCGGGACGCTCGGTATGGCGGGGCGTTCGCTTGGCGAGATCAAGGAAGAGATCAAGAAGGTTCGTGGTCTGACGAACAAACCGTTCGGCGTCGATCTGTTGGCGGCGGTTCCGGAATCTTTGGAGCGGGCGGCGGATGCGATCATCGAAGGCGGCGCCAAGGCGTTCATCTCCGGCCTTGGCGTGCCGCCGCCTCATCTGGTGAAGAAATTCCATGACGCCGGATTGAAGGTAATGAACGTCGCGGGCGCGGTGAGACACGCCAAAGCGGCGGAAGCGGGAAAGCTCGACGCCGTCATCGCCCAGGGCACCGAAGCCGGCGGTCACACCGGTAAAATCGCGGGGCTCGCGCTCATTCCCCAAGTGGTCGATGCGGTGAAAATTCCGGTGATTGCAGCCGGCTCCATCGTCGATGGACGCGGGCTCGCGGCGGCGCTGGCGCTTGGCGCGCAAGGCGCGTGGATAGGCACGCGCTTCATCGCCTCCACCGAGGCCCATGCCGGGGGCATGTACAAGCAGGTGATCGTGGAAGCGAGCGACGAAGACACCGTCATCACCCGCTCCTATTCCGGCAAGCCGATGCGCGTGCACCAGAACGAATGGACCAAGGATTGGGAAAGCCGGCCACAGGATATCCAGAAATTTCCGGCGCAGGCGGCGATGTCGCACCAGGCCGGCGTCATGGGCGGCATCGGTGGACAGATCGAAGGTCTCGACATCACGCGCTCCGCTTTCGCCATGGGCCAAGGCGCGGGCGGCGTGCACGAGGTGAAGTCGGCAAAGGAGATCGTGCGCGAGATCGCGGCGGAAGCCGAAGAGGTGATCGCGCGGATGGCAAAGCTGGTGCGGGTAGAGGTGCGAGTTTAGCTGTTTCGCAAATCATAAATCCGATTGTCACCCCCGGCGAGCATCGGCCGCGAAGCGGACGATACGAGGTCAAGGGGGCCCAGGTGATCGGGAATACTCGTTCTCAAAAGTAACGCGTTGAGTGAGTTCGTCGAGACCGGAGCGGCGTGATCGCCTGGGCCCCCTTGACCTCGTACAACGCGCAATGCGCGTTGCACTCGCCGGGGGTGACAGCGCATTTATTAATTTGCACTCAAAACGAGCGCTTCATACCAAATGGAACATCTTCGTCGCGGCGTGGATCAGCACTGCGATGCCGAAGGCCGACACCGCAATCCCCGACAGATGATTGATCGCCCTCATGCGCGCCGCATCGATGCGGGCGTGGAAGAGGCCGATGATGGTGGTGAGCGTGAACCACCATAGCGTCGAACCTGCGACCACGCCGCCGACGACGATGGTGGCTTCCAGAAAACTCACATCCTCGCCGGTCAAGCCGCCGAGGCCCGCGAACAGCGCCGCGAAGCCGAACAGCGTGGCGGGATTGGTGATGGTGAGCAGAAAGGTGGATACAATCGCGCGCGCCAGCGTGGCGGCGGCGCTGTCCTGCACTTTCTCTTTCTCGGCTTGCTGCGACGGCAACGGCTCGGTCGCATAGGTGCGTATGCCGAATACCAGCAACAAGGTGCCGCCCGCGATCTGCAAGACGATCGAGTAGCCCTCGATGAGCTGGGCGATGGCCGTCAGGCCGAACGCGGTCACCACGGCAAAGACCCCGTCGCCGAGCGCGGCGCCCAGGCCGGAGAAGAATCCGTTGATCGGGCCGAACGCCAGCGTGCGGCGGATGCAGATGAGATTCACCGGCCCGATGGGCGCGGCCACGATGATGCCGATCACCACCCCCGCTAAGACCAGAAAAAGATAATCCATGCCCTGGGTCGCGCTTTCGCGGGTTATCGGCTGATGTCGACGACCAGCCGGCCGCGCACTTTGCCGGCGAGGATATCGCCCGCAGCTGCACGTACGCCGGAAAGGCCAATGGTGTGAGTCATTTTGGCGAGTTTCTTCACGTCCAGGTCCCGCGCGAGCCGTTCCCACGCCTGCAGCCGGCGGGCTTTTCGCATGTAAACGGATTCGATGCCAAGCAGCGAGACGCCGCGCAGGATGAAGGGGGCCACGGTGGTCGGCAGATCGAGGCCTTGTGCCAGGCCGCAGGCCGCCACTGCACCGCCGTATTGGGTGGAGGAAATCACATTGGCTAACGTCTTGGAGCCGACGCTGTCCACCGCGCCCGCCCAGCGCTCCTTGCCCAGCATGCGGGGCTCCGCGGCGAGTTCGCTGCGCGCAACGATCTCGGCGGCGCCGAGCTCCTTGAGATACGCCTCTTCCTCCACCCGCCCGGTGGACGCGATCACGCGGTAACCAAGCTTGGCAAGAATGGCGATGGCGACGGAGCCGACGCCGCCGGATGCGCCGGTCACCACAACCGGACCTTTGTCCGGCGTGATGCCCGCATCTTCCAACGCGAGGATCGAGAGCATCGAGGTATATCCGGCGGTTCCGATTGCCATCGCTTCGGCGGCGCTGAACGCCTTGGGCAACGGCACCAGCCAATCGCCCTTCACGCGCGCGAGTTCGGAATAGCCGCCGTAATGGGTTTCGCTGAGGCCGAAACCGTTCAGCAGAACTTTGTCGCCCGGTTTAAAACCGGTATGCGACGACTGTTCGACGACGCCCGCCAGATCGATGCCGGGGATCATCGGAAATTTGCGCACCACGGGCGAGCGGCCGGTGATCGCCAAACCGTCCTTGTAGTTCACCGTGGAATGCGAAACCGCAACGGTCACATCGCCGTCCATCAGATCGGCGGGCGTCAGGATGGCGTCTTCCACCGTCTGCGTGTCGCCATCCTTCCTGATGAGAACGGCCTTGAAGCGATCTTTCATTTGAGTTTCCGGGGCATTGGCACTTCCAGTTGTTGAGTGCTGCTAATTTGCGTGACCTGCAGGGCACAGGAATTCACCAGATACGTCAAGGACTAAAGGAATCGGTCTTGTTGCCTTCGTCAAGTCTCGACAACGCCACAAACGCCCCGCAAGCTTTTCCTAACAACATAAGCGCAGGATGGAAACCAGGAAGGCTAGGGGCGTTCACAGAGGGAGTGTCATGAGCCAGTTTGCGTTGCGTCTTCAAGGGTACCGTCTTACCACCGCCGAAATCCTTTATCGCATGCCGGATCATCCGGATCTGCTGCAAACCTTCATTTGGCAAGAACTCGATATCGCACCGCGGTTTCCCGTGCTCAACAAATTTCTGCACTTCTGGGAAATCAGCCTCGAAGGCAAACTGCATTCGGTGCGCGTGGCCGCGCGCGGACTGATTTCGGATGCCGAGCTGAAGATGGCAGGCAAAGAGTTCACGCTGCATTAGGATACGGCGTCACAATCTGTTGCGCCGACGCGCGGGCGATCAATTGGCCGTCGTCGCGCTTGAAGTCGGCCTCTACCGTGATCATCGCTTTTGTGGCCGCGGTGACGCGCGCCTCGATATCGAGTGGATGCGCACGGCCCACTCGGAAGAATTGCACATTCAAATTGACCGTGCGAAACGCGCTACCCTCGGGAATGACGGTCATTGCGGCAAACCCCAGCATTTGATCGGCGAGCGCCGCGATGTAGCCGCCGAACATCGAACCGTCGCCATTGAGCACGTTCTCGTTGGGCAACCAGCGTTTTCTCGCGACACCCGCCGACCAATCGTCAAGCAGACCAAGCTGCAAGGTGCGCACGACGGGCGGCGGTTCTACGCTCTTGGCCTTGATCGCATCGAGACGGTCGGTTGCCCAGGTCATGTGGCTCTCCATTGGTACGCAAGTGTTGCACCTTGCTCGTGCCGATCATGGCACAGAACTCACTACCATGCGCCGCGGCGCAGGAGATGGTTTCGGATGCGGAGCTGAAGATGGCAGGCGGGGAGCACTCGCTTCACTGACGGCGCGGGACGGCAGGAAGGAAATGGTTCGCGCGGAGACGCGGAGGCGCGGAGCGGTCTGAGAAAGCCTCGCTGTCGGCGTTTCACTTTCGGAAATTTCTTGGCGCGCGGAGCGCGCCGGCCAATTCTTCGGACATCAAAGCGTGTTCAAGAAAGTTCAGCGCAAACTCCGCGGCTCCGCGTCTCCGCGCGCCAATTCTTCTTATTCTCGCTTGAGAGTTTCGGTGAAGCGGATCGCTTCGCCCTGCCCGCTTTGCGTGAGTGCGTGGTCGCGCATGACGGCCTTGCCGCGCAGGATCGTCGCCACCGGCCAGCCGGTGGTCGTCAGGCCGTCGAACGGCGTCCAGCCGCATTTGGACGCGATCCAGCTGTTTTCGATTTTGCGCTTCTTCTTGAGATCGACGATCGTGAAGTCGGCATCGTAGCCGAGCGCGATGCGGCCCTTGCCGGCGATGCCGAAGATGCGCGCAGCACCGGCGCTCGTCAGATCGACGAAGCGCTCCAGCGAAAGACGCTCCGCATTCACGTGATCGAGCAGAATCGTCGCCAGCGTCTGCACCCCGGGCATGCCGGACGGCGTATCGGGATAGGTCTTGTTTTTTTCCTCACGCGTGTGGGGCGCGTGATCGGAGCCGATGACATCGATCAAACCGTCGGCCACCGCCTTCCATAGCGCTTCGCGGTGCTCCGCCGTGCGAATGGGCGGATTCATTTGCGCATAAGTGCCGAGGCGTTCGTAGCATTCGGGTGCTGTGAGCGTCAGGTGCTGGGGCGTCGTCTCGACGGTGACAAAGTCATGCGCGTCCGCGAGCAGCGGCAATTCTTCGGCCGTCGTGACGTGCAGCACATGCAAACGGCGGCCTGCTTCGCGGGCCAGGCGAATGACACGTTCGGTCGAGGCACGCGCGGCTTCCGCATCGCGCCACACCGGGTGGCTGCGCGGATCGCCTTTCACAGCGAGGTGCTTTCGAGCGACGAGACGATCTTCGTCTTCGGAATGCACCGCCATGCGGCGGGTACCGGATTTGAGCGCGGCCAGAATGTCGTCGTTCTTATTCAGCAGCAGCGTGCCGGTGGACGAGCCCAAGAACGCCTTGACGCCGCACACGCCGGGCAAACGTTCCAGCGTTTTCAATTCGGCAATGTTTGCGGGCGTCGCGCCGGCATAGAAGGCGTAATCGCAATGCATGCGATGGCGGGCGCGCGCGAGCTTGTCTTCGATCGCCGCGCGCGATGTTGTCGGCGGATGGGTGTTCGGCATTTCGAACACGGCCGTGACACCGCCCAGCACCGCCGCGCGGCTGCCGCTCTCGAGATCTTCCTTGTGCTCGTTGCCCGGCTCGCGGAAATGGACCTGGGTATCGATCACGCCGGGCAGGACATGCAAACCTTGGGCTTCGAATACTTCGCGCGCCTTGGCGCTTGCAAACGAACCGACGGCGGCGATCTTGCCGTTCTTCACACCGACATCGGCCGGGGCGATGCCGTTTGGTGTCGCGGCAATGCCCCCTCGGATCAGAAGGTCGAAGCTCTCGGTCATGCGGCTGTCTTAAGCGAGGCCAGACGTTCACACAATTGGACCGATACAATTGACGTCCGCCTGCGGTTCCCTCACACACCCGCCATGATCCTGTTCGCGACTCAGAATTTCCTGCCCGACGTGGGAGGGACCCAGCTTTATGTGACGGGTCTCGCCGACGCCCTGGCCAAGCGCGGGCATGGAATCGAAGTCTATTGCGACGCATCGAGCGCGGGCGCCGCGGCGAAGGTGGATGCGGCGCGGTCCTATCCCATCCGGCGCTTCTGGGGACCCAGGCCATGGATGCGTTTGACCAAGGCGCGTGCCGTCAATCGGCGGCTGGCGCGAGGCGGCGTGAAGGCGCTCATCACGGACACCTGGAAAAGCCTCGAACATCTTTCGACGGAGAAGCTGAAAGGCGTGCGCGTGATGTGCCTTGCGCACGGCAGCGAATTTCTGGTGGCACGCGGCAGTCGAAAAGAAAGGCGGCTGATCGCTTGCATGGCCAAGGCCGACATCGTGGCCGCCAATTCGCAGTTCACGGCCGACGAACTGAAGCGTTACGCCGGCGGCAAGACGCAAGTGCGCGTCTTGTTGCCTGGTGTCACACCGCCGCCGCTGGCACCGCGACAAATGCCCGATCTCTCTGGCGCCGATGCGCCACATATCCTGACGATTGCGCGGCTCGAACCGCGCAAAGGCATCGATGCGGTGCTGCAGTCCCTGCCTGCGCTACGGGCCGCCCATCCCGGTCTCATCTACGACGTCATCGGCAAGGGCGACGACAAAGCGCGGCTCATCGCTCTGGCGCGGAGTTTGGGCGTCGGCGAGAGCGTGCGCTTCCACGGCTACATCTCCGAACATGAAAAGGCGCAACTGATCGCCGCGTCCGAGATTTTCGCCCTGCCCAACCGGCGCGAACCGGGATCGGTGGAAGGCTTCGGCATCGTGTTCCTGGAGGCGGCGGCTTACGGCGTTCCATCCCTGGCAGGCGCCGACGGCGGCACCGGCGACGCGGTGCTCGAAGGCAGGACCGGCTTGGTCGTGGACGCCGCCGACCCCAAGAATGTGGAAACGGCTCTCTTGAAACTGCTTGGAAGCGGCAACGAACGCGCCGCGATGGGCAAGGCCGCGCATCAGCGCTTCTGGTCCGAGTTTGCCTGGGACGCCGCCATTGCGCGCTTCGAAGACGCTCTTTTGCTAGGATGAGGCCATGACCGTGGCTCATCTGACCGACCGCGCGGTGATCGACATCTCCGGGCCGGAAACCGGGAATTTCCTGCAAGGTCTCATCACCAACGACGTGGAAATCCTCGATGCCGGCGAGGCGCTCTACGCCGCCCTGCTGACGCCGCAGGGCAAGATCCTGTTCGACTTCTTGGCGGCGCGCAGCGGCGACACCGTGTTTCTAGATTGCGCCGCGGCGGCGCGCGAGGCCCTGGTCAAGCGTCTCACCCTTTATCGGTTGCGCACCAAGGTCACGATCACGGCGCGCGATGATTTGGCCGTCGTTGCCGCCTGGAATACCGGACCCTTGCACGGCCTTGTGTTCGACGACCCGCGGTTCAATGCACTCGGCCGGCGGGCGATCGTCGAGAAAAAAGAAATTCCTACCGATGCGGTGGGCGCCGACGTCTACCTCGCCCGGCGCCTTGGACTTGGCGTACCCGAGAGTGCCGATTTCGGACAGGACAAGATCTTTGCGCTGGACGCGGGCCTTGAGGAACTGCAAGGCGTTTCGTTCGAGAAAGGCTGCTATGTCGGCCAGGAGCTGACCGCGCGCATGAAGCACCGGGGCACTGCGCGCAAGCGGTTGCTGGCGATTGTCTCACAAGACGGCGAAAACCTCCCTGCTGACAGTCAGGTGTCAGCAGGCGGCAAGACACTCGGCGAAATCGTGTCGGTTTACGGCGCGCAGGGCTTTGCGCTCATCCGCCTGGATCGATTGGAAGAAGCGGCGGATGCGGAGCTCATCGCAAACACGGTGCGGGTCACCATCACAAAACCCGCATGGCTTTCCGCTTGACCCATGCCTACAAGAGTTCACATTAGCCATTCCCTCTCTTTTGACCCTTCATGGAGGCTTTCATGCTGCATCATGTTTCCGTCGGCGTGCGTGACGTCGAGCGCGCCGCGAAATTCTACGATCCCGTACTGGCCGCGCTCGGTTACAAGCGGGTGATGGAATTCATGCCGTTCGCCATCGGCTACGGCACCGATCATCCCGAGTTCTGGGTGCAGCTGCCGCACGATCAAAATCCGTCGAGCGTGGGCAACGGCGTGCATGTCGGCTTCTCCGCCCGCAGCAAGGAGGCGGTGAACAAATTCCACGCGGCCGCGCTGGCCCATGGCGGCAGCAACAATGGCGAGCCCGGCCCACGCCCCGATTACGGCCCAGCCTATTACGGCGCCTTCATCTACGATCTCGACGGCAACAAGCTGGAAGCGACGCTGCACGCCCCGGCGCCGGCTGCCAAGGCAAAAGCCTCCGCCAAACCGAAGGCCAAAGCGAAAGCGGCGAAGAAGCCGGCAAAAAAAGCCACGAAGAAAAAAACCGCCAAAAAGAAAGCGGGCAAGCGCAAAGCAAAGCGCCGGTGAACGAACGCGTTCAGATCACTGGGCGCTGTACCTGGCCTGGCACCGATCCGCTCTATGTCGCCTATCACGACGAAGAGTGGGGCGTGCCGGAATATGACGCGCGCGCGCTCTACGAAAAGCTCGTCCTGGATGGATTTCAGGCCGGGCTTTCGTGGATCACGATCCTGCGCAAGCGCGAGAATTTTCGAAAGGCCTTTCACGTGTTCGATCCCGCGAGAATCGCGCGCTACGGCAAGCGCGACGTGGAGCGCCTTCTCAAGAACGAAGGCATCATCCGCAGCAAGGCCAAAATCGACGCCGCCATCAAAGGCGCGAAACTGTGGCTTGAGATCGAAGAGAAGGAACCGGGCGGTTTTCGCGAGCTGATCTGGAAGCACGTCGGCGGAGCCCCGAAGGTCAACCGCTACAAGTCCACCAAGCAAGTGCCGGCGCAGACGAAGATGAGCGAAGGTCTATCCAAGGAGTTAAAACAACGCGGCTTTAATTTCGTGGGACCGGTGATCGTCTATGCGTTCGCGCAGGATGTCGGCATGGTCAACGATCATCTGGTGGCGTGCGACCGGCATGCGGAGTGCGAGAAGCTGGGACACCTGCGCTGACTTCCACCCTCCCTCGGGAGGGTCGGAAAATCCGTAGCGGAGCGTAGGATTTGTCGGGGAGGATCAGGAAGGTTGTCGCGCATCCTCCCCGAAGCGCTTCGCGCTTCGCCCCCCCGAGGGAGGGTAGATTTTAGCTTCGTCCGCGATAGGGTGAGACGCCGGGATCGGGGAGCCAGACGTCCTTCGGCAATCGCCCGGTTTGCCAGAACACATCGATGGGAATGCCGCCGCGCGGGTACCAATAACCCGCGATGCGTAGGTATTTCGGTTTGATCGCCGCCACGACGCGCTTGGCGATCATGATCGTGCAATCTTCGTGGAACGCGGCGTGACTGCGGAAGCTCGCGAGAAACAATTTGAGCGACTTGGATTCGAGGATCGATTTTCCCGGCACGTAGTCGATGACGAAGTGGGCGAAATCGGGCTGACCGGTCACCGGGCACAAGCAGGTGAATTCCGGCGCGGTGAAGCGGACAATGTAGTCGGCGTCGGTATGCGGATTGGCTACGGCTTCGAGCTTGGCTTTGTCAGGTGAAGCAGGAAGCGGAACGGGACGACCGAGTTGCGTGAGCGTTTTCTTCGCCATCAGCGTTCCTCGTAGACGCAACTTTGACCATAGGACGGGCGGCGCAGCTTCACGCGCACGACTTGCGGCAAGGAAGCTTTCGCACGAATAAAGATGAAGCGCGCGAGGTTTTCCAAAGTGGGTGTGCCCATGCCTTCGATGTCATTGAGCAACCGATGGTCGAGCGTTTCGCGGATGGTTTCGAGTGCGGCTTTGACCTCGCCAAGGTCGCGCAGGAAGCCTGTCTTCGGATTGGGCTCGCCGCGCAGCGTCACTTCCACATAGAAAGAATGTCCGTGCAGGCGCGCGTTTTCCGGAGCGCTTTGCCCCAGATAGTGCGCGGCATCGAAGCCGAATTCCTGCGTGAGCTCGATCATGGCCGGGCTTGTGGCGCGGGCGGGACAGCCGGTCAAGGGTTGGGCGAGGTCGGTATGATTTGCGCATCACCTCCCCCTCGTGGGGAGGTCGAAAAATCCGCAGCGCAGCGGAGAATTTTTCGGGTGAGGGGAAGCTTCACCATTTGCGCTTTATTCTTACCCCTCACCCGAAATTTGCTTCGCAAATCTCGACCTCCCCACGAGGGGGAGGTGATTGCTGTTGTGCTACTTCGCCAGCACCCCGCCCCGCACTTCTTCGCGCAGGGGTTTGAGCGCCTCGGTCCAGCGCAAGAGTTCGTTTAGCGTTGCGGTCGCGCCCTGGGCGTTGAAGTCGTTGGCGTGGAACACACCGTCCTTGATCTGCTGAAACACGTTGGGCAGCCACACGCCTTCGGGGATGGGCATCATCTTCAAGGCCGCGAGAGTCAGTTTGACGGTGTTGGTCGAGCGGCCGGCGGCAGAAATGCCGCCATAGCCCACCAGGCCGACGGGTTTGTACTGCCATTCCCAGAACAGGTAATCGAGTGCGTTGGTGAAGGACGGCGGCGGACTGAAATTGTATTCCGGCGTCACGAAGACGAAGGCATCGGCCTGCTTCACGCTGGCGGACCATTTCTTGGTGTGCTCGTGCTCGTATTGCCGGCGCATGGGATGATGCGGCTCGTCGATGAGAGGCAGTTCGAAATCCGCGAGGTCGACCGCTTCGGCGTCGAACTTGCCGTGCTTCTTCGCGAAATCCAAAAACCACTGCGCGATCGCAGGGCCTACTCTTCCCGGCCGCGTGCTGACCGTGACGACTTGAAGCTTGGGGGCCATGGAATTCTCCTTCAGTCAGGTGTGGTATAGAACGGGTACTGGCACTATATTAGTGACTGAGACTAAATTGGTGCCTGCCAAGAGCGGGCGCAAGAAGGCACACAGATGACACGCGGTACCCCTCATGTAACCGAAGCCCATCGATCCGAAGATTGCCGCGCGGTAAGCGGCGTACTCGCCCGCATCGGCGACAAATGGTCGGTGCTGATCGTCTCCCGGCTCGGCAAAAACGCCATGCGATTCAACGAGCTGAAACGGGAGATCGGCGGCATTTCACAGCGCATGCTGACGCTTACCCTGCGCGGGTTGGAACGCGATGGACTGATAACGCGCACCGTCTATCCCACGATCCCGCCGCGGGTGGACTATGCGCTGACGGCTCTGGGCCGCTCGCTGCTCGTGCCGGTGAGCGCGCTGGGCGATTGGGCGCGCAAGAACATGCGCACCATCGAAGACGCGCGGGCCGCGTTCGACGGAATCTGCGAACGCGCGGGGAAGAAGCCGCTGCGGGCAGCGGCGAAGCGCGCATCTAGAAATTTGAATCGTGTATTCCACCCTCCCTTGGGAGGGTCGAAAAATCCGTAGCGGAGCGTAGGATTTTTCGGGGAGGATGTGCGAACGAGATTCTCCTCGCGCATCCTCCCCGAAATTTGCTTCGCAAATTTCGACCCTCCCGAGGGAGGGTGGGGATTCCCCTATATCGCCCAGCTCGTGTCGAAGCGCGATGTGAGCGGGAGAGTGGTCTCCGCGGCTTTTGCGCGCTCGACTTCGTCGGAGACGAACGTGTCGATCAAGCGAACGAGCCGGTTGCGGTCGTTGCCGGTGACCTCGCCGCGAATGCCGAGCAGCGGCAGAACCACGCGATCGATGAAGCTGTGAAGCTCCACCGTCCAATGTTTAAGGCCCTGTTCGTCCTGCACCGAAAAGCGCTCGCGCTTGTGTACGAGAACCGGAATGTGCGGCGCCACCAGCTCGCGCAACTCGCTTTCCTTCGACCGTTCGAAGGTCGGCGGAAAATCGATACCGCTTTTCAAGAGCCGCCAAACGGTGGCGAGGTTTTCCTTTAGTCCCAGCGGAGATTTTTCCGCTTCATATCCAACGATGACCCGAGCGCCCATTTTTCTGCGCCTCCTACCCCACGCTGGAGAGGATGCGCGCCAGGAATTAAGGCCGCGCTGACGGGAATGGTTAGGGAAGGGTAAATGGGGGCGAACTGTCGTACTCGCTGGATTTACCTCCCCGCTTGCGGGGAGGTCGCGGAGCGAAGCGTCGCGGGCGGGGGAAGTAAAAGACCGCGCGCGTAACCTTCCCCCACCCGATGACGCTCGCTGCGCTCGCGCATCGACCTCCCCGCTTGCGGGGAGGTCACTAATGCTTGTGATGTTCGCGCCATCTTTGGACTTCGGCGAGGGTCAGCGCCATGTGCTTGTCCGGATCAAGGTCGGTATAGGCCATCAGGATCGTCGAATCCGGCGCGATGACATAGGAGGTGCGATCGGCATATTGCGGAGCCTTCTTCAGCACCGCGTCATAGGCTTTGATCACCTTCTGATCCGGATCGGCCGCCACCGCGAATTTGTTGCGGCATTCGCTGACCGAGAACTTGTCCAGCGTGTCGATCGTATCATGGCTGACACCGATGACGGTGGCGCCCAGCGCGGCGTATTGCGCCGTCGCTTCCGCGAAATTGTGCGCTTCGATGGTGCAGCCTTTGGTGAACGCTGCGGGATAGAAGTAGAGAACCACGGGGCCCTTCTTCAGCGCGTCGGCGAGCGAGAAGTCGAACTCCTTGCCGCCAAGCGAGGCCTTGGCCGAGAAGTCCGGCGCCTTTGCGCCCACGGCGAGCGAGGCGTAGGCCAGCGGCGCTGCCGCCAATACAGCGGTCAATGCGGCGAGGGCGAAAAACTTCCTCATAAGGACCTCCCGGTTTTTGCCACTATAGCGCGGAGCGCGAACGCCAATCGCACCGCAAAACCGCGTGTCAGACCACCCGATTTCGCCAGCGACACCATGGCTCTGGGGCATTTGGGGTCAGATTATTGCGCTGCACCCTGCCCCATGCTAAGTGCCACGCGCGCGGGCGTTAAGAGTCGTTCACGCGGGTAAATTTCTTCACGAAATCAACTGGTTACTGAGGGTCGCGAGGCCGGAAATCGCGCCTCAAAAGCGGCGGGACGCGGGTGGCGAACGAAGTTCAATTTCACGGCTTGGCGGGGCGCTACGCACGCGCAGTTTTCGAACTCGCCCAAGAGGAAAAAGCAGTCGACGCGCTCGACCGCGATTTCGCCACGCTCAAGACGTTGATCGGCGAAAACCCCGACCTCACCCGGCTGGTGCGGGCACCCGTTTTCAACAGCGACGAACAAGCCAAGGGCATGAACGCCATCCTGCATCGCATGGAAGCCGCGCCTCTGACGCGCCGCTTCGTGCTGTTGCTGACGTCCAAGCGGCGGCTTTTCATTCTCAGCGATGTCATTCGCGTCTTCGAACAACTCGTGGCCAAGCTGCGCGGCGAAGTCCGCGCCCAGGTGACGAGCACTCGCGCGCTGAACGACGCCGAAGTCGCCGAACTCAAACAGATTCTGAAATCCAAGCTCGGCCGCGAAGCGCGGCTCGATGCCAAGGTTGACCCTTCCCTTCTCGGCGGTCTCGTCGTGCAGGTCGGCTCGCGCATGATCGATTCGTCGTTGCGAACCAAACTGAACGCGCTTCGCACCGCGATGAGGGGTCATTAGTTGCGTGCTTCGGGGCCGCTGGCGCGGCACCTCAGCATGACGAAAGTTGAGACGACTAGCGTCATCCTGAGGTGCGAGGCCGACAGGCCGAGCCCCGAAGGACCCAAAAGTAGAACGAGAAAGTAGAACGAGGAACTGACATGAAAATCCAACCCGCCGAAATCTCCGCCATTCTGAAGCGCGAGATCCAGAACTTCGGCGCGGAAGCCGAAGTCAGCGAAGTCGGACAGATCCTCTCCGTTGGCGACGGCATCGCGCGCATCTACGGCCTCGACAATGTGCAGGCCGGCGAGATGGTCGAATTCCCCGGCGGCATCAAAGGCATGGCCCTCAACCTTGAAGCAGACAATGTCGGCGCCGTGATCTTCGGCAACGACTCCACCATCAAGGAAGGCGATATCGTCAAACGTACCGGCGCCATCGTGGATGTGCCGGTCGGCAAGGCGCTGCTCGGCCGCGTGGTCGATCCGCTGGGCAATCCCATCGACGGTAAGGGCGAGATCAAAGGCGCCGCGGAACGCCGCCGCGTGGACGTGAAGGCGCCCGGCATCATTCCGCGCAAATCGGTGCACGAACCGGTGCAGACCGGTCTCAAGGCCATCGACTCGCTCATCCCGATCGGCCGCGGCCAACGCGAGCTCATCATCGGCGACCGACAGACAGGCAAGACCGCCGTCGCCATCGACACCATCATCAACCAGAAGGCCGTCAACGCCGGCACCGACGAGAAGGCGAAGCTCTATTGCATCTATGTCGCCATCGGTCAGAAACGTTCGACCGTGGCGCAGATCGTCAAGACGCTCGCCGATGCCGGCGCGCTCGACTATACGATCGTCGTGGCGGCGACCGCGTCCGAGCCGGCGCCGCTTCAGTTCCTGGCACCGTTCTCGGGCTGCGCGATGGGCGAATGGTTCCGCGACAACGGCATGCACGCGCTCATCATCTACGACGATCTTTCCAAGCAGGCCGTCGCCTATCGCCAGATGTCGCTGTTGCTGCGCCGCCCGCCGGGCCGCGAGGCCTATCCAGGCGACGTGTTCTATCTGCACAGCCGCCTGCTTGAGCGCGCCGCGAAGCTCAACGAAGACAACGGCGGCGGTTCGCTCACCGCTCTGCCGATCATCGAAACCCAGGCCAACGACGTGTCGGCCTACATCCCGACCAACGTGATCTCGATCACCGACGGGCAGATCTTCCTGGAGACCGATCTCTTCTATCAAGGCATTCGCCCGGCGCTGAACGTCGGTATCTCGGTCAGCCGCGTGGGTTCGTCGGCGCAGATCAAGGCGATGAAAACGGTGGCTGGTCCGATCAAAGCCGAACTGGCGCAGTATCGCGAGATGGCCGCGTTCGCGAAATTCGGCTCCGACCTCGATGCCGCCACGCAGAAGATGCTGGCGCGCGGCGAGCGCCTCACCGAACTTCTGAAGCAGCCGCAGTACAAGCCGTTCGCCGTCGAAGACCAGGTGGCGGTGATCTATGCCGGCACGCGCGGCTATCTCGACGCGTTCCCGACGGCCTCGACCGGCGCCTTCCAGGAAGGGTTGATCGGAAAGCTGCGCTCCAAATATCCGCAATTCCTCGAAGGCATCCGCAAAGAGAAGGCGCTGACGCCGGCCCTGGAAGAGATGCTGAAAGCGGCGCTTTCAGAGTTCACCAAGACGTTCACGGCCTGAAACTTCAAGAAAGACTGACCCGTCATGGCCTCCGTAAAGGATATGCGCACTCGGATCGGAAGCGTGAAGTCCACGCAGAAGATCACCAAGGCGCTGCAGATGGTGGCGGCAGCCAAGCTGCGCCGCTCCCAGCAGGCGGCGGAAAGCGCGCGTCCCTATGCCGAACGCATGACAAAGGTCATCGCCAATCTCGCGGCCGGTGTGTCGGGCCCCTCCGCGCCGCTGCTCCTTGCCGGCACCGGCAAGGACCAGCGCCACCTCGTCGTGGTGGTGACGTCGGATCGCGGTCTGGCCGGCGGTTTCAACTCCGGCATCGTGCGTTTGGCGCGCGAACACATCGCCGCGCTGCTTGGCCAAGGCAAAGACGTTAAGATCATCACCGTGGGCCGCAAGGCGCGCGATCAGCTGCGCCGCAATTTCAGCGCGCGCTTCGTCGCGACTTATGAAGTGGGCCTCAAGGCGCCCAACCTGGAGCTGGCCAAGCCGATCGCCGAGAAGCTCCTGGAACTGTACCTGTCCGGCGAATACGACGTCGTCACGCTGGTCAGCAGCAAGTACAAATCGGTCGTTACGCAGACGCCGACCGCGCGCCGATTGATCCCGGCGGTGGTGGAAACAAAAGCCGCGGGCCCTGCGCCGTTCTACGAGTATGAGCCGGATGAGGAAACCATCCTCGCGGCTCTTCTGCCCCAGAACATCACGGTGCAGATATTGTCCGCGCTCCTGGAGAACCAGGCCGGATTCTTCGCCGCCCAGATGACGGCGATGGACAACGCCACGCGAAATGCGGGCGATCTCATCAACACTCTCACCATCAAGATGAACCGTACCCGTCAGGCGCAGATCACCAAGGAGCTGATCGAAATCATCTCCGGCGCTTCCGCCCTCTGACGACCGCTGACAAGAAAGAGACCGACCATGAACGCACCGCTCAAGACTTCCAAAGGCCGCCTCAGCCAGATCATCGGCGCCGTCGTCGACGTGGAATTCGACGGCGAGCTGCCGGCGATTCTGAACGCGCTGGAGACAACCAATGTCGATCCCAAGACCGGCAAGCGGGTTCGCCTGGTGTTCGAAGTCGCGCAGCATCTGGGAGAGAACGCAGTGCGCGCCATCGCGATGGACGCGACCGAAGGCCTGGTACGCGGCGCCGAAGTGATCGACACCGGCGGTCCGATCCGCGTGCCGGTGGGTCCGGCCACACTGGGACGCATCATGAACGTCATCGGCGAGCCGATCGACGAAGCCGGCCCGATCTCGGCCGAACACACCTCCAGCATTCACCGCGAGGCGCCCACGTTCGCCGAGCAAATCAACACGGCCGAAATCCTCGTCACCGGCATCAAGGTCGTCGACCTGCTCTGCCCCTACACTAAGGGCGGCAAGATCGGATTGTTCGGCGGCGCCGGCGTCGGCAAGACCGTGACCATGCAGGAACTGATCAACAACATCGCCAAGGCTTATGGCGGCTATTCGGTGCTGGCCGGCGTCGGCGAGCGCACGCGCGAAGGCAACGACCTCTATCACGAAATGATCGATTCCAACGTGAACGTCGATCCGCGCAAGAACGGTTCGGCGGTAGGCTCCAAATGCGCCCTCGTCTATGGCCAGATGAACGAGCCGCCGGGCGCGCGCGCGCGCGTGGCGCTGACCGGCCTTTCGGTCGCCGAATATTTCCGCGACGTCGAAGGCAAGGACGTGCTGCTCTTCATCGACAACATCTTCCGCTTCACGCAGGCCGGCTCCGAAGTGTCCGCGCTGCTCGGCCGTATCCCGAGCGCGGTGGGCTATCAGCCGACGCTCGCCACCGAGATGGGCAATCTGCAGGAACGCATCACCTCGACCAACAAGGGCTCGATCACCTCGGTGCAGGCCATCTACGTGCCGGCCGACGACATGACCGATCCGGCGCCGGCGACTTCGATGGCGCACCTCGACGCCACCACCGTGCTCAGCCGCGATATCGCGGCGCTCGCCATCTTCCCGGCGGTGGACCCGCTCGACTCCACTTCGCGCATCATGGATCCCAACGTGATCGGCGAAGAGCACTACACGGTGGCCCGCCGCGTGCAGGCCGTGCTGCAGCAGTACAAGGCGCTGAAAGACATCATCGCCATTCTGGGCATGGACGAGCTTTCGGAAGACGACAAGCTGATCGTGGCGCGCGCGCGCAAAATCCAGCGCTTCCTGGCGCAGCCGCTGCACGTCGCCGAAGCCTTCACCAACCTGCCCGGCATCTTCGTGTCGCTGAAGGACACCATCCGCTCGTTCAAGGCGATCGTCGATGGCGAATTCGACCATCTGCCGGAGCAGGCGTTCTACAACGTCGGCACCATCGACGACGCGGTGGCTAAGGCGCAGAAGATGGCAGCGGAAGCGGCGTAGCAATCTCTTCGTGCTTCGGGGCTCCCCGGATCAAGTCCGGGGTCGCACCTCAGCATGACGAATCTCGGAGCGCGTCATCCTGAGGTGCCCGCGCAGCGGGCCCCGAAGGAAGCAAAGGTATGGCATGGCTGACAAGATTTCCTTCGAATTGGTATCACCCGAACGGCTTCTTCTTTCCGAAGAGGCCGACATGGTGACGCTGCCCGGCGCCGAGGGCGACATGGGCGTAATGGCCGGTCACATGCCGCTCGTCACCACGCTCAGGCCGGGCGTGATCGACGTCAAAGGCGGTAGTCAAAGCGATAGGCGTTACTTCGTGCTGCGCGGCTTTGCCGAAGTGAACCCAACGAAACTCACCGTGCTCGCCGAAGAAGCAATCCCGATGGCGCAAGTCGATGCCGCCGTGCTCGATCAACGCATTCGCGACGCCGAAGAAGACATCCTGCAGGCCAAGACCGAAGGCATCCGCGCCAAGGCTGTCGAAACCGCCAATTCCCTCAAGGCGATGCGCGCGGGGTTGTAGAGCGGTTCGCGTTCAAATCACCTCTCCCTCGCCGCCTTCGCTAAAGCTACGGCGTGCCTTGAGTTCGCACCTGCCACGCCGAAGCGAAGCGTAAGCGGGTGGAGAGGTCGAAAAATCCGAAGCGTAGCGAAGGATTTTCCCGCCTACCCCGGATCAAGTCCGGGGTTCGGCGGGTCTCGTGGATTGCTTAGTCCGCCGGAGCTTCAGCGAAGGCGGATCGGGTGAGGGAAAGCCTCATCATTTGAGCTCTATTCTTACCCCTCACCCGAAATTTGCTTCGCAAATTTCGACCTCTCCACAAGGGAGAGGTGATACGGGCTAGAATGGACCCTGCAGCCTCAATCTCTTGTTTTCTTTTAATATAATGGGCGGTTGGATAGGTTGACTTGAGCTCCGGGCCGGGCCATTGGGCCTGGTTCCGCCGGGGAACCTGTTCAACAGGGCAACCGGCTTTGGTATAAGACGTTTCACACCCGCAGTTCTCAGACGGGTTTTGTGGGGAATTATGGCAGACGGCACGGTTTACCGTCAGGGTTGGTCATTGGACGACGTCCGCTGGCAGGACTTCGACTCCAGCAAGGTCGATCCGCGCATGCTGGAATCCATGAAGGCCGCAGCGCTGGTCGAATACAACGCGCCCGACTACGTCACCTATTTGCGGCGCGTCTTCCATGACGCGGGGCCGAAGGCGCTCGCGGCCATCGAACAGTGGGGCGCCGAGGAAACCCAGCACGGCAAGGCGCTGGGCCGCTGGGCGCAAATGGCGGATCCAAGCTTCGACCTCGAGGCCGCGTTCGCGCGCTTCCGCGCCGGCTACAAGCCCGCGCATTTCGCCGACGACAAGGATCAATCCGTGCGCGGCAGCCGCCGCGGCGAGATGATCGCACGCTGCGTCGTGGAGTCCGGCACATCATCCTACTACACCTCGATCAAGGAAGGCACCGAAGAACCCGTGCTCAAGGAAATCGCCGGACGGATCGCCGCCGACGAATTCCGCCACTACAAACTCTTCCTCGACACGCTGAACGAACAGAGCGAGCCGGAGCTTCCGTTCTGGAAGAAGCTGATGGTGGCACTGGGGCGCATCACCGAAGCCGACGACGATGAGATCGCCTTCGCCTTCTACTGCGCGAACGTGCCGGCCGATAAGGAAGCCGACATCCCCTACGACCGCGAAAAATATTCTCGCGCGACGCACGCCAATGCGATGCGGCTCTATCGCCGCCATCACATCCGCAAGCTGACGCAAATGGTGGCCAAGGCCGTCGGCATCGATCCGCAAGGGCGCATCGCCAACATTGCCAGCGCCCTGATGTGGCGCATGCTGCGTCTGCGCGCCGGCCTTTCCGGCGCCCCCGCGGAAACCGCCGCCGCGTGAGCGCCCCCGAATTGGGAAGAGGGCCGGCGGACGCCGCACTGCCCTCTCACATCCCTTCCGCTTCGGCTTGCTCCTATCCCGTGCGTGCCGGCAATGCATTGCGCGCGCTGATCGACGGCGAACCGGCGTTCCGGCGCATCTGCGAAGCCGTGCAAAGCGCCAAGAACAGCGTATGGGTGACGGTCGCGTTTCTCTATCCCGATTTCCGCATGCCGGACGGACGCACGGTGTTCGATGTGCTGGATGCCGCCAAGGCGCGTGGCATCGATGTGCGCGTGATCTTCTGGCGCACGGATCGCGCGGACAGCCTGCACTTTCACGGCCGCGAAGACGATCACGCGATGCTGGCGGCGCGCGGCTCGCGCTTCAAGGCACGCTGGGATCGCGCGCAGAAGCACTACTGCCAGCACCAGAAGAGCTGGCTGATCGATGCGGGAACGCCGGACGAAATCGCCTTCGTCGGCGGCATCAACCTCGATCCCATGTCGGTGTCCGCGCCCGGCCATGCGGGGCGCGACGGCGAGCACATCCACGACGTTTATCTGGAATTGCGCGGGCCCTCGGCCAGCGACGTGCACCACAATTTCGCGCAGCGCTGGAACGAGGCGAGCGAACGGCGGAGCGATCGGGGAACCTGGTCTCATTCGCACGAAGACGTGCTGAAATTTCCAACCCGCGCATCCGCCGCCGCAGGCAACAGCATCGTCCAGATGCAGCGCACGGTGCGCGCGGGTCACTATTTCGACACGGCGCCAGCGCCTGGCGCCGAGCGCTACGACATCGGCAAAGGCGAGTTCAGCGTCTTTGAGCAGTATGTGAAGGCGATCGATGCGGCCAAGCGCACCGTCTACATCGAAGACCAGTATCTCGCCCCGCCCGACATCATCGAGCATCTGCATGCGGCGCTGGCGCGCGGCGTCGACGTCGTCTATCTGGCGCCGGCCGATCCGGAGCGCCAGGTGAAGGACGCACGGCTGAAACCCTCCGCCAAAGCGTTCTTCGAGCGGCTGGCGGCGCTGGCCGGGTTCGACCATTTTGCGCTTGTGGGCATTGCCGCGCCGCAGACGAACGGCACGCTCGAAAACGTCTACGTCCACGCCAAGATCATGATGGTCGACGACTGCTGGGCCACCATCGGCTCCTGCAATATCGCCTCGCAATCGTTCTTCTGCGACACCGAACTCAACGCCGCCATCTGGGACGAGGATTTCGTGCGCGATCTACGCGCGACGCTGCTCAAGGAACACTTGGGCCTCGACACCAGCCGGATGGAGGACCGCGATGCGATGCGGCTCTACCGCGAAGCCGCGCGCGAAAACGCGCAGCGCCGCCATCGCGGCGAGAAGATGAACGGTCTGGCTTTCGCGCTCGATCCGGCGATGTATGGGATGTGAGCAATGCAATCACCTCTCCCTTGTGGAGAGGTCGAAAAATTCGTAGCGCAGCAGAGGATTTTTCGGGTGAGGGGAAGCCTCACCAGTTGCGCTCTATTCTTACCCCTCACCCGAAATTTGCTTCGCAAATTTCGACCTCTCCACAAGGGAGAGGTAATGGGGCGCTTACCCCCGCCGCTTGACCATCATCTGCTTGATTTCGCCGATGGCTTGCGCGGGGTTCAAGCCTTTGGGGCAGGTGTCGGCACAATTCATGATGGTGTGGCAGCGATAGAGCCGGAACGGATCTTCGAGATTGTCGAGGCGTTCGCCGGTGGCTTCGTCGCGGCTGTCGGCGATCCAGCGATAGGATTGCAGAAGCGCCGCGGGACCGAGATAGCGCTCCGAATTCCACCAGTAGCTCGGGCACGACGTCGAGCAGCAGGCGCAGAGGATGCATTCGTAGAGCCCGTCGAGCTTGCCGCGTTCTTCCGGCGACTGCTTCCATTCTTTTTCCGGCGTCGAGGTCTTGGTCTGCAGATAGGGCTGGATCGAGGCGTACTGCGCGTAGAAATTCGTCATATCCGGCACGAGGTCTTTGACGACCGGCAGGTGCGGCAAGGGATAGACGCTGACCGAGCCCGAAACATCGGCGATCGCCTTGGTGCAGGCGAGCGTGTTGCGTCCGCCGATGTTCATGGCGCAGGAGCCGCATACCCCTTCGCGGCAGGAGCGGCGGAAGGTCAGCGTGGGATAGATCTCGTTCTTGATCTTGATGAGCGCGTCCAGAACCATCGGGCCGCAGCTCTCCAGATCGACGCGATAGGTATCGACGCGGGGATTGGCGCCGTCCTCCGGATCGTAGCGGTAGACGCGGAAGTCCTTCGTGCGCTTCGGCTTCTTGCCGTTGGCGGTGACGGGACCCGGCCACTTCTTGCCCTTCTTCACTTTGCTGCCGCGGGGCAATGTCAGCTGGACCATGAATCGCCTTCTGTCGTTTTGGCCGAATAGCGCTGGTTTGGTACTAGCAAACACCTTCAGGGCTGGCAACGCCGCGCGTGATCCCGCGTCAAACAGCAGGGGTGACGGGCATGATCTGATGCCAGTCCAGCCGCCGGGTCACGAACATCGTGGTGCCGAGCGCGCCGAAGATGAGCAGGCTGCCGACCAGCATCGCATAATCCTCCTGGATCAGGATGACGTAAAGCAGGCTGTACAGCAGCGACAGGATCGCGAAGAGAATCACAGCTCGGAGCCTGCTCTTGAGCACGCTGGAGGCGTAGAGACAGGTCATCACGATCGTGCCGCCCATCGCCAGCAGATAGGCGATGCCAAATCCCAGATGCTCGGCGAACGACAGAAGCAGGAGATAGAAGAGCACCTGCGCCGCGCCGATCATGGCGTAGTGCGCGGCATGCAGGCGGGTGCCGGCGACCAGTTCGACGATGAAGAAGACGAGGAACGCCAAGCCGACGAACATGACGGCATACTTTAGCGAGCGTTGAACGAGTTGGTAGAAATCCACCGACTGGTAGAAGCGCACGCCGAAATTCATGGAAAAGACTTTGCCCAGGGAATCCGAGCTCAGGATTTGGCCGAAACCGCGCGCCAGATACGGCACGCTCCAATGCGCATCGAAACCCTTGGTATCGATACGCCGATCACTCGGCAGGAAGGCACCGAAGAAACTCGGATCCGGCCATGCCGACGCGATGTGCGCGGTCGTCTGCTCGCCAAGCGGCGACAGGCTGAGTTCGCGCGATCCGCGCAGCGATATCGCAACGTTGAGATCGAGATCGCCCGAACCGGCATTGAGATCGAGGGGCGCGTGAATGCCGCCGGTTTCAGAATATTGCACGCCAAGTCCCGGCTGAAACGCGGCGTTGTGCCCGTTCACCTGCAGCGTCACATTGCCGACAAGCCCACGGACATCGCTAACGGCAACCGAAACGAACGCCTCGTTCCAATGGATCTTTGCGCTGTCGGGATGAAAGCTCGCAATTGTCGCGCGATCGAATTTGGCATGCATCTTGAGGCCGCTGCGATAGACGGGCACCCCGAAAATTCCGCGCCAACGCATTCCTGTGTCGGCTGCGGCGTCGATGTCCAGTTGCTTGGGCATCACAACGGCCGTCAGGCGATGAGTTGTCCAGACCTGCGTGCCGTTGACGACTTCCGCGCTGGTGACGTCGTAGGGAACGAACAACATCGGACCGGTGACGGTTTGGGTCCCACCCCAGCCGGAGGCAATATCCTGCGTTGCCTCGCCAGCCCGCCCTTCCCGCTCGTCAAGCGCCAATTGGATGAAGAACAACGGCACGGCCATCAAAATCGTCAGCAAAACGATCAAGGCCAATTTGAATGCCGGCGAACGTAGTCCCGCTCGTGGGACAGTGTGCGGTGCTGCCGCGTCTGCCATCGGACCCCTCCGTGTTGGGCGCGCGATGGATAGGAGCCGATCGAGGCGCAATCGCGGCGTCGCGATGGCGCGACCGCGACGATTTCAAATCATCAAAGCGGATGACCGCGAGTTAACAACAGCGGCTACGACATTCCATATTGCTCGAAGATCCAGCCGATCTCGACGGGCTCGTCGGTGAGCGCGCCACTGATGACGAGTTGCTCGGTGCGCCGCACGAGGCCGTTGCCCAGATAGATGCTTTCCTCGATCGACAGTGAGCCGCCGCCGGAGCGGAAGCGCCAACCGTCGCCGTTGGGCAGCTTGAGCAAGACGTCGCCGCTTTGCGCGTTCGAGACGCGCACTTCGGGATGGATGTGAAAGCGTACCGAGAACGGGACGGGATCGCGGTTGCGATGCTTGGGATCGGGCAACAGCCGGTCGCGTCCGGTGAGCGAGGCGCCATGCGGCGCCAACGTCATCGCACGCTCGTGGGTGATGGCGAATTGCGCCACGTAGCCGTCATGCGAGGCCTCGACCGTCCAGCCATGCGAGGTTTCCATGCGATTGGTGGTGATGGTCCTGGGGCCGCCCAAGAGCCGCGCGCCGGCAATGTCGCGCGCAAGACCGGGCGCGAGGATGGCGGCCATCGAAGTATCGTCCAGGGTGACGGTGGAGTGCGCTGCCGTTGCCCGCATCGCATCTTCCCACTCGCCCTTCTTGTCGGACGCGGCGCCGCAATTGACGACGACCCTTTGCGAACCGCTGCTGAATTCGAACGCGAGACAGCCGGCATGCGCATCGCCGGAATACGCGCCCTTCGGCGGGGTGCCGCAATCCAGCAGCGCCAGCACGCGGCCCGCCACCAGGCGCTGATAGCCGGAGTGCGGCGCGAAGACGAAAGGCTGGCCGCGCACTTCGTCGCGCGCCAAAAGCCCCGCGATCATCTTGGGTTCGCTCTCGCTGGCGCCGTTGAAAAGCGCCATGCCGCCGTCGCCGTGGCGGAAGAAGCGCACCATCGGCGCCATGCGGTCATGGGCGCTGCGGACAGCCTGCGGAACGTCGCGGCCGATGGCGGTCAGCGCGTCGCACACCATCACCACAAGCCGGTAGGCGTGGACGAGCGTTTCCGGCGAGCGCGAGACGTGACCGCCGTCGGGAAGGACCTGTTCGGCAAGCTCTTCTTGCAGACGGTTCAATCCGCTTTGCAGACGTTTTGCATCGTCCAGGCAGGCCCCTGACAGCGCATAGGCCGCGGCCGCTTCCAGCCGCGGCAGGCCGGGAGCTGCTTCCTTCGAGACGCGCGCCAACAGCCGCGCCTGTTCGCGCAAGGAGACGAACAGCTTGGAGCGCCACAGCACATCGGAATTTGCCAGCACCAGCCTGCCATGTGCGAAAATGTTGATCAGGCGGCGCGCGGTGACGTCCGGCGCCCAGGCGGGTTCGGAATAGCGCGGATAGCGCCTCAGCCACTGCGAGATGAGATTGGTGGCGAGCGTGCGCGCCGCATCGCCGCCCGCCGCCGACAGGGGCGCAAGCCAGGCAAAACCGTGCAAATCGCGAAGCCAGGCCAGCGATGGAGCGGGCTGCTCGAAGATCGAACCTTCCGTCACATCAACGGCTTCGCCAGCGAAGCGAAAGCGCCCTCTGAGCAGCGCTTCGGCATCTTCCAAGCGCCGCGAAGAACCATCGTAGGGATGAAAGACGATATGGTCGGCGAGCTTTCCGGTGAGGAAACGGCGGTAGAGCCAGCCCCGCCGCCAGAAGACGCGCAATGGCCGTAACAGGCGCCGGAGCAGTACGCCGGCCACTTCGGGCAGAAGACTTAAAGGCGGCCTGCGCCGCGCCTTGGAATTGGTTCTTGCCCCGCCCGCCACAGGCTTACCCGCGCAAGGCGGCGATGTTGGCGGCGTAAGCGGACGCTCCACCCTTGAAAACCGCCGTGCCGGCGACGAGCACATTGGCGCCGGCAGCGATCGCCTGCCTCGCCGTTTCCGGTGTGATACCGCCATCGACTTCCAGCGCAATGTCGCGGCCCGTTTTGGCGATGCGATTGGCGGCGGCTTCGATCTTCTTGAGCTGGCTGGCGATGAAGGATTGCCCGCCGAAGCCGGGATTGACCGACATGACGAGAATGAGATCGACCAGATCGATCACATTGTCGATCGCTTCGATGGGCGTGCCCGGATTGAGGACAACGCCGGCTTTCTTGCCCAGCGAGCGGATCAACTGCAGCGTGCGGTGAATGTGCGGACCGGATTCGGGATGCACGGTGATGCCGTCGGCGCCGGCATCGGCAAAGGCCTGCACGAAGGGATCGACCGGCGCGATCATCAGATGCACGTCGAACGGCGCCTTGGAATGGGGCCTTAGCGCCTTGATGACGGCCGGTCCGATAGTGAGGTTGGGCACGAAGTGGCCGTCCATCACGTCGATGTGGATGAGATCGGCGCCCGCTTTGGTCACCGCTTCGATCTCGGCGCCCAGGCGCGCAAAATCGGCCGAAAGAATGGAAGGCGCGATGCGGATTGGGGTTGCCATGTGGCCCCTTAAGTGCCGGATTCGACCGCCCGCCGCAAGGAAAACTCCAGCTTCGGCGCCACTGTCAGCGCCAGCACGAAGGTGGGAAGCCAGATCAGGCGCGACTGATAGCGCCCATGAGGGCCCGAAAGCGCGCCGCAGATCAGCGCGTTGCCCATCAAGGCCACAAACACGAAAGCGGGAAGAATCAACGCACGCCAGTCGCGGCGGCGGATATCCACAAGCAGCAGCCAGCCAAGCGCGAGCTGCGAAAGGATCGCGACGCTGACGTGCACGATGTTGAGAGGCAGGAAATGGAAGTCCGCGCGCTGCTGGCGGGCCGAGGTGTAGGCGCGCATCTGGTGGGGGATGAAGCGCTCGAATTCGGCATTCAGCACCCATTCCTGCGGCTCGATGCCGTCGCCGGTGAGGAAATAGCCGAACTGGACGGCGGCGTTCTTGAAGACGGCCACGGTCACCGCGAAGGGATAGCGTTTGAGGATCTCGTTCACCACCCGGTCGGATTCCACCTCGCTGCCTTCAAACCGTCCAAGCTTGGTGAAGACGCTGTGCGTCTCCCAAAGATAGGCGTCGGCGTTCTTTGGCAGCTCATTCCTGAACTTGCAGAGCTTGTACTGGGGATCAGGACATTCTTCGGCCAGAAAGCGTTTGACCAATCCGTCCTGCAGCATGCGGGCAAAGACGAAAACCGGACCGGAGCGGCTGACGAAGACCTGTTGGGTAAGCGCATAGTTCGCCACCAGAACGAGCGAAAGCCCGCAGGCGAAACAAGCCATCGGTGCCCACGCGTTCGCGCGCGGCAGATCCAACCGCTTTTGCCAGAACACCAAAGCCAGACGGTAGAGCACGACGGCGCCTGCAAGGCCGGCGCCGAGACCGAAATGCGATGGGTGGGACGCGATGGCAAAGGCGCCGATCAGAAAGACGAAGAAAGCGCGCGCGATGCCCATCTCCTTTAGACGGAAAGCGAGCAGCCAGACGCAGAGCACCGTCACGCCGGCGAAGATGTCGGGCTCGAGCTGACCGGCATACCAGGCAATGCCGGTGAGGAACGAAAGCGCCGCGACCAGGCCGAGGAGATTCCACAAGGATGTCTCGCGCGCTTCGGCGCGGGCAAACTGCACCAGCACGAAGGACGTCAGCAGCGACTGCGCGATGACGACCCACCACAGGCTCGTCTCGCCGCCGGCATAGTTCAGAAAGAACGAATAAACGGCGCCGCGCTCCGGCACGAAGACATGCCCCATGCCTTGCAAGATGTAGGCGCCGGTATCGAAGAAGGTGATGGGAAAGCCGTTCCAAATGGCGATCACGAGCAGAACCGGACAAAGCGCCATGACCGCCGCAGCTTCGTAGAGCGGCGAGGACAGCGGTGCCACGGGCAGGCGCAGTGCCGTAAAGGGTTCGCGCGCAACCGCCGCGCGATCTTCCGCAGTCATCGCCGCACCCTCACCCCGCTCCAAGGCTGGACAATGCCGAATCACACGCGGGCACGCAAAGGGGCGCATCGTCCGAGAGCCGTTTGAGACTTCCATCGCCCAATCCAGCGATGCGAATTTGCGGGCCGCAGAGACGAGACAGAGCGCGGCAAACCGCCCGTTTCCCGCGGTTGACTGGGGCGCTCCCGACCCTACACTCCCGCCCGCTTCGCTAAAGGTTTTTCGGGGAATTTCATGGCGGATAATCCGCAGGTCCAGACGCGGCACCCTCGCCCGCTTTCCCCCTTCCTCACCGTCTATCGCTGGCCCGTCACGATGGCGACCTCGATCACCCATCGCGTGACGGGCGTTGGAATTTCGGCCGGCCTGATCCTGATCGCCTGGTGGCTCGTCGCGCTGACACGCGAGCCGGAGCAATACGACTTGTTCGTTTGGGTGGTTTCGGGTCCCTTGGGACAGATCGTGCTGTTCGGTTTCGTGTGGGCGCTCGCCTTCCACCTGCTCAACGGCATCCGCCATCTGATGTGGGATATGGGTTACGGCTTCAAGGTGCCGACCGCCAACAAAACCGGCGTGCTGGTCGTCACGCTTTCGGTTCTGCTCGCCATCGGCGTTTTCGTGTTCGCCCACATGGAAGCGGGCGTGGGAGCGCCGCTATGAAACTGGAAACGCCGCTGCATCGCGTCCAGGGCCTGGGCGCCGCCCATTCGGGCACGACACATTTTTGGCGCCAGCGGGTCACGGCCGCGGCGCTGGTGCCGTTGACGATCTGGTTCGGCTACGCCGTGCTGCATCTGATCGGCGCACAGCAGGTCATGGTGCTCTCGTTCTTCCAGCATCCGCTCAACATGGCGCTGATGGGCCTCTTCATGCTGGCCGCGACCGTGCACATGGTGCTGGGCCTGCAAGTCGTCATCGAAGATTACGTCCACACCGAAGGCACGAAGATCCTGCTTCTGCTTCTGGCGCGCGGAATGGGCTGGCTGATCGGCGCGACCGCGCTGATTGCGCTCTTCAGCATGCGCTGACTTGGAACACACGCTATGACCGCTTATCCCATCACCGATCATGTTTTCGACGTCGTTGTCGTCGGCGCGGGCGGCTCGGGCCTGCGCGCGACGCTGGAATGCGCCACCAGCGGGCTCAAGACCGCCTGCATCAGCAAAGTCTTTCCTACCCGCAGCCATACGGTCGCCGCCCAAGGCGGCGTCGCCGCCGCACTCGGCAACATGGGCGAAGACGATTGGCGCTGGCACATGTACGACACCGTCAAGGGTTCGGACTGGCTGGGCGATCAGGACGCCATCGAATATCTCTGCCGCAACGCGCCGGAAGCGGTTTACGAACTCGACCATTTCGGCCTGCCGTTCAGCCGCACCGAAGACGGCAAGATCTATCAGCGCGCTTTCGGCGGCATGACCAGCCATTACGGCAAAGGCATCGCCCAGCGCACCGCCGCCGCCGCCGACCGCACCGGTCACGCGATGCTGCACACGCTCTACGGCCAATGCGTAAAGCACGAAGTGAATTTCTTCGTCGAATATTTCGCGCTCGATCTGATCGTCGACGAAGGCGTGGTGCGCGGCGTGATGGCGTGGAATCTGGACGACGGCTCCATCCATCGCTTCCGCGCCCACAAAGTGATCCTGGCGACCGGCGGCTATGGCCGCATCTATGCCACCTGCACCGGCGCCCACACCCAGACCGGCGACGGCAACGGCATGGTGCTGCGCGCCGGCCTGCCGCTGCAGGATATGGAGTTCATCCAATTCCATCCGACGGGCGTCTATGGCGCTGGCGTTCTCATCACCGAAGGGGTGCGCGGCGAAGGC
>JACQDN010000080.1 GCA_016201105.1 Pseudomonadota bacterium
CCGGGACTTTTCGATGCAAATACGAATTGGAAGTCACGAACTCGTGCGACACGGCATGACCCCTCCCCGAAATCTTCGCTCACTTCGTTCGCAAAGATTTCGACCCTCCCTCACGGGGAGGGTAGGCGTGCTCTATTCGCGAATTTGATCTCCGCATCCATCCGCGCCAGCAAATCCTGTGTCACGAAGCCGTCCGCCGCGCCGCGGCGCACACGCCGTGGCCGATCCTCGATGTTCGCCGCTTCAATTCCTTGTCTTCCCCCCATGGGCGTCTATGATCGCAGCCGCAGGGGTGAGACATGCGCGCAATTGCTGAAGCAGAGTTGCGGACCCAAACCATCGACATTTGCGCGCGGCTGAAGTCCAAGATCGAGTGGTGGTTCGTCCATGGCCGGTATTCCGGGACGAGCATCGATCAGCAATTTTTTATGGTCAGCATCTTCCGGGCGGAAATTCCGGACGCAAACGGCCGCCCGATCAGCGCCTATTCGGCTTTGATTTCCGTTCTGGATGCGCGCACGGGCGTTCAACATTCCTCGAGCAGCGTCGATCGCGCTGCGCTGCGCGCCATTGAGGAGCCCGACACCGCTCGCAAAATCGACCCGTTTACGCCCAGCGTCGTCCTCGACGAATTTCGCCGCTTTGGGCTTCCAAGAGAATTCGAGTGCCCCCAAACACCGCCGTTGCTGCGAAGCGCTCCGTTCGATTTTCAGTGGGCCGATCTGAAGCTGGCATCGGACGGCGAAGATATTCAGCTGCAATTCGATCGGCCCGGCACCGGTGTGCCGTTGCGCTTCAACCTGAAAGCGCGCTCGCCAAAACTTACCATCGATTCGGCGCGCTCGGTCGGTGAGCCCGAAGAAGCCATGCACTATGTGACATATCCGCAGATGTCGCTTACCGGGTGCTCGGCAGGCGACGAGGTCCGCGGCGAAGCCTGGCTCGATCATCAGTGGGGCGGCAAGGCCTGGCTTCAAAGCGGCGAATCCTCACCGCAAGTTCGCGGATGGGATTGGCTCGGATGCGTGCTCGACGACGGTTCGACATGGGTCCTCGGGTCTCACTGGAATGTGCGAACGCGCGAAGAACTGGCGCGGCACCTGACGGTTCGCGACGCCAAGGGACGCACCCGCGCAATTCCATTGTTCGAATGGCTGCCCACGCGTTGGTGGACCAGCCCGGCAACGCGGGTTTCGCATCCCGTTGCATGGCGGCTGCGCGTGAGCGCGTTGGACGCCGATCTGGTCTTCACGCCATTCGCGGACAATCAGGAAGTTCGCGTGTTTACGCCGCAACGGGCCATCTGGGAGGGTGCTGGCCGTTTGCACGGAACCGTTGGCGGGAAAGCCGTGCATGGATTTGCGCGCCTGGAAAGTCAGGGACGCGGCTATGTCTTTGCCAGTTCCGACTATCTGCGCGGATGGACGACGCTGGTCGACGAGCAACTTCTGAAGTTTCTGCCAAGGACGATTGAGCGCGAACATCTTCAACTTTACTCGAATGCAAAAGCGGGAATTGGCGACACCGCGGCGCACACCACGATGCTCGCCCGGCCCCTCTGGGACCTGATGGACCGCGACGGCAAGCGATGGCGCGCCGTGCTTGCTTACTTGCTTCTTGACACGCTGGGGCGCGACCCCGAACCGCTACGCGACTTGATCTTCACCGTGCCCGAGCTCTTGCACAACGCGTCGTTGATCATCGACGACATTCAAGACGACTCCTCGATACGCCGCGGGCATGAGGCCATCCATCGGCGCTATGGGCTCGGCGCCGCCATCAGTGCTGCCAACACCGTCTATTTTCTGCCGCTCTTAAAGGTGATCGATCATCCGGTTCTCACCAAGGACGAAAAGCAGGCGATCCTGGAGGCGTACACACGTCAACTCGTCCGCGCCCATCTGGGCCAGTCGATGGATCTTTACTGGTCTCAGGAACTGAGCGTCGCGCACCTCGATGCATGGATGGCGCAATCGTTTCCGAAGAAGATTTTGGAGATGTATGCGCTGAAGACCGGCGCGCCTGTGGAAGGTGTCGCCCAGTTGGCTTCGCTTCTCTCCGGCGTCGACCGCAGTACGGAGAATGCTGCCGTCGCCTTCGCGCAAGCGTTTGGACTGGCGTTTCAATTGGTCGATGACGTGAACAATTTCAGCGAATCGCCGGCCTGGGGGAAGCGGCAGGGCGAAGATTTGCACGCGGGAAAGCCCACATATCTGATCGTTTCGGCGTTGGAAATGCTCGGCGCAAGAGATCAGGCGCGATTGCGCGATATCCTTTGCCGGCGGGAATTGCGCGAAGATCCCGCGACGCTTGCCGAGGGGATCGCGCTCGTGATCGGATCGGGCTCGCGCGAACGCGTCCGCCAGGAAGCGCGCGATCTTGTCGTTCCCGCTTGGGAAGCGCTCTCGCGGCAGGTGGCTGCTTCAAGCGCGAAGGCAGAACTTCGATTTCTCTGGGAGAGTCTCTTGGGATTGTCGTATCCCAACCAGGTCCCTGTAAATTCTTGAAGACGTTTCTCAGGCTGCGGTTGAGGCAAGAGGCAAACGTGGCGACGGAGATCTCACGTGCAGCCGCGAGCCTCGCTCTATCGGCCATCCCGCAGATTGTATAGCTTGAACGGCAAGAGGGGCGACCCCGACATGCGAATTGTCATCGCTGGACTGCTCTGCTGCATGCTCGCATCGCTGGCCATCGGCGATGCCCGGTGTGAGACCGATCCCGGAATTCGCCAGTTTGTCGAGCATTGGGAGGCCGCCGCAAAAGCCATCAAGTCTCGCGCTTCCGGCGGCGATACCCAAATCGCCGCCGGCTGCAGCGAATTGACAGGCGCCGCATTCGACTTCGATGCGTTGCTGCGCGAATCGATTCCCGGCACCTGGACGAAACTGAAACCCGCTCAACGCACAACTCTGGCAGCAGCGGTCGCAAAAAGGGCCACCACCGACTGCGTCGATCATATCCAGGATTACGACGGCTCGCCGTTTGCGATCCTTGGGGTGCGGGTCGCGGACGATGGCGATCGGCTGGTGACCGCCAATGTTCGTTCTGCCGGCGGTCGCAATGTGCATGTCACCTGGCGCCTTCGCGCAGCCGATTTAGGCCACTGGACCGCCGTCGATCTCATCGTCGAGGGCCGCAGCATGACGGCGCGTATTCGAAGCGAATTCAACCAGATCCTGACAATCCGGAACGGCAATTTGACAGCGACAATCGATACGATGGCCAGAAGATAGGGACCGAGTGAACGAAGCCAAATCGATCGACCCAAACGGCAGCGAGCGTCGAGCAGCGATCGCCTCTGCGCCGCTTGTCGAATTGTCCGGCGTCAGCCGTGTTTTCGACAATGGCGCCATTGTCGCGCTGCGGGATATCGATCTTTCCATCGGCGCGGGCGAATGCGTCGCCATTGTCGGCCCCAGCGGCAGCGGAAAGAGCAGTTTGGTCAATATGCTCAGCGGCTTCGACATCGCCAGCCAGGGCACGGTAAGTTGGAACGGCGTTCCGGTTCTGACGCAACGAGAGTGGGCGAAGCTGCGCGGCAGCGAGATCGGAATTGTTTTCCAGGAATTCAATCTTCTGCCGACGCTCACGGCCATCGAGAACGTGGAAATACCGATGTTCGATCACGGCATTTCCGCCCCGGAACGGCGCAGGCGCGCGGCAGAATCCCTGGAACGTGTTGGGCTTGGCGGGCGGCGGAACCATCTGCCGTTCAAATTGTCCGGCGGAGAGCGCCAGCGCGTGGCGATCGCGCGAAGTCTGGTCAACCGCCCGAAGCTACTGCTGGCGGACGAGCCCACGGGGAATCTGGATCGCGCCAACAGCGAACTCGTATCCGACCTCTTGTTCGGTGCGTGCGCCGGCGAAGGCGCAGCGCTTGTTCTGGTGACCCATGACGAAACGCTGGCGCAGAGATGTCCGCGCTGCGTGAGACTGCTCGACGGACGCATCGCCTCCGACACGGTTCACGCGCCCAATGGTTGAGGAACACACGACATGACGCTCAGCGAACTGGCATTGCGCAATCTTCGGCGCCGCCCGCTTCGGTCCGCGCTGTCGGCCCTTGGCATCGGTCTTGCGGTCGCCAGCGCCATCGCTCTGGTCGCGCTCTCGCAAAGCATCACCGGAAGCGTCCAGGACAGCGTGGACGAACGCGGTTCCGATCTGACAATCATGCAGCACGGAGCTTCCGACTTGTTCGGTGGATTCTTGCCGGCTGAACTGGGGCAACGCATTGCCAAGGTGCCGGGCGTGACCGGCGTCGCGGCGGAACTTCTGATGTTCGCTCCGTCGGAACATAACCGCGAAATTCTCGTCACCGGATGGCCGGGAACGAGTTTTTTCTGGCGCCACGCGCCGTTGGCCGCCGGAAGGCTCCCGTTCCCGGGCGAACGCAGAATTGCCGTCTTGGGCGATGAAGCCGCGGCGGCGCTCGGCAAACGCGTCAACGATCGGCTCGAAATACTGGGCGAACAGTTTCGCGTAGTTGGAATCACGCACTATGTGTCGGCCATCAATCGTGGACTGGTGATTGTGGAGCTGGGCGATCTGCAGGATGCGTCGTATCGCGCCGGCCAAGTCACGTTGTTCCACGTCAGGGTTGCGCGCGATATGTCGCCGGCCCAGATCGACTCGGCAAAGCACAAAATCGAAAAACTCGGCGCGATTTCGGTTTCGATGACGAGCGAAATGCTGCGGGACAACCGCTATGTCGCCATGCTCAATGCCGTGTCCTTGGCGACATCGGCGATCGCCATCGCGATCGGAATCCTGAACATTCTCAACACCATGATCTTCACCATTCAGGAGCGAACGCGGGAAATCGGCATTCTGGCGGCCGTCGGCTGGTCCGAACGGTTCATTGCATCGTCCATCGTGATCGAAGGAATGATCCTCTGCGTCTTCGGTTGCATCATCGGCGTTGTGCTCGGGTTTCTCGCCTCTTTTTCCTTCGCCGCAATTCCCGTCATCGGCGACTACCTGTCGTTCAAGCCCACGCTGGGGCTGATCGTGCCAACTATCGCTGCCACGCTGGCCTTGTGCTTCTTCGGTTCGGCCTATCCCGCATGGCGCGCCATCCGTTTCACACCGGCAGAAGCTCTGCAGCGCGCATAGGGCAGCTTTGGTCCCGAACGCGATGTCGTGGAAGAGACGCTGGAGACGGAGATGCGCGATCGCGCGAGTAGCGATCAGAGAGTAGAGAACTAGAAAAGATTGTCATCCCCGGCGAGTGCAACGCGCAACGCGCGTTGCGCGAGGTCAAGGGGACCCAGGCCGTGACAACGACCCGGTTTAAATGAGTCAGCTCGATGCTTTCACCACCAGACGGGCGCCGACCACCCATATGGGTCCCCTTGACCTCGCATCGTCCGCGATGCGGACGATGCTCGCCGGGGAGACAATTTTTGAAAATCCTCCGCTGAGCGCCGTGCTTACCGATCAATAGACCCAGCTCTTGCCGTTGCATGACATGCCGCTAAGCAGCTTGGTCCACGCATTGATGCTTGTATGATCGTAGAAGCCGCTGACCCATTCAATGCGATAGCGAATGTCGCAGATATCACCGGGCTTGGGTATGAACTGCTCGGGGCTGAGATAAGTCTCCAAGACAAAAAAGCGCTCACCCTTTTGAGTCCTGATGTCAATCCTGCTTAGGAACCAAGCGGTTCCCGAACCTGCAAGCGGCCGCTCGGAGACTTTTTCGACGATAGCGTGTTTCAGAAAGTAAGTGGTCTCCTTCGCCGTGGCTGCTGTCGGGACCCACGCGAGCATGAAGACGACAGCAATCTTCAGAACTGCTCGGATCGACATTGATCGAAGCCGTCCCAAGGTCACAACCCCTTCGCTCTAATCTCCGCATCCATCCGCGCCAGCAAATCCTGCGTCACAAACCCATCCGCAGCCAGCGCGTGATCCTTTTGATATTTCCGCGCGGCGGCGCGCACGCCGTGGCCGATCACCCCGTCGATCGCGCCTGGATCGTAGCCGAGTTTCTTCAGGTCGTTCTGGAACTGAAAGCGCTGGTCCTTCGACAGCGGCTGCTCATAGCGCGGCCAGGCCGTTGCGATCTCGGCATTGCCGCGCAACCGGTTGGCGAGATAGCACACCGCGAGCGCATAGGAGGCCGCGTTGTTGTATTTGAGCACGACGCGGAAATTGTCGAGCACCAGGAAAGCGGGCCCGTGCGCGCCGGCGGGCAGGTAGATGCTGCCCAGATCGGCGCTGTCGGGTAGTTCGGCGCCGAAGATCGTCTTCACACCGAGCTTGTGCCATTCGCTCAGCGTCTTTTGCAGATCCACATCCGCCGTCTCGTAGGCAAAGTTGTCGGGCAGCTTGATCTCAGTGCCCCAGCCCGCACCGCGCTTCCATCCCGCTTCGCTGAGCAGCTTGGCGCTGGAGGCGAGCGCGTCGGCCGGCGAATTCCACAGATCGCGTTTACCGTCGCCGTCGCCGTCCACCGCATGGTCGAGAAACGACGACGGCACGAATTGCGTGTTGCCGAACGCGCCGGCCCATGACGCCGTCATTTGCGACGGAGAAAACTTCTCCTGCTGCATCATCTTCAGCGCCGCCAGCAATTCCTTGCGCGCATAATCCTGGCGCGGTCCGTCATAGGCGAGGGTGGCCAACGCCTCGAACATGTTGAAGCCGCCCATCGCGGTGCCGTAGGCGCTTTCGATGCCCCAGATGGCGACGAGAACTTCCTTGGGCACGCCGTAATGCTGTTCGATATTGGCGAGCGTGGTGCCGGTGCTCGCCATCATTTCCTGGCCCTTGGAGACGCGCCACGGCGACACCGCGCCGTCGAGATAATCCCACACCGGATGGGTGAACTCGGGCTGGTCTTCATTCAGCTGCTGCACGCGCGCATTGCGCGAGATACCGCTCATCGCGCGATCGTAGGTATCAGGCGTTATGCCGACGTTGAGCGCGGTTGTTCGAAAATCATGCACGAAGTTGGCGAACGCGATGTCGGCGGGGTTGGGTTTGGGCGCCGGGACTTCGACCCTTTTGCTGCGATGTCTGGCGGCGCTCGGCTCGGTCGTGGCGCAGGCCGCGACGAAGGCCAGAAGCAGCAGCACGAAGGCCCGCATCAGGGGTTTGCGGGCGCGCCGGAGGTGCTCAAAAAACCCGCCAAAAGACTGGAAAAAATGACGCATGCGGGCTCCGTGTCCTGCTTCGGGGCGTTGCTGGCGCAACGCGCCTCAGCATGACGAAACTGGCGCGACCCGTCATCCTGAGGTGCGAGCGGCATAGCCGCAGGCCCCCCAAGAATCGTCCTCCTGAGGTGCGAGCGGCATAGCCGCGAGCCCCGAAGGATGTCCAGGCCGCCCCAGCGTTGACAGGGGGGAGGGCGGACACTAGTTTCCGCGCCTCTTTTTGCGAGGGCACATTTCTGGGCCCTGAATTTGTCGAAGGCATGTCATGAAGGTTCGCAATTCGCTGCGCTCGCTGAAAAAGCGCGACAAAGACTGCCGCGTGATCCGCCGCCGCGGCCGCACCTACGTCATCAACAAAAAGAACCCGCGGTTTAAGGCGAGACAGGGTTAGTTCCTCTTTCTCTTCGCTACTACAAGGTTGATCTGCGTTCGCGCGCGGATGATTCGGCGCGTCAGCGCTTCACCGTCGACATTCCAATCAACTTGAACAGCCCCTCCCCGTTCGGGGAGCAGAAAAAATGTCCGGCAGGACATTTTTTCCGGCCCGAACCCTCTCCCCCTGCGGGGGCGAGGGAGTGAGTTTTTTTTGGATTTCTCCCTCTACCCCGCTTTAGCGGGGGAGAGGGCGGGGTGAGGGAGTGGTGAAAGTGGTGCTTGGTGGTTGACAATTGCATTATGCTCCCACCTCCTCCCGAGCCGTGCGTGAAGCTGCCGGCAACGATCAGTTCGTGCGCGGCACCGTGCGCGCTGCTTGTTCCGGTTGGCAAGAGAGGAGCGGGTGACCTCCCGCAACGGCGCAAGGTTCAACGCTTGCCGCTCGCAAGCACCTCAAGATCGGTGAGAAATTTTTGCGGCATATCGGCGGCGCGGAACGCCTGTCGATCACGCTTGCGAGCTTCGCGAGCGCGGATGATCGGTGCCACCCGCGTTCGCAAGTCATCCAAAGCAGCGAGCTTCTCTGCAAACGATAAAGCGGCGCGCTCCGATCTACCCTGAGCTTTCTGGGCGAAGATCAGAGAATTGTCTGGATAGTTTTTGCGCGATTCAACCATATTTCTCATCTTCTAGAATGGGTTCTTTCTGCCAGCCTTAAGGCAGAATGTTTTCCACGCCTCCATTAAATTGTGTCGTACCAATATGCTTTTCAAGGCTTTCAAATTTACGGCACCTTGCTCCAGGAAAGCGTCAATTCTCGCTAAGTCCTTGAGGCGACCAACTTTTAAAGCTACGGCGACGACGTGTTCGGCGCTCAAACATCGCGCTTTAAGGGGTTCCTCGCCTGCCTCGGATACATCAAGCTCCACGGCTTGCTCCAATGCCTCTTCGTCAAGTGGCGAGGCAACAGGCAAGAATTGAACGGGCCAGCCTTCGACGTTGTAACCAAGGCTCGTTCGCTCGGTGTAGCCCATATCGGCGAGAGCTTTCTCGATAGGTCCAAGTAGGAGCAAGCCCGAGGCTCGCTTTTCGAACCCATCGGTCGATATGAGGATATCGAGATCTTCAGTGAGTGTTGGCTGAATGTAGTTGAGAGCCGCAACGGCCCCGGCAATGGCATAACGACTTATCACACGCTGTGCGCCGAGCTTGGCAATCACTTCAATCGTTTTCCGCAATGTCATTGCCGCCAGCCGCCGTTAGCACGAGAATTGGGAAGCAATGAATCTACGACCGATCTGGATGTTCTTGATTGCATAGATTGGCGCTGCTTTGCTCGTGGCCGCACTCGGTGACGGCGACTGTGGCTCGGTACTTAAGTTTCTGAATGCCACACTAGCCGAAATTCTTGTGAAGGGCGATTCTGCGATCATAGTCGGAGCTCGTTTGAGCTTAACAACCGCCGAGTCGGTTCACTCGAGCGGTTGGCCAACGGATCAGCCGGGGCTCGAAGAGCGGGTAAGATCTAAGGCGCGAAATTTGACCTTCAGGAGATGATTCAGCGGCCGCGATCGATTCGTTCTATGCTCCCCGCTCACACCGGAGCCGTGCGTGAAGCTGCCCGAACCCGACACCGCAATCCTCGCGCGCCGCGCCGACATCGTGCGCGCGCTGAAAGCCCTCGTTCCCGACGGCATCGTCTCGGATCGCGCCGGCCTTGCCGCTTATGACGGCGACGCGCTGACCGCCTATCGCCAGGCCGCGCTCGTCTGCGTTCTGCCGCGCGATAAACACGAAGTCTCCGCCGTTCTGCGCTACGCGACGCAGGAGAACATCCCCATCGTGCCGCGCGGCGCCGGCACCTCGCTCTCCGGTGGCGCGCTGCCGCGCGCGGACGGCATCTTGCTCGGCCTGTCGCGGATGAACCGGATCCTCGAGATCGACTATGACAATCGCTGTGTCGTCGCCGAGCCGGGCGTCACCAATCTTGCCGTCACCCGCGCTATCGAAGGACGCGGCTTCTATTACGCGCCCGATCCCTCCAGCCAGATCGCTTGCACCATCGGCGGCAACGTGGCGGAGAATTCCGGCGGCATTCACTGCCTCAAATACGGCCTGACCACGCACAATCTTCTCGGCGTCGAGCTGGTGCTGCCGAACGGCGAAAGCGTGCGCCTCGGCGGCAAGACCGGGGTAAGCGCAGGCTACGATCTTCTGGGCGTTGTCGCCGGTTCGGAAGGACTGCTCGGCATTGTGGTGGAAGCAACGTTGCGCATTCTTCCCAAGCCGCCGGTGACGCGCACCTTGCTCGCGGCTTTTCGCGCCGTGCCCGCCGCCGGACAATGCGTCGCCGATATCATCGCCGCCGGCATCATTCCCGCCGCGATGGAATTCATGGACGAACGCTGCATCGCTGCGGTCGAGGACTACTGCGCGCCCGGCTATCCGCGCGATGCCGCCTGCATCCTCATCATCGACGTCGACGGCCTGAAGAACGAAGTGGAAGATGGGGTCGCGCAGATCGCGGGAATCGCGCGCCAGGCCGGCGCGCATGACGTGCGCGAAGCCGAAGATCCGGCGGAACGCGAGCGCTTCTGGACCGGACGCAAAGCGGCTTTCTCCGCCATGGGCCGTCTCGCCCCCGATATGCTCTGCATGGACGGCACCATTCCGCGCCGCGAACTTCCCAAGGTGCTGGCGCGGATGGCGGAGATGGCGAAGGAGTATCGTCTCGGCTTCTGCAACGTCTTCCACGCCGGCGACGGCAATCTGCATCCCCTCATCATTTTCGACGTGATGAAGGACGACGAGCTGGAACGCGCCGAAGCCTTCGGCGCCGGTATCCTGCGGCTTTGTGTCGAGGTGGGCGGCGTCTTGACCGGCGAACATGGCGTCGGCGTCGAAAAGCGCGATCTGATGCCTGAGATGTTCTCGCAAATCGATCTCGCCCAGCAGCAACGGCTCAAATGCGCCTTCGACGCGAACGGGTTGTTCAATCCCGGCAAGGTGTTTCCCACGCTCTCGGCCTGCGTGGAGCAGGGCCACATGCATGTGAAGGGCGGTCGTTTGCCCTTTCCCAACCTGCCGCGGCTTTGATGGCGCGCATCCTCGCCCAGACCGAAGCCGATGTGGTCGACGCGGTGCGTGCCGCGCGCGAGCGAAAGTCGACGTTGGAAATCGTCGGCGCCGGCACCAAGCGCGAGCTCGGCCGGCCGATCGCGTGCGACGATGTTCTCGATCTTTCCGGGCTCAGCGGCATCGTCAGCTACGAGCCGGATGAATTGGTCATTACGGTCAAAGCCGGAACGAAGATCGTCGAGATCGAACACGCCGTCGCACGCAAAAACCAGCGCCTGGGCTTCGGTCCTGCCGATTGGGGTCCGCTCTACGGCGCCGCGCCGAACAGCGCCACGATCGGCGGCGTGCTCTCCGCCGATGCCAGCGGCTCGCTGGCCGTGCGTTATGGCCGCGCCCGCAACCATCTGCTCGGCTTTCGTGCCGTGAACGGTTTCGGCGAAGCTTACAAAGCAGGTGGCAAGGTCGTGAAAAACGTCACCGGCTTCGATCTACCGAAATTGATGTGCGGAGCGTTTGGCACGCTGGGCGCGCTGACGGAAGTGACACTGCGGCTCGTGCCGTCGCCGGCGCGCGCCATGCTGTTCGCCGTTCGCGGCGTGGAGGCGCGCGAAGGCTTGGAGCTTTTGCGTCGCGTCTGGTCGAGCCCGCTGGAAGCGACGGGGTTGGCGTGTATCCCCGCCGCGCTGAAGTCGCCCGGTATGGCCATCGTTCGCCTGGAAGGCACGCCGACGTCGCTTGCCGAGAAGACGGCCATTCTCAAATCGATTCATGCCGCGTTTGTGGAAGGCGAAGCGGATATCTTCGAAGCGCTGGGAAATGGCACTCTCTTGCAAAGCGATACCTCCGACATCTGGCGCCTGATCGTTGCACCGGCCGAAGCGGGCAAAGGCGTGGACGAACTGAGCGGTTCGAAATGGTATGCGGACAGTGCCGGAGGTGTGCTCTGGCTTGCCCGCGAAGCGACGAAAGAGTCCGCGCAACAGCTTCATGAGTTCGCCGCGAGAGCAGCCGGGACCGCCGTTCTGGCGAGAGCCTCGCGCGAAGTCCGCGCCACGCTTCCCGTATTTTCCCCGGAAGACGAAACGCGTGCCGCTCTCACCAGTGCGGTGAAGTCGGCCTTCGACCCGCTCCAAATATTCAATCCCGGTCGCATGTATCCTTCGGAGCAGGTCGCGTCATGCTGAGGTGCGAGCAGAGCGAGCCCCGAAGCACACACCGGCGCGAGCCCCGAAGCACGAAGGGGATTTGTTGATGCGCACGGACTTCTCCCTCGCGCAACTCGCCGATCCGCATCTGGCGGAAGTGGAAAACAACCTGCGCAAATGCGTCCATTGCGGCATCTGCACCGCGACCTGTCCCACCTACGTGCTCTTGGGCGACGAGCGCGATTCTCCGCGCGGCCGCATCGTGATGATGCAGAAAATGCTGGAGGAGGGCGGCGCGCCGTCGGCCGAGACCGTGCTTCATGTCGATCGCTGCCTTTCCTGTCTCGGCTGCCGCACGGCCTGTCCCTCCGGCGTGGACTACGCGCGCCTCGTCGACACTGCGCGGGCCCATATCGAAACGCACTATCGCCGGCCGTTGCGCGAGCGCCTGCTGCGCTGGTTCATCGCCAAGGTCATGCCCCATCCAGGCCTGATGCGAGAGGGCACGACGCTCGCGAAAGCCTTCTCGCCTGTCGCGCGCGTTCTCCCCGGCCGCCTCGGCGCCATGGCGCGCATGGCTCTCAAGGCGCCGCCGCCCCGCCGCAAATTCCGCACCTCCGCAGCGCCCACCCATACCCGGCGCGTCGCTCTCTTGCCCGGCTGCGTACAGCAAACGATTAATCCGTATACGGATCAATCGGTCAAGCGCCTGCTGGCCCGCCGCGGAATATCCGCAGTTACGATCGACGCCGGCTGCTGCGGCGCGCTGGTCCATCACCTCGGCCGCGAAGAAGACGCGAAGCATTTTAGGAAAAAACTCCTAGAAGCTTTCGAGTGGGGGAATAGCTCTCAACCCTTTGAAGCGGTGCTGATTTCCGCGACCGGCTGCGCCTCGCACATCAAGGAAATCGCGCATCTTTTTCAGGGCGATCCCAAGTGGTTTGCGGGCGCAAAAAAGTTTGCGTCAAAGCTGCGCGACATCTCCGAACTCGCAGAGCCAAGGCTGGTTACACCGCCGCGCAAATTGCGCATCGCTTATCACGCGCCCTGTTCGCTGCAGCATGGTTTGAAACTTTCGGGGAAGGGCGAAGCATTGCTCGCCGCCGCCGGCCATGAGGTGATGTCAATTCCCGAAGGGCATCTGTGCTGCGGTTCGGCCGGCAGCTACAGCATCCTGCAGCCGGAAATCGCAAGCGCATTGCGGACGCGCAAACTCGCCAATGCCGAATCCACGCACCCGGACGTGATCGTCTCCAGCAATGTCGGCTGCATTCACCATCTGTCGGGTGGCGCTGTGCCGGTGCTGCATCTCGCCGAAGTGATCGATTGGTCGGAAGGCGGTCCGACGCCGCGCGAACTGGAACTGGCGGAATCCAAAAAGTCCCGCTAGCATTGGATTATGCGTGTGTTTCTCGTCATGTTGCTCGCACTGCTTCCGCTCACGGCCGTCGCGGCGCCGCGATCGCCGGTGCCCGTGCACAAACAAAGCGATGTCGATGTGTTGTTCGAAGCGCTCTCCAAAGCGCAGACCGACGAAGACGCGCAGCCCATTCGCGAGCAGCTCCTGGCGCAGTTTCAGGTGTCCGGAAGTCCCAGCGTTGATCTTCTGATGACGCGCGCCAACGCGGCTCTGCAAGGCGGAGATTCGGGTACCGCGCGCAAACTGCTCGATGCGATCACGGGCATCGAACCGGACTATGCCGAAGCGTGGCATCACCGTGCGAGCCTGCAGGCTGCCGGCGGTGACGACGAAGGCGCGCTGCTCAGCCTGCAGAAAACCGTCCTGCTCAATCCGCGCGAATTCGCAGCGCTCGCCGAACTCGGCGAGATGCTCGACGAGTATGGTGACAAGCCCGGTGCGCTCAAGATGCTGCGTCGCGCCTATGCGCTGAACCCGCTACAGCAGGGTCTCGACCGCCAGATCCGCGAGCTGACGCGCGCGGTCGAAGGCGATCGGATCTGATTTCCATATGCGACGGATATCAAGCGTTGCGATTCTTCTTCTGCTCGGCAGCGCATCGGCCGTGCTTGCCAAGGACGTCATCGTTGGCGACTGGTACGAAGACATGAAGCAGCGTGGGATAAGAACCATATCGATTGCGCGCTTCCATGCCGACGGCACGTTTCTGGTGGAATTTCGCAAGTGCTTTCCGGGCGGCGTTCTCGACACCACCGAAGCGGGCCACTGGACTTACGCCGACGGCAAAATGCATTTGCGAAAAGAGATGTACAACGGCGTTCCCGGGATCTTGTTCGAGGAGACCTATCAGACGACGTCGAACAACGGGCGCATCTGGGACTATCGCTTGATCAGCAGTCTTGTGCCGGTGAGCTTTCACGACGTGCGCGTGACGGCGGATTCGAAAATGCCCGGCTGCGATATGACGTCGTAAACGCGCTTATTTTCCGCCCACAAACGCAACCCGCAACAGATTTGTCGCGCCCGGCGTTCCAAGCGGGACACCCGCCGTCACCACGATGCGCTCGCCGGCTTTGGCGAAGCCTTCCTGGTA
Source organism: Pseudomonadota bacterium (assembly GCA_016201105.1). Taxonomy (GTDB): domain Bacteria; phylum Pseudomonadota; class Alphaproteobacteria; order Micropepsales; family Micropepsaceae; genus Rhizomicrobium. The sequence goes on from JACQDN010000080.1 coordinate 14,272, forward strand.
GGCGATCTGCGCAGCGCGTTCGACGACGTCATCCAGGTCGTGCGCATCTTCCGTCAGTACGCAATGCAGGCCCCAGGCGATGGAAAGCCTTCGTGCCGTATCCTGGCTCGCGGTCAGCGCAATGATGGGCGCTTCGGGGCGCTCGCGCGCCGCGCGCAGGCCGGTCGATCCCGATCCCGTCCAACTGACGATACAGCGAGCGTGAATGGTGTGCGTGACCTGGTGCACCGCCGACATGATGGCGTCGGGCGTGGTGTCCTCCGGTGCCGGGCGCTGCGCATCGACAAAGGACTGATAGAGCGGATCGCGCTCCACCGACTGGGCAATGCGATCCATCATCGCGACCGCTTCCACCGTGAACTGCCCCGCCGCGGTTTCCGCCGACAGCATCACCGCATCGGCGCCGTCGAATACGGCGGTCGCGACATCGGAAACTTCCGCGCGCGTGGGCGTCGGCGATTGGATCATGGATTCCAGCATCTGCGTCGCCACCACCACGGGCTTTCCGGCCTTGCGTGCCGCGCGCGTGATCGCTTTTTGATGGCCGGGCACGGTTTCGATGGGAAGCTCCACGCCCAGATCGCCGCGCGCTACCATGATGGCATCCGACAACTCGATGATTTCGGCGAGACGTTCGAGCGCTTTGGGTTTTTCGATTTTCGCAAGCACGCCGGCACGCCCGCGCACTTCCTTTTTGAGTTCAGCGATGTCGTCCGGACGCTGCACGAAGGAAAGCGCGATCCAGTCGACGCCCAACCGCAACGCGGCATCCAGATCCTTGCGATCTTTTTCCGTCATGGCTGAGACGGCGAGCAGCGTGTCGGGAAGATTGACGCCCTTCTTGTCCTTTACCTCACCGCCCACTTCCACGATGGCTTCGGCGGAATCCGCTTTGGCGCTGAAGGTGCGCAGGCGAATCTTCCCGTCGTCGATGAGAAGCCCGTGCTTCTGTTTTAGTGCTGCGAACACTTCACCATGAGGGATCGGAAGAACGTTCGGGTCGGAGGAAGAGGCTTCGCGCACCAGTCTGATGCGCTGGCCTTGTTCAAGTTTCACCGTGCCGCCGGGCAAGGTGCCCAAACGAATCTTCGGTCCCTGCAAATCGACGAGAATGCCGATCGGCCGTTGTTCTTCCTGTTCCAGCGCGCGCAGGCGTATATGCAGATCCGCCAGCAATTCCGGCGAAGTGTGACTCATGTTGATGCGGAAAACGTCGGCGCCCGCCTCGAACAGAGCTTTCATCTGTGCCGGCGAAGAGGAGGCAGGGCCTACCGTCGCTACGATCTTGGTTTTGCGCGCGCGTCTCATGCCAAGTCAGTCCGCCAGCGATTGGGTGAAGTCGATTTTGCGCCCGGTATCCACCTCGAAGAACCCTTTGCGGTCATAACCGCGGCCCGCGCATCCCGCGCGGCCGACGATCTTGAACGCACCCTTGGTGCCTACACAGAAACCCTTGTTGCCGCCCCAGCCGCCCGCGCCGCCGTCGCTGGCATAGAGATAATAGAAACGCGCATCGAGGCGTCCTTGCAGCAGCGTCTTGCACTGGTGCGCGCCGACGGTCCACCAGCCCTCGCTCTCCCAGTCGGTACCGTTGAAACGGCCGACGGCGACATTGGTCAGGTGCTCGCTCTTGTTGCACACGGTGAAAGATGCCTCGGCGGGGAGGGTGAGGCTCAGAAACGCAAGGGCGGCAAGAAGGTGTCGCATCGTTGGAATCAGATGTCGCGCATGGGTGCTGCGCTGTCAACGCGGGAGAGCTTTCCCGCTATCATCGCGCAATGGCCGATCGTCCCTACGAGCTTTTGCGCCCCTCCAAAGAGTCCCGCTCGGGTCTCATCTTTGTCTGCGATCATGCGTCCAATGCGCTGCCGGGAACCTATGGCACTTTGGGCCTGGAAGGTGGCGCTTTTGCGACCCATATCGCCTACGACATCGGAGCGGCCGAGGTCGCCCGGTCGCTCGCTGCTGCCTATTCCGCGCCGGCGATAATCGCGCGTTGGTCCCGGCTCTTGATCGACCTCAACCGTGGGCCGGACGATCCCACGCTCGTGATGAAGTTGTCGGACGGAAATATCGTGCCGGGCAACCGCGGCGCCGATGCGCGAGAGGTCGCCCATCGCCTCGCCGTGTTTCACAAACCTTATCACGACGCGATCGAAGCGGAGATTGCCGACATGCGCGCCAAGGGCACGGTGCCGGTTCTGATCTCCGTCCACAGTTTCACGCCGGTCTGGAAGACGTTCCGCCGTCCTTGGGAAGTGGGCGTGCTATGGGATCGCGACGGACGCCTGGCGAAACCTTTGCTCGCCGCGCTTGCGCGTGCGGGTCTTGCCGCCGGCGACAACGAGCCCTATTCCGGAGAACTCGAAAACGACTGCATGTATGCCCACGGCACGATGCACGGCCTGCCGCACGTGTTGATCGAGATCCGTCAGGATCTGATCGCCAAATCCGATACCGCCCGCACGTTTGCCGCGCGGCTCAAGCCGATTTTGGACGAAGCGCTGGCGGCGATGGAACATCTGCAAATCCGCTTTATGCGGCCGCTGCAAACCCCGAAAGGAACGACGCCCATGGATGAACGCACACGCACCGAACTGGAAGCGGCCGTGTTCCGCCGCTTGGTCGCGCATCTAAGAAGCCGCACCGATGTGCAGAACATCGATCTCATGAATCTGGCGGGCTTCTGCCGCAACTGCCTGGGCGATTGGTATCGCGAGGCCGCCGGCGATAAAGGCATCGCGCTGGAGAAAGACGCCGCGCGCGAGCTTGTTTACGGCATGGCACCGTCGGAGTGGAAAAAGCGCTACCAAAAGGAAGCCTCGCCGGAACAGCAGGCGGCTTTTGCAAAGGCCTCAAGCAACGCAGCGGTAGGCCATAAAAAATGACCTCAAGCAACGCAGCGGTAGGCCATAAAAAATGACGTCTCAAAAGACCCACAAGTAGCGCGCTGGGCGATGTTGCGTGCGCCATGACGCGCAGTTAGGGTCCGCGCCCGCTGAAATTCCGAGGCAGTCATGGCCAAGTCCGGCTTTGCGAAAGATCATCTGAAATCGCTCATCGAGCGTGTCGAGCGCCTCGAAGAGGAAAAGGCGGCGCTCACCGCCGACATTCGCGAAATCTATTCGGAAGCCAAAGGCCAGGGCTTCGACACCAAAATCATGCGTCAGGTGGTGCGTTTGAGAAAACTCGATCGCGCCGAGTTTCAGGAGCGCGAAGCTATCCTGGACCTTTATATGAGCGCTCTTGGGATGCGCCGTTAGCTCGCAGCCTGGCGCGGTACGTCTTGCTGCGCTTCGATCTCGGCCGCGTGCTGCTCGAGCCCCAAATCCTTGAGCTTGCGATACAGCGTGGAGCGGCCGATGCCGAGCCGGCGCGCGACTTCCGACATATGGCCCTCATAGCGCGAGATCGCCATGCGGATCACTTCGGATTCGATTTCCTCCAGCTTGCGCATGTGGCCCCCGCCGTCGGTGCCGGCGATGGCATAGGGCGAGGCGGCGGCAACCGGAGCTGCAACGCGGCCCATGGCGCCGGGCGTCTGCACGCCGCTTTCCATCGGCGCCACATAGCGACGCGTCTTGGCTTCGACACCCATGGCGGCCGCGATTTGCGGAAAGTCGCAGACGTCCAATGTCGGTCCGTCGCACAGCACGACAGCGCGGAAGATTGTGTTCTCCAGCTGGCGCACGTTGCCGGGCCAGTTGAATTTCTCGATCAGGGTGGTTGCTTCCGGCGAAAGTCCGCTGACCGGTTTATTCTCTTCGGCCGCAAAGCGGGCAATGAAGTGGCGCGCCATTGCGGGAATGTCGCCGCGGCGTTCGCGCAGAGGCGGCACGAAGATCGGGAATACGTTCAAGCGGTAATAGAGATCTTCGCGAAAACGTCCGTCGCGCGTGAGTTCGGCCAAATCGCGATTGGTGGCGGAGATGATGCGCGCGTCTACTTTTACAGGACGCTTGGAACCAACCGGATCGATCTCGCCTTCCTGCAGCGCACGGAGCAATTTCACCTGCATGTCGAGGCGAAGCTCGCCGATTTCATCGAGGAACAATGTGCCGC
>JACQDN010000078.1 GCA_016201105.1 Pseudomonadota bacterium
GAAGGTGCGCGTCTCCATCGTCGCCAGCATCAGCGCCGTGCCGCCGATCTGGGCGAGGGCGCCCATCCCGATCCAGCCGAGAAAAGCCGCATTGGCCGATGGAAAAGCCGCGCCGGTGCCGAGCCGCACGCCGATCAAGAAACACAGCGCAAAGGGAAAGCCGAAGAGGAAGCGCACATGCGTTGCGCCCACGGTGCCGAGCCGCGCCGTCAATTCGCGCTGCATGGCATTGCGCGCCGTTTGCCCGCCGGCAGCCGCAATCGTGAACGCTGCCCATAACCAGGAGGGGGCCATGTCTTCAGCGCCAGCGCTTCGCGTCGTCGTCGTCGGACGTCTTGGCTTCGACCCAGTGGCGCACGCCGCCGCGCTCTTCCTGCTTCCAGAACGGCGCCTGGGTTTTGAGATAATCCATCAGAAAATCGGCGGCCTCGAAGGCGGCGCGGCGATGCGACGAGGCCGTCACCACCAGCACGATGGCGTCGCCCGGCTTGAGCGTGCCGATGCGGTGAATGACGGTCACGGCGACGAGCGGCCAACGCTGCTGCGCCTCCGCGACGTGCCCCGCGATCTCGCGTTCGGTCATCGCCGGGTAGTGCTCCAGCGTCAGCGAGGTGAGCCCGTCGTCGGCGCGCACGCAGCCGGCGAAGGTGACGATTGCACCGATGTCCGTGCGGTCTTGCGTCAGAGCGGAAATTTCTTCCGCGACGTCGAAATCTTCATGCTGGATCGAGATGCGAGCGGTCATGACACACGCTCAAGATCCACCCTCCCCTTGAGGGAGGGTCGAAATTTGCGGAGCAAATTTCGGGGAGGGGTCATGCCGTGGCCTCGAAGGCAATCTGACGGAGGCGCGGTGCCCGCATTCGTATGTCACGGCACGACCCCTCCCCGAATTTGTCTGCTGGCGCAGCCAAATTCGACCCTCCCTCAAGGGGAGGGTAGGTGATTGCGCGAATCTTCGTGATCGTGCTCATCCCCCCGTCACCGGAGGAAAGAAGGCGACTTCGTCGTCCGCGCCGACGGCGGCATCCCAGCCGACGTGATTCTGGTTTACGGCCACACGCAGGCGTTTGGCGTCGGCAAAAGCATCCGCATAGCCTGCGCCGAATGCGCGCAGATAGTCCACCAGATCGGCAACGGTTTTGACGTTAGAGGGAAGCACAACGTGTTCTTCGCTGCACCCGATCTTCTGGCGCACCCAGGCAAAGTAGAGCAGCGTCACGCCGTCTCTCCAGCGTCGCGCGCGGGTTTGGGATGAAGATGGGCAAGCCCGGCGCGGAAATAAACATAACCCGTCCACACCGTGAGCCCGGCAGCAACCCAAAGCCCGCCATAGGCGACCGCGCTGTACGAAAGCGCGAACGGCATTTCGAGATGTTTCACCGCCAAAGGCTGCAAGATCATGGCGCCGATGGCGACCATCTGGATGGCGGTCTTGAATTTGGCGATCGCGGTCACCGGCACGCTGACATCGGCGCCCGCCAGGAACTCGCGCAGGCCCGACACCAGGATTTCGCGCGAAAGGATGATGAGCGCCGGCACGAGCTTCAGAAGGCTCTTCAATCCGGGCACGAGATTGAACTGGTCGACCGTGCCGTCGGCGACCAGCATCATCAGCGCGACGGCGACGAGGATCTTGTCGGCGATGGGATCCAGCATCCGCCCGAAATCCGAGCCCGCGTTCAGTTTGCGCGCGGCAAGCCCGTCCAAGGCATCGCTCAAGCCTGCGATAACGAACACGGTGAACGCGATCAGCCTCGCCGTCGTGCCGGGCAGCGCGAAGGCGATCGCGAACACCGGCACCAGCACGATGCGCAGAATGGTGATGATGTTGGGCAGGCGAAACATGCCCAACCTTAGCACTCAACCGCCGGGGTGGAAGAAGTCGTAGACCTTTTTCGCCAATGTTTTACTGACGCCGCCCACCGATTCCAGGTCGCTCAAACTCGCGCCCGCCACCGCGCGGGCGGAGCCGAAGTGCTGCAGCAGAGCGCGTTTGCGCGACGCGCCGACGCCCGCGATCTCGTCCAAAGGATTGGCGCCGATGGCCTTGCTGCGCTTCTTTCGGTGGCTGCCGATGGCGAAGCGGTGCGCTTCGTCGCGCAGGCGCTGCAGGTAGTAGAGCACCGGGCTCTTGAGCTCGAGGCGGAAGGGTTCTCGCCCCGGCATGTAGAAATGTTCACGCCCGGCGTCGCGGTCCGGTCCCTTGGAGATGCCCACCAGCGTCACGTCTTCGACGCCCAGATCGGCGAACACCCGACACGCCACCGAAAGCTGTCCCGGTCCGCCGTCGACCAGCACCAGATTTGGCCACTTGGCCTTTGCCTCATCCTCGACGCTTTCCTTGACCAGCCGCGAGAAACGGCGGGTCAGAACTTCGCGCATCATGGCGTAGTCGTCACCCGGCGCCAGTTCGGTCGATTTGATATTGAACTTGCGGTACTCGCCTTTTTCGAAACCGTCCGGCCCCGCCACGATCATGCCGCCCAGCGCGTTGGTGCCCTGGATATGCGAGTTGTCGTAGACCTCGATGCGGCGCGGCGGGTTCTCCAGGCCGAAGGTTTCGGCGACGCCTTCCAGGAGTTCGCGCTGCGCCGAGTTCTCCGCCATGCGGCGGCCGAGCTGCTCGCGCGCGTTGTTGAGCGCCATGTCGACGATCTCGCGCTTCTCGCCGCGCTGAGGTTTTAAGACTTCCACCTTGCGCTCTGCGCGCAGCGACAGCGCCTCGGCGAGAAGATCCTGCTCAGGAATATCCTCGGACACGAGGATCAATGCGGGCGCGGCGCGCTCGTCGTAGAACTGCGCGACGAAAGATTCCAGAACTTCGGCGGTGGAAAGTTCGCGATCATGGCGCGGAAAATAGGGCCGGTTGCCCCAGTTCTGCCCGGCCCGGAAGAAGAACACCTGGATGCAGGTCTGCCCGCCGTCGCTGTGGGCCGCAAAGACGTCGGCGTCGGAGAACGTGGTCGGATTGACGCTCTGCTGCGACTGGATGTGGCTCATGGCGCGCAGGCGGTCGCGCAGACGCGCCGCGCGTTCGAAGTCGAGCGCTTCGGCCGCCGCGTTCATGTCTTTGACCAGCGTGCCTTGCACGGCGCGGCTTTTGCCGGTGAGAAAATCTTCGGCCTCGCTCACCAGCTCGCCATAGCCAGGCTGGTCGATGCGCCCCGTGCACGGCGCGCTGCAGCGTTTGATCTGGAACAGCAGGCAGGGCCGCGTGCGCGATTCAAACACCGAATCCGAGCACGAGCGCAACAGGAACGCGCGCTGCAGCGTATTCAACGTGCGGTTCACCGCGCCGGCGCTGGCAAAGGGTCCGAAATAGACGCCTTTGGTGGTCTTGGCGCCGCGATGCTTCAGGAGCTGCGGAAAGGCATGATCCTCGCGCAACAGGATGTTGGGAAAGGATTTGTCATCGCGATAGGAAACGTTGTAGCGGGGCTTCAGCCGCTTGATGAGATTGGATTCGAGCAGAAGCGCCTCGATCTCTGAAGCCGTCGTCACGAACAGCATCTCTGAGGTTTCCGCGATCATCCGCGCGATGCGCTCGGTGTGGCCGCCCGACTTGGCGTAAGAGGAAACGCGCTTCTTCAGGCTCTTGGCCTTGCCGACATAGAGCACGTCGCCCTTGGCATCGAGCATGCGATAGACGCCCGGCGCGTCGGGCAGCATCTTCAGATAGGCCGCGATGCGCTCGACGCCCTTGAGGGCGGGCGGTTCAGGCGTGCCGGTGATCTGATCGCTGGACATGGCGCTGATATAATACTGCAAGTCGTCCCGCGCGAGCCTGTTACGCGTGTGGAGTTTGGAGCGTCAGAGTCCCGAACAGGCCTTGTTGCCGGCCGCTGAGCGTTCTCAGCATGGAACGGCGGAAATATGCAACGCGGTTAAGCGGAAAGAATGCCCGATCTCTCAGCATCGTCAGGGTCCGGCTGCCCGATTGAAAAACCGGAGTCACCGCGCGGCTGATGCGCTGATAGATCGCCAGATGCGCGCGGCGATCATGATCGAATTCAGCGAGCGCTTCTTGGACAGTGGAGTGCCGGTCAATCGCGAAGGCCAAAGTGCGCGCATCGAGCAGAGCCATGCTTGCGCCCTGTCCCAATTGGGGGCTCATGCTGTGCGCGGCATCGCCGAGGAGCACAACCCGGCCTTGCGCATAGCGTCTGAGCTGAACGTCGCGATAGGTTGCCGGGAAGAGATCGCGCATGTCCGAAATTTGGCTAAGCAGCGGGGTGACTGCTGGACAAAGTGCTGAAACCTGTCGCTTCCAATTCCCCGTGTCGCCAGCCACGAGCTGTGCCTGCTCCTTCACAGAACAGCGCCAGGAGAGATTTATGCGGCGCGGCGCTCCGGGCTCCAGCGATCCGACTGGCCAAATGGAAACATGCCGGGACCCCCAGAATCTTTGAACGAGGTGGCTCTCAAAGCGGTTGTCTGAGTCGTCGAAAAGACCCACCAAGGCTCCCCAGGGATAGGATCGATCGCGCCGTTCCAGCGACACCAAACTGTTGCGAACCCGCGAGCTTGCTCCATCGGCGCCGATGACGAGGTCGAATGGTCCGAATGAACGGCTGTCGCCGTCGAACAGATAACCCCTCTCTGCATCGACTCCGTCAATCCGTATTGACGCCTGCAAATCGAAGGAATTCGTATCGGCGCCGCGCAACAGCTGGAACAATGCCGCGCGCTGAATCCCCAAGCCGTAGCTGCCGGGCTCGAATTCGTTGTAGCGAAGATCCATGACCGTCGCGCCGCGCCGATTCTCGCCGATCAATCGCGAAATCATTGCGCCGTGAGTCAAAGCTGTATCGAGCAGTCCCAATTCCTTTAGAACCGCCAGTCCCGTCGGTTGCAGAAGGAGACCAGAACCGGCGTTGGATGGTTCGCGAGTCTGTTCGAAATGGACAATCTCGTGACCTAGGCGGCGCAAAAGCACCGCTGCGGCGATACCCGCTATGCCGTAGCCGACAATGGCGATGCGCAATTTTCGATCGGAACGCATTGCCGGACTCACGAAGCGGCGCTTCGAGCCATGGCGGCTGCAATAGGCGTGACAGCCGATATACCGGGGCGCCACGGCAAATTGTCCGGTGTCTGGACGTTCCAGGCGAGCCCCAGAGATTCGAGAGTCTGTACGAAGCGGAAGCCGATATCGATCTGTCCGGGGAAGATTCCGTGCCGAGCCGAAGCGGGAAACGCATGATGATTGTTGTGCCAGCTTTCGCCCATCGAAAGGATCGCTGCCCACGGCACGTCGTGCGCTTGCACCGCACCATCATCCACATGCCAGTTTTGCGGACCATGGCTGTGGCAGAGGTAGCCGACGAACCAGTGCGAGGTGACGCCCACCGTCACGCGCACGCAAATTCCCCAAATGACCCACGGCCAGCCGCCGATGCCATAGAGCAACAGCGCGAGTGGAAGCTGCTGCAGCATCCAGGAGCGTTGTAGAAATCGGTAGAACCTGTCGTCGCCGATACCCGGACCTGGATCGAAGGCGGGAGCGTTCTCCAGTTGCAGCCGGCAATGAAGATTCCACCAACCGTCGCGCAGCATTCCGCCGCCGTGCTTCAAGAATGGATGGCAGTCCGGCTGGCGCTGCGCCCAATCGCGGATGTCGTGCGCGCGCATCACCCAAAAGGGTCCTTGCATGCCCACTAGCGTGCCCGACCAAACCAGAACGTGCTCGAGCCACTTGGGGCATTGGAATGTTCGGTGGATCAGCCGCCGGTGGAAGCCGACCGAATGACCGGTGCACATTGTCACCAGCAGCAGAACCAGGAACACGCCGAACGCGCTCCAGGTGAAGAACAGTGGTCCCAAGACGAGAGCGGCGAACATCATGCCGCTGTTCCACAGCGAGCGCGCGGGGTCCCAACTGACGCTGCCGGTGATGGGATCGGTGTCTGGCGTGATCGTCAGGGAATGAACCTTGAACGGTCCCTTCGTGGCGTCTTCCATACGCATCGCGATATTCGCCATGCTGCTCTCCACGTTCCGGTGCGAACCGGTATCGCTATGACTTTTCCTTCTTCAGCCGTTTGCTTTCGCGCTTCAGCGGCCGCGAGACCGGACAAACTTCCTGCAAATATCCGTTCAACGTGTTGGCGAGGCTCTGGCGCACAAGTGAGTAGTGGATGAACTGTCCCGCTTTGTCGCCGCGAATGAGGCCCGCATTCTCCAGAATCTGCAGATGCTTGGAGACCGCGGGCTTGCTCATGGAAAAGCGCGCGGCGATCGCCCCTGCCGTCAGATCGCTCTCCGAGAGGTAAGCGAGAATCTTGCGGCGGGCGGTGGAGGCGAGGGCGGCGAAGATCTTGTCCATGGAGGTGTATTATTTAGCTAATAAGTTAATTATCTAACAAGCTGTTTGTTGTCAATCCCGCCGGACGGCGCTAATTCCATGCCGACAACGCCGGAGCAAAAAGGGCGCGCGTTATGCTGATTTTCCGCCAATTGTTCGATCCGCAGTCCTCGACCTACACCTACCTGCTGGGCGACGGCGAAAGCCGCGAGGCGGTGCTGATCGATTCCGTCTTCGAGGAAGTGCGGCGCGACGGCGCGCTGATCGAAGAACTCGGCCTCAAGCTCACAGCCACGCTCGACACCCATGTCCACGCCGATCACGTGACGGGCGCTTGGCTGATGAAACAGCGTACGGGCAGTAAAATCACGATCTCCGCCGAAAGCGGAGCCGAAGGCGCGGATGTTCTGCTGAAGGATGGCGACACGATCCGTTTCGGCGCGCGCTATGTCACCGCGCGTGCGACGCCCGGCCACACCAATGGCTGTATGAGCTTCGTGCTCGACAACGAAAGCATGGCCTTTACTGGCGATTGCCTGCTCATCCGCGGCTGCGGGCGCACCGATTTCCAGCAAGGCGATCCGCGCGCCATGTATCGCTCGATCCACGCCGCGCTGTTTACGCTGCCGGAAACCTGTCTGCTTTATCCCGCGCACGACTATCGCGGGCTGACGGTGACGAGCGTCAGCGAGGAAAAGCGTTTCAATCCGCGCTGCGGCGGTCAGCTTAGCGAGAGCGATTTTGCGGGCTATATGAACAATCTCAAGCTCGCCCATCCCAAGAAGCTGGACGTCGCCGTGCCCGCCAATCTCAAATGCGGCATCCCCGATGTGCAGAATATTCCGCCCACCGATCCCGATTGGGCACCGCTCAAGCTCACCTTTGCGGGGGTTTGGGAAATCCAACCGCACTGGCTGGAAGAGCATCGCGCCGGCCTTCAGATCGTGGACGTGCGCGAGGCCGCGGAGTTCAACGGACCTCTCGGCCACATCCATGGCGCCAAGCTCATCCCGCTCGGCAATCTGGCGCAGCGCGCTGCGGAGCTATCTTCCGACAAGCCGACCGTCGCGGTGTGCCGCGCCGGCGGGCGCTCGGCACAGGCCACAACCATCCTGCAGCAGGTCGGATTCAAACGCGTCGCCAACCTCGCCGGCGGCATGCTGCGCTGGCGCGCGGAAGGCAATGCCGTGGAAGGTGGAAGCACGTAGTCCACCCTCCCTCACATGAGGGTTAGGTAGTCAAGCTAGTGGATAGCAACAAGTTTGCAGCTTTGTTTGCCCGCGAAGGATCGCCTTTTCGTCCCGACCAGAGTTTGGAGCAGCGCCGCGCGCAGGCGCGGTCAAGGATGGC
>JACQDN010000081.1 GCA_016201105.1 Pseudomonadota bacterium
CCCCGCAGGCCTGCCCCGCGCAGCAGGTTGAGCAGGACCGTCTCTGCCTGGTCATCCAACTGGTGGGCGAGGGCAATGACGTCCGAGCGCACCGCCGACAGTGCCGCGTACCGCGCGTTCCGGGCTGCCGATTCGAGTCCCTCCTTGCGCGGCGCGGGCACCTTGATCCGCCTGACCGTCAACGAAACGCGCAGCCGCCGGCAAAAAGTGCGGCAATGGCGTTCCCATGCGTACGCGCTCGGGCTGAGTCCGTGGTTGACGTGCAGTGCGGAAAGCGCGAGCCCGAAACGACCGGCGATCGCAACGAGGCCATGCAGCAGGACGACCGAATCGACGCCGCCCGAAAGGGCCACGCACACCGAAGTCTTGCGCACGCCGGCGCGCACGAGCGAAGCCTCGAGCGATTGCGGGACCAGCATGCAGTGTTGCGCGCCGCCAGCCGATCTTCCGGGCGACGTCGGCAGCGGCGGCCTACTTCGCGCCGGTTTCCTTGAACTTGCCATAGCCCATCAGCCGTTCGAGGCGTTCTTCCACGAGCGCAGCGGGCTTCTTCGCCTGGAGATGCTTCAATGCCTCGGTCAGCGTCTTCTTCAGCGCCTGCGCCGCGGCTTCCGGGTCGCGGTGCGCGCCGCCGAGCGGCTCGTTGACGATTTTGTCCACCACGCCGAGCGTCTTCAGCCGGTTCGCGGTAATTCCCAGTGTCTCTGCCGCCTCGGGCGCCATGTCGGCGCTCTTCCAAAGGATCGACGCGCAGCCTTCGGGCGAGATCACCGAGTAGGTCGAATACTGCATCATGATCGTGATGTCACCGACTGCAATCGCAAGCGCGCCGCCGGAACCGCCCTCGCCGATGACCGTGCAGACCAGCGGCACGCGCAGCGACGCCATTGCGTACAGGTTGCGGCCGATCGCCTCGGACTGCCCGCGCTCCTCGGCGTCGACGCCCGGATACGCGCCGGGCGTATCGACGAACGTGAACACCGGCAGCCTGAACTTTTCGGCCACCTTCATCAGGCGCAACGCCTTGCGGTAACCCTCGGGCTTGGGCATGCCGAAGTTGCGCGCGATCTTCTCCTTGGTATCGCGGCCTTTCTGGTGGCCGATCACCATGCACGATTCGCCGTTGAAGCGCGCCAGCCCGCCGACGATCGACTGGTCGTCGGCGAACAGGCGGTCGCCGTGCAGTTCCTCGAACCCGGTGAACAGCATGCCGATGTAGTCGAGCGTGTACGGCCGCTGCGGATGGCGCGCCACCTGGGCGACCTGCCAGGGCGTGAGCTTGGCGTAAATTTCCTTGGTGAGGGCCTGGTTCTTCTTCTGCAGCCGGGCGATCTCTTCCGAGATGTCCACAGCGGAATCGTCCTGCACGAAGCGCAACTCTTCGATGCGCGCTTCGAGCTCGGCGATCGGCTGCTCGAACTCGAGGAAGGTGGTCTTGGCGGCGGGCGGGGGCATGGGGGGATCTTACGCCACTTGAACCCGGCGGATCCGAGCGGCATCTCCGTATTGCCCTTCCCTGGTCTCGTGCTTTTGCGCATTCGATGCGTTGCGCGTACGCGCAACCACTTGAATGCGCAAAAGCACGAGATCTGCAAGAACCGAAAAGAACATCGAACTCCGGGCCTCCGCTCCCGTATTCCTTCCCCTGGCCTCAATACTCCACCGGTACCGGATCAAGGCTGCGCCACAGATACCACGTGGCCACCGAGCGCCACGGACGCCATGCCTCCCCGTGTTCGCGCAATCGTTCAAGCGCGATCTTCTCGTCGTTGTAGTAATGCAGGCACACGGCCTTCTGCAGCCCGAGGTCGGCCACCGGGAAAACATCCGGGCGCAGCAGGTTGAACATCAGGAACATCTCCGCTGTCCACCGTCCGATGCCCCGCACCTGAACGAGTTCGTCGATCACTTCCTCGTCGCTCATGTCGCCCCAGCGATGCGGATGGATCGTGCCTTCGGCGAAATGCCGGGCGAGGTCGACGATGTATTCGACCTTGCGGTCCGAAAGCCCGGCCGCCTTGAGGCGCTGCTTGCGCCGCGAAAGCGCGAGGACCTGCCCGGGTTGCATTTCGGGCGCGAGCGCCGCGACGCGGTTCCAGATGCTCTGCGCGGCCTTGACCGAAATCTGTTGACCCACGATCGATCGCGCGAGCGTGAAGAACGGCTCGCCCCGCCTGCGCAGCGACACGCGCGGATAGGCGCGGATGATCTTCGCCATCACCGGGTCGCCGCGTGCCAACTCGCGCTTGGCCTTCGGCCAGAACCCCGGCTTTTCGGGCGGCTCGCTCACGACGATTTCGCCATCGGAAAATTCACCAGCAGGTTCTGCGGCTTCATGCGCACGATATCGTCCTCGTTGGCCGAAAGCGCCAGGTAGACCGGCCGGCCCGCGATGTCCGGGCGCATGTCGGAAGCATTCGCGAAGTCCATGCGAAACAGGGACAGCAACCTGCGCATCCGTCCATGGTCCACCTCGATTCCCTCATAGAGGTCGTTGAGCATGCCCGTCGACGCGGCATCCAGGCCGATGTGCCAGGCCCAGCGCGGCTCGTCGATCCGCGGCAACGACCGGACCTTCACTTCGACGCCATGAAAATGCCGGACCCAGGCCTCGATCACGCGGCAGAACGCCTCCAGCGCAGCGCGGCCGTGGTTGATGCTGATGACAGTGTCGTAGCGGGATTCCCGCTGCCAGTAGTGCCCGGCGTTGTCCCGGTCGAGCACGTCGAGCTCGACGCTCTTCAGGCTGGTCTGCGCGTCGACGATCAACCGCCCGATACTGCCGTAGGCATTGCCAGCCGCATGCATCTCGACCGTCTCGAGGTCGGCCAGCAGCATGGTGCTGTCCTGCAGGTTCAGTTTCTGGTCGCGAAACAGGAGTTCGCCGGCGCGAAGACGAAGCGGGTCTTCAACGCCGTCGAGGATGTTGCGCAGGATCACATGCGCCATCTGCTCGATGAAAAGCGGCGGGATGTCGACGCTGCCGGAACGGAACAGCGCCGCATAGGCGCCTTCGAGCGTGCCGGCCGCGAGCAGCCGGTCGCGAAAGCGCAGGACCACGCGGTAGTTGTCACGAGCATCTTCGTCCTCGACCGCTTCGATCTCTTCTTCATCGACCTTGCGGCCGGGCTCGGCCATCAGCGACGAGTGCAGCGCAAGCTCCGCGTCGCCGGACTCCTCGACCGGGTACACCTCCGGCCTGAGGTAGTACGCACGCAGGAAATCGTCCGTGACCGTCAACCAGCCGCGATCGTCACGCCTTAGGAGATGAAAGCCGCTATTCCGCCAAAAATCCGGCACGCCGTTCGCCTACGGGGAGGAGGGGGGTACGGGGGACACCTTACTGGTGGCCCCTGTATCCGGATTACGCGGCAGCGAGAGTAAGGCGCGAATGCGCCGACACATGCTGCTTCAGGAATTCCATCTGGTCGGCGAAGATCCTCCGGTTGGTGAGGATCAGGTACTCGGCCTTGTTCGGCACATACGGCGCATAAAGCAACTCCGTACCCGCTTCCTCCGGCGTGCGGTTTCGCTTGAGGCCGTTGCAATGCCGGCAGGCGGTGACGACGTTCATCCAGGTGTCCCTGCCACCGCGCGAAAGCGGCGTAATGTGATCGCGTGTCAGCCTGAAGTAGTGAAACTCGCCGCCGCAATAGGCGCAGATCTGGCAGTCGCGCCGGAAAAGCTCCCGGTTGTTCAGCGGCGGGACATGGTTGAAGCCCTTGCGCGCCATGGCCTTGCCCTTGATCGCGATGATGGAATGCGCGGTGATGCAGGAGCGCTCGCCCGTTATGCGCGAAATGCCTCCGTTGAATGTGAATGTCCGGTCGCCCATCGTCCATGCAACCAGGTTCTTGGCGTAATAGAAGCAGGCCTGCTGCCAGCTGATCCAGCGATGCGGCACACCGTGCAAGTCAAGGGAGAGAATCAGCGGACTGTCCATAGCCGGCTACCGTGAACCCTGATCGAGAACCCCGGCAAGTCGGGGCGACCCGGTCGATTCTGCCGAACGCTTTTGGACTTGGCAACGCTCCCTAAAGCAAAAGCTAACGTCTCCGTGCGCCCGCGTTGCCGCCTTCCACGGCATCCTTGAACGCTTGGCCGGGCGTGAACGCCGGGCAGGTCTTGGCCGGGATCTTGATCTCCTTGCCGTTGGCGGGGCTGCGCCCGGCCCGCGCCTGGCGCTTCCGCGCGAGGAAGGTGCCGAAGCCCACGACAGTCACGCGATTGCCGCGGGCGACGCCGACGACGACGGCTTCGAAGAGGGCATTGACAGCTTCCGCGGCGGCGGTCTTGCTGATGTCGGCGGCTTTCGCCACGGCCTCGGTCAGATCCGCCTTGCTCAGGTTCGCCATGGATAGGCCCTCGTGCGGAAAAGAACAAGTCGCGAATACTATCGGCATCGCTTGGCGCGCACAATGAACAAACGCACACTGGGTTGGGCGATCGCACGACATGGAGATTCCACGCAATTTGTTTTTTGCGCTGGAAGGTGGAAGCATCGCTGGTGATTTTGAAGCGCCTGAAAGCCGGACACGTGCCGCCCCGCCGCCGCAGGCCCCGCGTTTGCACTGCCAGAATTCGCGTTCGAACCGTTTCCCCGGAATACCATGATGGCTCCAACCTGCAGGGAAGTGCCAGGAAAGTTCGCGCCGATTGTCGACAGGAACCGGTGCGAAGGGTCGGGCGCCTGTGCCCGGGTCTGCCCGTTCAAGGTGTTCGAGATCCGCAAGCTCGTTGCGCATGACAGGTCCTCACTGTCCGTTCGCGGCACGCTAAAGGCATGGGCGCACGGCGGCAGGCAGGCCTATCTGGCGAACCCCCGCGACTGTCATGCCTGTCGCCTGTGTATTGACGCATGCCCCGAGAAGGCCATCGAACTCGGGGCGTTTGCAGGTTGATCAGGTTTGGCGCAGCGCTCGCCGGCGCGACGCAGCGTAGCTCAGGAAAATAGGTGATCCAGCACCAGCTGCTTGAAAGCGGTTGCCTCGAATGCGCCCGCGGGAAGCCGGTCGCCTCGCGAGCTGATCACGAGCGGGCCATGCGCCGGGTCGCCGCCGATCCGGCCATGCGAGCCCTTGACCAGCGCCGTATCTTTCAGCGAGATCACGTCGAGCAAGGTACGCATGCCGAGCTTGCGCTTGGCAAGCCGCCATCCGGTCGCCAGGGTCGGAAACCGGATTTCCGGATCGACGAACAATTCGAGAGGATCGTATCCCGGCTTGCGATGAATATCCACGGTGCGCGCATAATCGGGGGCAACCCGGTCGTCGAGCCAGTAGTAGTAGCTGAACCAGCGGTCGGCGCTTGAAACCGCGATCAGTTCACCTGATCGTTCGTGATCCAGTCCAGCGGCCCGCTTGCTGCCCGCGTCGAGCACCTCCTCCACACCGTCCAGCCGCTCGATCAGGGCGCGGACCTCTGCGATCCGGCCAGGATCGCTGACGTAAACGTGTGCGACCTGATGGTCGGCGACCGCAAACGCGGTGCTCGCCCCCGCATCGAGAATCTCGCGTCCGAATTCCTCAGGACGCACCCGGATCAGCCCTGCCTGCCGCAGGGCCCGATTGATGTGAACCGCACCTGCGACCGGCGTAATGCCGTATTCCGAAACGACGATCACTTCGCGGCCGCTCGCCGCCGCGTGATCGATCAGCGAACCACAGGCCGCGTCGAGTTCCTGCAGATCCTGCCGGACGCGCGGATGATCGAGGTCCGGCCCGAGGCGCTGCAGGTTGTAATCCAGATGCGGCAGATACGTCAGGGTAAGCGTCGGGTTACGCGTCTCCATGACATGCGACGTCGCCGCGGCGATCCATTGCGTCGACGTGATGTCGGTGAGCGGCCCCCAGAACTTGAACAGCGGGAATTTCCCAAGCTTCGCGTCCAGCTCATCGTGCAACTCATAGGGATGCGTGTAGTGGTCGGGAAGCTTGCGGCCGTCGGCCGGATACATCGGGCGGGGCGTGGCACTCCAGTCCGCGCTCGAATACATGTTGTACCACCAGAACATCTTGGCGCAGGTGAACTCCGGGTTGCGGGCCTTGGCTGCCTCCCAGATCTTTTCGCCTGCCACGAGACGGTTCGATTGGCGCCAAAACGCGATCTCCGCGAGATCCCTGAAGTACCAGCCATTGGCCACCACGCCATGGCCGCTGGGCATCAGCCCGGTCACGAGTGTGGATTGGACGCTGCAGGTTACGGCGGGGACGACGGTGTTCAGCGGCCGCATGCCGCCGCGTTGCGCCAGGCGCTTCAGGTTCGGCGTGTGTTCGCCTACGAGCGCCGGCGACAACCCGACGGCGAGGATCACCAGGGTCCGGTTCATGCGCTTCGCGCGTCGGCGGGATGCAATCTACGACGGATGTGCCACAATTGCGTTGCCCTCAATATTTCAGCTACATTGATTGTTTCGAGCAGGCAAACCGCAGCCCGATGGAGATTGAGTGAGCGACGCCGCAAGGACGTTACTGCGTGAGTGGCTGAGTCGTCAACTCAGCGACGCTCAGAACGCGTGGCTGAACGAGCAGATTGCGGTGCTCCAGAAAGATCCCTCCGATCCGGCGCTGCATACCGCACTCGGCATGGCTCCCAGGCGTCTGGGGAAGGACGAACTGACGCTGTCCGATGCCGACCGGGCGGACGCAAACGCCGCACTTGAAGGATGGGATCCGCGCGGCTGGAGCGTGGCCGACGCCGCGCGAATATTGTTGCTGAGCGGCCTGCCGGCGACAGGGAAGCCTTTCGCCGACCGCTTCCGGGCGCTGTGCCAGACGGCCGACATGGCCGAATCCATCGCGCTGCATCGCGGACTGCCGCTGTATCCCGATCCGGCCGCGTTGGAGCCGCAGGTTGGCGAGGGCCTGCGAACCAATATGCGTGCGATGTTCGAGGCGATCATCCACCGCAATCCTTATCCGCGGCAGCACTTCGATATCCACCGATGGAATCATATGGTTCTCAAGGCCCTGTTCATCGACAGCCGCCTTGCGCCGATTCAGGGTCTCGACGAGCGCGCCAACGCGGAACTTGCCCGGATCATGTGCGACTTTGCGCATGAGCGATGGGCCGCGGGCCGACCGGTTCCGTTCGAGATCTGGCGATGCGTGGGCCCTTTCGCCGAAGGGCCGATGCTCGATGATCTTGCACGGGCCCTGTCGAGTGGCGACGCGATCGAGCGAAGCGCCGCGGCGCTGGGTCTGTCGGCGTGCCCTGGCGCCAGAGCGGCAAACCTGTTGCGTGAGCTTCCCGAGCTGGCAGCCGGCATTGCAAACGGGAAGCTCAGTTGGTCGACCCTATCGTGATCCTTCAGCGCGGGCGTC
>JACQDN010000082.1 GCA_016201105.1 Pseudomonadota bacterium
GCAGCGCCGGGTAGCTATGTGCGGAAGAGATAAGCGCTGAAAGCATCTAAGCGCCAAGCTCATCCCAAGATAAGATCATAATCCGCCGTAAGGCGGTGCAAGGTCCGGGTAGACTACCCGGTCGATAGGGCGGAAGTGCAAGCGTAGAGATGCGCTCAGCTTACTGCTACTAATGACCTTGCCGGTTTATTCAGGCTCGATAATTTCTAGGCGTTTATTTTACCGCTTCGTTTCTGTCTGAATTTCGTTTTTCTCCGTAAGGAGAGCAAGTTTCTTGGCGGCCATATGCCGGGGGTTCCACCCGTTCCCATCCCGAACACGGCCGTTAAGCCCCGAGCAGCTGATGGTAGTTGGACGTTAGGTCTCGCGAGAGTAAGTTGTTGCCAAGATTACGGCCCGAATGTTGCGAAAGCGATGTTCGGGCCTTTTTTTTGTTTTGTAAGCGTCGCTTCGGGTGCCGCCTCGATAACGTCCGGTATGTTTCGCACATTTTCTGAGGGTTGGCTTGGGACGGGTTAACCGTTAACCCAAACCCAACAGTCAACATGAGCAATGATACCGTCACCCCGACGGTCGCGGGAAGCTCCGCGACCCCAGTAACCAAGCCCTTGGGCGAGGTCATCTCGATCGACCAGGCCCTGGTGCAGCAGCACCTCGGCGAGGTCGTGCGCACCACCGTGCAGGACACCCTCAACGCCCTCTTGGACGCCGAAGCCGACCGCCTGTGCGGAGCCAGGCGCTACGAGCACAGTCCCGAGCGGGTGGACACCCGCGCCGGTCATTACGAGCGTCAGTTCCAGACCAAAGCCGGCGAGGTCACGCTCCAGATGCCGAAACTGCGCTCGCTGCCCTTCGAGACGGCGATCATCGAGCGCTACAAGCGCCGGGAGACCAGCGTCGAGGAGGCCCTGCTGGAGATGGATTACGCCGGGGTGT
This sequence comes from Pseudomonadota bacterium, assembly GCA_016201105.1. Classification (GTDB taxonomy): domain Bacteria; phylum Pseudomonadota; class Alphaproteobacteria; order Micropepsales; family Micropepsaceae; genus Rhizomicrobium. The sequence continues at coordinate 937 of JACQDN010000082.1, forward strand.
CGATGCGCCGGGTCGAGGACATCACCGAGGCGCTGTGGGGCACACGGGGGAGTCCCAGCACCGTCAGCGAGCTGAACCAGAAGGTGGCCGGCCAGATCGAGGCCTGGCGCAACCAGCCGATCACGGGCCAGCACGCCTATGTCTTCCTCGACGGGATCTGGCTGAAGCGTTCCTGGGGCGGCGAGGTCAAGAACGTCAGCGTCCTCGTCGCCATCGGGGTCAACCAGGACGGCTACCGCGAGGTGCTCGGGGTCACCGAGGGCACGAAGGAGGACAAGGCCTCCTGGCAGGGTTTCCTTCGCCACCTCAAGGCACGCGGCCTCCGGGGCGTGAAGCTGTTCATCGGCGACAAGTGCCTCGGGCTGGTCGAGAGCCTGGGCGAGTTCTACCCGGAGGCGGCCTACCAGCGCTGCGCCGTGCATTTCTACCGGAAGGTGTGGTCGCTGGTGCCCTCGACCAAGGTCCGGCCCGTGGCCGCGATGCTCAAGGCGGTCAACGACAATGACTCTCGCCCCGTCAACGACAGTTATTCCTCCCCACGGAAAACGTGACGACAGTTATTAGGAATGAGGGGGTGTAGGGGAGCGAAGCTCCCCACCGGTCTGCTCTGCTTGAGAGATAAATCGAGGGAGGGGTGCGGGGGAGGGAGCTTGGCTCCCTCCCCGCTCTTCCCCTGCGTGGCAACGGGTGAAACTCACGACTTACTTTTGGCCTTGGCGGCGGAGGCGCGGTAACTGTCGCCATTGAACTCGAGGATGACGGCGTGGTGCACGAGGCGGTCGACGGCAGCCATGGTCATCATGGGATCCTTGAAGATCTGGTCCCACTGACTGAAGACGAGATTGGAGGTGATGAGGACGCTCTTCTTCTCGTAGCGTTCGGCGAGCAGAGTGAAGAGAACCTCCATCTCTTCGCGGGACTGCTGGGTGTAGCCGAGGTCGTCGATGGCGATGGCGTCAAAGCGGTCGAGCTTCGCGATCAGTCGTTCGAGTTTGAGGTCGCGCTTGGCGATGAGCAGCTCGGTGACGAGTCGGTGCGCCGTCGTGTAGAGGATCGGCAGCTGATGCTGTTGCACCAGCTCGCGGCAGAGGGCCGCGAGAAACAGAGTCTTGCCGCGGCCGGGCAAACCAAAGCAAAGCAGGTTGTCGCCGCGGCGAATGAACTCGCCGGTGAGCAGCGTGGGCAACTGCCGGCGAACCTTGTCGGGCAGACGGGCGGGCTCGACGCTCGCCATGGTCTTGTTCGCCGGCAGGTGCGAGGCCTTGAGCAAACGTTCGACGCGGCGGCGCAGCCGCTCGTTGGCCTCGGTCTCGATCAAGTGGCGCAGCAGATGGGGGTAACCCCAGTCTTCGGTCTCGGCGCGAGCGAGGGCGGCGTCATGTTCGCGGGCCATGGTGGTCAGGCCGAGACTGCGCATGAGGATTGGCAACGAGGTGGCGCTCATGCGACCACCTCCTGCACGAGTTGGTCGTAGCTGTGCAACTCGGGCACGAAGACGGCGAGATCGCGGGCGGGCGGCGGAGCGAGTTGCAGGCGAGTCTCCACCGCGCTCGCGTGGGGCACGTCGCCGGCGCGCAGCAGAGCGCCGAGGACGGCGGCCACCTGGGTCTCATCGGTGCGGGCGGCGAGCGCGAGCAACGCCACGTAGTGGCGGTCGGCGTGGGCGGGCGCGGCGGCGACCAATTGGTCGTAGGCCTGGCGGAAGACGAGCCGGGGAAACAGCTCCTCGCGGTAGAGATACCGGGCGAAGGCGCCGGGCTTGCGCACGAGCGAGTCGATGACGTGGCGATAGTCGATGCGGGCCTGCTGGGCGTGGGCGCGCGGGTAACGCGCCACCTCGACCCCGGCGTGGTGGAAGCTGACCGTGGTCTCGGTGACGCGCGCAATCAGGTGCGCGTTGATCAAACGGGCCGGCACGGAGTAGGCGCAATTTTTGACCCGCGCGGTCGAATAACTCGACACCCGCGCGGTGTGCTCTTCGGCGTCGGGGTAACGTTGCGCCGGCAAGGGCCGGAGGCGCGGCAACTCCTCGGCGACGCGGACCGCGCGCTGGGCGTTGGCGGCGGTGCAGACCTGGCCGACAAAGAGCGCGTAGGCTTCGAGCGAGACAAAGTCCCGCGAGCCGCGCAGAATGAGATGATTGAGCAGCCGGCGCTTGAGGTGCTTGTTGGCCGCCTCGACATCGCCGTTCTCGTCGGGCCGGCAGGGATTAATCGTGCGGGGCGCGGTGCCCAGGTGCTCGCACAAGGCGAGATACTCGGTGTTGAAACCGCGCGCGGCCGCGCCGCGCTTGAGTTGATGCGTGGCCGTCGAACTGTGATCGGTCTGGACCTGCGGGGTCACGCCACCGAGACGCCAGAACGCATCCTGCAAGCCGGTCTTCAACGACAGACCGGACTCCGACTGACACGGCACCGCCCACTCCCAGTTGGAATACGGCAGCACCACGTGGCACAAGAGATGGGGATACGCCACGCCGGCGAGCGTGACGCCGAGCTTGTGCGCATGGGTCCAATCCACCTGCACGCTCGCGCCCGGTTCCCGCACCTGTGGAAAAAATACTTCCTTCGGCGGTCCATACTGCGTGCGCCAGCGGCTGACCCGGCGCTGAAAGGTGCGCAGTCCGTGGGCCGGAAGTTGCTCGGGACGCTGGGCGAGGTAGTGCTCGAAGAGCGCCTTCGCTTCGATCTCCGGGGTGTCCTCCAACCACCGCACGACCTCGGGCCAGATGGCCGCGAATGCGTCGGGGTGCGTCTGCCAGTGTCGTGTTTGCTTAGGCATGGTCGGCCCGGCGGCACGCCGCAAATAGCGTCGTGCCGTCTTCCGATCCATCCCCGCCTTCATCGCCGCAAGGCCAATGCTGCCGCCATCGTTAAACGTCTTCATGAGGTGTCTGTATTGGTGCTCGGTGATCAAGGTGCGCCTGCATAACAGGTCTGAGCACCATTGACGCTCATGCAGACCGACACCGGCCTGAAAATCCCACGGCTATCTGCGGGGCGTTTTAACTGGCGTCGCGGGGCGGTCTAACTGTCGCGTGCGGTCGCGCCGCTCGCGGACACTGCGCCGGCCACCGGCCCAGGCGTGATAGCCGCTGCGGGACACCGCCATGAGCGCGCACAACAGCGTAATGGGGTAATCGTTTTTCATGGTCTGGATCAGCGCGAATCGTTCCCGGATGGGGCGCTGAAGAGGCCCACCGTTTTTTTTAGGATCTCGCAGCGCATCTGCAGCTCGCGGTTCTCGCGGCGCAGCCGGCGCAACTCAGCTTCGGGACTCTCGCTGGCCAC
>JACQDN010000083.1 GCA_016201105.1 Pseudomonadota bacterium
CCAGCTCTGCGATCAGCCGCTCGCCGCCAAGCTGCTCGACCGTTTCGTACCAACCGTAATCAATCAGCGATTCGTGTGTCATCGCAGTGTGGAATCACAATCGATTCCTCTCCGCAACTGCTATCTTAGCGCCTATGCCCTTGTGGAGGGGTAGTTGCCCCTCAGAACAGTCCTTCGACGTAAAACACGCCTGCCTTGCCGCGCATCGCCTTGATGGCGCTGCGTCCCTTCGCATCGACCGCGATATCGGCGCTGAGATCGCCCTTCTGGCTTTCCTGTTCGATTTCGTGGCCGGTGCCCTGGGGAACGAAATAACTTTCGATGCCGTAATCGACGCGCACGAAGCCGGATTGCCAGGAGGGCACGATCTTTCCCCGCAAGGCGATGCCGCCAGGCACGACGACGGCGCGCTCGCGCCCCAGCGCCACCGGCGACCACATGCCGTTCTTCTGGGAGATAGTGACGAACACCGTGTCGCCCTCCTTCACGTCCCGGTCGCCCTGGAGCTTGCCCAATTCGAGCAGCGATATGGCGTAATGCAAGGTCACATAGTCGCCGCGAAACATGTCGCGCGGATCGATGGGAACGACCTTGAGGGTTACGACGCGTGAGCCGTTCAGCATCGCCTGGCGTTCGAAAATCATGCCGCCGAGCACCGCCGTCTGCAGGACGAGAACGATGAGGATGCGAAGCGCGATCATGCCGCCGCTCCTTCGCTCAGCGTTTCGCGTCCGCCGATCAGCCGCCGGCGCGCCGTCTCAAGGCCGACACCCAGCGCGATCAGCAACACGCCGCCGACGCTGAGGAACAGCGCCTGGTCCATCAATCCCGAGAAGAGCTCGAAATAGGAATAGAGGAACCAGATGCCGAAGGCGACGATGGACAGATTGATGACGAAGCGGTCCTCCAGGCGCACGCCGCGGCCGATGCTCCAGACGATGACGACCAGCGTGCAGGCGAGATGCGGTACCTGAAGATGGCTGCTCTCGTTTCCCACCAAGAAGATGTAAGCGAACGCCGTGCCGCAGACGAACGCCACGGCAAGCGCATCGATGACGGCGTAGCTGCCGCGCCCCGCTGTGACGATCGCGGCCCCGATCGCTGCGGCGGTGACGATCACGGCAAAGCCGAGCCAGGCGAAGGACGGCGGGTGGCCTTCCATGGTGGTTGTGTGCAGCAGGCCGTAAGCGGCGAGAAAGAAGAAGAACGCGTAATGGCCGGTGGTCAGCGCCAGGCCGTTGCTGTCGCGGCCCGCGAGTTGGCTCAGCAACCACCCGAGCAAGGGCACGGTGATGTACAGGCTCAACACTTCGGCAGGTCCCCAGCCGAGCAAATGGCCCACATTGGCGAAATTGATCGACAGCCAAACGATTAGCGCCAGCGCGCTCAAATGAATGGCGGGGCGCCAATTCATCACGACCGCAACCGCCGTGCAGGCACCCCAATAGGGAAGAAACGCCAGATGCAGCTGCGCGTTTTCGCCGAAGAAGGTCGTTTCCTGCCAGGTCCACAAACAACCGAGCGCGATGGCGAAGGCGAGCGCGGGACGCGACGGCACGACGACCGCTGCCGCAAGCGCGCCCAATCCCCACATCAAAGTGCCGTCGGGATAATGCGCGGCGATGTTGTAGGTCTGCGCCACATACCAGATGTTCACGCCGAACAGGATGAGGCCGAGGAGCACGAAGGCTTGCGCGAACGCGGGCTGGCGTCTGGCGGCGAACCACGCCGCGATGCCGTAAGCCGACCACAGGCTGCCGAACAGTACCGCCAGCCGCGCCGGCTTTGCCATGTCCGCCCAGTTCGCGGCGACGAACGACATTGCCCCGCCGCCCAGCAGAATGACGCCGAAGATCGCCAGCACGCCGGCGAAGCCGATCGTCCTGCCGCCGGCGCCAACGCTTGCCAGGATGGCGTCCCGGCTATCTTTCTGGACGAGCCCGGCGTCGATCCACGTTTCGAGATCGCGCTTCAATTGCCGAAGATAGAAAGGCGGACGCATGAATTCCCCTCGCACCGTTGCCAGCCTAGAAACGATTTAAGAGGGAATTGTGGCACGTGCAAAAGCGCGAAGGGTGGCGCCCCCATGGTAGCTACGTACCTATGCAATTTCTATAGGTTAGCAGAAAGTGGGTAATTCCAGTTCTTGTTATTTCCCAATGCTTTGGGGGCGATTGCCCCGCCGGTTTGGCATAGCTCGTCCCGTGTGAAACCATCGTTGGATGACGTTCGAAGCTCTCAGGGGGAAATCGATAACTTTGCGCCATGCCGCGCTAGCCTTAGGCTTGTTGTTCCTGCTGCCGAACACCGTGCGGGCTGCAGAAGCAATCCGCTTCCCAACCTTTGGTTTCGGTATGACGGTACCGCACGGAATAGAGAGATGCGCGCCGTTCGATAATGGCATCGCAATGTATATCGACGGCAAATCGGGAGAACCGAACTGCGGCGTCAAGCCGGATAGGCGAATGATTATAGTCAGCGCATTGGTCAACGATGAACTGCCGGGCGCTAATCATTTTGCTGCCCAACATTGCGCCTACTTGGAACATCGTTGGGAGAGCTTTCTCCCTGCGGAGGTAGATAAGTATTCTGTAATGATGCCGGTACCGTCCCTAGAACTCGGAGGGCGCGCATCTTGGTCTTGTCAACTTTCAAGCAACGACGGTGAAGATTTGTTTGTGGCGACTAGATGCGTGCCACGATCACAGCCATTACACCAGCTTGAGATAGATTGCAGCGCATGGCTGCATACCCAGGACAAGGAATACGACAAAGATCTGACCCTGTTCCGGCAGTTGATTGCCTCCGTGGAATTTTTTCCACCAGTGCCCGGTGAGCAGCAACCGCTGGATATCATAAGCACCGCCGGATTATGCCCTACAATTTTGCCAGGCATTCCTGAGGACGGAGCAGCTTATTCGATAAAGGACCCTCGTTCGGGTCTGATCCTGCAGTTGGAAAGCGACAGAAGGCGCATCACCGCCTTTGACACTAGAGGAAAAATGGTGTGGCAGGCAAATCCTTTTGTGGATGCAAAACTTCAGCCATATCGAACATCGCATCCAGTGATTGTTCAATTGGGCGTGCTTCCGAACTGCGCTGTGCGCTCGCTCGCCAACACAATAATACAGGACCATTTTATTTCTATCGGCTTCAACTCATCGCAGTCAGGTTTATTGAATGCCAAAACAGGGCACTTCATCTTCATGGGGCAAGACTGAGGCTTATGCCCTATTCGAGATTCTCAACTAGGGTCCGATAAAGATACGCCGACAGTTTACAGAATCCCCAAAGTTACTTGCGTTGAACAGCGCGTTCGATGCAGATCGGGAATTCTGTATCATGTCACCGTAACTGTCCCCCGTAACTGTCCCATCGCACCTGCTTGATCGTATAACGATCGGACGCGAGCACGGGCGCGCCGGGGCAAATCGCTGACGCTAAAATCAAACCCAAAATGTGGATTGCTCGTGACCCGATCAACGCCGTCGCCCGGCCGAACACCGCCCGCAGGCGCGATCGCAACCAGCGGACGAATGATGCCTGGCCGCCCCATCGAAATTCGCGTCATCCTGGGGCTCGAGCGCAGCGGCGCGTTAGTGCTAACTGTAGATTTCGTTAACACCGCCGAGCGCCATCGCTCTTGATCTGTGGGACCGCCTACTGCGGCCCGGTATCGCGAAGCTTATCGAAGAACATCTTGATGCTGGTGCGGATCGAGCCTTCGTTAGCCAACTTCAGACGTTCCACGCCCATGAATGCATCGCCCATTGTCGCCGTATATGGCGCGTCCACTGTCGCGAGCAGGAAGGGCTGCCCAGAAGCGTCATAGACCTTGTAATTCACATGCGAAGTAACCGTCATGTCGAAACCAATGACCGGCTGCGACAGGCCCAACAAGTTTGCATCGACTTGATAGGGGCAGCTGTCGGCGGCCCCAGCGAGTCCCGCGCTTTGCAGCGACGTCGTCAGAGCGCTCTTGAAGCCGTCATTGTCCACCTTGGATACCCACAGCGGATTGGTCTTTTCACCGCCACTCACGGTGCGAACGCACATGGCGTGTTCCAGGCGCTGGGGAAACGGCTTTTCCGGCGTCTGGGTCTGAGCTGTCTGCGTCGTCGTCGGAAGCGCCATCGCGTTTGGATCGGCCGATGTCGCGCATCCGCTTAACCCCGCACCCAACCCGGTGAGCATGACCGCCGCAACGAAGATCTTCGACGCACTCCGTCCAGCCCGATTTTCCACGTGTTTCGTCATCCCGTTCGTCATGGCGTGCATCCCTTCTGTTTTGCCAAATTCTCGAGGCGCTCGTTTCGATCAGCGAGCGATCGCGCCTTCACCTGTTCTTCGTTGGAGAGATCGGTGCTGGCGACAATCACCAGTCCGGCAACGGGAATGACGCTTGCGACGTTTTTCGCAACGTTCCCGTTCTCGACCTCTTTGTCCTTGTGTCGGAATTTCGCCTCGGCGTCGCGATTGTCCGCGATCTGCTGCTTCAGAACCGTACAGCTGAGGTCTTCATCGCCCGGTTGCGCCATTGCAATGGATGTCACTTGCCTTGCCGCGCAACCGCACAGCGCAACACAAACCGCGACCAACATCGCTTTGGAAAACAGCTGCCCCAAAACCTCGCCCCCGAGGTGCCCACACATGCACCACTTCAAAAAAACTAAGGAATACAAACAGAGTTGTCAAATCCAAGGCAGAAGAACACGTAACTGACGGTTGCAAGGGCACCATACAGGCTAAAATTGGGAAACTAAGCACCGTGCCGGCGCTGTTACCGCATCAGTCAATCCGATTTCATTCTCTCTATTTTTGAACCCGCGTCTGGGCCACAGTTGGCGGCGAGCATGACATGGGGATGGGGATGTCAAAATCAATAATGGCATATGCGTTGACGGTGATCGCGCTCCTTGTATTCGTTTTGGGATCGAAGGTGCATGCTGCGGACGGCGACGGCTATCTGATCGTGTCCCTTGGATGTGCTGAGAATTCCTCTTACGTCCGCTACCAACTTCACTATCGCCGGATCGGCGAGTCCGCCGCGGACACCGTCGAATATGCGGCCGGCAATTCTTCGAATCTCACCGGTCTTCTGCTCAACAGACTCTTCGATCGGAAGCCCGATTATAAGGGAGATGGCGAAGGCATCGTCGAGGTCCGCAAGCTGCCTCCGGGCGATTACGAATTTTACAATTACGATGTTTACGCGAGCGCCGGGATGTTCAGCGAGCATTGGTGGTCTCGAAACGACTTTCATCTGCCGTTCCGTATTGTTGCGGAACAGGCAACCTACATCGGAAATTTCACGGCCGTGGATGGGGGGAGTAACCTAGTACACTTCCTCATATTCAATAAAAGCGCGAGAGATTTGCCGATCGCAAAGACAAAAGTGCCAGCGCTGCCAGAACCGCAGATTGCGATTGTCGTCGAACAGGCCGCAAACGCGCCCCTCACTGGCGGAGGCCGTTAAAGAATTCGATGGAGACCGCAGCGATCGGAAGAACTTCTGGAAATTGGCTGCGCCGTATTTCGGGGGTACCTCGCATCGTTGGGCGGAGTTCTCCCTGACGATGCCGCGCATTTTGGAGGTGGCCGGAAATTACCTCTCATTCTGGAGGCACAAAACACTCGAAGCGCAGGTGAAGGTTGGCTTAGACGACATCCGGTAGCTGGCCTTTTCAGCCAATGCCTGGTGGAGTCGGAGTTTCATGACCAATGTCGTGACGCCCGGCGCCAAAACAGTCGTCTCGCGTCACGGCTTGGTCTTCGGTGCAATGCCCGTCGCCGGAACGCGAGGGCGACAATCGCGGCACGGAGCGACCGTCAAACGACAACGCGCGCCAGCCGGAGATTCCGATACCTCACTAGCAAGCCGTTGAAGAAACGGCGCGGAACTCGACGATTTTCTCCCTAATTTAGACGAGTACGATTTTAAGGGAGTACAATGCCGAAAGGGATGCCGGTGCATCTGCTGGCCTCGCCGGAACCGAAGATTTGGAGGCGACATGATCTCGCAAAATCACCGGGCATGCGTGACCGCCGTGCTGAGCGCCACGCTGTTCACCGCGATGACGTTCGCGGCGAACGCTCAAGTCGATACGCAATGCGACGACGTTCCGCCTGCCATCCTTGCCGTCGACAACATTTCGGAGAGCAGCTGGGATGTGTATGTCGACAATGCGTTTGCCTGCACAGCCGGTGCGCACCAGCAGTGCTCGGTATGCCTAGTGAGCGAAGGCCATCACGCACTTCTGGGGCGCCGGGCTGACGGCACGTCCGTCACGGGGTCGGTCAACATCCCGCTCAACGGCACCTTCACCTGGACGCTGCGCTGAGGCACCGTTCGATCTTGAGAACTTTTCGGAGTCTCGCGCGCCCTAGATTAGTCCATTGCAGCAGATGGCGCGTCGAAGCGTTGGGAATTGAACTAGCCGTCCCCATATTCCGGTTTGCTCAGGTCATCCTGTGCAAGGCGCAAAGCTTGTTGCCGTCGGGATCGCGCAGATAGGCCAAATAGAGTTTGCCCAACCCGCCCTCGCGCACGCCGGGGGGATCTTCGCACGTCTTTCCGCCGTGACTGACGCCGGCGGCATGCCATGCATCGGCTTGCTGCGGCGAACTGCAGGCAAACCCGATCGTGCCGCCATTGGCGGAGCTGGCCGGTTCGCCATTGATCGGCTTCGACACGGCGAACACACCGCTCGGGGTCATGTAGAAAATGCGGTGACCGTCGACTCTGGCCGGCGGCACGCCAAGCGTACCGAGCACCGCGTCATAGAACGACTTGGCTCTATCCAGGTCGTTGGTTCCGATCATGACATGCGAAAACATCTTTGGTCCCTCCACTACGCTGCAATCGCGAGCGTATGCATGTTGCACAGTTTGATCGCTTTGAGGAGAGAAATTGGCCGCTCGCGAACCAGCAGACGGTCTCCCCGCGCTCCTGACGGAGCTTTGGGAGATACCCTTCGCGAAGTGAACATCGGTGGCCTGCCGCCTGAAGCGCGTAGCGCGAAGGGTGGCGCGAGCGCGCATTCCAGGCTGAGGGCGAGCGATGGCAATTGGACCAACTGCCCCCCGAATTCAGTGTTTCGCGACTAAGCGGCGATCCGTTTGCGGGCACGGCCGGGCGGCCCCTCCGGGATCAGCGCATCGGCAGAGATGTGAAACTTCTGGCGAAGCCGCTGCACCATCGTCATGCTCAAATCGCGCTTGCCGCTCAGCACTTCACTGACGCGGCTTGCCGTGCCGAGCTGCGGCACGAGATCCGACCGCGACAGGCCATGCTGCTCCATGAGATACGCCAATATATCGGCCGCGCCCACCACGCGCCGCGGCCAGCGCGCGCGCTCGTAGTCTTCCATCAGACGAGCCTGCGCCGCCAGATGCGCACCATCTTCCGGAGCGTTCGAAGCCATCAGTTTGGCGACCAGCGCCTTGGCTTCGGCGTGGTCTGCATCGTTCTGGATGACTATCAAGGTCGTCTTCATCACACCGTCTCCGCATCGACTTTATCGTATTCTGCATGCGATCCGAAGAACCGGATCAACACCACGCCAGCGCTGTACTGCACCAAAACAATCAAGCGGTAATCGTTCCCCTTGATATTGAAAACCAGCCGGCTACCTTTCAGGAAACGGCGACACCTTACATATTACCGCACAAATCTGTTGCGACGCTAAGGTTGGGGAATCGGTAAATATGTAAGGTGTCGACGAATTGCGCCAGCAATGCTCGGTCTGCCTCACAAGCGGAGGCCAGCACGCGCTTTTGGGACGCGGGGCCGACGGCATAGCGCGTAGCTACGCGATTGTCCCACCTGATAAACTTCATGAGTCGGGCGTGTGAAGCAACGAGGGCGGTTTAAGAGCGAAATGGCGACACCGAAGGAATCCATCATCGCGGAGATTCAACGCACGGCGGCAGAGAACGATGGCGTGCCATTGGGGCAAGGTGTATTCGAGCGCGAGACAGGTATCGCCGTATCGTCATGGCGCGGGAAATATTGGAGGACCTGGGGTGAGGCGGTGACTGCCGCTGGTTTGGTCCCCAATGTCCGCAACGAAGCGCACGACCGGAAATTCTTGATTGAAAGTTTGGCGCGTCTCACGCGGAAGAACGAGCGCTTTCCGACCTATGCTGATATGCGCCTAGAACGGCAGGTCAACAGATCCTTCCCCGGCCACCAACCGCTGACTCGCCTTGGCACCGTGGCGGAGCGCGTTGAGATTGTCCGGCAATACGCCAGCGACAATTCCGAGTATGGGGACATTTTGAGCTTGTTGCCTGAGGTAGGGGCGAATGATGACGCTCCAATCTCAGAGTCAGACTCCATGCTTGATGGGTTCGTCTATATGGGCCTGCTGAAAATAGGTCGCGAAAAGCGATACAAGATCGGCAAGACAAATCTTGTGGAGCGCCGGACGGACCAAATTTCCGTGCAGCTACCAGCAGACCTAGAGCTAGTTCATGCGATTAGGACGGATGACGCGACCGGGATTGAGGCGTATTGGCATCGTCGTTTTGCGGCGAAAAGAACCAAGGGCGAATGGTTCAATCTGTCACGCGAGGACGTGACCGCCTTCAAACGCCGCAAGTTCATGTAGGCGCGGGGGTGGGCCGTTGAGAGCCCCAGGTGGCGCGCCCTAGGGGAGTCGAACCCCTCTTGCAGGAATGAAAATCCTGAGTCCTAACCGATAGACGAAGGGCGCACGGGAACCGGTCCGCGTGGAGGCGTCCCGGGTCGAGGGCGGGGCTATAAAGGGGCGCTTTCGCCTTGGCAAGATGGCGGGTTTCCTGGCTCCACTCTCCCTTGGGAGGGTCGAAAAATCCGCGAGGATTTTTCGGGGAGGATATGCGACCGAGCCGCGCTTTTCCTTCCATATCCTCCCCGGAATTTGCGTTCCACAAATTTCGACCCTCCCTAGGGAGGGTCGAATATATCTCACGCCCCGGCCGGCGCGGCATCTTCCAGCTGAAGTTGCACCCGCACGCGCCCCTGCCATTCGTCGGCGCGCAATCGTCCGGCGGCGTGGATGATCTTGCCTCTCGAGGCAAGAAGCCCTTTGCCCAGCGCCGTGTCCGCGACGCGAAACGCAATCGCGTCGAGCCGCGCGCCGTCGCGCCCGGCCAGGCGCAGACGAACATGTCCCTTGCCCACGATGTCGGCGAACACGATGCGTGCATCGGGAATGGCGACGAGCGGTTCCTCATTGCCCGCGCCATAGGGGCCTGCGAGCGCGATCTCTTCCACCAACGAAGGCTGCGCACCCGCGGGCGAGATCAACACATCGATGGCGAGAGACGTCGCGGCGGAAAGCGCACTCGCCGCGTTCGCGAACTGCTCGGCAAGAAAAGCGCGAAACGTTTCGAGCTGCGCGGTGGATAGCGAAAACCCCGCCGCCATGGCGTGACCGCCGCCGGTTTCGATGATGCCCGCTTCGCGCGCCGCGCGCACGGCGGCGCCGATATCGATACCTTGCACCGAGCGCGCCGAGCCGCGCCCTACGCCGCCCTCGAAACCGGCGACGAAAGCGGGCTTGCCGAAGCGCTCTTTCAGGCGGCTGGCGACAATGCCGACGACGCCGGCATGCCAGCCTTCTTCGCCGACGAGAATGAACGGCGCCTTGTCTTGCTGCGCGGCCAAGGCGATCGCGCTCTCCAGGATCGAGGCTTCGATGGATTGCCGTTCGCGGTTGTGGCGATCGAGCATCTGCGCCAGCGGCAGCGCCGCTTCGGAGTTCGCGGCGGTCAAGAGTTCGACGCCGAGGCTGCAGCGCCCCACGCGCCCGCCCGCATTGATGCGCGGCCCGAACACAAAGCCCAGATGATAGGGCGTGAAGGGAGGTTGGATTTTGGCGATTTCCGCAAGTTGCACCAGACCAGGACGCTGCAACAGCGCGAGCCGGCCTAGCCCCGCGCGCACAAACGCCCGGTTCACGCCGGTCAGCGGAACCACGTCGCAGACCGTCGCAAGCCCCACCAGATCCAGACTCTGCATCAAATCCCGCGGCGTGACGGCGTTCTTCTCGTACCAGCCGCTGTCTCGCAGCGCGCGATTGAGCGCCACAAGAAAGAGGAACGTCACGCCCGCGGCACAGACGTGATTCAATCCCGATGCATCGCCCGGCTGATTGGGATTCACGTGTGCGATGGCCGGCGGCGGCGTTTCCACTGCGTGGTGATCGAGCACGATCACGTCCAGCCCGGCGTCGTGCGCGGCTGAAAGCGGCGCTGCCGCGCCCGCCCCGCAATCGACGGTAATCACCAGGCTCGCGCCCTCGCCTTTCAATTTCAAAAGCGCGGCCGCATTGGGGCCGTAGCCTTCCGTCATGCGGTCGGGGATGTAGACCCGCGGCGGCCTGCCGATCGCACCCAGGAATTCGCTCATCAGCGCCGACGAACATGAGCCGTCCACGTCGTAATCGCCGAACACGGCGATCTGTTCGCCTGTCTCGATCGCCGCCTTCGCGCGCGCCACCGCTATGTCCATATCCTTCAAAGACAAAGGCTCGGGCAAAAGTCGCTTCAGCGTGGGGTTGAGCGTGTCGGCGATCTGCTCCGCGGCGATGCCGCGCGCGACCAGTATCTGCGCCAGCGTCGATGAGATCGAATGATCGCGAGCCAGGGCGCGTGCCGCTTCGCTGTCGGCGCCGCGCAATATCCAGCGGCGCCCGGAGAAAGAGGAAGAGACTCCGAACGCAGATCCCGATTGTATCGGCGCCTCAGTGAGCATCCTTGCGGCAATGCCGTGTCTTCACCCAGCGCACTGTGCAAGTGGCCGAGCGCATCACGATACTTTCCGTGTAGATGAAGTTCTTGTCGAAATGCACGCCCTTCAGCATGCTGCCGTCGGTGACGCCGGTGGCGGCGAAGATGACGTCGCCCGACGCCAGATCCATCAAATGGTACTTGCGGTTGAAGTCGGTGATGCCGAGCTTGGCAGCGCGCGCGCGTTCGTCGTCCTTCTTGAACACCAGCCGCGTCTGGATCTGCCCGCCGACGCAGCGCAGCGCCGCCGCCGCCAGCACCCCTTCGGGCGCACCACCCTGGCCCATATAGATGTCGATGCCCGTCGCGGGATCGCTCGTCGCGATGACGCCCGCCACGTCGCCGTCGGTGATGAGGCGCACTGCGGCGCCCGTCCTGCGCACGCTTTCGATGATCGCGCTGTGGCGCGGCCGGTCGAGGATCAGCGCGACGATATCGCTCGGCACCACGCCCTTGGCACGTGCCAGAGACTTGATGTTGTCGGCCGGATCCCAATCCAGATCGATGGTGCCTTCGGGATAGCCGCCGCCGATGGCGATCTTGTCCATGTAGGTGTCGGGCGCGTTGAGCAGCGTGCCCGGTTCGGCCATCGCCATCACCGCGAGCGCATTGGGCAGTGCCTTGGCGGTAAGCGTCGTGCCTTCGAGCGGATCGAGCGCGATGTCCACCGCGGTGCCGCCGGAGCCGACCTTCTCGCCGATGTAGAGCATCGGGGCTTCGTCGCGCTCGCCCTCGCCGATCATCACCGTGCCGTCGATGTTGAGGATGTTGAACGCCTTGCGCATCGCTTCGACGGCGGCGTGATCGGCGGCATGCTCGTCGCCGCGCCCGACCTGGGCGGAGGCGGCGATGGCGGCGGCTTCCGTGACGCGCACGGCTTCCAGCGCGAAAATGCGATCCAGCGGTTGGGACATGGGTGCTCCGTTCGATCCTCTCTTTTAGGAGGGTTTATTGGGGTTCCGTATCGAATTCTATCACCCCACAAACCGTCATGGCCGGGCTTGTCCCGGCCACCCATGAACTCCCTGAATCACGGGCGATGTCGGTTTTGACGAGCGTGCCGAACTGCCACCATCGAGATCATGGGTGGCCGCCACAAGGGCGGCCATGACGTGAAGTGAGATAGAAGCATTCCAAACTCGTCAGCCCGCTTCCATGGGAATCATGCAGGGCTGTCCGATGACCTTGTCCGAGCCCTCGATGGCGTTCAAGGCGCGTTCGACCGCGGCTTGCGGACATTCGTGGGTAATCATGACGATCGAGACCGCCTCGCCATGGCCGCGGCCACGCTGGATCATGCTTTCGATGGAGACTTCGCAGCGGGCGAGCTGGCGGGCGATATCGGCCAGCACGCCGGGCAGATCCAGCACCTTGAAGCGCAGGTAGAAGGCCGAGGTTCTGGCCTCCGGCGGGGCCGGCGAGACGGCCTTAAGCGCGCTGGCTGGGCGCCCGAACACCGGCCCGATGGAACCTCGGGCGATGTCCACCAGGTCAGCCACGACAGCCGAAGCCGTGGGCGCTTCGCCCGCGCCACGGCCTTCGAAAAAGAAGGGACCGGCGGCGCCCGCATCGGCCCGCACCGCGTTGAAGACACCGTCAACATCGGCCAGCGGCGTGCCCAGCCTCACCATCGCGGGCTGCACCCGCTGATCGATGCCGTGGGGCGTCGCTCGCGCCACGCCCAGCAGCTTGATGCGATAGCCGAACTCGCGCGCGAAGCGGATGTCTTCGGGCGTGATGTGGCGAATGCCCTGGGTGGTGATGTTTTTCAGGTCCGGCGCGATGCCGAAGGCAAGGCCGGCCAGCAAAGAAAGCTTGTGCGCGGTGTCGCCGCCGCCGACGTCGAGTTCGGGATCGGCTTCGGCGTAGCCCAGCTTCTGCGCGTCGGCGAGCACGTCTTCGAACGAGCGCCCCGTCGCTTCCATCTGGGTGAGAATGTAGTTGCAGGTGCCGTTCAGAATTCCGCGCACCGCGTCGACGCCGTGGGCGATCAGGCTCTCGCGCAGCGCTTTCACCACAGGAATGCCGCCAGCCGCCGCCGCTTCGAACTTCAGCGCGACGCCGTTCTGCTCGGCGAGCGCCGCCAGCTTGGTGCCGTGCGAGGCGAGCAGCGCCTTGTTGGCGGTGACCACATGTTTCTTGGCGCGCAGGGACGCCTCCACCAGCGACAGCGCCGCGCCGTTCTCCCCGCCGATCAACTCGACGACGACATCGGCATCGCTTTTCGCCATGGCGGCAAGATCGTCCGCCCACGGAATGTTGGCGAGTTCCTTCTTGCGCGCTTTCTTGCGGTCGCGCGCGAAGACGGAGACCAATTCGAGCGCACGCCCGCCGCGCGAAGCCAGTTCGCCCGCCCGCGCCGCCAACGCCTCAGCCACCCCGCCACCCACGGTGCCAAGCCCAGCCATCGCGATGCGCAGGGGACGCGAGGTGTTCATACCGACACCATCACACCATAGGACACTCCCTCTCCCCCTCCGGGGGAGAGGGTCGGGGTGAGGGGGCCTCTACGCGCCACGGAATTCTGTTGGACAAAGCGGTGGCGCGTGACCACCCCCTCACCCTGCCCTCTCCCCCAGAGGGGGAGAGGGAAATTCACGACGTGAATCTTCCTCATCACTTCACGACTTCCAGCCCGGGCTCATTCACCCGCAGCGACAGAAACTTCCTCACGTTGCGCGCGGCCTGCCGGATGCGGTGTTCGTTTTCCACCAGCGCGATGCGCACATAGCCTTCGCCGTACTCCCCGAAGCCGAGCCCCGGCGCAACCGCGACTTTGGCGTGCGCGAGCAACTGCTTGGAGAATTCGAGCGATCCCATGCTGCGCATATGCTCGGGGATCGGCGCCCAGGCGAACATGGAGGCGTCCGGCGAGGGGATTTTCCACCCTGCCCGACCCATGCTTTCCACCAGCACGTCGCGGCGCGCTTTGTAGATCGCGCGGATCTCATCGACGCAGTCTTGCGGCCCGTTCAACGCCGCCGTCGCCGCCACCTGGATCGGCGTATAGGCGCCGTAATCGAGATAGGACTTGATCCGCGCCAGCGCCGCGATGAGCTTGCGGTTGCCGGCGGCAAAGCCCATGCGCCAACCGGGCATCGCGTAGGTCTTGCTCAGCGACTGGAATTCAATCGTCACGTCTTTCGCACCGTTCACCTGCAGCATCGAAGGCGGCGGATTGGCGTCGTCGAAATAGATGTCGGCGTATGCCAAATCGGAGAGCACCCAGATCTCGTGCTTCTTGGCGAAGGCGACGATCTCTTTGTAGAAATCCAGACCCACGACTTGCGCCGTCGGGTTCGAGGGATAGTTCACCACCACAGCGGTCGGCGACGGCACCGAATGGCGCACGGCATTCGTGATGCCCCTCAGATAGTCTTCCGGCGTCGTCGCCGGCACATGGCGGATCGAAGCGCCTGCCAGAATGAAACCGAACGCGTGAATGGGATAGGCCGGATTGGGCACCAGGATAGTGTCGCCCGGCGCGGTGATGGCTTGCGCCAGATTGGCGAAGCCTTCCTTCGAGCCCAGCGTCGCGATCACTTCGGCATCGGGATCGAGCGTCACGCCGAAGCGGCGCTGATAATACGCCGCCATCGCCCGGCGCAGGCCCTTGATGCCGCGCGAGGCCGAATAGCGGTTGGAGCGCGGATCGCGCGCCGTCTCCACCAGCTTCTCCACGATGTGCTTGGGCGTGGGCATGTCGGGATTGCCCATACCGAAATCGATGATGTCCTCGGCCCGCGCGCGCGCCTCCGCCTTGAGGCGATTGACTTCCTCGAAGACGTAAGGTGGCAACCGCCTGATGCGGTGAAATTCGCTGTGCATCGACTCGAAAACCTGTCGAACGGGCAATACGCGCGTCCGGAAGACAAATTCAGGGCAATTTGTGCGCTGCGTCAATGCATTCCTTCGACCTCCCGCGGGTGGCACAAAGGAAGTGGGTTCACGGACGCGGTAGGGACGCGCATTACTGCGCGCCCCCCGCACAGAACCGTACGTGCGGCTTTCCCGCATACGGCTCCCACCTTGGGTGTTTGACGGCGAAGCGTTGTTCAGGCCAGGGATGAAGGATACGGGGGGCGGGA
>JACQDN010000084.1 GCA_016201105.1 Pseudomonadota bacterium
CTCGCCCCCGCAGGGGGAGAGGGCGGGGTGAGGGGGTGGTGAAAGTAGAACATTGCTCTTCCACAATCCTGCACCAGAAAAATCAAGTTACCTTCGCGGGAAAGCGAATTCTTCAAATGTGAATCGCGTGCCCCAACGCCCGCAGCGCAGCCTCGTGATAGGCCTCGCTCAGTGTCGGGTGCACGTGGATGGTGCCGGCCACGTCTTCCAGCAGCGCGCCCATCTCCAACGCGTGGCTGAATTCGCCCGAGAGCTCGGAGACGTGCGCACCCACGGCCTGGATGCCGAGCACGCGATGATCGTCCTTGCGGGCGACGATGCGCACGAAGCCGCCGTCGTCACCGGAGTCCATCGATAAAGCGCGGCCGTTCGCCATGAAGGGGAACAAGGCGGTGATGACTTCGCCTTTGGCCGCGGCTTCGGCGGGCAGCAATCCGGCGCTGACGATTTCCGGCTCGGTGAAACAGACGGCGGGAATCGAAGCCGGTTCGAAGCGCCGCTTCTTGCCGGAAATGATCTCGGCGACCATCTCGCCTTGCGTGGCGGCCTTGTGCTCCAGCATCGGCTCGCCGACGAGATCGCCTACCGCCCAGACGTTCCTCATTGAGGTACGGCACTGATCGTCGACCTTCACAAAACGCCCGGCCATGTCGATGGCCATATTCTCCAGGCCCCAGCCTTCGGTGTTGGGCCTGCGTCCGACGGTGACGAGAATCTTGTCGGCGGGAAAATCTCTCAACCCCTCCTTGGTCTCGACGCTGAGGGATTTGCCGTCCTTGGCGAGTCCTTTCGCCTTGGCACTCAGATGCACGGCGACGCCGTTCTTCTGCAGCCATTTGGCGACGGGCGCCACGAGCTGTTCGTCGTAGAGCGGCAGGATGCGGTCGAGCGCTTCGACGACCGTGACGTCGGCGCCGAGTTTGCGAAACGCGATGCCGAGTTCGAGGCCGATATAGCCCGCCCCGACCACCACCAATTTCTTCGGCACGGCATTGAGCGCAAGCGCTTCGGTGGAAGAAATCACGTTGCCGCCGAATTTCAGGAACGGCAGTTCCACCGGCATCGAGCCGTTGGCCAGGATCACATGCTCGGCCTGGATGACGACCTCGCCGTCCGGGGTCTTCACGCTGCAGGTCTTGGCGTCGGAGAAATTGGCCCAACCGTTCACAACCCGCACCTTGCCCCGCTTGAGTAGACCGGCAACGCCGGTGTTGAGGCGTTTTACGACAGTGTCTTTCCAGCGCACGGTCTCGGCGAATTCGATCTTTGGCGCAGCGCTCAGCGAAATGCCGTGACGTCCTTTTTTATTTTCTTGGGCCGCCGCATGCGTCATGGTCTCGAATTCGCCGGCGACATGGATGATCGCCTTGGACGGAATGCAGCCGACATTGAGGCAGGTGCCGCCGAGTTTGGCGGACTCGACGAGCACAGCATCGAGGCCGAGCTGTCCGCAGCGGATGCCGGCGACATAGCCGCCTGGACCGCCGCCGACGATGAGGACGTGTGTTTTCAACGTTTCAGCCATCACGATCTCATTTGTTTCCAGCGAGTAGCGAATGGCGAATAGCGAATGGGGCGCCGGCTAAACTACTCGCCATTCGCTTAGTCCATGAACAGCATCGCGGGGTGTTCGAGCAGCGCCTTCACCCGCTGGATGAACAGGGCGGCGTCATAACCGTCGACGACGCGGTGATCGAAGGACGATGACAGGTTCATCATCTTGCGCACCACGATCTGGCCGCCCTGCACGACGGGCCGCTCGACGATGGCGTTCGGCCCGATGATGGCGACCTCCGGACGGTTGATCACCGGCGTCGTCACCACGCCGCCCAGCGTGCCCAGGCTGGTGATGGTGATCGTAGAGCCGGAGAGCTCTTCGCGGCTCGCTTTGCCTTCGCGCGCGAGGCCTGAGACGCGGGCCACTTCGAGCGCGCTGTCCCACACATCGCGCGCTTCGGCATGTTGCACCACCGCGACCATCAAGCCGTTTGGCGTCTGTGTCGCAATGCCCATATGCACCGGCTTGAAGCGGTGCACGATGCCGGCCTCGTCGTCGAAGCGGGCGTTGATCTGCGGGAAATCGGGAAGAACCTTCACCAAAGCGCGCATCATGAAAGGCAGCACATTCAGCTTGGGCTGATCGGCGCGCTTGGTCGCATTCAAATGCGCGCGCAGAGATTCCAGCTCCGTCATGTCGACTTCTTCGACATAAGCGAAGTGGGGAATGCGGCGTTTGGATTCCTGCAGGTTCTCCGCGATCTTGCGGCGCAGGCCGATCATTTTGACGTCTTCCACGCCGTCGCGCTTGATGTATTGCGATCCACCGCGCGTGCTCACACCGCCCCGGCCGCGGGACGACACATAGGTGTCGAGATCTTGATGGCTGATGCGACCCGCTGGTCCGGTACCGGGCACGAACTGCAATTCGATGCCGAGATCGCGCGCGCGCTGGCGCACGGCGGGCGATGCGAGCGGCTTTTCTCCCGGCGTGCGCGTGGCGAAAGCCGGCGCGCTTTGCGTACTCATCCCAGCCGCACTCCCTCTCCCCAGGGAGAGAGGGTCGGGGTGAGGGGGTCTCGACACCTGCGCAGACTTCGACACCCCCTCACCCTTGCCCTCTCCCCCGGTGGGGGAGAGGGAAGGAGCAGGCTTGGGTCCAACAGCCGGTTTTGCCGCTTCGACTTTCGCCGGCGTTTTACCGTTCGACTTCGCGTTGCCCTCGCCTTCGACTTCCAACTCGACCAAGGGCGCGCCGACCGGCGCCATGGCGCCCGGTTCGCCGTGCAGCGAGACGATGATGCCCGACACCGGCGAAGTCATTTCCACGGTCGCCTTGTCGGTCATCACGTCGACGAGATTCTGATCTTCCTCCACCCGGTCACCGACCTTCACATGCCAGGCGACGATCTCGGCTTCGGCCGTGCCTTCGCCGACATCGGGAAGCTTGAAGACATACTTGCCCATTTACGCCTCCATCGCGCGGCGCATCGCTTCGATGACACGCTTGGGGCCGGGGAAGTAGTCCCATTCGAAAGCATGCGGATAGGGCGTGTCCCAGCCGGCGACCCGTTCGATCGGCGCTTCGAGATGGTGGAAGCAATGCTCCTGCACCAGCGCGACCAATTCGGCACCATAGCCGGAGGTGCGCGTAGCCTCGTGAAGAATGACGCAGCGCCCAGTTTTCTCGACCGACGCGACGATGGCCTCGATGTCGACGGGCACCAGCGTTCTCAGATCGATCACTTCGGCATCGATGCCGGCATCGTGGGCGGATGCGAGGGCGACATGCACCATGGTGCCGTAGGCCAGCACGGTCAGATCGTTGCCTTCGCGCAGAACTGCAGCTTTGCCGAGCGGTACGGTGTAATGGCCTTCCGGCACTTCGCTGGCCGGATGTTTCGCCCAAGGCTGCACCGGGCGATCGTGGTAGCCGTCGAACGGACCGTTATAGATGCGCTTGGGTTCGAGGAAGATCACCGGATCATCGTCTTCGATGGCCGCGATCAGCAGGCCTTTCGCGTCGTAAGGCGTCGACGGCACCACGGTCTTCAAGCCCGCGACGTGGGTGAACAACGCTTCGGGACTCTGGCTGTGGGTCTGGCCGCCGAAAATGCCGCCGCCATAGGGCGTGCGCACCGTCATCGGCGCGGTGAAATCGCCGGCCGAGCGATAGCGCAGACGCGCGGCCTCCGACACCAACTGGTCGTACGCCGGATAGATGTAGTCCGCGAACTGGATTTCGACGACGGGACGAAGGCCATAGGCGCCCATGCCGATCGCCACCGCGACAATGCCTGCCTCACCGATCGGGGTATCGAAACAGCGCGTCAGTCCATGCTTTTTTTGCAACCCGTCGGTCACACGAAAAACACCGCCGAAAAATCCGACGTCCTCCCCGAAGGTCAACACATTGGGATCCTTGGTGAGCATTACATCAAGGGCGGAGTTGAGCGCCTGGATCATGTTCATCGCGGGCATGGCATTAAACTCCCGCTTCCTGACGCTGACGGCGGATGTGCCAAGGCATTTCCTTGAACACATCTTCGAACATCGTCTTGACGCTGGGGGGATGTGTGCCAAGCGTGCCGGCCGCTTCGGCCTCCTTGTTGGCGGCGCGCACCTGTTCGACAGCGTCTTTCTCGGCCGCTTCATGCTCGGCTTCCGACCAGGCTTTGATCGCAATCAGGTGTTTCTTGAGGCGGGCGATGGGATCGCCCAGCGGCCAAGATTTCCAGGCATCGGCCGGACGATAACGGTTGGGATCGTCGCTTGTGGAATGGCCTTCGGCGCGAAAGGTATAATGTTCGATCAGCGTGGCGCCAAGATTGGCGCGCGCGCGTTCCGCCGCCCATTGCGTCACGGCATAGACGGCCAGGAAATCATTGCCGTCGACGCGAAGCCCAGGGAGACCGTAGCCGATCGCGCGCGAGGCAAACGTCGCTTCGTCGCCGCCCGCGATGCCTTGATAACTTGAGATCGCCCACTGGTTGTTGACGACATTCAAGATGACCGGCGCGCGGTAGACGCTGGCGAAATTGCACGCGTGGTGGAAATCGCCTTCGGCCGTCGTGCCCTCGCCCACCCAGCTGGCCGCAATGCGGTCGTCGCCTTTGTAGGCAGAGGCCATGGCCCAGCCGACGGCTTGCGGAAACTGCGTGCCGAGATTGCCGCTGATGGTGAAGAAGCCGAACTCCTTGCTCGAATACATGATGGGAAGCTGACGGCCCTTCAGTGGATCTTCCGCATTGGAATAGACTTGGCACATCATCGTCTTCAGTGGATAGCCGCGCGAGATCAGCAACCCCTGCTGGCGGTACGAGGGGAAACACATGTCGTCGCGTTCCAGCACCGCGGCGGCGCCAACGGAGACGGCTTCCTCGCCCGTAGACTTCATATAAAAGGACGTCTTGCCCTGTCGTTGCGCGCGATACATGCGATCGTCATAAGCGCGCGTCACAAGCATGGATTTCAGCCCGTGCTTCATGACGGCAGGATCGAGTTTCGGATTCCAAGACCCCAGCGCACGGCCCTCGTCGTCCAGCACGCGGATCAGCGCATAAGAAAGTTCGCTGATGTCGCGGGGGCGCACGTCGATGGCGGGACGCGCAACTTCACCCGCGCCGGAAAGCGGTACGCCGCTGAAATCCGGTTCGTCGCCGGGCCGCGTTTCCGGGGCGGGAACACGCAAGGAAAGTGGGCGTCTGTTTTTCATGCGAGCGGCTCCATGCAAGCAGCTTTGGGCGGACGCGAAAAGAGAACGCTGAACCGAAGCAGGCTGTCTTGCGGCGCAGGTGGATAGGCTCTGGCTACTGGGGCGTCAACATAGCAAAACCCAAGCTTCTGCTGGATTTTTAAGCCTTTCTGGGCGCGCAAGAAAACAAGCCTCTGGCTTGCGGTTTTGCAACGAGCCGCTAGGGGGTCCACCTGCCAAACGCCATAAACCTGCGAATGTCCGACGGCCGCAAAGTCCTGTTGCGTGGGCGGCGCGAGCCGGGAACAGTCCGCGCCGCACGACGGGACGGCCTTCATGGCTGATTTCACACTCCAGGACGTCAAGCAGGTCTATGACCGGATCAGGCGCGACATCGTCGTGACCCCGGTGCTCGCCTGTCACCCGGCGAGCGAAATCGCAAAAGCCTCCAGCGCGGCGAGCGTCGCCTTGAAGCTGGAGCTGATGCAGATCGGCGGCAGCTTCAAGATCAGGGGCGCCCTCTCCGTGCTTGCGAACTTCAGCGACGAACAGTTGAGGCGCGGCGTGACGGCGGTAAGCGCGGGCAATCATGCCATCGCCGTTTCCATCGCCGCCAAGAGCCGCGGCGTCTCCGCCAAGGTCGTGATGTTAAAGCGCTCCAATCCGGCCCGGGTGGACGCCTGCCGAAGTTACGGCGCCGAGATTGTTCAGGCCGATGACGTTCACGAAGCTTTCCGGTTGGTCGATGCGATCGCGGAGAAAGAGAAGCGCATCTTCGTGCATCCCTATGAAGGACGAGGCACCGCGCTTGGCACTGCCACCCTGGGTTACGAGTTTCTCCAGCAGGCACCCGATGTCGACACCGTGATCGTGCCCATCGGCGGCGGCGGATTGGCGGCCGGCGTCGCAACGGCCGTCAAAATGATGAAGCCGGGGGCGCGCGTGTACGGCGTGGAGCCGTTCGGCGCCGATTCCATGTATCGCAGCTTCGCCAAAGGTTCGCCGCAAGGAATCGAGAAGGTCGACACGATCGCC
The DNA here is from genome assembly GCA_016201105.1 of Pseudomonadota bacterium. Taxonomy (GTDB): domain Bacteria; phylum Pseudomonadota; class Alphaproteobacteria; order Micropepsales; family Micropepsaceae; genus Rhizomicrobium. The sequence goes on from JACQDN010000084.1 coordinate 6,227, forward strand.
GACAGTCTAGGAGCGCCGTCCGCGCAGCCCTACAGTTTCGCGCTCTGCCGCGACGCGATCGACGAGATCGTACGCGTGAGCGACGACGAGTTGCGCGCTGCGATGCGCTTGCTGTTCCGCGACGCCAAGCTTGCGGTCGAACCCGCAGGGGCCGCCGCGACGGCCGCTCTGTGCGGACCGCTCAAGGAGCTGCTCAAAGACCGTCATGTCGGCGTGATCGTCTGCGGCGC
>JACQDN010000016.1 GCA_016201105.1 Pseudomonadota bacterium
AACGCCGCCGCCGAGCGCAGGATCGCGCCGGTGTTGTGCGGATCGGAGATCTGGTCGAGCACCAGCACGAGGCGCCGGCTTTCGCCCGCCGTACCGATCGCCTCTTCGATGTCGCGCGAGGGCAGGGGATCGCAGAGCAGCGCCGCGCCTTGGTGCACCGCGCCGGCGGGGAGCAGGCGTCCCACCCCATCGTTGTCGAGCGTTTCGTGGCGCACGCGCCCCAGCAGCGGCTTGCCGATTTCCTCGGCGGCACGAGAGGTCAGCACCGCGCGGCGCACATTGCGTTTGGGATTGGCCAGCGCCGCGCGCACCGCGTGAAGACCGTAGATCCACAATCCACCTCTGGCGTCTTGATGCCGGGGGTGACGCTGCTGCGGCCGCGGCGGATGCGGTTGGCGGCGCGGTGGTTGTTGGTGCTTGCTGTGTCGCGTCAAGAAAGTGGCTCCGGCGCCAAGGGGGAAAACGCTCTATAGCGGGTCGCACGCGCGGGGCGAAACTCGGCCTTCGAGGCCGATTTTCCAAGCCGGGGCCGTTCTATTGACACCCCCGCCCAATTGCCCGATATCCGCCGGCCGCAGCCGAAATCTGCGTGGGAATTCTGAAAGTTTGGGGGAATGTCCCGAGTGGCAAAGGGGGCGGACTGTAAATCCGCTGGCTTAGCCTTCGTAGGTTCGAGTCCTACTTCCCCCACCAGCCTTCACTCCCGCTTCGCGGGAGCTACGGCTCGGCAAGCCGGAGTTTAATCTCCGTCGGAATTGCCAAACTGGATTTCACGAGCGGGAGCGAAGGCTGCCGCGCCGTAGCCCGAAGGGCGAAGGCGGGCCGGTTGCCGCGAGCTACCGCTCGGCAAGCCTAGATTCCCTTCACCCGCTCCAGCCTTCGCTCGCGAAGCGAGAGAAGGCTGCCGCGCCGTAGCCCGAAGGGCGAAGGCGGGCCGGTTGCAGCGAGCTACGGCTCGGCAAGCCGGAGTTTAATCTCCGTTGGAATTGCCGAACTGGATTTCACGAGCGGGAGAGAAGGCTGCCGCGCCGTAGCCCGAAGGGCGAAGGCGGGCCGGTTGCCGCGAGCTACGGCTCGGCAAGCCCGCAACTAACCTACCGCCCCCCCTCCCAAACCTCCTTCAGCAGCGGAAATTCTCCCGCCGCGCGCTCGATCCAGTTGAGGCCCCAGCCGATCTCCGCCTCGAATTGTTCGCGCGCCTGATTGAGCACATCGCGGCGCAGCTTCGCGTCGTAGCTGTGCTCCGGTGCCTTGGAGTAGCGGCGCATCTCGTCGCTCTCGGCGATTCGCTGCACCTCCTCGTCGCTCGCTTCAATGTCAAGGCGCCGGAAAACGGCCTTCAAATATTGCCCGGGAATAGCGAGGAAGTCATTGAAATCAATCCACATTACACGACCGGGTGCAACGCGCGCGGCCTCGGTCAGCGCCGCCATTTCGCAGGCCCAACTCATCGCGATCATCTCGCCTTCGGATAAGGCACTCAGCGTCCACGCGCCGCCGCCGAGGCGTTTGTGCAAGCGGCGCAGACGCAGCGGCGCAAGCATGCGCGCTTCCTGGCGCGAATTGGCTCCGCCCAAAATGGTCGCCAGATAAACCTCCGCCGGCGCGAACATGAAAATCGCTTTGGGTTTGTAGGCGCGCGACAACAGCGAACTCGCGATTTCGCAGACAAAGCTCGTCGCTTTCACGACCGGTTGCTGCGCGGGCGAAAACGTGCGCGACCACAGTTTCAGGAATGTACCGGTGCGCTTGTCATACTCGCCTTCGCTCCAGGGGCGCGGTGCGGTCTCGGGCTCGATGCGCAACTGGGCAAGCGCGCGAAGGGGCAGCGGCTCGCGCAGCGAAAACGCCCTGGGATGCTCGCCGATCAGCCGCGACAGCAGGGTCGAGCCGACATGGCCGATATGGAAAATGAAATGGCAGCGTTCAGCAAGCGAGGCCGTTGCCGCCTCCACCGCGGTGTAGTGGAGGGGCCGGGTAGGTCTGGGCGGCTCCAGCAACCTGGCGTCCAGAAAGCTGGCCTTGCGATAGTCCGCCTCGCTTTCGTGGATGAAATTGACCACGTCGGACTTCATTTCCAAGCTGAGAGGAAAGAGTTCCGGGGATCGGGTCAGCGCTTGGGCAAAAGCGTCCATGGAGGCGTGAGTCTGGCTGAAATGGCGACCCTGCTTATCGCGGTCCGAGCCCGCCAAGGCAACGGCGTGAAAAACCTCAGGATTCCTGCGGGTTTGAAGGCCTTGCCAAGGTCCGAAAAATGTGCGTTTCGCGCTTGCGGAGCCGGGACTTGGCTGGTAAACCGCACGCCTTCGGCAAAAGCCATAGCGCGCTGGCGGGCGATTGGGCCCTCCCGGCGCGTTGTCTTTTGCCCGAAGGAGTGTAGCTCAGTTGGTAGAGCGGCGGTCTCCAAAACCGTAGGCCGGGGGTTCGAGTCCCTCCACTCCTGCCAGTTGAAGCGGCGCTGTCGAAGTGGCGAAGGACGGAATCAAAGTGGCTGAAGCGACGAAGAAAACTGCGGACAGCGCAGGCAAAGATCTGCCCGCCGCGGTCCCCGCGCGCCGGGGCGGCATCGTCCAGTTCTTCCGCGACGTGCGACGCGAAGGCTCCAAGGTTACGTGGCCGACGTGGAAGGAAACCTACCTCACCACCATCATGGTTTTCATCATGGTCGGCCTCACGATGGTCTTCTTCTTCGTCGTCGATTGGCTGTTGTCGATGGGCGAGCGGTTTCTGATCGGCTCGATCCGCTGAACGAGACGCTGGAAATCGAACGGGAAATACAAAGGTCGCGCATGAGCGAAGCAGGCACACAAACCAAGTCCGACGCCAAGTGGTACATCGTCCACACCTACTCGAATTTCGAGAAGAAGGTGGCCGAGGAAATCAGGCGTCAGGCCAAGGTTCAGGGCCTAACGGACCTGATCGAAGACGTGATCGTGCCGACCGAAGAAGTGATCGAGGTGCGCCGCGGCCAGAAGGTGAATTCGGAACGCAAGTTCCTGCCAGGCTATGTGCTGCTGCACGCCAAGCTCACGGATGAGGCCTATCACCTGGTGAAGAACGTGGCGAAGGTCACGGGCTTCCTCGGGCAGGGCAACAAGCCGATGCCGCTGCGCCAAGGCGAAGTGGACCGGATCCTCAACCAGGTCAGCGAAGGTGTCGAGCATCCCAAGTCGACGATCACCTTCGAGATCGGCGAGCAGGTGAAGGTATCCGACGGCCCGTTCGCGTCGTTCAACGGCGTGGTCGAGGAAGTGGACGAAGATCGTTCGCGTTTGAAGGTTGCGGTGTCGATCTTCGGTCGGGCGACGCCGGTGGAATTGGAATTCACGCAGGTCGAGAAGGTTTGAGCACGTCATCACCCGGCTTGTCCGGGTGACCCAATTGGATGGCCCGCATGACGCGGGCCATGACGAAAAAGGAGAAGCGGGAGGGGCTGCCAGCTCCGCTTGCACCGCGAACCGCTAAGGAGGCGGTATTTAAAGTGGCGAAGAAAGTAACAGGTTACGTCAAATTGCAGGTGCCGGCAGGCGCGGCCAATCCGTCGCCGCCAATCGGTCCTGCGCTCGGCCAGCGTGGTCTCAACATCATGGAGTTCTGCAAGGCGTTCAACGCCAAGACGCAGGACCAGGAAAAGGGCATGCCGATTCCGGTGACCATCACCGTGTTCTCGGACAAGTCCTTCACCTTCGAAATGAAGACGCCGCCGGCTTCGTATTTCTTGAAGAAGGCCGCGAAGCTCGACGGCGGTTCGAAAGCGCCGGGCCGCGACTTCGTGGGTTCCGTGACCAAGGCGCAGGTGCGCCAGATCGCGGAGACCAAGATGAAGGATTTGAATGCCAACGACGTCGACATGGCGATGCGCTTGATCGAGGGCTCCGCGCGCTCGATGGGCATCGAAGTGAAGGGCTAACGGCGATGGCGAAGATTTCGAAGCGTTTCAAGAAAGCCCAAGAGGGCGTGGATTCCATCAAGTCGTACTCGGTGGAAGATGCCGTGAAGATGGTGAAGTCGCGCGCGACCGCGAAGTTCGACGAGACCATAGAGCTCGCGATCAATCTGGGCGTCGATCCCCGTCACGCCGATCAGATGGTGCGCGGCGTGGTTTCGCTCCCCAGCGGCACGGGCCGCAACTTGCGCGTCGCCGTGTTCGCGAAAGGGGCGAAGGCCGAAGAGGCCAAGAAGGCGGGTGCGGACATTGTCGGTGCCGAAGATCTGTTCGAAGTCGTGAACAAGGGCGAGATCAATTTCGACCGCTGTATCGCGACGCCGGACATGATGGGCCTCGTCGGACGTCTGGGTAAGGTGCTCGGTCCGCGCGGCATGATGCCGAACCCGAAGGTCGGCACGGTGACGATGGACGTCACCAACGCGATCAAGGACGCCAAGGGCGGCGCAGTCGAATTTCGCGTCGAGAAGGCGGGCATCGTGCAGGCCGGCGTCGGCAAAGCGAGCTTTTCCGAAGACGCGATCGTGCAGAACGTGCGCGCTTTCGTGGACAGCGTGATGAAGGCGCGTCCTTCCGGCACGAAGGGCACATATATGAAGAAGATTTCGCTCTCATCGACGATGGGTCCGGGCGTGAAGATCGCCCTTTCCAGCGTCGGTGCGGCGTCGGCCATGTAGGGTTTCGTGCTTCGGGGCGTTGCTGCGCATCGCACCTCAGCATGACGAAAGTGGAGTGAGAGTTTTCGGCGGGCGATCGCCGAATATCCTGTCCGAGACTGCGAGTGCCGCAAGGCTTAATTACGCTCGCATAGACGGGGTGATGACCGGAATTGGGAAGGACGTTCCTTCGCCATTCGGGTTTGAAGCCCTGGACAGGTGGCCGTCATCCTGAGGTGCGAGCGCGGAACGTGCGAGCCCCGAAGGACGAAGGCCTCAGCACAGGGCGGCGAGCGGATCGTCACGTTCGCCGGTTGGATGGTCCAAAGCAGCAATGCGGCGGACCAGTGAAGGAGAGCACAGTGGAAAAAGCCAAGAAGGCGGAAGTCGTCGAAGACCTCAGCGGTCTCTTCGCCAATGCCGGCTCTGTGATTGTTGCCCACTATTCCGGCCTGACGGTCGCCGAATTGAGCGTTCTTCGTTCGCGCATGCGCGCGGCCGGAGCCTCGTTCAAGGTGGCGAAGAACCGTTTGGCGGTGCGCGCTCTTAAAGGAACGGCCATCGAAGGCATCGCGGGTCTTTTCAAAGGTCCGACGGGCATTGCGTACAGCAAAGACCCCGTCGCGGCTTCGAAAGTCGCGGTCGCCTACGCCAAGGATAACGCCAAGCTCGTTATTCTCGGTGGATCGGTCGGAACGACGGCCCTCGATGCGAACGGCGTCAAAGCCCTCGCAACGCTGCCGTCGCTCGACGAGCTGAGAGGCAAGATCGTGGGATTGCTTGTGGCACCCGCGACCAAGATCGCCGGGATCGTTCAGGCCCCGGCCGGTCAGCTTGCCCGCGTCATCGGCGCGTATTCCAAAAAAGAAGCGGCTTAAGCGGCAACCAAAACCAATCGTTCAAACCCGTAAGGAAAGAAACAAATGTCGAAGATCGAAAAACTCGTTGATGACCTGTCCAGCCTCACGGTTCTGGAAGCCGCGGATCTCGCCAAGCTTCTGGAAGAGAAGTGGGGTGTTTCCGCGGCCGCTCCGGTGGCCGCTGCGGCAGCCGGCCCGGCCGCGGCAGCTGCCGCTCCTGCGGCCGAGAAGACGGAGTTCACCGTCGTTCTCACCGCCGCCGGCGACAAGAAGATCAACGTGATCAAGGAAATCCGCGCAATCACCGGCCTCGGCCTGAAGGAAGCCAAAGACCTCGTCGAAGGTGCCCCGAAGGACGTGAAAGCCGATGTGAGCAAGGACGAAGCGGCGAAGATCAAGAAGCAGCTCGAAGACGCAGGCGCGAAAGTCGAGCTGAAGTAAGGAGGTTCGCCGGGGTTGAAAACGGCGAACGCGTACATATTTGGTTCACCCCACCTCCTCCGGCGGATAGCCCGCCGGAGGATCGGTGGGACTCGCCATTTGTTCTGCGCTTTTGAGTTTCCGGGGCCTCTTCCGGCCCCAACGCATTGCTAGGCAAGGGATCGCATCGAATGACTCTTTCGTTCACGGGACGCAAAAGGCTCCGCCGCTACTTCGGCAAGATGGTCGAGGTGGCCGAGATGCCCAACCTCATCGAAGTGCAAAAGCACTCCTATGACCAGTTCCTTCAGGTCGCCAAACCTGAGGACGGCCGCAAGGACGAGGGGCTGGAAGCGGTCTTTTCCTCCGTGTTCCCCATCAAGGACTTCTCGGAGTCCTCGCTCCTCGAATATGTGGACTACCATTTCGAGGATCCGAAATACGACGTCGAGGAGTGCCAGCAGCGCTCCATGACCTACGCCGCGCCGCTCAAAGTGACGCTGCGGCTGATCGTGTTCGATGTCGACCAGGAAACCGGCGCCAAGTCGGTCAAGGACATCAAGGAACAGGATGTCTATATGGGCGACATCCCGTTCATGACGGAAAACGGCACGTTCATCGTGAACGGCACCGAGCGCGTGATCGTGTCCCAGATGCACCGCTCGCCGGGCGTCTTCTTCGATCATGACAAGGGCAAGACGCATTCGAGCGGCAAGTTGCTGTTCGCCGCGCGCGTCATTCCTTATCGCGGTTCGTGGCTGGATTTCGAGTTCGACGCGAAAGACATCGTGCATGTGCGCATCGACCGCCGCCGCAAGCTGCCGGCGACGACGCTGCTGTATGCGCTCGGTCTGACGCAGGAAGAGATCCTGAATCACTTCTATACGAAAATCGCCTTCAAGCATCAGAAGGACGGCTCCTGGACGACACCGCTGGAGCCGACCTGGATGCGCAACGCCAAGACGAATTCGGATTGGAAAAACGCCAAGACCGGCGAGGTGCTGGTCGAGGCGGGCCAGAAGATCACGGTCCGCGGGCTTCGCAAGTGGCAGGAAGAAGGCGTGAAGTCGATCTCACTCACCGAGGACGAGCTTCTCGGCCGGTTCTCTGCAGTCGACATGGTCAATCCGGAAACGGGCGAGATCTACGTCGAAGCCGGCGACGAGTTGACGAAAGCTTCGCTGGAACAGCTCGAAGAAGCGGGCTTCAACGAAGTCGATGTCATCAACGTCGACGGCATCAACATCGGCGCTTACATCCGCAACACCATGGCGGTGGACAAGAACCACAGCCGCGAACAGGCGCTTATCGATATCTACCGCGTCATGCGTCCGGGCGAACCGCCCACGCTCGACACGGCGGAAACCCTGTTCGGCCAGCTCTTCTTCGACAGCGAGCGCTACGATCTTTCGAGTGTCGGCCGTGTGAAGATGAATATGCGCCTCAGCCTCGATGCGGAAGACACCGTGCGTATCCTGCGCAAGGAAGACATCCTCGCCATCGTCAAGGCGCTCGCGGAATTGCGCGACGGCCGCGGCGAAATCGACGACATCGACAATCTCGGCAATCGCCGCGTGCGTTCGGTGGGCGAACTGATGGAGAACCAGTTCCGCGTCGGTTTGCTGCGCATGGAACGCGCGATCAAGGAGCGCATGTCGGCGGTCGATATCGACACCGTCATGCCGCACGATTTGATCAACGCGAAGCCCGTGGCGGCGGCAGTGCGCGAGTTTTTCGGCTCCTCGCAGCTTTCGCAGTTCATGGACCAGACCAATCCGCTTTCGGAAGTCACCCACAAGCGCCGCATGTCGGCCCTTGGACCGGGCGGTCTGACGCGCGAACGAGCAGGCTTCGAAGTGCGCGACGTGCATCCGACGCACTACGGCCGCATCTGCCCGATCGAAACGCCCGAAGGCCCGAACATCGGGTTGATCAATTCGCTCGCGACTTATGCCCGCGTGAACAAGTACGGCTTCATCGAAAGTCCGTACCGCAAGGTGGTCGACAAGCGCGTCACCGACGAGGTCATCTATCTCTCGGCGATGGAAGAGGCGAAATACACCATCGCCCAAGCCAACGCGACGCTGGACAGCCGCAACCGCATCACGGACGAACTCGTGTCGTGCCGCAAAGGCGGCAACTTCGTGATGACGACGCCGGACCAGGTCGAGTTCATCGACGTGTCGCCGAAGCAACTCGTTTCCGTGGCCGCGGCGCTCGTGCCGTTTCTCGAGAACGACGACGCCAACCGCGCGCTCATGGGTTCGAACATGCAGCGTCAGGCCGTGCCACTTCTTCAGCCGGAAGCGCCGCTCGTCGGTACCGGTCTGGAAGACGTGGTGGCGCGCGACTCCGGCTCCGCCATCGCGGCGCGCCGTTCGGGCGTCGTCGACCAGATCGACGCCACCCGTATCGTCATCCGCGCGACGGAAGAAACCGATCCCACCAAGCCAGGCATCGACATCTATCGTCTGAAGAAGTTCCAGCGTTCGAACCAGTCCACCTGCATCAACCAGCGTCCGCTGGTGAAGGTCGGCGACAAGCTCGCGAAGGGCGACATCATCGCCGACGGTCCGTCGACGCATCTGGGCGAGCTTGCGCTCGGCAAGAACGCGCTCGTCGCGTTCATGCCGTGGAATGGCTACAACTTCGAGGACTCCATCCTCATCTCCGAGCGCATCGTGCGCGACGACGTCTTCACCTCGATCCACATCGAGGAATTCGAGACCATGGCGCGCGACACCAAGCTGGGGCCCGAGGAGATCACGCGCGACATCCCGAACGTCGGCGAAGAGTCGCTCAAGAACCTCGACGAGGCGGGCATCGTCTATATCGGCGCCGAGGTTAAGGCGGGCGACATCCTGGTCGGCAAGGTGACGCCGAAGGGCGAGAGCCCGATGACGCCGGAAGAGAAGCTGCTGCGCGCCATCTTCGGCGAGAAGGCCGCC
>JACQDN010000017.1 GCA_016201105.1 Pseudomonadota bacterium
GCTCTTGGATGTTGCGTCGGAACACGATCCGGCTTTCGGCTGTGACGTATTGGCTAAGCAGAATATTCGGGTCGCCGAAGTACCAGGCGAAGAGCATGCGCCGCGCGCTTCCGCCGATCGGAACGCCGTCCGCACCGTCATAGGCGCGGTAGACATTGTTGTTGCCCCGCGGATAGTCAAACTCCGGTGTGCTCCCTTTGACGATCACATAGGGCTCGTTGCCTTCGCCGAAATAGATGCGCGGCTCGCTGACCGGCGGCCCGCCGGAGGTGACAGGTGGAATGTCCTGCAAATAAAAGATCGGCAGACCTTCGGGCGATGTGCGCGTCACCGGCGACATCACCACTCCATTACCATGCGTGAAGAGCACGTGGAGATTGACCCAAGTCTGGGCGTTTGCGGGAAGAAGCGCAGGTTCCAATTCGCGCGCCGACAGCATCACCTGCTGATAGGTGCCGCCAAGCACATAGCGATCGATGTCGGCGTCGTGGAATTTGTAATAGGTGCGAATTTCTTGGAGCTGGGCGTAGGTGTCGAGCAGCGGCTGCCAGTCCCATAGCCGGATGTTGTCGATCGTGGCGCGATTGTCCTCAAGCGACCGGTATGTGAGCGTCTGATCCGCGGTGAACGGTTTGACGACGATGTTTCTGAGATTGTAGGCCTCCCGCGTTAGCGCGATGTTACGGCCGATGTAAGGTGACTCGAGCTGCAGCTCGTTGGGCTTCACATAGACGCGCTGAAACAGCGCAGTCGCGACCGGCGAGAGCATGAACGAAGTGCCGAACACCAACACGGCGGCGCCGAGTGGAATCCTCACGGACTGCAGCTGCACATTGATGAACGAGGCGATGGCGGCCGCGCACGAAAGCGCGATGAGCACCATGAGGATCGGCAGCCCAACATGGACGTCGGTGTAGCTAGCCCCCACGACGACGCCGTTGTCGCCATAAAGAAGCCGGTAGCGGTCGAGATCGAACGACCACGCCTCGACCGCGAAGAAGAGCCCGAGCAGGACAGAGCCATGTGCCAAGGCCGCAGTCGAGACGAAGCGACGTCGCGCATCGAGCACGATCTCACCACAGGCCGAGTAGACGACCGTGGCGAGGAGTGCGCTCAGCGCGAGCACGAGCAACATCCAGTCCTTTACCGCCACCAAGGCGGGAAGCGAGAGCAGATAGAAGCTGAAATCATTGCCGTAGAGCGGATCGCTTTGTCCGTAGGGCACTTGGTAGATGTAGTTGAGCGCCAGATTCCAGTTGGAGGTCCCATTGAGTGCTACCAACGTTGCCACAACGACCGAGATTCCCACGACGAGCGGGCGCCACGGCAGGTTCCGCGCAAAACGTTCGATGACCGCACGCAATTCCTGGCTGCCGAGCGATTGCCACGGCGTGTAGATCTGCGGGATCTTTCGCGCGCGCGCAAAACGGCACGCAACCGCTCCGTTCGTCCAAACAACAGTCGCAGTAGCCAAGAAAATGGCGCCAAAGAGCGCGCTCTTCGCGCTGACAATCGTCCAGAAGACTCCGAGAAAGCCGACGGAGGAGAACCAGGTCCAGTCGACAAGAAAATCGCTCGCCAGCCCCAACACGATCAGGCACGCGACGAGGCTCGCAATCGCCAGCACAATTCTTCTGTATAGAGTCATGCGCTCATCCTTAGGGGCCGCGATGCTTGCTGTTTATGTAAGGGGTGCCGTCGCGACGCGTGTAGATCGCGGGTGTTTCGTCTGAAGGGCTGATCATATCGATGTCGGAATAGTGCACCGCGTCGCTCGGAGGGCGTGCACCGATCTCCAGCACCATGGCATCGCTATCGGAGCGGGTCTGCATGCAATGACCATTCTTCTCACCGGCTTTAAATCCCGCCGCGTCGCCCGCGCGCAGGATTTCCGCGCCTTCGTCGGTGACGAGCGCCACCTCGCCGGATACGACATAAACGAACTCATCGCCCGCGGTGTGCCAGTGGCGCTGGCTGGACCAGGTTCGCGGCGGCACCCGAAGAAGGTTCACGCCAAACTACGTCAGTGCCACGGCATCTCTAAGCCACCTGCGCTCGCTGGCGCGCCAGCGCTTGTCGAACGGCGGTGGATAGAGCGTGCCAATGACGGGAGCGATACCGGTCACATCGATGCGCATTGCCATCAAATAGTGTCCCTCAGAGACGAGGAGCAGTTTAGCACGAACCGGCGATAAGGCTTGCGCCGATCACCACAATGCCCCGCCAGATCGTGTTCAAAATGGACTCGCTATCGATCGAAGTCCTACTAATTCAAACAATCGGGCGGATCGGCCTACCCGGACCCAAGCCCGGGTCGAAACGGAACAAGGTAGCGCAGTACCAAAAGGCGCGGGATCGGAGTAACAGCCTTCGGTTGGAAACAAGGCGGCAGGTTGCGTATCGCTGATCCAGTCCTCTGAAGCCTTAGCGTAGGTTGATGGACCTTCAACTGGTCGCAACGGAGTGGCTACCTTCTAATTCTATGTCGACGGTTTTTTGAGGTGTGGTCAGAAACAGGTGGGACCTGTCGCCAGCCGCCGTTGCGGCAACGAGGCGAACACTGATCTCTCCGTACCTATTCATCCGCTGCAGCTCGTCAATGGAAACTCCGAGCGACTTAGCAACGTAGCCAATCTCGAGTCCGCGCGGACGCTGTCCATCGGGAGTATTTGCGACGCGTATCTCACAGGGCTGGTTCGATGTCAGAGGCTTGTCGTCGCTGTGGAACAGGAACAATTTGCCCCGCAGTATCCATTCGCCATCCATCTGCATTGATTCCGGTAGGGGCTGGCCTTGGCCGGGGTAGTGCATTTCAACCTCTCCTGGGCGGGCCCCTAACCGCCCGCCGCAACAGGCAAATTCTCAATAGTCCATTTCGCCTGCGTGCATGCCTCCGCCACCCGCTTCCTTCTTCGGGTGTTCCGCCACCATCGCTTCTGTCGTGATCAGGAGCGCAGCGACCGACGCGGCATTCTGCAACGCCGTGCGCACGACTTTGGTGGGATCCACAATGCCAGCTTCGACAAGGTCTACGTAAGTTTCGGCCTGCGCATCGAAACCGAAAGTATTCGACTTCTGTTCCAGCAACCTACCCACCACGATCGAGGCTTCGACGCCTGAATTCTCCGCGATCTGTCGGATGGGCGACTGGATGGCTCGGCGCACGATTGCGATACCCTGGGTCTGGTCTTCGTTCTCGCCGGTCATGCCGTGCAACGCTTTCGTGGCATAGAGCAGCGCCGCGCCGCCGCCCGGAACGATGCCTTCCTCAACTGCGGCCTTGGTGGCGTTGAGAGCGTCGTCCACGCGGTCCTTCTTGTCCTTCACTTCGACTTCAGTGGCCCCGCCGACGCGGATGACTGCAACGCCGCCCGCGAGTTTCGCGAGACGTTCCTGCAGCTTCTCCTTGTCGTAGTCCGAGGTGGTGTCTTCGATCTGCAGCTTGATCTGTGCGATACGGGCCTGGATGGCAGCCTTCTTGCCGGCGCCGTCGATGATCGTGGTGTTGTCCTTGTCAATGCGCACCTTCTTGGCTGTGCCCAGCATGTCCAGCTTGACGTTCTCGAGCTTGATACCGAGATCTTCGCTGATCACCTGGCCGCCTGTGACCGTGGCGATGTCTTCGAGCATGGCCTTGCGGCGATCGCCGAAGCCCGGCGCCTTCACCGCTGCGACCTTGAGGCCGCCGCGCAGCTTGTTGACGACCAGCGTCGCCAGCGCTTCACCGTCCACTTCCTCGGCGATGATGACGAGGGAACGTCCCGACTGCACAACCGATTCTAGAAGCGGCAGGACGGGCTGGAGAGAACCAAGTTTCTTCTCGTGGATCAGGATGTATGGCTCTTCGAGTTCCGCAACCATCTTGTCCGCATTGGTGATGAAGTACGGCGAAATGTAGCCGCGGTCGAACTGCATGCCCTCAACAATCTCGAGTTCCGTTTCAAAGCTCTTGGCTTCCTCGACCGTGATGACACCTTCGTTGCCGACCTTGGCCATTGCCTTGGCAATCATGTCGCCGACAAGCTTGTCGCCGTTGGCGGAGATCATTCCGACCTGGCCGATTTCCTCGTTCGACTTGACCTTCTTGGAGCGCTTCTTGAGGTCCGCGACGACGGCGTCGACCGCCTTCTCGATGCCGCGCTTCAGGTCCATCGGGTTCATGCCGGCCGAAACCGCCTTGGAACCCTCGTGAACAATCGCGCGGGCAAGGACCGTGGCTGTCGTCGTCCCGTCGCCGGCCGCGTCGTTGGTCTTGGAGGCAACTTCGCGCACCATCTGGGCGCCCATGTTTTCGAACTTGTCGCCGAGTTCGATCTCCTTCGCCACTGTCACGCCGTCCTTGGTCGAGCGCGGAGCGCCGAAGCTCTTCTCGATGACGACGTTGCGGCCCTTGGGCCCCAACGTCACTTGTACTGCGTCGGCGAGAATGTCGACGCCGCGGAGAAGCTTCTCACGCGCGTCGGCGCCGAATTTTACGTCTTTGGCTGCCATGATAAATTATCTCCTTGAATGTCCTGTGTAGACAGCACTGCTTAGGCTGCCTTCTTTTTCCAAACGGTGCGACCTTCCAGGATGCCCATGATGTCGGACTCCTTCATGATCAGCAGCTCCTCACCGTCGACCTTCACTTCAGTCCCCGACCATTTGCCGAACAGGACGAAGTTTCCGGCCTTCACTTCCGGAACGACGCGCTTGCCGTTGTCGTCGAGCGCGCCGGGGCCGACCGAGATGATCTCGCCTTCCTGGGGCTTTTCCTGGACGGTGTCGGGGATGATGATGCCACCAGGTGTCTTCTGATCTTCTTTCACGCGGCGGACGACGACGCGGTCGCCAAGCGGCCGGAATTTCATGATATCTGTCTCCAAATTCGCAGACTGGTGATGCGCAGGATCGATTACTCTGGTTTGAACCAGAGTTGCGAGAATCAAGAATCTGCAGCTATAACGCGGTCAAATGTTGGCATGAGGCCAAGGCTCACCGCGCTCGAGGGCACTATCGGCTCTTTTGACCCAAAGAGATAGACAAATCGCCGTCGACGCGTCGTCAGCTGCCAAAACGCTGGCGAGGAGACTGGTGCGCGCGACATCTCTGAAACATGGCGTCGCGCGCCGAAAAAGTCTGATCCATTCGACGAAGTTGATTGAAAATTCGCTTTTCGACCCCATATTAAGTTACGCGCGTTGTGTTCGGCGGGTGCTGTCAGCCTGACTCTAAACTTCCCCCGTTTCGAACCATCGTGATCTTCGAAAACAGGGAATGCCCATACAACCGATCTCCTTCTTTTGACATGAACCCCTGAACTTCGACTTCTTCATAGAAAATTCCGGCACTGACAGGCTAAGTGTTCTTGCAGTTCCAGCGTGCATAACGACGCCAGTGTTCTCTTGAGTTTCTTGAGGATATCAAGTCACCGTATTCCCGTGCTGGTTGCTAAACATGACAGCACCCTCCAGATCCCAGTGCGCCAGTTATCGCTCGTTGTGAAACTCGTTGACGGGATCAGCAAGTGGATCGGCAGAGTGGCGGCTATTGCCTTGAAACCGCGCCATGGGCGACTTCGAACACTCGGTGGACAATGTCAGCGGCAACATTGCTGGTTGAACGGAGGTCCAAAATGCGCGCCCGAATGTTGCCTTCGACGCGTCCGTGCACGATCACGGTCTCGGCATAGATGTTTCCCCAATGTCTCCACGTCTACCCAATGAGCACCGGCGGCTCGCTTAGGCGCGGCTTCACTCGAACAAAGCCGCGCCGTATGCCGATGCCGGCCGGTGGTCTCATATACTTCCGGGCAAGTCCCTGAAGTCCCTAAGTCCACTTGCACAGCCGGCGGGTCAGCTTGGGGCAATACCGCACAGCGTTCTCGGCCGCAACGATGGCCAGAAGGGAGACAACCGACTACGTTTGGCGTTCCCGTCGGCGAAAGCTGGCGGAACTCCGAGAGTGTTGCCGTTTGTTCGATATTGATTCGTTTGCTGCAGTCGCCAAGCGATATTAACATCAGCGGCGAGGTGCTCCCGTGGTTGCTCGCGATGCTTCAGCCATCTGATTTCACGATCATCTTTGAGAAAACACCCGGCATGTGTCTGATCCTGGACACGTCCTTCAACATTGTCGCCCAGAACGACGCTCACGCCAGCGCGACATTGACCACGCGCGCGAACACTATCGGTCGATGGTTATTTGAAGTTTTCCCTGACAATCCAAATGACTCCAATGCCGACGGAATCTCTCATGTGCGGGCATCACTGCTAAAGGTCTTGAAGACCTGCACGCCCGATACGGTGCCTGCTGTCAAATACGATATCGCACGCCCAATGTCCGAGGGCGGCGGTTATGAAGTTCGGTATTGGAGAATCGTCAATACACCGATCATCGGCACTGACGGGTTTGTGCAGTGGATCATAAATACCGCCGACGACATCACCGAACTGGTGCTGCTGCGCGAGAAATTTCAGCCCCCCGCTACTCCAACCCAACGGCCTTCACGTTGAGCCCGGCCGCTTGCGCTTAACTCCGGCAATGGCCGCTGGTGTCACAGATCGCGCTTGGGACATGAACTAAGTGGTAGCGCCGATCACGGCTCGGGAAGCCCTATCGCGGAGGGCAGACCTTAAAAAATGACGGCGGCTTACCCGATGAGCACCGGCGACTCGGTTAGGAGCGGCTTCATTCAAACAAAGCCGCGCCGTATCAACGGGGTCGCCGGGGTCCCTCATCCATCCGCTACTCCATCCGCTACGATCTCCCCTGAAGTCCCCGTGTCTCGAAACCGAAGTCTTTCGACTGCTACGCGAGCTAGTTTGACGCAGTGCGATTCCGACGACTGGGGCGCATCGTCGAGCGTGAGTCACGGGGGACACGCTCTGTGTCGTTCCACCTCACCTATCGCAAAGGTTCATTCCCACGACGCGAGATGTTTGCCTCGCGGTCTGGCGCAATGGAGCGAGCCTGTGTGCTCCTGAAGGAGCCGGGGTGCTTTCAGTTCCAGATCTCGGACGAGCACGGTGTTCTCTTGGTCGACGAACCGATGATTCGAATGGCGTGCGCCGCTAAGCAATAGTGATTGATCCATAGTTGGCCACCGCGAGAGTAGCGTCCTAATTTGAATCGGCGCCCTGTGTTTCCGACATCGCAACGTAGACGCGTCTCTCTCCATCGCTCGTAAGTCATCACCTTCGACCGTTGCGTGGCACGCGAATGTTGCGCGCAGCTCGCAAGGGCAAACAAATATTTCACGTGGCAACCGACGATCATGTGCGCCGTGTCATTGCCGACATGGTTGCCCACAGCGCTGAGGCTGATGGCGCGGAATAGTCGAGCTAACAAAAGGCGTTTTTTGTCGTGGTAGCTTGCTACTAACCGTCACTAATGATGCACTTACGGAGTCACTCAATGTCGTACGGCCCACAAATTCTTTTGATCGGTGCAGTTGCTGCCGTTGGCGTATTGCACACGATTGTGCCGGACCATTGGGTGCCGATCACGCTCATCGCTCGCCAGCTAGGCTGGACGCGGGCGACACCGCGCGCGCCGCTCTCAAGGCAGGCACCGGCCATGTGCTCTCCACTCTGGCTATCGCCGTGATTCTTTGGTTTGCGAGCGTTGCGTTCGCACAGCGCTTTGGTCAGGGGGCTGGATTGCGAGCGCGTCTCTACTTGAAATGCGGGGCCGAGGACATCATCACGGCCACACCCATACTCATTTCTCAGGGGAGGGTGGCTCAGTTCACGGTCCCGAGCTGCAAGTCATCAAAACAGAGCAGGGCGATTTGAGCCTTTCCATTTTCGAAGATGGGATTCCCCTCAGCGGATTTCTGATTGTCTTGATCGGTGCGGTGTTCTGGATTTGGTCAGTTGCGTGACCGCCAAACGCGGCTCGACAGAGTCGCGCTATTCGTCAATCCGTAGCGGCGGGAGTCCAAGTCGCGTGAACGGGGAGCGCACTCGCGGGCTCGGCATTCGCGAACTCTGTTGGTGATGTCTTTGTCCCGTTTTTTCTGTCTCGAAGAGTCAAAATTAGGGAATCCAAATACAAACGTAACTCATTGATTTCATTATATAATCTGTCCTGGTGCCGGAGGTGAGAATCGAACTCACGACCTACCCCTTACCAAGGGGTTGCGCTACCACTACGCTACTCCGGCTTTGGGGACTAAAATCCCAAAAAAACTCCAAGGGAACCGGGCGGAAACCGCCCAAAACAGCCATTCTCAATATGGCCCCAACGTGGTCAAAGGGCGGCTGCTATAGCCCAAGGGTCCGTCAAGGGAAAGGGCGGCCGGAAGACGCGATGAAGGACCGTTCGACAGCTCGGCAAGAGCGCTTGGCGGCGGCGCTGCGCGAAAACCTGAAGCGGCGCAAGGCGCGCGCCAGATCTTCCGAAAAACAGGCGCTCGCAAAGGTGTCCGCCAAATCTCCACCGGAGATAGATCTCGCCGCCGAAGAGCGGTCGTCTTGCGGCCGCAATCCAGCCCCGAAGAAGAGCTAACTTAACTTCGTCGCGCCGCTGTTGAATCCACTTCGCAGGCGTTACAAGAAAGCGATAATGGCCGCTTCCGGCGGCCTGTGAGGGGTAATGGACCGAATTCGTGTCAAAGGCGGCGCCCGTCTGAAGGGCGAAATCGCGATCAGCGGTGCGAAGAACTCCGCGCTGAAGCTGATGGCGGCGTCGCTTCTGACGGATGAACCCGTCACGCTGAGGAACATGCCGCGGCTGGCCGACATCGCGGCCATGAGCGATCTGCTCATGCAGTTCGGCGTGAACATGAATGTGCGTCGCGGGGCGGCATTGGGGCAGAGCGACACCATGCGTCTGCACGCCGCCAACGTCGAATCCGCCTTCGCGCCTTACGACATCGTGCGCAAGATGCGCGCGAGCTTTCAGGTTCTTGGCCCGCTAATTGCGCGCCACGGCGAGGCGAGGGTTTCTCTGCCCGGCGGTTGCGCCATCGGCGCGCGGCCGGTCGATTTCCATCTCAAGGGTCTGGAGGCGATGGGCGCCGCCATCGAGCTTGTCGACGGCTATGTCGTGGCGAGCGCCAAGACCGGGCTCAAGGGAACGACGATCGAATTTCCCTTCGCTTCCGTCGGCGCCACCGAGAATCTGATGACGGCCGCGGTGCTCGCGAAAGGCCGCACAGTTCTCAAGAACGCCGCGCGCGAGCCGGAAACGCAGGACCTCGGCAACTTCCTCATCGCCATGGGCGCGATGATTTCGGGTCTCGGCACGTCGCAGATCGTGATCGACGGCGTGGAACGTCTCTCCGGCGTCATGTATTCGGTCATGCCCGACCGCATCGAGACCGGCACCTACATGATCGCGACCGCCATCGCCGGTGGCGAGGTGGAACTTGTGGGCGCGCTCACCAGTTCGAACCAGGCGCTGATCGGCCTCCTGGAAAAGATCGGCACCGAAGTGAAGGAGACCAACCGCGGCGTCATGGTCTACCGCAACGGCATCCGTCCCAACGCCATGGACGTGACGACCGGCGTATTCCCGGTTTTTCCGACCGATCTCCAGGCGCAGTATATGGCGCTGATGACCATTGCGAACGGTACCTCCCGCATCAAGGAAACCGTCTTCGAAAACCGCTTCATGCATGTGCCGGAGCTCGCGCGCATGGGTGCGGACATCCAGGTCCATGGCGATCTCGCCACGGTGACGGGTGTCGAGAAGCTCAAAGGTGCGCCCGTGATGGCCACGGATCTGCGCGCGAGCGTGAGCCTCGTGCTGGCGGGCCTCGTCGCGGAAGGCGAGACGATCGTCAACCGCGTCTATCATCTCGACCGCGGCTTCGAGCGTCTCGAGGAGAAACTTTCGGGTGTCGGGGCGGAGATCGAACGGCTCGCCTCATGATGCGTGAGACGCTGGCGGCCGAAGATGCCGAAGACCTCGCAATCGTTTCCGCGCGCCTGCAGGATGCGGTGGCGCGCGTGAAGGATTTGGTGTGGCTTCCCAAGTCCCACCGCTTCGCCGCTCTGTTCAACCGTTTCAAATGGGAGACGGCGTCGCCGAGGCGCGGCAAAGGCGCGGCATTGCGCGTGCGCTGCGGTCTGCATTTCGACGGCGTCAAAAGCGTGAGGGCGAGCAATTTGCGCCGCGAAGACCCCAACGCGGTGGTGTCGCTGCTCGCCATCAAGTTTACCGCGAGGGCGGCCGAAGATCCCGGCGGCTTCGTCGATCTTATTTTTTCCGGCGGCGGCACGATCCGCCTCGACGTCGAATATATCGATGCGGAAACCTCCGATCTCTCCGGCGAATGGGCCGCGCGCGGCCGTCCCGCCCATAGCCTCGACGAGTCGTGACATGGCGCGGCGGCTTAATGCGAGCGCGCCGGATTTCGCAAGCGCCTTTTCGGCGCTGATATCCGCAAAGCGCGAAACCGAAGACGATGTCGCCGACGCCGTGCGCGCGATCATCGCGGACGTGCGCGCGCGGGGCGACGCAGCTTTGTTCGAATTCACCGAACGCTTCGATCGGATCAAGCTGACGGCGTCGACGGTGCGGGTGAAGGAAGACGAGATCGCCGCGGCCGAACGGGCCTGCGATCGCAAAACACTCGACGCCCTCGACGTTGCGGCCAAACGCATCGAGACCTATCACCGCCGGCAATTGCCCAAGGACGACAGTTTCACCGACGACACCGGCGCGACGTTGGGCTGGCGCTGGACGGCGCTCGACAGCGTGGGTCTCTACGTTCCCGGCGGCACCGCCAGCTATCCCAGCTCCGTGTTGATGAACGCCATTCCAGCGCGCGTCGCCGGTGTGGCGCGTCTGGCGATGGTCACGCCCGCCAGCGGCGGCAAGATCAACCCGCTGGTGCTGGCGGCCGCCAAACGGGCAGGCGTCACGGAAATCTATCGCGTGGGTGGGGCGCAGGCCGTGGCGGCCCTGGCTTACGGCACCGCGAGCATCGCGCCGGTGGACAAAATCGTGGGCCCCGGCAATGCCTTTGTGGCGGCCGCCAAGCGCGAAGTGTTCGGAAAAGTTGGCATCGATTCCGTAGCCGGACCTTCCGAAATCCTGGTTGTTTCCGACGGACAATCCAATCCCGATTGGATTGCGGCCGATCTCTTGAGCCAGGCCGAGCACGATCCGTCCTCGCAAAGCATTCTCATCACCGACGATGCGAACTTCGCCGACGAGGTTTCTGAGGCCGTGGATCGCTCGCTCGCGAGCTTGCCGCGCAAGGACATCGCGGGCGCGAGCTGGCGCAACAATGGTGCGATCATTGTCGTGGCGAGGCTCGATGAAGCCGCGCCGCTCATCGACCGCATCGCGCCGGAACATCTGGAAATCGCGACCGGCGATCCTGAAAGTTTGCTGAAGCGTGTGCGCCATGCCGGTGCGATTTTTCTCGGCCGCCACACGCCCGAGGCGATGGGCGACTACATTGCCGGGCCAAACCACGTGCTGCCGACGGCGCGCACGGCGCGGTTCTCGTCGGGATTGTCGGTGCTGGACTTCCAGAAGCGCACGACGCTTCTTTCCTGCAAGCCCGAGACGCTCGCGAAACTCGGTCCCGACGCGATCGCGCTTGCCGAATCCGAGGGACTGGAGGCGCATGCGCGTTCCATCGCCGCGCGCCTCAATCGCAAGCCGGAGAACTAGGAGATGGGTGAACCGTCTTCTTTTCGCCTGGTCGCCATCGATCTTGACGAACACACGGTGGCGCGGCGCACCCGCGAAATCGAACAGGAACGCGAGATCGCGATCTACGATTTGCTCGAAGCCAACAGCTTTGAGCCCGTCGGTTCGCCTGGCGGCCCCTATCGGCTCGTTCTTTCCATCGAAGAAAATCGTCTCGTCTTCGATATCCACCTCGACGACGGTGCCGGACATGGGCGCGTGATGCTGTCGCTCACGCCGCTTCGCCGCGTGGTGAAGGATTATTCCCTGGTTTGCGACAGCTACTTCGCCGCCATCCGCACCGCGCCGCCTTCGCGGATCGAAACGCTGGACATGGGCCGGCGCGGCCTGCACGACGAAGGCTCCGCCCTTCTCCAAGAGCGCCTCAAAGGCAAGATCGAAGTCGATTTCGATACCGCGCGCAGGCTCTTCACGCTCATTTGCGTGCTGCATCTCAAAGGCTAAGCCGTGCGGGGGCCGAACGGCGAAGAGCTTCCGGGCGCCATCCTGTTTGCCTGCACATTGAATGCAGTGCGCAGCCCCATGGCCGCCGCCATCATGCGCCAGCTTTACGGCAAGTTCGTCTTTGTGGATTCGGTCGGCGCGCGCCCGAGCAAGATTGACCTCGAACTCGATCCCTTGATTGTGGAAGTCCTGGACGAGATCGGCGTCGAAATCGGCAAACACAAGCCCAAGCGCTTTGAAGACCTGGAAGATACCTCCTTCGACATCATTGTCACCCTGTCTCCCGAAGCCCATCACACGGCCATGGAGCTGACCCGCACACAGGCCGCCGAGGTCGAATATTGGCGCACCTTCGATCCCACCATCGTGGAGGGCTCCCGCGAGCAGCGCCTGGACGCCTACCGCCTTGTCCGCGATGAGCTGATGCGCAGGATTCGGGTCCGTTTTGCGGTGGATAGAGCGAACGATTAGCCAACAAAAAGTAATGATTCGCGCGGAGACCTCACTCGCTGCCGCGAGCGAGGTTGCGCGAAGACGCAGGCGAGCTTCGCACGCGCGCGGAGAGGAAGAATCGGTGTTATCGGCGCGCAAGCGCGCCAACAAAATGATTTGGCGGAGCAAACTATTGAGCGCTGGAAACTCGTTTCTGCCGCGAGCGCAGCGAAGCCGCGCCTGCGTCTCCGCGTAGCTTCGCTCGCGACAGCGAGCGAAGCCTCCGCGTGAACCATTTGCTTTTTGGCTTCCCCGATCCGCCCCGCCGATGGGGTTCGCCAGGTCCTCCCCGAAGCCCTCGCGTTTCGCCCCAGAAGAGCATGGACAAGCCCCTATTTTGCTTGCTTTCCCTTGCTTTTCGGCCCGTTCGGTGCAATCTCCCCGGCCATCTCGCAATACCGACCAGAGGAATAATGGCGAAAGAAGAACTATTGGAATTCGAAGGCATCGTCAGCGAGCTTTTGCCCAACGCGACCTTCAGGGTGAAACTGCAGAACGGCCACGAAATCATTGCCCACACCGCGGGCAAAATGCGCAAAAACCGCATCCGCGTGCTGACGGGCGACAAAGTCATGATCGAAATGACCCCCTATGACCTCACCAAGGGGCGCATCACCTATCGCTTCAAGTAACTCATCGCTCGGTCTCGTTCTCGCGAGCGAGAGTCCGAGGCGCAAGGCTTTGCTGGCACAAGCGGGAATCGTGCCGGACGCGATCGCGCCAGCCGCCATCAGCGAAATGCCAACGAAGAATGAACTGCCGCGCATTCATGCTTTGAGGCTCGCGCGTGAGAAGGCGCTGGCGGTTTTGCACGCGTGGAAAGGCAAACCGTCGCTCATTCTCGCGGCCGATACGGTCGTGGCCTGCGGACGACGCATTCTTCCCAAAGCTGAAACTGATGACGATGTGCGCCAATGTCTCGCACTGTTGTCGGGACGCCGGCATCGGGTCTTGACGGCCGTCGCGGTTGCGATGCCCGACTCACATGTGAAGAGCCGACTGGTGGAGACTCACGTCGCTTTCGCGCGACTGACAAATGATCAGATCGAGTCCTATGTGCGATGCGGCGAGGGGATCGGCAAAGCAGGCGGCTATGCGATTCAAGGCAGGGCGGAAACTTTCGTGCGATTCCTAAACGGCTCTTATTCGAATGTGGTGGGACTTCCGCTGCTGGAAACGATCTCACTTCTTAGGGGGTGTGGATTTAGTATTTCGTGATATTCTGTTTCTGCTGTTATTCGATCTTAAGCGAGCGATGAACAAAGAAGTCCTGATCAATGCCGGGGCGGGGGAAATCCGCGTCGCCATCGTGGAAAACGGCCGTCTGCAGGAGCTCTTCCTGGAGCGCACCATCGGTCTGGACGACGGCGAGCCGCGCAAGCGCGGCGCCGCAAGCAACGCCCTCAACAACAAGGAAAGCCGCAGCGGCCACAGTCTCATCGGCAACATTCTCCTCGGCCGCGTCCAGCGCGTGTTGCCCGGCATGCAGGCCGCCTTCGTCGATGTTGGATTGGATCGCGCCGGGTTTCTGGGCGCGCGCGAGGCGCGCTGCCTTGCCGATCTTCCCGGTTTTGACGATGAGCGCGCGCCCAAGATCGGCGATTGCGTGCACGAAGGCGAAGAAATCCTGGTGCAGGTGGTCAAGGACCCGATCGGAGAGAAAGGCGCGCGGCTTTCCGCCAATGTGACGGTTCCCGGCCGCTTGCTCGTGCTGGTGCCCAATCAGCCCGGCATCGCGCTCTCCCGCCGCATCGAAGATGAAAGCGAACGCGCCCGCCTGATCGCCATGGGCGAGCAGATGGTCGCGGAATCCAACGGCAAGCTGGTGCCCGGCGCCGGTTACATCCTGCGCAGTTCCAGCGCCACCGCCACGCTCGCGGATTTGAAGGAAGATGCCGAGCGCCTCGCAGAGGCCTGGCGGCCGGTGATGACCAAGCGCCAGAGTTCTTCGGCGCCCGCGACGCTCTATCACGATCTCGATCCCGTCGAGCGCACCATGCGCGACGAAGTGGATAGCGAGACCAGCCGCGTCATCATTGACGATCGCGAGGCGGCGGACGCCGCGCGCGCCTATTGCCGCCGCGCCATGCCCGACGGCGAAAACAAGATCGAGCTGTTTGCCGGCCCCGGCATGCTGTTCGACATGTACGATCTGGAAGACGAGATCGATCGCTTGATCCGGCCGCGCGTGCCGCTCCCGTCCGGCGGATGGATCACCATGGAAGGCACCGAGGCGCTCACCGCGATCGACGTGAATTCGGGAAGCTTCACCGCGTCCACCGGTCTTGAAGAAACCAGCCTCAAGGTGAACCTCGAGGCCGCCGAGGAAATCGGCCGTCAATTGCGCTTGCGCGGCATCGGCGGCTTGATCGTCATCGATTTCATCCATCTGGAGCAGCCGGAGAACATCCAGAAGATTCTCGACATGCTGCACGCGAGCCTGCTGCGCGACCGCACGCCGACGCAGATCTCGCCGATGTCGGAATTCGGTCTTGTCGAAATCACTCGCAAGCGGCTGCGCGATCCGCTGGTGAAGCTGATGACGGAAAGCTGCCGCCCTTGCGACGGCCATGGTCGCAAGCGCACGAAAGATTCGGTGGCGCTGGAAGTCATCCGCCGCGTGGAGCGCCAGGCTGCCGCCGCACCCGGAAAAGCCATCGCCGTGCGCGCCGCGCCGGACGTGATCGGCTGGCTGTCCGCCCATGACGGCGAAGTGCGCTCCGCGCTCGCCCGCCGCGGCGCTTCGCGCGTTGTCTTCGAAGCGCGTGAGGAATTCGCCCGAGAAGGCTTCGATGTCGGAACGCAGCCCTGA
Organism: Pseudomonadota bacterium; assembly: GCA_016201105.1. GTDB lineage: Bacteria > Pseudomonadota > Alphaproteobacteria > Micropepsales > Micropepsaceae > Rhizomicrobium. Next base: position 15,401 of record JACQDN010000017.1, read on the forward strand.
AACGCGCAAATGCGCCGTCTGCGGCAAGCCGCAGGACGCGAAGTTCAAGCCCTTCTGCTCCAAACGCTGCGCCGATGTGGACCTCTTCCGCTGGCTGAAGGGCGGCTACGCCATCCCCGCCGAGGACCGCGTGAGCGACGCCGAAGCCGGAGAGGATGAGGACGAGAGATAACCTACCCTCCCTTGGGAGGGTCGAAGCGCGAAGGGCTTCGGGGAGGATCAGAACAATCCTGCGCGACCCTTGGGAGGGTTGAAAAATCCGAAGGATTTTTCGGGGAGGATCAGGAAGACCTTGCGCCATTCTCCCTTGGCTCGAAATCGCGATATGCGCCCACTTCTTGGGGTCTTTCCGGCGCTAACCTCCCCCAAACCTCGCGCTGGACAGCCCCGGACGGCTCTTCTAAAAAGCCCCTCCCTTGCGGCGTTCGGGGCCTGAATTTTTCCGGATTCCAGTGAGATGCCTAGGTAGCTCAGGGGTAGAGCAGCGGACTGAAAATCCGCGTGTCGGTGGTTCGATTCCGCCCCTAGGCACCATTTTTTCTTTCGGTTTTTCGGGGGACACGATACATATTTCCCGATTGGTCGCGGCGCAGGGCGTTGGCGACACAACTCGACAATTTGCTCTGCCACGCCGCACTCATCGGCCTTTGCTCAATCACGGCGCGAGACAACAATCGGACATGCCTCGTCTCGCCCGCGTCGTCGCTCCCGGCGTGCCCCATCACATCACCCAGCGCGGCAACCGCCGTGAGGCGATCTTCTTTGAAGACGGCGATCAGGACGTCTACTGCGATCTGCTGGCCGCACAAACACGCAAGGCGCGCGTTGCGGTGTGGGCCTACTGCCTGATGCCCAATCACGTGCACCTCATCCTGGTGCCGCAGGACGAGCTGGGCCTCGGACGCGCGCTCGGCGAGGCGCACCGGCGCTACACCAACTTCATCAATGCGCGCGGCCGCTGGAACGGCCATCTGTTTCAGAGCCGCTTCGCGTCGGTGGCGATGGACGAGATGCATTTCGTGGCCGCCGCGCGCTATGTCAGCCTCAATCCGGTGCGGGCGCGATTGGTGGCGCGCGCCGAGGATTGGCCATGGTCGAGCGTACGCGCCCATCTTGCGGGCAAGGACGACGGGTTGGTGAGCGTCAGGCCGGTGCTCGATCGGGTCCGCGACTTCGCGGCGTTTCTGGCGCCGCAAAATGCTGACGAAGATTCCTTCACCGCGATACGAAACGCGGAAGGTACGGGACGCCCGCTCGGCACGAAGGAATTCGTCGAAGGACTGGAGCGCGTGCTCGGCCGCAAGATCGCGCGCCGCGCGCCGGGACGAAAACCTGTTCAGCGCAATGATAATGACGTTGGGTTGTTTTGAGCTTGCGGAAATATGTATCGTGTCCCTCTATTGCCGCTACCGTCTACCGCTCAACAGAGAATATTGATCTTTAGGTGAGATATGGCAGGAGGAATACTGATTTCCCGAGGGGTAGCTGTCTCAACCAGTACCTTTGGGTTGGACCGAATCGCGGAGCGGACGCGACAGCAATTGCTGGAGTGCGATCCCTCGCTCGTTGAAAGGATTTATCGGCCCTATGACGATGAAGCCGCGTCTTTCATCTCGCTAATTGATGAAAGTTCAGATGGGTTCAATTTGTTCTATAAAGCAACAAAAAGAGCATACGAGTTGACGATGGTAGAAATGCAGGAAGAATTCCCCGACTGGGAAGAGTTACTCGTCAAGTTGCAACGAGATCGTCGATGGGCTGAATGATGCGTTGTTTGTCCTTTGTTGTGAGAAATACGGGGACACGATACATATTTCCGTCCACTTCATTGGTGGTTCGTCGTGACGAAATCGGTCGAGCAAAAACGCGCATAGCGAAATACTGATTTGAGTGCGGGAAATATGCATCGGGTCCCCTTATTTTAATTCAAACTTTCTGGTGACAAAACTTTCTGGTGACACGATACATATTTCCGATCTGATGTTTGATACGCGAAGCCGCCGCGGCTGAGCGAACGATCGGCAGCCGAACCTTTCCCAAACCGACATCGCCTTCACGCATACGGGCAACGACGCAAAAATACGGGGA
>JACQDN010000012.1 GCA_016201105.1 Pseudomonadota bacterium
CCGGGCGCTGAAGAACAATCCCGACCTCATCTACGAGTATGTCCGCAACAGCATCGAGACCGTCTTTATCTACGGCTTGCAGAAGGGCGCGCTGGGGGCGGAGATCGACAAGTCCGGCACGCCGTTCGACCAGGCGATGCTAATGGTCGAGCTTTTGCGGCAGGCGGGCTACGTCGCCAACTATCAGGCCGGAACGATCACACTGACAGGCCAGCAGTTCACCGACTGGACGGGGATCTCCGATGCGACGGCGGCGTGCCAGCTGCTGTCGAGCGGCGCCATTCCCGCCGCCGTCAACGGTTCGACCACGGCCAACTGCGCCTACGGCAGCGGCACGGCGATCTCATCGGTGCAGCTTGCCCATGTCTGGGTGCAGGTGACCATCGGCGGCGGCACCTATGTGTTCGATCCCTCCTACAAGCCGCATACCTGGAAGACGGGGATCGATCTTTCGACCGCCACCGGTCTGACCACCGGCACGCCGCTGTCGCAAGCCAGCTCCGGCATGGACACCGGCACGGTCTCGAGCGTGCCTTATGTGCACAACCTCAACACCGAGTCTTTGAACAGCCAGCTTTCGACCTACGCCAACAATCTCTTGAGCTACATGAGTTCCAACAATCTCAACGGCGCGGAGATGGAGGACATCATTGGCGGCGGGGTGATCAATTCCTACACCTCGCCGAGCGGCGGCTTGAGACAGACCACGCTGCCCTACACTTCGACGCTGCAGCACAGCTGGTCGGGCGGCGTCCCCAACCAGTACCGTACCACGCTCGAAGTAAAACCGATGACGTGGCACTACAGCGATCTCACGACGCATAGCGATACCGTCATGTGGGACGTCAGCCTCTATGTCGACGAGATCTATGGGCGTCGTCTCACCATCGATACCGCCTTCGGCAGCAGCACCGTCAACACGGCGGACGCCACGTTCTATCTCGGTCTCGACGATGTGGCGCTGGCGACCTATGTGAACGCTTCGCCCACGGGCTTCCAGGGTACGCTGTACCAGGCGCCCACGCATGTGATCCTCACCGTCAATCATCCCTACGCGTCCGCCGCGGACGGTTCGTCCAACACCAACGGCGACTATATGGATGCGACCATGGACAAGCCCGTGGTGCTGATTACCGGGCTCACCATCGTCACCGGTTTCGGCGAGACCAGCGGCTTGCTCGCCAAATGGTCGGAGGAACGCGCCTCCGACACGGCCGTGCACGGCACGACCGGCAAATATTGTCACTGGAACACGGGCGACAACGAGTCCTGCACCGTCAACTACCAGGGCACGGCCGGCGACTTCATGCGCCAGAAATCGGCAGGCAACTGGCTGGAACAGATTTCGCGCGCGATGAAGCTGCAGGCGGCCGTTGCCAATGCCGTCCCGCAACTGCATCACGCCATAGGTCTTGTCTACGGCGATCAATACATGGCGGTGGAGTCCAACGGCTTCAATCCACCGGACTGGACGATCGGCGATGCCTTCGACCGCTTCGACATCGATTCCGCCTTCAGCCTGACGAGCAAGACCGCCGACAGCGCCACCCGCCGCGCGGCGGTGCAGTCCATCGCCGCCTCTTCGGCGACGCTGGAGGGAAGTGTTGCCGGACAATTGTCCGATGTGCCGGACACCTCGTCCACCGCCACCCACTTCGACTGGGGCAACCGTCCGCCCGGAAGCGAAGATCCCACCAATGCGGGCCCGCGCAAGTTCCTCTCGTTCACCTCGTCGAACAGCTCGTCGGCGTCGAGCGTCGTGCTGGCGGACAACTCCACCACCGGCGTGCTGGCCACGAACTGGAGTTCCACCACCGGCGTTCAACTCGGCCAGACGGAAATGGACGCGCGCCGGGCAGCGCTCGCCAATGCGGTGACGGCGTACGCCAATGCCGGCTTCACCATCACCGCTTCGCAGGAAACTTTCCTCGGCCCCGGCCAGCGCGGCGGCTATTACATCAAGAACGGCAATACTGAGGATTACACCGTCTATCCCGCCAAGCAGCGCGGCGCCGCGCTGATCGCCACCAAATACGACGCCAACGGCGATCCCGTCGAGATCGCCCATCTCATCACCGCCTACAACGTCGTGGTGGGCAACCTCATCGCCAAGGGCGGCGGTGGCAGCAATCAGTCCGACCAGAAGACCGCCTACGATCCGGCCCAGGCCGCCGACATCCTGAAGTCGCGCTTTGTGGATCGATCGAACGCACTGGGTGTCAATCTTGCCAACGGCTCGCTCTCAACCGCGGCGCCTGCCACCATCAAGTCGGGCAATGGAGACTTTCCCTATTCCTTGAGCGGGTCGCTCTCCTGGCATCCCGCGACGCCCACCGATTGGAGTCTCGGCCCGCCGACCTTGACCGCGCCGCGGCCGGGCTGGACGACGAACTGGCACAACGATCTGACCATGTCGAGTTCGGGGCTGGAGAACATGGGCAAGAGCGACGTGCGCGCCGCCGCCGGCTCCATCGTCGCCTTCCTCGCCGCGCAGGACATCTACAAGAGTTCGCCGAGCACCCAGCGCGATGTCGCCGCGGCCCTCACCCAATCGTGGTGGGCCAAGCAGATGAGCGGCAACGTCATCTCGGTGAACATCGGCGGTAGCGCAAGACAGTTCCTCAAGACTGCCACCGGCACATGGATCACGCCGGGCGCAGGTCCGATCTCGACGGTGACCGTCACGGGAAGCCGCGTGCCTTACGAAGCCTCGGCCGGGCCGCTCTGCAACAAGGTCTACCAGCTCACGCGCGGCTGGGATACTTCGGGCATGTCGTTTGCGATCACCGGCGCACAGGGCGACACCCAGAACTTCGGTTACTGGTACAACAACTATGTCACCAACGATAACGGCGAGAACTGCGGCCGCATCAAGGGCTTTCGCCTCACCAACTGGACCTTCCCGCAAGGCATCACCGTCAGCCTCGCTTACAACTCCACGGACGCCTTCGCGCTCCCGGATGGCGGCTATATCGATCGAATCTCCACCATCACCAACACTCTCGGCCGAAAGGTTCAGTTCAATTATACCGCCGGCTACGACACCATCGCCAGCATCTCCAACGGGTTGACTGGGGCGGATGCCCGCACCATCGCCTTCGCCTATTCCGACGAGAATCTTGCGTCCATCACCGATCCCATCGGTGCGGTGACGAGCTTTACCTACCTCCCACTTGTCTATTCCGCGACGACAACCCAGCGCCAAGAACCGAGCTTTCTGCTCGACAAGATCTTCACCGCCGACAATGCGCTCGCCGCCAATGTCGATTACGACTATGACGGGCTGAACCGGGTGAAGCAGGTCAAGGACGCCGTCGCCATCCAGCAGGGCGGGCGCAATCCCTATTCCTTCTACATCGCCGACGGCACGCGCGGAGAGCGCGACGATCCGCTCGGCAACGCCTACGCCGTGACCTACGACACCAAGGGGAGGCCGGCCAAGTACACCGACGAGCTGGGCCACATCACCTTGGCGTCATGGGACGCGCGCGGAAGAGTGCTGAACTACACCTATCCCGAAGGCGATTGCGAGCTGTTCGGCTACGACGACCGCAACAACACCGTCAGTTACAAGAAGATCGACAAGACTTCGTCGTGCAATCCGAACGCGGGCTCGAGCCACGTTCTCTCGATCAGCGCTACCTGGGATTCGACTTGGAACAAGCCGCTGACGATTACCAATGCGCGGGGGCTCACCACCACCTTTACCTACAACGCCTCCGGCAACGGCACTTCGCTGATGGCCACGGCCACGCGCCCGACGGTGACGCAAGGAACGCCGGTCTATTCCTTTACATATAACTCAGTCGGCAAACTGCTCACCGCCACCGATCCCACCGGGCTGGTCACGTCGAACACGTACGACGCCGTCACCGGCGATCTGCTTTCCACCGTGCTCGATCCGGGCGCGTCGCCGCATGTCGCCAGTACCACCAGCTTCACCTACAACGCGCTGGGCGATGCGATCACCGCCACCGATCCGCGCGGCAATGTCGGCGAGACAGCCTACGACGCCGACCGGCGTCCCACCCAGACGCTGCATCACGACGGCAGCATCGCGGCCACGCTGAACGCCGCCTCGCGCACGACCTACGACATTCTCGGGCGCGTGACGAAAGAAGAAGCCGGCACCGTGTTCTCGGGGACGAGCGTCACCACCTGGCTGACGACCAAACAGGCCACCTACACGCCGACCTCGAAGGTCGCCACCGCGACGGACGCCGACAATCGCGTCGTCTCGACGGCCTATGACGCGGTGGACCGTCCCGATGTCATCACCGATCCCATCGGCCGCAAATCGCACTTCACTTACGACGCCGCCGGCGAGACCTTGGTGGAATACCGCGCCTGGACCAGCACCCTGCAGGAAGCCTATGCGACGTATACCTATACGCCCAACGGCAAGCAGGCGAGCGTGTACGATGCCGACGGCTCCACCCACATCACCGCTTTTGCCTATGACGGGTTCGACCGGCTGCTGACGACGACGTTCCCGGATGCGACCACCGAGCAGCTCTCCTATGACGCCGACGGCGATGTGCTGACCAAGCTCAACCGCTCGGGCCAGACGCTGACATTCACCTATGACGCTCTCGATCGCCTCGCGACCAAGCTGATGCCGGCTTCTCCCTCCAACATCACCACCACCTGGACCTACGATCTGGCGGGCCGCATCACGAACTTGAGCGACACGCCCGGCAATCAGCTGGCGTATTCGTTCGACACCGCGATGCGGGTGACATCCGTCGCCACCACCATCCCCGGCCTCTCGGGCGCCAAGACGATCTCCTATCAATACGACGTCGCCGGCAATCGCACGCGGCTCACCTGGCCCGACGCCTATTACGTCAACTACTCCTACGACACGCTGGGACGCATGAGCTGGGCCACCGACTCCGGCTCCACCACGCTGGCCACCTTCAGCTACAACCCGCTGTCGCGGCTGACCAACATCTCCGACATGGGCGGAGGGGCGGCGACGGTGGATCTGACGTATTCCAATGCCGGCGATCCGCTCACGCTCACGCACAATCTCTCCGGCACCGCCGACGACAACACCTTCACCTATACCTACACCAACGCGCATCAGACCGCGTCGCTGGCGGCCAGCAATGCCGTGTGGCA